>NZ_JBIKSU010000072.1:0-9138 GCF_044348475.1 Daejeonella sp. | reverse complement strand
ACTTCCATAATTTGAAAAACTGCTCTTTCGGTCATTCATATCCACACCAGCTACAACCATAACTCCCTTATAATTGGCAGGGTACTCCGGAACTATCGAATTAGAATTTCCTGCTGCAACAATTACCAAACAGCCTTTAGATATAGCATAATTGATCACATCCTGTCCAAAAATTCCACCTGCCTGACCACCCCATGAGCAGTTTATAATATGTGCTCCATTATCTGCGGCGAACTTAATGCCCTCATATCCTTTGTAAATAGTAATACCATTGTTGTCGGCACCTGCCTTTACGATCAACAGCTTAGCGTTAGATGCAATACTTGCTATTCCAATACCATTATCAGAAACCGCTGATGCCATGCCACTTACCCGTACCCCATGATCAGTACTGTCACTTTTCACATCCGGATCATTATCCTCGAGCAGTGTATTAAAACTTGCACCAACCAGATCCTTGCCCGGGAGTAGCAGGTTGGCTTTAAGATCTTCATGGTCCATATCCGAGCCCGAATCAACAATTGCAATTACAGTATTAGAAGAGTTTCTGATCAAACCCCAAGATTGTTCTGCTTTTATTTGTTTAAGAAAATTTTGGTATCCTCCAGTATAGAGTGGATCATTCGGTATAAAAGAAGTGTGATAAATATAACTTGGCTCTGCGTATTCAATCATTCCATTGGCAAGCACCTCATTAATAACCTCAACAATACTCTTTTTCGAATTATAATTAAACTCAAATACGCGATCAAGCCCTATCGAGTCAACTGCTGGCATTTCTACTGGAAGCTGCCCAGATTTTGACAATAAAGCATCTTTAAAAATCTGATTAACCCGGTTAATATCAGCAGATTTTAGCTTTAAACTATTTAAACCAAATACAGCTGTTGCAGATTGTATTTCAGCAGCTGAAACACCCTTTCGGAATTTAATAATGAGCGTATTGGGCAGGTAATCTTTTGCAGTAATTCCTTTCGGCAATTTAAAACTTCTGGGATTATCTGTTTGAGGGCTATCATTCCCAAATACTGCCAGAGTGGTAAATAAAAACAATAGCAGTAAAAAATTTTTCATTCAGGAATATTTGCTAAAAATAATAAAATGAGGCAATATTTGATCCATATTCTGATTCCTAAGCAATCAAAAATAAAGAAACTCAATACTATCCGAGTGACCGGCATTCTACATGCCTTTTCGATATGCCATTGAGAACTGGTGCCCAATTTTAATATTTATTTATAGTTCAACCTATTGAATTATAAACTAATCAATGATCCGCAATTTCATGTCCAGCAGCTGGATCTATTCCCTTCTTTAAAATAAACTCACTTGACAATAAATAAGCACCACTTATAACCACCTCTTTCACATCTTCCAATCCGGATAGTATGATAATCTGATCCGAACTTTCTTCGCCCGTTCTGACCATTCTTGGCGAAAAAGTATTTTTTGAAGTTTTAATCCAAACATGGGTGCCCATCTCATCCCTTATCACCGCATCCAATGGAAGACTCATTGCATCAGAGATTTCTGAAACAGGTAAAAACACAGTTGCCTGCATTCCTGCCTGTAAATTCCCTGAATTCTGAATGGGTGCCCTTACTTTAAGAATCTGTGTAGCTGGATCTAATTGAGGAGAAATGAAATCAATTTGAAGCGTCTGCTCATTTTCGCTTATCCCATTGATCAATGCTTTTACCTTCATACCGATAGTTAATCGCGAAATTTCACTGGGATAAACATCCATTTCCAACCACAGCTGATCAAAATTTTCGAGCTTCAGAACCTGTGTTCCTTCAGCAATATATTGCCCTTCAGTAATATTCAATTCAGTAACTGTACCTGCCGCATTCGAATAAACAGTTAACAATGGAGATGCCTTTGCCCCTTGATCTAATGACCTAATCTGGGCATCGCTTAAACCAAAGAGGCGTAGTTTATTTTTTGCAGCCTCTCGCATAGAACCATAAATTTTCTCATCAGGGAAGGCCGCAACCTGCTTGATCTGTAACAAATAATCTTGCTGTAAGGTTTGAAGCTCTTCACTGTACACCTGAAAAAGTGCCTGGCCCTTTTTTATTCTACCGCCAATTTCTCGGACATATAATTTTTCAACCCTGCCTGAATAACGACTTGAAACCAGGGCGCTGCGCGCCGGATTTACGACCAGTTGACCGTTCAACACTTTTGAAGTACTAAAAGAAGAACTACTGATCTTAACGGTCTGTACATTGGCCATTTGGATCTGACTATCACTCAGAGATAGCTCATTTTTGCCTCCCGATGAGTTAATTGGCACCAGATCCATCTTACAAATTGCACAAGAACCTGGACCATTATTTACAATCTGGGGGTGCATTGGACACGTATATTTCCCTACTTTAGTTGTTTTATCATGATCCGGATCCTTACAGGATGGCAAAGTAAAAACTAGGTATCCCAAAGAGATCAGGATTAGGCTGACTACTATCTTTCTTTTCATTATAAACGCTCCGCTTTTATAAAACTTTCTGTATCCACTAAAAACCAGGCATTGATGGCAATCTCTTGTTCATCAGCTAAACTAGTCCCAATATCTACCCATTTATCTGACAGCGTATTTACCTGTACAAAAACCGGAACAAATGCCGAATTACGTTTTATAAATACTACATATCTTTTGCCAAGCTGCAGCACCGCAGACCTTGGAACCCAATGTCCATCCACCTTACTTTGCTTAAGCACCGAGATTAACTGCCCAACCTTCCATGCGCTATTGCTATTCGATAAATTTGCTCTGATAAGCGAATAATTAACACCTTGACGGTAGTATGGCTGAATAAAATCTACCTTAACTTCTGAGTGCTGTTCTGCAATATCCAGCGATTGGATGCTTACCTTAATTCCTTGTTTAAATTCTTGTAACTGATCGGGGCGGGCAAAAAACTCTGCCCAAACTTGATCTGTATTAATCAGATCAAACAATTTCTGACCTGAAGAAACATATTGGCCTTCCCGTATCTGCAAAACCTGCCCGGTGCTCATCGCTTGCACAGAAGGAATAGCATCAGCAGATGTGCCCGAACTCATTTCATTCATTCCAGATGAAGCAGCTGAACCTATTCTTGTAGCTCCTGCCTGTGTTGATAAACCTGATGCTACAGTATTAGATGAGTACTCGGCCACGTAACCAGAATATGGGCTGTATACTGAAACTGTTGGACTGATCTTGCCGCTTTGGAGTACTTGATCAATCTGACTCTGCGTAAAACCCATAAACAATAATTTTTTCTTAGCCGATTCAAACAGAACCGCCTCTGAATTATTTTTGAGAAACAATAATTCCTGCTGGGCATTTGCCAGATCAGGGCTGTATATATCCATGATTTTTTGCCCCTTTCTTACCTGCTCATAGCTATACTTCACGTATAAGCGTTCGATACGGCCGCTAACCCTGGCTGAAACTGATTTCCAGTTATTGGTATTATAATTGATGACCCCTTTGAGGCTCATTTCTGCAGTTCGCGAACCCTTTTCTAGCCTCAAGGTCTTAATACCCGAGATCACCAGCTCGTTGGTTGGTTTTACCAATACATTTAAGCTATCATCAGCAGAACCGTGCGTAGCTGTAACCTGCTGCGGTACCAAATCCATTTTACAGATCGGGCAATTACCGGGATTATTCTGAAGAATGTTTGGATGCATCGAACAAGTATAAACCTGAGCTTGACTTTCAATAGAAGCCATCTTACCTTGGTTACAACCTAAAAGCATCAATCCGAGCAAAAGAAAAACAGCAATACTACCTTTCAATATTCTTTTCATACTCCACAATCATTTGATAAAACTTCTGTAATTGGTCCAGATAATTCATCTGCGACATGTTCAGGGCTTCCCAGCTATCAATCACTGTATTCAGATCTGATTTATTCTCCTGATAAGACAGCATCGAAGCCTTCAAATATTTTTGAAGAGACGGCACTATTTTATTTTCATAATTAGCTAGCTGCTGCTGCATAACTGCGAGATCATTTTCCATAGAGCGGCTCATCCCCAGCATCTCTGTTACCATTGCTGCCTTCTGATTACGCATGGCCTCCCGCCCAAAATTCATGGATCTAATTTCTGACTTATACATTTTTGACGACCATGGAACGATCGGAATAGAAAGCATACCCATAATTGTAAATTGTCTGGGCATCATCGCCGAATAATTAGACATATGATCGAACCGAACTCTGAAATCTGGCTTGGCTTCCTGTCTCATTTGCTGAATATTCTTTTCCATGGCATGAATATCATGTTCCATGTGTAAAATATCACTTCGTGTTCCGGCAAAATAAGCGGTATCCAAATCAGCCTTTGGAACAAAGTCAACTCTAAAAGCAGTGTCTATTTCAAACTCCATATTGGCCGAGCGGTTCATCAATGAATTCAGAGCGATCTTTTTTGAACGGATACTAGCTTCAGTCATCAAGATCATATTTTCAGACTCATAAACCCTACCCTCAGCCTTAAATACCTGATTAAGCCCTCCCTGATTAAAAGGATAACGGATTGATGCAAGCTTTTTCATGGTCTCCATGATTTGCTTGTTTTCTTGCTGGTACCTGATTTTCCGGTAATCGATTAGCAAGCCATAATAGAGCTGTCTAGCTCTCGCTCTATATTGATTGAACTGCTCAGATTTACCAAATACATCGGTCAGAGACTGGGTTTCTAGGTATTCCTTTTTTGCTTTGATCTTAGCTGGATTTGGAATAGCCTGTTCTGCACTGAGCATAAATGCACCCCGGTTATTGTCGCCTGCATTCCCCTGAAAAGGGTATGGGCTCATGAATGTACCCGCACCAACCATCGGGGCCATCCAAGCTCCAGCACCCGCAACCTTTGCATCCTTACTTTGTATGCGGCTATCGAATGTCATCAGTCCAAGATTCTTTTCTTTTATTTCTACAAAGATCTGTTCAAGGTTCATCTTTACCTGCCCGAAAGCAAGTCCAGAACCAATGAACAGCAGCGTAAAAACTAATTTTTTAATGTTTAACATCATGTACCTCCAGTTTTCCAAATTTTCTCAATTCATACTCTTTTGTCATCAGGAATATGAGTGGTGTAACCAATAGAATATGCGTAGATGAAGTAAGAACCCCACCAATCATGGGCAATACAATGGGCTGCATCACATCACTTCCAACGCCGCCTGACCATAAAACAGGGATCAAACCAAAAAGAGCCACACAAACGGTCATGATCTTAGGGCGCAATCTTTTTGCAGCGCCATTGATTACGTATTCCCGCAAATCCTCTTTTGAAATGGTCTGGCTTGAATTCCCTTTTAAGGCCACTAACTGATTCATTGCATCATTCAGGTAAATAACCATCACTACTCCTGTTTCTACTGCAATTCCAAACAGAGCTATGAAACCTACAACAACCGCAATAGAAAGATTAACTCCCCAGAAATAGACTAGAAAAACACCCCCAATAAGGGCAAATGGAATGGTCACTAGACTTAAAAAAGCTTCCCTGATTGATCTGAAAGCCAAATAAAGAGCCAAGGAAATAATAAAAAATACAATGGGAAGAATATAGAACAGCGTTTTTTGTCCGCGTAATAGATTCTCATATTGTCCACTCCACTCTACAAAATAGCCTCCGGGTAGTTTCAGATCTTTATTGAGCTTATTGATCGCTTCCTGAACGGTATGCCCCAAATCACGGTCGCGAACATTGAACATTACTGCTCCTCTCAACATCGCATTTTCTGAGGTGATCATTGGAGGACCATTTACAAAATGAATATCCGTAACTGCCGACAATGGAATTGTTCCTGCATCGGGCGAATTAAGTGGAATGCGCTTTAGCCTATCAATGCTATTGCGGTACTCTTGGCCCAAACGCAAATGAATATTAAAACGCTTCCTTCCTTCAACTGTAGAAGCAAAAGGGGTACCACCAATTGCAGTTTCGACGGTTGCATTCACATCATCAACTGTTAATCCATAGCGCTCCAGCTGATCACGTTTAATTTCAATTTCTAGGTATTTTCCGCCAGTAACAGGCTCTACATAGAGGTCTTTTACCCCCTCAATACTCTTTAGCAAGGTTTGAACCTCCTGAGAAATATGACTAATCTGCTTCAGGTCTTGTCCGTAAACTTTTACTCCTACGTCTGTCCTGATGCCGGTAGAAAGCATATTGATCCGATTGATGATTGGCTGAGTCCAGCCATTGACCACTCCTGGAATCTGAAGCTTTGCATCCAGCTCATTAATAATATCCTTCTTGGTGATACCTGGCCTCCATTCACTCTTTGGCTTGAGAGCGATGATGGTCTCGATCATGCTAATTAGCGAATTATCGGTTGCCGAATTAGCCCTTCCAGCCTTTCCCAGCACATGATCTACCTCCGGAACTGACTTAATGACCTTATCTTGAACCTGTAAAATGCGTTTAATCTCGGTATTCGACACATCTGGTAAGGTAACCGGCATAAAAAGTACTGACTGCTCATCTAGTGGTGGCATAAATTCTCGTCCCAAACTCATCAGCATTGGAATACTCACAATCAGGGCAATAATATTAATTCCAATTGTTGTTTTCCGGTTCCGGATACAAGCACGGATGATAGGAAGATACACCTTTTCCATTCCTCTATTAATCGGATTCTCATGCTCCTGACGAAAGCGTCCTTTCATGAAAAATGAAATGATCACCGGAGCCAGTGTCAATACCAGAATAGCATCAATCACCAATATAAAGGTCTTGGTATAGGCCAACGGATGGAAGAGCTTGCCTTCCTGTCCGGTTAACATAAACACCGGCAGAAATGAAGCAATGATAATTATGGTAGAATAGAATACCCCCCTCGAAACCTGTTTACAAGCCTTTTCAATAATGCTCAGTCTTTCTTCAGTTGAAAGCCTTACATAATCCTGATCCTTGGCATTGCCAGATTCAGATCCTTTTTTATTAAACCACATCTGCAGTTCCTCCTTTTCTTTGTTCATTTAATTCGGCCTGCCTAACCGCCAGATTCTTGTATGAGTTTTCAGCCATGATAATTCCATTATCCACAATCACTCCAATCGCTAATGCAATACCTGTTAAAGACATGATATTCGATGAAATATCAAAGGCATTCAGCACAATGAAACTTGCTGCAATGGTAATTGGAATCTGAATAATGATGCTGATGGCACTACGCCAGTGTAAAAGAAAAATGATGACGATCAATGAAACAACAATCATTTCTTCGATCAATGTAGTTTTAATAGATGAGATGGATTCTTCGATCAACTTACCTCGATCGTACACAATATTGAATTTCATGCCCCCAGGAAGCCCTTTGGTTACCTCCGTCATTTTTGCCTTCACCTTATTGATCACCTCATTGGCATTTTCACCGTAACGTAAAACAACAATTCCACCAACCGCTTCACCCTCTCCGTTATAGTCAAATATACCCAGACGGCTTTCGCCAGCCATCTGAACAGTTCCTATATCGCGAATCTTAACTGGGATTGAACCCTGCGTACGCACAGAAAGATTACCTATCTCCTCAATTGACTTCAAATAACCAGTAGTTTTGATGATGTAACCAATCCCGCTCATCTCAAACTTTCTTCCCCCGGCCTCGTTATTATTACTTTTAACCGCACGCATCACATCCTGGATGTTGAGTTTGTAATAGCTGAGTTTATCAGGGTCGATACTAATTTGATACTGCTTCTGAAAACCACCAAATGATGCTATTTCGCTTACACCGGCAACATTTTGAAGTGCAAATTTGATATACCAGTCTTGCACTGCTCGCTGTTCGCCAAGATCCATGCCCTTTGCATCAAGCGTATACCAAAGTACATGCCCAACCCCGGTTCCATCTGGACCTATGGTTGGATTAACTCCGTTGGGCAAAACATTTCCGATTGAATTAAGTCGCTCTAGCACTCTCGACCTTGCCCAGTAAACATCTACATTATCTTCAAAAATGATGTAGATGAAACTCATCCCAAACATGGAATTTGCTCGTACATACTTTACTTGGGGCAATCCCTGAAGATTAGTTACCAATGGATAAGTAATCTGGTCTTCAATAATCTGCGGACTTCTACCCATCCATTCAGTAAATACAATTACCTGATTTTCGGACAGATCTGGGATAGCATCAATCTTACTTGTTCTTACAGAGAATAGCCCCCAAGTAAAGATTCCTGCCGCAAAAAGCAATACAATGAAGCGGTTACGCAGAGAAAATGAAATGATGTTCTCAACCATCTTTCTTAGTGTTGCTGAGCAGCATGACTGCTGTCTGTACCAGTTGAATCTGTAGAACTGGCTTCATCAGTTTTTACAATAAGGTCCATTTTACATACCGGGCAAGCACCTGGTTTATCGCTGATTACTTCAGGGTCCATTGAACAAGTATACACTGCTGCAGGCATGCTATGGGATGCGGTATCAGTACTTGCTTGGGCCGGTTTTTCAGAACTTGTGCATGCAGCAAAAAATAAAACGATCAGTAGTGCGCTTGTGTTCATTAACTTTTTCATGTTTATAGGTGTTTAATAAATTTATAATTGGATCTGCCAGCAGCCTAAAGTAAATGCCAGATCATGCTTAAAATATAAATGATAGATAATTATCCCTAAAGACTTAAAACGAATTTATATTGATCATGCTCAATTAATTCAGAATTTGAAAGCGGGATTAATGGCATAGAAATGCCGCAAAGAAAGAAATTTATCAGATACGGAAATTGCGATTAAGGATAAAGACAGGGGTCTTCCCGGGTCGCTGAACTGAATGAACAGAAATAGGTTGTTCGTAAATTGAATGAAGAGCCTTTACTTGTAGTTCATGGTAAAATATGGGCTCTATGGCAAAAATATTTGCCTTAAATGTACTTAAAGGAGCTTTTTGGCATTCCTTTAGCTTAAGTTCCTGCTTTTGATCTTTACAGCAATCTTCAGAAACACCTTTTTTCATACCGCAATTACTGCAGTCATCGGCACCTTCTGAAGAATCATTTGAAAGCCCCCACTCAATTAGCTCGCCCATGCAATAATGAAAATGCACGGTTGCCCCGGATGAAACACCCAGGTAAAAAACAGCTAAAACAGTGATTATAAGCTTTTTCATTTTATTCTGTACAAA
>NZ_JBIKSU010000005.1:0-96015 GCF_044348475.1 Daejeonella sp. | reverse complement strand
AGCAAAAGGCGAAATAAAAAATATTCTTGGAACAGAATCTATGGCTATGGCCAGCAATTGGGCCGACTTTATAAAATCAGAACCTGCGTATAATTATTTAGGTAACTGGCATTATATTAATCTTCCGGCCGGATTAAAATCTGAGCAATTAGAATATGCTTTAAAGCAGGACACAGTTACCGATGCCTATACCAAAATACTTTTTTTGAGTTCAGAACTAAAAAACAAATCTCTTGCTCAAGATAAAAAAGTTATGTACCTCAAAATACTGATCCATCTGGTTGGAGATATTCATCAGCCCATGCACACCGGTAGGCTTGAAGATCTAGGAGGAAATAAAATACAATTAACCTGGTTTGGCCAAAACACAAACTTGCATCGGGTTTGGGATAGTGATCTAATTGAATCACAGGACTTGAGTTATACTGAATATACCAACTCCATAAATTTCATTGATAAATACAAGTTACAATCTCTTCAGTTAGAAGGCCCTGCACAATGGATCACTGATTCCTATAAAATAAGTGAAAGCTTGTATTCAAAGGTAAAATCTGGCGATAAACTCAGCTATAGATATATATACGACAACCTGGAAACCGCCAATCAACAATTACTGAAAGGTGGGATTCATCTTGCCGCATTACTAAACAATATTTTCATAAATTAAAGCTAAGCGGCTACTATCCATGAAGATTTTAATGGTTTGTTTAGGTAATATCTGCCGATCTCCGCTTGCTCATGGTGTTTTAGAACACTTAGTCAAAGAAAGAAATTTAAACTGGAAGATCGATTCGGCAGGAACAGGCAACTGGCATATCGGTGAAAAACCCGATAGGCGCTCAATTGCTGTGGCTCAAAAATATGGAGTAGATATTACAAATCAATCATGCAGACAGTTTGATATCAGTGACTTTGAACGATATGATCATATTCTGACGATGGATCAAAACAATCTTTCGGATGTAATTTCTTTAGCCACTAATGATGCAGATTTTGGAAAGGTTCGCTTATTTTTAAAGAACGGTATCGTACCTGATCCCTATCATGATGATAGTCAGTTTGAGCCGGTTTATCTCATGATCGAAGAACGATGCAAAGAGATCATAGAGGAATTCGGTTCTAATCGTTAAGATTCTAGTCTTTTTGTACATTTGACCTATGGCAGTGATCAAACCATCTATTCCAAAAGGTACCCGTGATTTTTCCGCATCCGAAATGGTGAAGCGTAATCATATTTTTAATACCATAAGTTCGGTATTTAAAAAATATGGCTATCAAGAGATTCAAACTCCTGCAATGGAAAATCTCAGCACCCTGACCGGAAAATATGGCGATGAAGGAGATAAACTAATTTTTAAGGTTTTAAATTCGGGAGATTATCTTTCAAATATCCCTGCCAATAAGCTTGAGAGCCGCAACTCACAACTCCTGATTTCTGAAATTAGTGAAAAAGCATTAAGGTATGACCTTACCGTTCCATTTGCACGCTATGTAGTCATGCACAGGAATGAGATCTCATTTCCATTCAAAAGATTCCAAATTCAGCCAGTTTGGCGGGCCGATCGTCCACAAAAAGGAAGATACCGTGAATTTTATCAATGCGATGCCGATGTGGTAGGATCTGAAAGTTTAATTAATGAAGCAGAATTTGTACTGATATATCAGGAGGCATTAACTAAACTCGGACTGAAAGATTTTACAATCAAGATCAATAACCGCAAAATATTATCCGGCATAGCCGAGATCATCGGTAAACCTGAACTGATTATTGATATGACGGTCGCAATTGATAAGCTAGACAAAATCGGCTTTGATGGGGTGACCAAAGAACTGATTGAACGCGGTTTTACATCATCAGATATCCAAACACTTAACCCAATCATCAACCTGAGCGGATCAAATGAAGAAAAGCTGAATAACCTTCGTTCAGTACTTGCTTCATCTGAAATTGGTTTGAAAGGAATTTCTGAAATTGAGACTATATTTTGTTACCTCGATAAGTTCTCAATACTTAATACTCAATACTCAATACTCAATTTAGAACTTGATATTACACTTGCCCGAGGATTAAACTATTATACCGGAGCTATATTTGAGGTTAAAACCAATGAAGTAGCTATGGGTAGCATTGGAGGAGGTGGCCGCTACGACGACCTAACCGGCATGTTTGGCCTGAGCGATTTAACCGGTGTAGGCATATCATTTGGAGCCGACCGTATTTATGATGTACTAGAGGAGCTAAAACTCTTTCCTCAGAGCACATCAGAAAGCACCAAGGTTCTGATCAGTAATTTCGATGAAAAGGCAGAAAAATATGCGCTTCCATTACTGCAAACTTTAAGAGAAAAAGGAATTAGTGCAGAGATCTATCCATCAGCAGCAAAGCTTAAAAAACAAATGACCTATGCAGATGATAAAAACATCCCATTCGTAATACTTATAGGAAGCGATGAGATGGAAACAGGACTCTTATCACTAAAAAATATGAAAAGCGGAGAGCAACAAAAATTAACTTCAGAAGAGATTGCCTCTTTATTATTAGCTTAAACCACTAAATTTTTGTTTCAGCTCTAGGATATTTTGAAATAGTATAAGTCAACGTATTAAAAATTTCTCGCCAAAACCCTGATAACCTCTTCAGGAATATCAAGATGTAGAATATACCCAGATTTTTCAAATTCAGCCAGTCTTGAATCAAGCATTTTCAGTTATAATTTGCAGGTTGAATATCCATATAGGCCATTAAAGCATCCTGCCCTTCAGCACGCATCGAAAAAAAGTTTAGTGGATAAAGATATTCTACATTTTCAAGTGTAATTGATAAAGATTGCTTTTGCTCTGCAAATGCAGCTACAGAAAAAAACAAAAGGAAAACACATATTTGTTTCATTTTATATATTTTAGTTTATAAACGGATACAATTTTTAGTGCAGACAAACCAATTACAGTTTAATAACGTATACTAAGAAAAATAGATTCTAGTTGAAACTAACACAATTAAAAAATTAAAACTAACTAATTATGGAACGCAAAGATTTTCTAGCTGCCTTAGGTTTAGGTGCAGGCTCACTAGTAATCACATCATGCCTTGGAGCATGTGGTAAAAGTGACTCAGCTACACCAACAACAAGCAATCCAACAAGTCCGGCAATAGGTACAAAAGTTGATTTTACATTAAATGTAAGTACCAATACTGATATCAGTACAAAAGGCTGGACAATCATGAATAATGTTATTATTGCAAAAAATGGGTCAAACTACATCGCACTTTCTAGTGGTTGTACGCACCAGGGCAATCCGGTAATTTATAATTCGGCAGATAACACATTCCCTTGTTCACTTACTGATGCCGCGCATGGATCAGTTTTCGATTCAAATGGAACGAGAACTAAAGGTCCTGCCTCATCTAATTTAAAAAAATATAGTACTACATTATCTGGAAGCACGCTGAGAGTATTTGAAGCCTGATCGTATTATCAACAGGCATTCAGTTAAAACTATCAGTAATACTAACTGAAGAATTACCAGTTCAATAATTTTTTCATTTGAGAAAAAAGAAGGCTAATCCATGAAACAATTTATAGTATTATCTGCTTTTTTAGTGATAAGCCTTTGTGCATCGGCACAGAACCAACTTTATAGTATAAAGGCTAGTGAGATCAGTTTTTTCTCAAAAGGCCCAATTGTGGATATTGAAGCAAAGAATACCAAAACAAGTTCAGTAATTAATGCTGACAATCGTGAACTGCTTGTTCGTATTCCAATAGCTCAATTTCAATTCAAAAATAAATTAATGCAACAGCATTTTAATGAAAACTACCTAGAAAGCGAGAAGTTTCCATTTGCTACATTCAAGGGTACAATAAATGAATTAATCAACTTTAGTAAGTCAGGAACTTATAACCTCAGTGCAAGCGGAATACTGAATATTCATGGAATCGATCAAGAAAGAACCATTAAAGGGAAGCTTATTATAGATGAGAATAACTTAAACTTGCAAGGCAGATTTGATGTAATGCTCACTGATCACAAAATCGATATTCCTAAACTTTTTTTTAAGAAAATTGCTGAAAAAATAGCCGTCACTGCTAGCTTCAATTACATCACCAATAAAAATTAACCAAGCGGTGGACACTGGTCGGCTAAATATAATGTCTGGATAGCATCGCGCTTTAAAAAAAATTAATTAAAATTTAAAGCAAATGTCATCCCGAAACCTGCCCTTTAGCAGTTGAGGGACCTTCGTAGTTTTTAGTACAATTTTGCTTTCGTAGCAGCTAAGTTCCTTCACTTTGTTCAGGATGACACGTGCACAGCGCTTTAAAAAAATAAATTACAGCATAATTAACTTTCCTTAAGCTTGGTGGTACCCACCAAGTATTTATAATTTCTTCCCGCTCATAGCCGCGGGGGCCTTACCTTTTTCTGTAGGAAAAAAGTACCAAGCCGAGGCGGTACGACGAGACCATGAGGGCCTTTAAAAAACAATAAACTACACCGAATAAATCCCACCGCTGCGCCTGCTGCTATGAAAGGTTCTGCGAGGGCTGGGTCTGTAATTGCCGCACCAGTCAATGCGGAAGAACGGTTATTAAAGGTCTGTGCGAGCGTGGCGGAGAAAAAAAATGTGCTTTACTTTCATATTACTAGTAACGCTATCCAGATTTTCAAATGAAGCATTTAATGCAGATTCAAAAGATGAAACCGCCTTTTGAAATGTTTTTTTGTTTGATTTGTCCTGCAAAATCGTACAAGCCGCCAAACAAATATGCGTGTATTTATTGCAAGCCCTTAGAAGTGCCAACCTCAATATTGTCAATAAAAGAACTTTCAAACAGGGCATAAGCTTTTGTCTAGCTTATCTGTTCTTAATAATGGGATAATTACCAGACATAAAAAAACCAGACAGGTATAGTCTGGTTTTTTTATAAAAAGCTCTTTGTTAATTATTTTTCATCCAAAGGACGAACCGTAGGAAGTACAATACTACTCAAGCGCACTCCACCATGATGTATAGTTTGTTGTGCTATCCGAACCCGGTCGCTACTACCAAAAGGATCTCCGGTATTTGGATTTCGGTCAAACTGTGGGAAATTACTTGAAGTTATATCAATACGAATGCGATGTCCTGGCTTAAATACATTAGCAGTTCCTGTTAATTCGATATCATATTCATACACCTGATTCGGCGTCAATAATTTGATTTTATCCAAACCTTCGCGGAATCTGGCTCTTAAAATACCTTCTGAGATAGGCATTGCTGCACCATCAGGTGAAACGTCTACCAATTTGATCATCCAATCTGTATCAGGACCATCTGTTGCGGCAAATAATTTCATTTTTACAGGCCCTGCAATAGTAATAGGAGTTTTTAGGAATTCAGATGTGTAAACCAACACATCCTGCCTGCGCTCAAGTGGCCTTTGATCATAAGGCCCTGCCTGAGTTGGGGTACCACAGCAATTATTTCCACCTAAGGTCATAACCGGCATTTTCGGGTCATAGGTATACTTGTCTGCAGCTGCAGATTTTGGAGCTTCAAAACTCAATGTTCCATTACCGCGAGAAGAATTGGCATTTCCGCCGCTACTCAAGTAAAGATTTTTATAAACGGTTCCAGGAATAGGATAATCTTTTTCACTGCGCCATTTGTTGATGCCCATGTAAAACAATTGAACTGGATCTTCAAGATCTAAGCCATTTTTGATCCCTTTCAAATGGAAATCATAAAATTGAAGCTCTCTTTCAAACATTTTCATGTTTGCAGAAGCACCAAAATCAACCGTACCAAATGCCTGAGATGGACCATGACCCCATGGACCAATAATCATTCGTGCACCAGCACGCGCTGCAGGGGTAGCAGCTTTGTTTTTCATTCCGATATAACCGTTTATCGTACCCATTAAAAAAATGTCAAACCAGCCACCATACGTATGAGCAGGAACATTCATTTTTGAGAAATTCTCTTCATCACTAATCGATTTCCAATAATCGTCATAACTCTCATGGTTGATCCAATCTCGGTAATGTTTTACCGCATAACCTGAAGCTTTTAAGTCGCCATCCTTTAATGGAAGATGCCAAAGAATACTTTCATATTTCAGCTCTTCAGGAGTATACGCTTCAGTATGCCAATATTGAGGAAGCATGATTCGGTTTGGCATACGAACTACACCCCAACCAAAATTAAAACTTAAACGAAAAGCCCCGCCCATGGTTAACCAGTTAGCATAAATATTTGTAGAAGCTACACCAGGAAACGCTGCAACCAAATGCGGAGGCGTAGCACTCATGGCAGCCCATTGATTATGACCTAAATAACTGCCACCCTGAGTAGCTACTTTTCCGTTTGAAAACGATTGTGCAGCCGCCCACTCAATTACATCGTAACCATCTTTTGATTCGTCGCGAAATGGATCCCATTGGCCTTCACTTTCATAACGGCCTCTGATATCAGCAAACACAACAGCATATCCTTGTTGTGCAAATCTGATTTTATCTTGGTGGCCACCATCACGCTGTACACCATAACAGGTACGAACCACAATGGTTGGATATTTTCCGGGTTTTGCTGGCAAATAAACATCCGCGTATAACTTAACCCCATCTCTAAGTACAATGGTTTTATAACGCTCAATGCGGATCTCATTATTTTCTGGTCTTCTGAGTAACTCTGGGATATTAGAATTAGTTCCTAATTTATTGGCGCGCAATAAATCTGATTGATCAGACATTTGTTCTGCAGAAGCAAAGGCCAAAAACTGATTTCCTGAATCTTTTACCAGGTTAGTTTGACTCTGAACAGAGATCCCGCAAACGAGCAATAAGTTCAGCAGCAAAAATTTTATGTTTTTCATGTTTTTATAGTTAAAACGCCTAATAAAGATGTGAAATTATTTTTATTATTTCAATGATTAAATGTATTAAATAAGATTTTATCAATAAATAAAATCCCCAAATTTTAAGAAAATTTGGGGATTTTTAACATTAGATTATAGCTAGTTATTTAAGAAAAAAACCTACTGAAATTCCTACAATATTATTCTTCCATGTAGAATTACTTTCATTGCTCCAATTACTTAAACCAGAAGAATAATTGGTTGAAACAAAATACTTATTAGAAAACTGATAACCAAAGATGGCGTTTAAACCAAGATCTAAGCGCTTAATTTCACCATTACCTGAACCAAATACGATATCTTCAGAATCATGATCTCCTTTAACCTTACCACTAAGGTTGTACCCAAATGATGGACCTACACCTAAAAATACACCTTTAGAGGCATTTTTTTTATAGGTAAAGTTGAGTGGAATTTCTAATGAGTTAAAAGCGTAAACATCATTATGATCGCCATGATCAATTTTTGCACCACGACCACTAAATAGCAATTGTGGCTGAAAAGATAAGGATTTACTCATTGTAAAATCAGTAATCACACCTAAATGTATACTGGTTCGTCCGCCTAATTCTTCTTTTAATTCATCATCATTGGTGCTCACATTATTTAAATTCAAGCCTGCTTTAAAACCAAATTTAGGCGCCTGAGCAAAAACCATAGTTGCAGATAAGACTAAAAGGGCAATAAGTGTTAACTTTTTCATAATTGTTTTTAAGATTTAATTTATAGATTATTTGTTATTTTACATTTAAAGTGAAGTTGATGGCTATATCTGAATGCCCCTTATTAGGATCATCATTCGCACCCTTTATTAGGGGTTTATGCATCAATTTTAATAATAGAGAGCCCTGACCAACTGCATTTCCTGTTTTCCATTGTGACATTAAGCCAATAGGAAACCCATTCTCATCCTTGTCTTTCTTTTCTATAGCTAATGTCAAACCTGATGAGATAAAATAAACCTCATGCTGCTTGCCCTGCTGAAGAATAGTGGGACTTAAATCTTTAATGACTCCATTGCTGATATTGTAGAACTTCACTTCAACATCATAGGTTTTATTAATATCAAAGTTTATATTATCGATCCTGGATGGTGGATTACCTCCATCACCATCCGGATCTTCGGCAACTATTGTGGATACAGTGGTGCCACCTTGTTTAAAAAGCATCTCTATCCTATTTATGGCTTGATGCTCCGATTCATTATTGGCCATGCTGGCCTTTTTACAGGATATTGCACTTACTGAAAGAGCAATACACAACATTCCAATTATATATTTTTTAATCATAATTATATATTGATTTTAAGTCTAATTACAACATTGGTTCCTACCTCATCCGAAAAATACCTGAAACGATTCATGTAATCGCGATAGCGAACATTAAATAAATTAAAAACACTAGCACCCAGATTAACAGGTGTTTTCATTAACCGTAAATCTGTTGCGAAATTGAGATTGAAAAGTAAATATTCTCCTGGTGGAGCCAGATAATCTATAAAATTATCAGGTATAAAACGTTGCCTAGCTACCCATAAAGCATTGGTGGATATATAATTGCCCTTTTTACCAGATGAAAAATACCATGAAATTTCCTGATCAATTTGCGGTGCTGGCATTTGCTGTAACCATGTACGAGATTCTAAATTACGCGGAATTAAAACACTAGCTTTAAATCTATAAGATAGTGATGGGTTTAAAGCAGTATTAAAAGTAAAATCTGACCCGCTTAGCAAGGCATCAGCTTGTTTAAATTTAAAGGTTGGAAATGCACCACGCAATGTAAGTGTCGCAGGTAAAACCGGCACCAGATTAATAAAATTCTGAATGTAGTTGGTATACAGCGTTAGATCAAAATATGTGTCCTTATTCCACTGGTAATTAAACTGACTTGTATATTTCAGACTGATTTCACTATTTAAATTTGGGTCCCCAATTTCAAAATTAGCCGTACCATGATGCAAGCCATTAACATATAGTTCATTAACATGAGGAGGTCTCCAGGCCAATGAAAAATTATTCAACCAACTTACATTGTTATTTGGAACATAATTGATAGCAAATGAAGAAGAGAGGTTATTAAATTGCCTGTCTATTTGAAAATTTTGGCCATTTTGATTCCTAAATACCTCAAGACTACGATAATCATATCTTAAACCCGCTTCAAATTGAAGATCATTATTATCCCATTTCCTAATACCATACAAGCCCAACAATAGATTTGTATAATTAGGTAGAAAGAATCTGCTACCACTCCAAACATTGGCTTGTCTTTGAACAGTAAATCCAAACTGTTGATTTGTATTGGAAAATCTGTCAGTCTCAAAATTAATATCTGCGGTGGTAGTCCCTAAGTTTAGATCAAGTTCGGGATTATTATCAATGAGTGCGCGATCAAACTCCTTTCTAAAATTTTCCTGATGCGACAATACAAAGTTAATTCTCCGGTCTTTGCTTAATTCCTGAGTTAATTTCGCCTTAATTAAATAGTGAGATACTTCCTGACTTGGTCTGCCAATTTGGTAATCGAACTCATTTATATTAAATAAGGGCGTTTTATTCTTAATTGCATTCTCTAAATCTGTCAAATTCCCAATGTGCGCGCCCCAAAAAATCCCAATTTTAGTATTAAATGCACTAAAATAGATGTCAGCCTTAGTATTATCCCGTTGATAACCTGCATGCAGTGAATAATTTAACTCTTGAACGCCGGTATTGTGTAACCAATAATCTGGGGTACGAGCATTTCCTCCACGCTTATAAGTTAAATGTGATCGCCAGGCCCAAGCACTATTTTTAGTTTTAATACCCTGTTCAATGATAGAATTAAAAAGGCCCATTCTGTTATTTGAGGAATAAATTGAATTGAGTTCAATACGTAGCCCTGTATCTATATCTAAACTACGCGGTTCAACCAGAACAGCACCACCAATAGCATCAGAACCGTATCTCAGTGCTCCAGCACCCTTGATAACTGTTAAACGAGAAGCTACCAAAGGATCAATTTCAGGGGCGTGTTCTGCACCCCATTGCTGCCCTTCTTGTCTGACGCCATTATTTAAAATTAAAACCCTCTGACTGTGTAATCCGTGTATAACAGGTTTAAAAACAGTACTTCCCGTTTGTAAAACTGATACTCCACTCAATTGCTTTAACATTTCACCTAAAGTTCCACCTTTAAGTTTCTGCATTTGTTCAACTGTTAAGCTTGATTCAATTGAATTAACATCCGAATCATATCTAGAACTTACCAATACTTCACTGAGCTGCTCGGTGGAATGTAATAAGTTAAAATTCTGATTAGTTAGGTCATCAGAATTAATGACCAAACTAGCTTCTATAGGGACACAACCTACATGAGTTATTTTTATCCGATAAGTTCCTGGACAAAGTTTATTAAAACGATATAATCCAGATTTATTCGTCAAAGCTATTTTGTCACTACCCAAAATGGAAACAGTAGCACCTGATAAGATTTGTTGATTTGTACCATCGTAAATAATACCACTTAAACGAAAATTGCATTCCTGTGCAATTGCCACATTCTCAAAAATGAATAAAGCAATCAAACAAAAAATACTAATTTTTAAAGCCTTTAATAGGTTTTTCATATAGTTTAAATAACTATAAATTAATTCTCGCCAAGAAAACTTAATTATAAAACAACTGTAATAGATGTTTTATACATTAATAAAATACTCGAAATTGGATTGTCTAAGATTAGCACTCAGAAATGAGTGTATCACAAAAGAAATAAAAAATTATTCTGAAGGGGGGCCCCTTAAACTAGAAAGAAGTAATTCAACAACATATCCTGTGACTTCATTATTCAGAAACACAGACATAACAGGCGATAGCCTTATTTTTTCAAAAAAAGAAGATTTAGTAAAGGTTTTATCAAAATGTACCGCACAAACCCAGCAATAATCAACCTTATTCTGAACATTTAGCTCATGGGAAGTAGGTGAATTTAACTTTTCGGTACCAGATGATTGAGGAATTGGATCGTGATTATGAAAGATATCTAATGGTAGAAAAACAGCCGAGAAACCCAGCAGTAGGAATACTGATAGGTAAAAGCTGAACGTTTTTCTAATTCTTTTCATATTAAATTCAAATCAAAATTAGACAAAATAATAAACAATACCTAATTCATAAAATAAAGAGCTGTAACAGTTTAGTATGCTGATAGAATACTCAATTTTTTGAAAACTTGATACGGGCTATCAATATTTTCAACAAAATACTTTTGGGTCAGGGTATAAAATATTCTGAAGCTAAGCTGTTTCTACGTTTCTAGCAACTAGGTTTGACAAAGCCTAAAAAGCTGATTTACTTTCCAGAATCTCAATCTGTGCCAAAATTTCAAATTCTTTAACAGGAAATTCTTTCCCATTTCTGATGGTCTGAACTACCGCTTCAAAAAGGTCCATATATTTCCCCTTTATGGATGGTACTAGCTCTACAGTTTTCACTCCCTGATCACTCATAAGGGTAAGTCTTCCTTCCTTGCCAGCTTCCTCCACTCCGAAATCCGCATCACCAGGTTTCATACCAGCAATTAACTGATCTTCTTGGTTATCACAGAATGCTTTAACAAATGAACCCTTTGTTCCATTAATTATTATTCCAGGCAGCGGGTCTGCAACTAGTAAACTGGTCGTAATAAAAACATTAACCTGATTAGGGTACTTAAGGTGGATATGACCATAATCTTCAACCTGTGAATTATTCCGGTAAACTCCGGTGATTTTACGAAATCCGGATGGCCTACCCAATAAACAAATGGTCTGGTCTAATAAATGAGCGGCAAGATCATAAACAATACCTGCTGCAGGCAGTGGTGTTTCTTTAAAAACCTTCGGACCAATCTCTGAACGATAACGATCATAACGTAGGTGGATCTCAATAATATCTCCAAGCTTACCACTAGTAATTGTATCTTTTGTTACTGCATAATCGCTTGAAAATCTGCGATTCTGATAAACCATTACTTTTCGACCAAGCTTTCTTCCCAAGTCAAAAATCTCCTGAGCTTCTTTCACTGTTGGAGCAAATGGCTTTTCAACCAAGATATCTTTTCCTGCTAACAAGGCCTTTCTGGAATAATCAACATGGGTATTACTTGGTGTATTCACAATTACGAGCTCAATTTCGGGATCATCAAGTATCTCCTGAAGCGTATCGTAACTTTTAACATCCGGATAATCGGCCTTTACTTTTTTGGTATTATGTTCAAGTACACCCTTAAAATCAAATCCTGTATGTGCGTGCACAAAAGGGCCATGAAATAACTTACCCGACATTCCATAAGCCAATAAAACGGTAACGATTGGTTTTTGCATAAACAAATATACTACTTGAAATGAAAGTTCAAGGCGGTGAGATTTTACTATAATTGATGTTATCCTTTACCATAAGCAAACACACATCGCGTGCTCGGTAACACTGACCATAGAAAATTGAGCCATGTCTGATTAAATTGTCTTTGCGAGTAGGTACGACAAGGCAATCTCCTTATTAATGGAGATTGCTTCTCAGCAAAGGGCTGATCGCAATGACAAATTCCATTTCAGTTCAGAATTCCCGTAATTTCACCCAGTCAGATAATTTCGTAAGTCATATATTCCATTTTTTTTACAGACTTTTGTGCATGACACCATCAGAAATAAATAAAAAGTGGACCGAGCTGCAAGAAAAAATCTCAAAGGATTTTGATTCAGAGCTTCCAGACATGAAAGTAATGCTATTCCTGATTGGTGTACAGGAGCTTGGAAAAGGGCCCTCCAAATTCAGCAAAAGAGAAAAAGAGGAACTCATGCATATTGCAAACTGCCGCCTATTTAGTGAACTTGGATTTTATGAATTAGAAGGAGTTGATCAAGATGGCTGGCCACATTGGAAATTGGTCAAACAGATCCCTGCATATACCCTCCTGGAACAGGAAATGATCATGCGTTCATTGATGATTACCTATTTTGAAAATAATTGAGAATAAAACACCGATTGCCATAAATTGAACTGAAAAATAAATGAAAAAACATCTTACGCTGGTTCTCATCCTGTTTATATCCACATTATCGGCGAAGCCAAAACATGACTATGTAAAGATTAAAACTAATAAAGGAGAATGCATCATCATGTTATACAACCAAACTCCTAAACACCACGACAATTTTTTAAAACTTGCCAAAGAAGGATTCTATAATGGTACGCTTTTTCACAGAGTGATTCAGGAATTTATGATTCAGGGTGGAGATCCAAATTCAAAAACTGCAAAGCAAGGTCAGCAATTGGGCGAAGGCGATTTGGGGTATCGGGTAGACGCCGAATTCAGAGATAGCCTATTTCACAAAAAAGGAGTTTTAGCTGCTGCTCGCGATAATAATGCTGCAAAAGCATCAAGTGCCAGCCAATTCTATATTGTTCAGGGCAAAAAATGGACAGACGAAACGCTAGATGAAATTAGAAAGAAAAGAATGGAGAACAGGGTAATACCTGAATGGCAGCGCAAAGTTTATAAAGAGCTTGGTGGTACACCACATCTGGATCAAAACTATACTGTTTATGGCGAAGTAGTTAAAGGAATAGAAATGGTCGATACTATTGCAGCTGTAAAAAAATCACCGACAGATCGTCCGCTAGAAGATATATCAATGGAAGTTAGCCTTCTCAAAAAAGGAGAAGCACGAAAATTGGAAAAGAAACTGGGCTTAAAAAACAATACGCTATAAAATGCTATGAAAATAATAACCTATAATGTAAATGGAATAAGATCAGCATTAAGCAAAAACTGGTTGGAATGGTTAAAAGCAGCAAACCCAGATGTAATCTGTTTACAAGAAATCAAGGCTACGCCCGACCAAATCACAGACCTGCTATTACTCGAACAATTGGGATATGAACATTACTGGAACCCGGCAGAGAAAAAAGGATACAGCGGAACAGCCATTTTTACTAAAATAAGCCCTAAGCATGTTGAGTATGTTTCAGGAATGGATGATTATGACCGCGAAGGACGAATAATCAGAGCTGATTTTGAGGGCGTTTCAGTTATGAGCACTTATTTCCCATCAGGCTCAAGTGGTGAAGATAGGCAAGATTTCAAATACAGGTTTTTAGAAGATTTTCAAGACTATTCAGATAAATTAAAGCTTGATTACCCCAATCTGGTGATTTCAGGTGATTATAATATTTGCCATAAACCGATCGATATCCATAACCCAAAATCAAATGCTAATTCTTCAGGTTTCCTTCCCGAAGAACGCGAATGGATGGAAAATTTTATGAAAAGCGGCTATATCGACTCATTCCGGCATTTTAACACTGAGCCTCATCAGTATACCTGGTGGAGTTTTAGAGCGAATGCCAGAAACAAGAATCTGGGCTGGCGAATCGATTACAATTTGGTTTCTGAAGGATTGCGTGATAAGCTAAAACGTGCTGCAATATTACCTGAAGCCCGACATTCAGACCATTGCCCAGTATTACTGGAACTAGATCTATAATCAGAACTCCCAGATTTTATCTGGACAAATACATGAATCCAGTTTGATATCAAATTCATTCAAATCGCTAATCTCATCAACAGGCTCAAAAAAAGAAATTCCGATTTTTTTAACATCATGACGGCAATTTTTAAGAAAACGATCGTAAAAACCCTTTCCATAACCAGCGCGGTTGCCCTTTTTATCAAAGGCTAATAATGGAATAAAAACAAGATCGATTTGATCATTGGAGATAATTTTACCATGAATTGGCTCAGGAATATCATATTTATTCTTTCTAAATAAGGTATATTCATGATCATAGAGCACGTTCTCCATCTCAAAATTTTCAAAATTTGTTCTTGGAATTACTATTTCTAGTTGTGGCTCAGCATGTTTAAAATAATTTAAAATAGAAAAGGTGTCTACTTCATTATTTTTTTTGATGGGTAAAAAAATATGAACCGTCCTGAACTCAGACCAATCGATACGTTTAACCTGATTAACCAGATCATCTGTGAGCATCAAGAACCGCGACCGGGAGATACTCAAACGTTTATCTAAATATTGTTTTCGCAGAGTAGCTTTATCCACACTACGAATGTAAAAAACAATATGATAAACAGGAAAAAAAGCTTCAGGACGACACGTGCACAGCGCTTAAAAATTTTTCTTAAAAAATCAATTATGACTCCCGGAATTTTTGTAGTGCTTGGTGTTACCAAGCATGTATAATTTCATTCCGCTCATAGCCGCGGGGGCTTAGTTCTTTTTCTGTAGCAAAAAAGAACCATGCCGAGGCGGTACGACGAGACCATGAGCGCCTTTAAAAAACAATAAACTACACCGAATAAATCCCACCGCTGCGCCTGCTGCTATGAAAGGTTCTGCGAAGGCTGAGTCTGTAATTGCCGCACCAGTCAATGCGGAAGAACGGTTATTAAAGGTCTGTGCAAGCGTGGCGGAGAATAAAAATTTGGCTTCAGATATTTAAGCCTTTTGCGCGGCATTGCCTGCCTGCTGTTCTGGATGACACGTGCATAACGCTTTTAAAAAAAATTAATTAAAATTTAAAGCAAATGTCATCCCGAAACCTGCCCTTTAGCAGTTGAGGGACCTTCGTAGTTCGTAGCAGAATCTTGCTTTCGTAGCAGCTAAGTTCCTTCACTTTGTTCAGGGTCGAAATTAAAAAGGTGATTTTTAAATTGATCATTAAACCTAAAAACCCTATAAAAAATAAACGGCCTCTTCACCTATGAAAAGACCGTCATATCAACCTAAACTAAACTATTTAACTCTTTCAATATAATCGCCTGTACGAGTATCTACTCTTACTCTATCTCCCTGATTTACAAAAAGAGGGACACGAATCTCAATACCGGTTTCAACTGTAGCGCTCTTCAATGCATTTGTTGAGGTATCACCTTTAACAGCAGGCTCGGTATATGTAATTTCTAATTCAACATTTGAAGGTGCCTGTGCCATAATTGGCTCTTCACTTTCAAATGAAACGATCACATTCATTCCTTCCTTCAAGAATCTTGCTGCAGAACCGAAAAGGCTTTTTTCTACGCTAAATTGTTCGAAGCTTGTATTATCCATGATCACGAAATAATCACCTTCTTCATAAAGATATTGGTAATCACTTGTTTCAACGCGGCAAATTTCTACCTGCTCATCAGTACCTAATCTTGCTTCAACTATTTTACCGCTACGGATATTACGAAGTTTTCCTATGTAAAAAGCGCCGCCTTTACCGGGTGTACGGTGAATAATTTCTTCTACTGTTACCAATTCGCCATTGTAACGTAAAATATTTCCTGATTTAATTTCTGACGCTTTTGCCATGATAATATTGGATTATTTCAAGCTGCAAAGATACTTGCATTTTATTAAATTTCCAAAGAAAACAGTCGATACAGGGTAGGCAGAATTACGGATTATGATCCCTATTTATAATCTGCTATGTTTATCTGATGACTACAAAAACTATATTCCTGCTCTTGATTTGAGCAAATTAGGAGTAAACGATCTGAAGAAAAAGTTGAAGCCAAAGAAAGGTACCAATCAAGACCCTGTTGATCCAAATTGGAGGCTGGCTCATCTAGTAATAGTAAATCGGTATCTGAACAAAAAGCTAATGCAAGTTTCACTCTTTGTTTCATGCCCGATGAAAAATATTTTATAGCCTTGAATTCTGAATTCTTCAAACCAAGGAGCTCTATAACCCCCTGCCTGTTTAAACCCTGACGATACTTCTTGAAACGGAAGTGAAAATCAATCAGTTCTGTAAGTGTAAACTCTTCAATCAGTTCAAGATAGGGTGCAGCCATACTCTGTTGAATATAGACCTTTTCCTGATCGATTAGTGTATCGCCATGCATATGGCTAATCTTTCCCTCAGAACTGCTTAGACTACCTGATATAACCTGCAATAAGGTTGATTTACCAGCACCATTAGAACCCAGAACGGCATAAGAGTTTCCGCTTTCAAATTCATAATTGATGTTCCTGAAAATCCATTCGCGGTTAAATCGACGTCCAATCTGCTCCAGGATAATTTTCATATTGGCTATAAATTCAAAAAAATTCAGCTATTAAGAATTGCCAAAGCCTTTCATAACACCTCTGTTAGAATTGCGGATAAAATCAAGAATCTCATCCCGAATCTCTGTTGGTTCACGTTCAGTTTCAATAATATCAAGAGCCCTGCTAATATTTAATTTTTTAAGGAAGATGGTTCGGTAAATGCCCTGTATTTCATTGATCTGCTCTGAAGAAAAACCTCTGCGTCGTAATCCTACAGAGTTTATTCCCACATAGGATAATGGTTCACGACCGGCTTTGGTATAAGGTGGTACATCTTTTCGAACCAATGAGCCCCCCGAAATGATAGAATGGGCACCAATTGAAACAAACTGATGAACTGCAGAAGCGCCTCCAATAAAGGCAAAATCCTGAACTTCAATATGACCTGCTAATTGCACTGAGTTTGCTATAATTACATTATTGCCAATAACACAATCATGAGCAACGTGAACATAAGCCATAAGCAAACAGTTAGCGCCAATGGTGGTTGTATTTTTATCAAGGGCGGTTCCGCGATTTAAGGTTACACACTCACGGATGATCGTATTATCACCAACAGTAACTGTTGAAGCTTCACCCTTATATTTCAGGTCTTGCGGAGGCGCCGAAACAACTGCACCAGGAAAAATACGGCAATTTTTACCGATACGCGCTCCGTCCATTATCGTTACATTCGATCCAATCCAAGTACCTTCGCCAATGACAACGTCACCGTAAATAGTTACAAATGGTTCAATTACTACGTTTTCGGCAATTTTTGCCTGAGGATGTATATATGCTAAGGGTTGGATCATACGCTTGCTTCGCTTTCTTTATTTCTGATTATTTGTGCCATCATCTCTGCTTCTACCACAACTTTTTCGCCAACCATACCTACACCCTTCATTTGGCAAATACCTCTCCGGATGGGTTCCATCAAATCGCAACGGAAAATTATGGTGTCGCCCGGTAAAACCTGTGCTCGGAATCGAACTTTATCTATCTTTAAAAAAAAAGTGAGGTAATTTTGGGGGTCGGGAACAGTACTCAAGACTAAAATTCCTCCAGTTTGTGCCATGGCCTCAATCTGAATTACACCTGGAAATACAGGGGTTCCTGGAAAATGGCCCTTGAAAAACTCTTCGTTCATTGTTACATTTTTCACACCTACTACATGCGTTTTTGAAAGCTCAAGAATTTTATCAATGAACAAAAACGGTTGTCTGTGTGGCAGAATGTTCATAATCTGAACAACATCGTATAACGGCGTTGAATTGGGATTATAAATCTGTACATGCTTTTTGGTTTTTTCTTTTTTTATCTGTGCCTTTATTTTTCTAGCAAATGCCACATTCGCAGCATGACCAGGTCTTGCAGCCATAATATGACCTTTTAAAGGAACTCCAATAAGAGCCAAATCACCAATCATATCTAACAGTTTATGACGGGCAGGCTCATTTTGATGTCGAAGCTCAATATTATTTAAAATACCCTCTTTAGCCACATCAATATCATCACGGTTAAAGAGTTTAGCCAGATTTTTTAATTCTTCCCTGCTAATCTGCTTATCAACCACTACGATAGCATTATTTAAGTCACCGCCCTTGATTAGATCATGCTTTAAAAGCATTTCCAACTCGTGTAAAAAACAAAATGTACGACAGGATGCGATTTCTTTCTTGAACTCTGACAGCGTTGTAATTGCTGCATGCTGACTACCCAATACCGGTGAATTGTAGTCAATCATACAAGTAAATCTATAATCATCTAATGGCATAGCCACCATCTCAACCTTACGATCAGGCTCCGAGTAATGAATATTATGTGGTATGCTATAGTATTCACGATACGCATCTTGATCAACAAATCCAGCTTTTTCAAGAGCTTCAACAAACATGATCGAGCTTCCATCCATAATTGGAATTTCGGGCCCATCAAGCTCAATAATCACGTTATCAACTTCAGTACCAACCAAACTGGCCAATACATGCTCAACGGTGTTTACGCTTGCCCCATTTTGACTAATTGTAGTACCTCTTGAAGTATCGGTAACATTATCTACATCAGCATCTATAATGGGTTCACCTGGAAGATCAATGCGCTTAAACTTATATCCATGGTTTTCTGGTGCCGGCTTAAAAGTCATCGTTGCCAAGTGGCCGGTATGTAATCCAACTCCCGTTACAGATATTTCAGTTTTAATTGTTCTTTGTTTTACATTCATACCCTTGAATTGTACAGCCTAAAACTGATTACAATAAATCTTTTTTAATTATATCCTCAAGTTCTTCAATCCTTTTTACCAGCTCAGGTAAACGTCTGGTAAGCACTTGAACCTTTAAAGAATCTCTGAGGGGTATTAAAGGAAAACCATTCCAGCTCATATTTTCTTCTTTGATTGTATTATTAACGGCTGATTTTGCTCCGATAGTACTTCCGTTTGCAATAGTAATATGCCCTACAATACCTACCTGCCCGCCAATAATACAGTTTTGGCCAATCTTAGTACTTCCTGAAATTCCTGTCTGAGCTGCAATCACTGTATTGGCTCCAATCTCAACATTATGAGCAATCTGAATCAGATTATCTAATTTAACACCTTTTCGGATAATGGTTGAGCCCATTGTAGCCCTATCTATAGTGGTATTTGAACCAATTTCTACATCATCTTCAATAATAACATTTCCAATCTGACTTACCTTCTTGTATGATCCTTCTGTATCTTTCACAAATCCAAAACCATCACCACCTATTATAGCACCAGAGTGTATGATCACATTATCGCCTACGATACAATTGAAATACACATTAACTCCAGCATAAATAGTGACATTCTTACCTATAATCACATTGTCTGCAAGGTAAGAATTGGGATAGATCTTACTGCCATCACCCACTTTCACATTGGGTCCAATATAAGCAAGAGCACCAATAAATACATCCTTTCCAATTAGTGCACTTGGGTGTATAAAACTTGGTGTTTCAACACCACTTTTCTTTGATTTTATAAGTTCGTCATACTTTTCTAAAAGAACTGAAAATGCACTGTAGGCATTCTTAACTCTTATTAAAGTAACCTTTGTAGGATGAGCAAGAATAAAGTCTTCATTAATAATAATAACAGAGGCTCCAGAAGTATAAAGAAATTGTTCATACTTTGAATTAGCCAGGAAAGATAATGAACCTTTACTCGCCTCCTCTATCTTAGAAAGCTGATTTACCGTCACGTCAGGATTACCTTCTACAGTTCCCTCAAGTAATAATCCAATTTGATGTGCAGTTAATTGCATCTCACAAATTTATGTGTTATAAGTTAACGAACAAATTTTGAACTTATTCGCATGTCTATTAATTGACATTTTTTAATTCTTTTAGGTAACAAAGTATATATTTCTGTACAGTTCTGGCCAATGATTCCAGATTTGAATTGTCTGATGCCTTTGCAATATCCTGAATAGAACCGTCTTTCATCAATATTTTAATACTTCCATCGCCCACGCTATAAGCTTTATTCTTTATTGTATCAGTAAATACGAAATAAGAAGTATCATCATCCGAAATTTCGTATTCATCTGTCACTTTATCTGCAAGATCATTGATAACTTCAATTGGCGGGGGTTCATTCGTAATCTCTACTTGATACAAATTCCTGCTAATTAGGTGTGAACAAAGTGTTGAAAGGATAAGATCCTCATCATTAACCCAAACCTTTATTGAAGTAAATATATCGTTATCATCCAGCTTAGTAAATCGTTCAATATTTTGAGGATCATTTTTAAATTCTTCCCTGTTGATGGAATTCTTCAAAAAATACGAAAAACATGGGCTTGCAAATAAGTTTCTTCCCTCGCCCGACAATTCTTTAGCCCTCTCCAATATTTTAACTAGCATTTGCTCAGCAGCAATAACAGTTTTATGAAGATAAACCTGCCAGTACATCAGCCTACGGGCTATTAAAAATTTTTCAATGGAATAAATACCTTTCTCTTCTACAACTAGCTGATCATCAGCTACATCTAGCATTTTTATTATTCGGTCAAAACTGATCACACCCTCAGACACTCCTGTAAAAAAGCTGTCTCGGTTAAGGTAATCCATTCGGTCAAGGTCTAATTGACCTGAAACTAATTGATATAGAAATTTTTTGTGATACCGATTATTAAATATATCCAACGCTAATCCAAGCTTTCCGTCAAACTCATGGTTTAGATTATCCATCAAAAGCGTTGAAATATGCTCATGCGAAACTCCATCCACAATGGTATGCTCCAGGGCATGAGAAAAGGGTCCATGACCAATATCGTGAAGTAAAATTGCAATTATTACAGCCTCTTCTTCTTCATAAGAAATTGCCTGTCCTTTACTTTTTATAGTTTCAAGGGCAAGGCCCATCAAATGCATGGCCCCCAATGCATGATGAAAGCGAGTATGTAAAGCACCCGGATATACCAGATGAGTCATTCCCAGTTGTTTTATATAGCGTAAACGCTGTACATACGGATGCTGGATCAAGTCATAGACCAGATCGGATGGGATGGTTATGAAACCGTAAACAGGATCATTTATTATTTTCTTCTTATTCAAGATGCGAACCTTAAGACACAAAAATTGTTATTTTTAATGACAATTGAATGTATAAAAATTTCGATGGGCGAATATTTGTTAAATTTACGGTGAAATGCAGGAAACAACTATACTATGGGCAGACGATGAGATCGACCTATTAAAACCACATATACTCTTTTTGAATGAAAAGGGATACAAAATCAAAACTGTTACTAACGGAAATGATGCTCTGGATTGTTTCAAAAAAGAAAACTTTGATTTAGTATTTCTGGATGAAAATATGCCAGGTTTAACGGGCCTAGAAACTCTTGCCAGAATAAAAACAATTGATCCGGATATTCCAATCGTACTCATTACAAAAAACGAGGAAGAATACATGATGGAAGATGCCATTGGATTTAAAATCGATGATTATCTAATCAAACCGGTTAATCCAAAACAAATTCTTCTTACCATAAAAAAACTATTAGACAATAAACGACTGATCAGTGAAAAGACATCTATGGCCTACCGTCAAGATTTTAGGACACTAGGGATGACCATTAATGAAAATCTTAGTTTTTCGGAGTGGGTTGACTTTTATAAAAAATTAGTTTACTGGGAGCTATCGCTCGAAAAATTGGAAGATGAAGGGATGCACGAAATATTAACTGTGCAAAAATCAGAGGCCAATGTACAGTTCTCAAAATTCATTGAAAAAAACTATATGAAGTGGCTTAAAGATCCAGATAGCGGGCCAATAACTTCAAATCAATTGTTTGTGAAAAAGGTTTTTCCGGCTATGGAAGTCAACAAACCAACTTTTTTTATTCTGATAGACAATTTAAGATATGACCAGTGGAAAATGATCAATTCCTTATTAATGGATCATTATCGAATTGACGAAGAAGACACCTATTATAGTATTTTACCTACTGCCACACAATACGCCAGAAATGCTATATTTTCAGGATTAATGCCGCTAGAAATGGAACGCCGCTTTCCGAATATGTGGCAGAATGATGAGGATGAAGGTGGAAAGAATCTATTTGAAGAAAAATTTCTTGCCGAACAAATACAAAGGGTTATGCGAAAAGGATGCAAGCACTCTTATAATAAGATTCTAACTTTTGAGCAGGGTAAAAATATTAATGAAAACATAAATAACTTAATGGGCAATGACTTGAACGTTATTGTCTATAATTTTGTAGATATGCTGTCTCATGCAAGAACCGATATGGCTATGATCAGGGAGCTTGCAAATGATGAAGCCGCCTACCGTTCATTAACCCTTTCTTGGTTTGAGCATTCACCATTGCTAGATATGTTAAAAAAGCTATCTCAGAAAAATATTAAATTAATCATTACCACCGACCATGGAACGATACGGGTTAAACATCCAAGAAAAGTAGTTGGCGACAAGAACACCAATTCAAATCTGAGATATAAGCAAGGTAAAAATCTGAGTTTTAATCCAAAAGAAGTCTTCCATATAAAAAATCCACATGAAGCAATGCTACCCAAACTTCATATGAGTTCTAGTTTTATTTTTGCAAAGGAGGATAGTTATTTTGTATACCCAAATAACTACAACCACTTTGTTAATTATTTTAATGAAACCTTCCAACATGGTGGTATTTCAATGGAAGAAATGATTGTGCCTTTTGTAACCTATAGCCCAAAATAATTCTTTGTTTATTTTTGAACTATGGAAATTCTGATTGAACATGAAAACAAGCTGCCAATCGCAGCATCTTCCTTGCTAAAATTTGCTGAAAACGAGAAGATATTTTTGTTTAGGGGTGAAATGGGGGCTGGAAAAACAACTCTGATCAAATCGTTATGCCTTCAATTGGGTATGATAGATAATGTAAGCAGTCCAACGTACTCCATAGTTAACGAATACGTTTTCCCAAAGGGGAAAATTTATCATTTTGACTTCTTTCGAATTAAAAATGAAGTCGAAGCATTTGACATTGGCTTTGAAGAATACCTGATGTCGGGCGAATACTGTTTTATTGAATGGCCCGAAATGATCCCAAGTCTATGGCCTGAACATTTTATTGAAATAAAAATAATTGAAGATGAACAGGGATCCCGAAAAATTTCTGCCCAAATAATGTAAAACGAATTTTATCTGAATTTAAGAGTTCCCAATTTTTAAAAATTTCGTACCTTCCTATCCCTTATTAAAAACTACATAATGAGTGTATTGTCAGACATTGCAAAACAGGCCATGATGCAGCCGCAAGAGGCGATGTTAGCGGTTAAAAACAAAAAAAATAGCCTTTATATAGGAATTCCCAAAGAAACCTCATTTCAGGAAAATAGAATTGCCCTCACTCCCTTATCTGTTGGGTTACTTGTTCAAAATGGACATGAAGTAGTAATTGAGACGGGTGCCGGACTTGCTGCCAACTTTAATGATAATCATTACAGTGAACAGGGCGCCATGATCGTTTATGACAAAAAGGAAGTTTATAAAGCTGACCTGATCATAAAAATAGCTCCACCAACCGAAGATGAAGTATCCATGATGAAAATGGGACAGGTATTGTTCTCTGCACTGCAAATGTCAACCATAAAAGTGGAGTATATTCAGTCTTTGATGAAGAAAAACATCACAGCCCTTTCATTTGAATATCTTCGCGATGAAGGAAATGTTTTAACGGTGGTTAGGGCAATGAGTGAAATTGTGGGGGCTACCTCTATATTAATTGCTGCTGAATATCTGAGTAATGTTTTTGAAGGAAAAGGACTCATGCTAGGAGGAATTACTGGCGTTCCACCTACAGAAATAGTTATTTTAGGTGCTGGAACTGTGGGCGAATACGCAGCAAGAACAGCGCTAGCTTTGGGTGCCGAAGTGAAAGTTTTTGACAGTTCAATTTATAAACTCCGCAGGCTTCAAAACAATATCGGGAGCCGTGTTTTTACTTCGGTTATTCAACCAGTTGTTCTTCAAAAATCTCTTTTTAGCTGCGATGTTGCAATTGGAGCAATCCGTGCCGAACATGGTCGAAGTCCTTGTATCGTTTCGGAAGAAACGGTGAGTAAAATGAAACCCAATTCTGTAATTATTGATGTAAGCATTGATCAGGGAGGGTGTTTCGAAACCTCAAGTATCACTAATCATAAAGTTCCAACTTTTAGAAAGCATGATGTAATCCATTATTGCGTCCCTAATATTGCTTCTCGTGTTTCTCGTACGGCAACATATGCTCTAACTAATATATTTACTCCAATTCTTATTGATATTGGCGAAATGGGAGGAATCATGAACCTGATCTGGGAAAGACCGGGAATTCGGAATGCAATTTATTTATACCAGGGTAAACTAACCAATAAAGACCTTTCTGATCGTTTTAATATCCCAATGAAAGATCTGGATCTACTGATCGTATCTAACAGATAATGCGAAAAATCATTTTATTATTCGTCTTTTTTGGCTGCCTGAATACTCAGGCTCAACAAAACAACCCTTTTGGATTACTGATCATCAATGATTTACAGGCATACAAAGCATCTATACTGATTGATAAGAATAAGGAACTTGTTGAAATTAAAAAATTCATACCCAATTTAAAGCTAGATATACGATATGCTAGTAAAAATAACTTTGCAAAGCAGGCGGTTTATAAACAAGCAAAGGCATTTGCAAGGCTCCCAGTGGTTGAATCGCTTAGTAAAGTTCAAAATGAATTAAACAAATTAGGCCTGGGCTTAAAGATATTTGACGGATACCGTCCGTACAGTGTTACCGTTAAATTCTTTGATATTGCTACCGATAAAAGCTTTGTTGCCAACCCAAAAGACGGATCAAGGCATAACCGCGGATGCGCCATTGATCTAACTTTGATTAATCTTCGCACTGGTAAAGAATTGGAAATGCCCACCCCATACGACAGCTTTGCTCCTGAGGCTGCTGCCGATTTTAAAGATCTACGTCAATTGGTTATCCAAAACAGGGATTTGCTACGTTCAACCATGGAGAAAAACGGGTTCAAGGTTCTAACTAATGAATGGTGGCATTTTGATTTTAATGGCTACAAAAGCTTCGAAATCATGGATATACCTTTTGAAAATCTCTAGGGAATTTTAATTTTTTATATCTACTAGTTTCTTAATAGTATTGGCAAGAATTTCAAGATCTTCTCTTTGATGAATACTGTTCAACACAATTCTATGTAATGACTTTCCGTTTGGATCGGGATATGGAAATGATGAAATATTAATTCCATTTTTTAATAATCCAGTAGCGATAATGTCATCTTTTAATAAGAATATTGGAAAATCATTGATGAAATGAAGTCCAGACTCAGAATTCAATAAATCTGTAAAAAAGCGCAAATTCATCCTAAGTTTTTTCAATTCATTACTATAAATATCCGCAGAGTTAACAAAGGCATAGAGTAATCCCGGAGATGGTGGAGAACTACCTGCATATACTGGAGAAGTTCTGAATTGCTCAATTATAGCAGCATTTCCAAGAATAAGGCCTGCATCAACCCCAAGAGCCTTTGCCATAGATGCAATAACTATTTTTTGAACATTTGGTAAATTTAATATCCTAGAGTAAGCACCTTCACCATGCTCACCGGTAATTCCAATTCCATGAGAATCATCCACTAAAATGATAACTTTCTTATGCGGATCAATCCGTTTTAGCCAATTGAAATCATAAATCTCAGGAATCAGGTTATTGACAGAATTGCTAATGACCAAACTGGGTAGATCGGAACTATTAATTTGTAATATGGTCTGTTCTACCCATGTGCTATATTTCAGTTGGGGAGCATCAGGAATTCCCAGCCATAATGCGGGATGCGTTTCTGGAGCATAAATGAGTTGATGGCTTTTATAATAGTTCTGAACCACCAGTTGAGCTGCCAGATATCCACTGGATAAAATGATTGAATCGTCGGCGTTAAATTTCTTTGCTGCCATTTTTTCTGCGATAGAAAAAATATCCAGTGTGATATTGTTATTTCTTGATGCGCCATGATTCACACCATAAAGCTCCATGCCCTGAATAACCAATTGTCTGAAATCTACATTCCAAGGCATACCCAAATAAGCAGTACCTCCAAAAAAAAATGTTCTTTTACTTGCTGTATTCATTATTGTTTCAAGGGCCTTATACTTTCAAAACAGAACTTCTACTCTGCTTTCCATATTGCTTAACATTCAGTATGGCCTTGCCCATATTGTCAATCTTTACCTCAAAGAAAAAATCATAATCATTATCCCTTAATAAATCTAAAGGGCGGGTAGCACCAAAGGCTTCAACTAGTTCTAGTACTGTATTGGAATGTCCAACTATCAAAATTCTTTGATTTTTATAGTTTTTCTTGATAAGGTCGGAAAGAATCCTAAAGTTCTGACCATCATAATTCTGTATAATTAGCCCATTATTTCTGCTTACAATTGATGCAGTTTGGCTGGTCCTCTTGTACTTTGTAGAAAACACTGCGTCAATTTTTTCTGCTTTAAGTTTTTCTGCTAAATCAATAGCTCTTAATTTTCCTACTTCACTTAATTCAGGATCCGAATTTTTAGGATCGCTTGTATCCTTTTCTGCATGCCGCACAATATAAACCGTTGTACTTTCAGGAAGTGAAATTCCAAAACTGATCGAACCTATCAATAAAACAAAACAAATGAGAATTTTTTTCATTTAGATGATTTAAAAATTGAAACTGACTTAAAATAATTTTTAAATGTATCAAAAGGATTTAGTTTGTTTCTAACTTGTATCATTAAAAAATTAGTATCGTAATCTTTATTTGATAGTCAAATCTTTATTGTCTCAGGACCCGATATTTTACTAACATGACAAATACACAGACCTCCAGAAATGACAAATTCTGCCGAAATCTTAGAATTATTAGTAGGAATACTTGCCGAAACTAACACAATATCGCCTTTCTCAGAAAGTTCTTGTAAGTCAGCGTCACTTGCCACAACATAAATTCCCTGTCCATAAAGACTATTAGTTTGCCTCATTGAACGGCCGGTCCGCTTGTTTACTGCACTATAACTAGTTACAATCACAGGACTCCCATTATCATCAAGGAATTTAACCGTTATCGTTCTGAATTCTTTAGTGCAGACCGTAGCTTCGCATATTTCTGTTTCAGAGCTTGAACAAGAAACAAGAAACACAAGCAGAATTAAGAAAAAAACTGGAAAACCTTTCATCGCTTAAAAATAAAAAAGAATTTTATTGAGGTAATTGAATTCGGTGAACTTAGGAAATAGTAACATTTAGGTTAATAAGAAATCTAAATAACCGTAATTTGAGACTTTTCATAATTCTGTAATTTTATTAATATAAAACAATAAATACTATACATATTCGGTTCAAATTATAAATTTGTAGATTACAAAAAACTAAACCATTATAAAATTGACTATGACAACAAAACTACGCAACATACGGTCAACTGCATTGGCCGCGCTTTTAATTGCAATGGGCTTGAATGACATACAAGCTCAAGACCGAAGAAAAAGTGATGCTCCAGCACAAGATCCTGCTAAACCAACTGCACCTGCTGCACCGGTTACTCCACCTAAATCGGGAATGAAGCCATATAAGGAGGTAATTACAGATAAAGCAAAAACAGATGTTGGACTTTTTAAAGTACATCGCCTAGATGGCAAATATTTCTACGAAATTCCTGATTCACTATTTAATCGTGAAATGCTCGTGGTAACCCGCTATGCAAAAACACCAACTGTTGACGGAACCTATGGAGGTGAAGAATTAAATGAACAGATCTGGAAATGGCAAAAACGAGATAAGCAAGTATTTATCCGCATCCCTTCATACCGTAACATTGCTGGCGAAAAAACAGATATGTTTGAATCTGTAAAAAACTCGAATTTAGAAGCAGTATTATCGGCTTTTGATATCAAAGCAATCAATAAAGATTCAGGTTCAGTAGTAATAGATGTAACAGAACTGTTTTCAAAAGATGTTCAGTCGCTTGGTTTACCTCAACCTGTTCGTACCCAATATAAAATTAGTGTAATGGATGAGTCTCGTACCTATATTGATACGATCAAATCTTTTCCAACAAATATTGAGGTGCGTTCTTTAAAAACATACCGTGCTTCAGACGCTCCGGGCGACAAATCAATTGGTTCAATGACCGTTGAAATTCATAATTCAATGTTATTATTGCCAAAAAATCCATACAAAGCACGTTTTTCGGATGATAGAGTAGGATTTTTCGGACAAAGTCAAACCGATTATGGTCTTGATGCTCAAAAAGCACAGGTTACAAGATATATCCACCGCTGGAAACTAGAACCAAAAGATCCTGAAGCTTATAAGCGTGGTGAATTGGTTGAACCTAAAAAACAAATTGTTTACTATATAGATCCAGCAACACCGGTAAAATGGAGACCATATCTGATTGCAGGTGTAAAAGATTGGAATGCAGCTTTTGAAGCAGCTGGATTTAAAAATGCGATCACTGCATTGGAGGCTCCAACTAATGACCCCGATTGGTCACCTGAAGATGCTCGTTATTCTGTGATTCGTTATTTTGCATCAAACATTGCCAATGCATATGGACCACATATTTCTGATCCACGTTCTGGCGAAATTATGGAATCTGACATTGGTTGGTACCATAATGTAATGAACCTTGTTCGTAACTGGTTCTTTGTTCAAACTGCTGCAATTAACCCAGATGCTCGTACTCCAAAATTTAAAGATGAAGTTATGGGTCAATTGATTCGTTTTGTTTCATCACATGAAGTTGGACATACGTTAGGGCTTCCACATAATTTTGGATCAAGTGTTGCCTACCCTGTTGATTCACTTCGTTCACCTTCTTTCACAAAAAGAATGGGGGGAACAGCGCCTTCAATTATGGACTATGCTCGTTTTAATTATATCGCACAGCCTGGTGATGAAGGAGTTATTTTATACCCAGGAATTGGTGAGTATGATAAATGGGCTATCAAATGGGGCTATACCTGGTTTGATAATCAAAGCCCTGAAGAAGAAGCAAAAACTTTAAATAAATGGACGATTGAAAGATCTGGAAACCCTGTTTATTTCTATGGACAGCAAACTGGTAATCCCATTGATCCAAGAGCTCAATCTGAAGATCTAGGTGATGATGCGGTAAAGGCATCTACCTATGGAATTGCTAACTTAAAGCGTATCCTACCCAATATCGAAAAATGGACCTATGAAGAAGGTAAACCATACGATAACCTAAAAGAACTTTACGGTGAAGTTCTAGGACAATGGAATCGGTATATGGGTCATGTGCGTTCTAATATTGGTGGAATCTATGAAAACGATAAAACATATGAACAAAAAGGTCCGGTTTACAGCCATGTTGCTAAAGCAAAACAAAAAACCGCACTTAAATTTATTAATGATCAGGCTTTCCTAACACCAACATGGATGCTTGATCAACAAGTATTAAATAAATTTGATAATGCGGGTATTGTTGATCGTTTGAGAAGAACACAAGTTGGCGTTTTAAATGGAATTCTTGACTTTTCACGCTTAAGTAGGGTTATCGATAATTCTGTAAAGAATGGTGCCAATGCATATGATATGGGAGAACTACTTTCAGATCTTAGAAATGGTATCTGGTCAGAATTAAAGACAGGTGCTAATGTAGATACTTACCGTCGTAATTTACAGAGAGCTTATATTGAAAGAATGGCTTACCTGTTAAATGAGAATGAAAGTCCAGTTCCACCTCAATTTGCAGCATTTGCTGGTCCGCAGATTGATGTATCGCAGTCTGATATCCGTCCAATGGCCAGACAAGAACTTAAGTTATTATCAGCTCAGGTTAAATCATCCATACCAAAATACTCAAGCGCGGTGATCAAATCACATCTTGAAGATGTACTTGCTCGCATTGAAGAAGCTTTAGATCCAAAGAAATAAAGCTCATACTCACAAAAGCCCCATACCATAACTGGCATGGGGCTTTTTTTATAGGTGCCCATTCAATATATTAGTAACAAAAAATGAAAGCGTTTTTATTTAGCACCTGTTTTTCGATTTTAATATCTTTCCAGCTTTTTGCCCAATCAGACTCTCTTGCCGTGATCAATGCAGAATGGCAAAAAGAAAAGATCAGTCAAGGGGTAGTCCTGAAAACATTCTGGTTTCAAAATTCTCTTTTCAATTCCAATCAGTTTGTAAGTATCCTGGAAATTAAACAAAAGAAAAAACTTGAATTTGATATTGGCTATGATCCAAAAAAACTGATTACTACTAGTGATTTTGGAACACAAGCCAATGCAATCGCTGCTCTTAATGGAACCTTCTTTGATATTGCAAATGGAGGATCAGTTGATTTTATTAAATCGGACGGAATTGTAATAAACGAGAATCGGCTTGGAAAAAATGGAAGCAGAGCTGGACACCAAGGTTCGGCACTCATAATAAACAAGGGCAGGATCACTATTGCTAAATGGGACGGAACACCGAATTGGGAAAAATCACTTGCAGGAGAAGACATAATGGTAAGCGGACCACTCCTTATCATAGATCAAATACATGAAAAACTCGATGCCAATAATGCATTTAACAAAACACGGCACCCTAGAACAGCGGTAGCGATTGCAAAAAACAAACGGATATTATTTATTACAGTTGATGGTCGGAACACCAACTCTGCTGGAATGAGCTTATTCGAACTTACAAAGTTGATGAGCTGGCTCAATGCCAATGATGCAATTAATCTAGACGGTGGCGGATCAACCACATTGTGGATCAAGAACTACAAAGAAAACGGCGTTGTGAATTTTCCAACCGATAATAAAAAATGGGATCATGAAGGACAGAGAAAAGTTGCAAATGTGGTACTCCTGAAGAAAAAAAAGTGATACTATTTAGAAACCCATTCTTAATAAGTGTTGTTTCCAGAAGATTTTATCAATAATGAACATATTTCGTTAATTTCATACTAATAAATTGACGTGTAAATTAACAATGAAGGCTTCAGAGGAAAACTACGTCTATCTAATTGAAAAAATTGACGGTTTTATCCGAAAATATTACCTCAATAAGGTTGTAAAGGGCTCTATATTCTTAGCCTCTTCACTTTTTGTGGCCTATATTGCTGTTACATTGGCTGAATATTTTGGTCATTTTGATCCAATTATTCGAAGTATACTTTTCTATACTTTTATTGGCGGAAACCTGTTTGTTATTGCCGCTTATATTCTAATTCCACTGTTGTCATACTTCCAACTTGGAAAAACTCTATCCCATGAACAAGCTTCAGCTATCATCGGACAGCACTTTTTGCCGGTCAAGGATAAGCTACTGAACACACTTCAATTAAAAAAACTTTCTGATTTAAATCCACAACAGCGATCACTTATTGATGCGAGCATCAATCAGAAAATTGCAGACCTTAGGTCGGTACCGTTTACCTCAGCAATCCCCATAAAAGAAAATCGTAAATATTTAAAATATGCGGTAGCTCCAATGGCCATTATTGTATTTATTTTCTTTGCTTCACCATCTATTTTAAGTGAAAGTACCGAACGATTAATCAATCATAATAAACAATTTATAAAACAAGCACCATTCCGCTTCGAAATACTAAACGAAAATTTATCAGCTATCCAGGGAAGCGATTATACCTTAATGGTAAAGCTTACCGGCGATGAGATCCCATCTGAACTTTATCTAGAAGATGGAGTTAATACCTTTAAATTAAGTAAAGAAAATACTATACGTTTTAATTACACCTTCAAGAATCTTCAAAAAAATAAAAAAATAAGACTTCGAGGTGGTGAATTTAGTTCTAATAACTATTTGCTTGAGGTTAAAGCCAAGCCAAGCATTAGTAATTTTGAAGTGTTTATTGAATATCCCGCATACTTGAATAAACGCAATAACGTGCTTGAGAATTCTGGAGATATAACCGTACCTGAAGGATCAAAAATTGATTGGAAATTTAATGCTCAAAACAGTGAGCAGCTAGATATAAAAATAGATAACCAAAAATATCTAATTGATCAAGCAAACGACAAGGTGTTCAGTTTTACACATAAAGCCAAAAAAAGCCTTATTTACCGTGTAAAACCTATCAACAAGGGTATGAAATCAGCTCAAGAAGTAAGCTATCAACTCCGGGTAATTCCAGATTTGGTACCAGCTATTGAGATAAATGAGAAACAAGATTCTATCACTAATAAACTGCTTTATTTTGTAGGACAAATTAATGATGACCATGGTTTTTCTAAACTAACTTTCAATTACAGAATAATATCTGAAGACCGAAAAAGCCCGGTAAAACCAAGTGTAAAATCTATTTCATTCAACAAGAATACTCTTCAGAGTAATTTCCTTCACGTCTGGAACGCAAGTGAAGCCGGAGCCGGTCCTGGTGAACAAGTTGAATATTATTTCGAGGTATTCGATAATGACGGGGTTAATGGTCCTAAAGCAAGTAAATCGGCTATGAAAACATTGAAATTGCCCTCAGAAAAAGAAATAGAAGAGCAATTGGAAAAAAACACTAGGCAAATCAAGGAAAAGATGGAACAGGCCATTAAAAAGTCTATCCAGGTGGATAAGGAAGCGAAAAAACTAAATCAGGAATTGCTTAATAAAACGAAGCTCTCTTATGAAGAAAAAAAACTGGTTGAAAACCTTCTCAAAAATAAAAATGAGCTTGAAGAACTGGTAAAGGATATACAGAAAGAAAACAAACTAAATCAATTTGAACAGAATGAACAAAACGAAAAGATACTGGAAAAACAAAAGCAGATAGAGAACCTGTTCAATAATGTGCTAGATGAGAAAACCAGAGAGATATTAAAAAACATTGAGAAACTCCTCGAAAAAAACAATACTAACCAAACCAGAGAAGAGCTTTCTAAAATGCAGATGGATAATAAATCATTGCAAAAAGAACTAGACCGAATATTAGAGCTCTACAAACAACTGGAGTTTGAACAAAAGCTAACTGAAACAATTGAAAAACTTAATGAATTAGCAATAGAGCAGGAGTCACTTAGCACAGAGTCTATTGAAAAAAATCCAAACCTGCAAAAACTAAAAAATGAACAGAACGTTTTAAAAGAAGAATTTAATAAGCTGAAATCCGAGCTGAATAATCTAGCGCAAAAAAACGAGGAGCTGGAACAAAAAAACAATTTTGAGAATCCCGAAAAGGAGCAGCAACAGATAGATCAGCAACAAAAAGAAAGTTCTGATAATCTGGAGAAAAAAGATCAGAAAAAGGCTGCTCTAAATCAAAAACAAGCAGCCTCGAAAATGAATGAACTTGCTAAGAAATTGGAGAAAATGCAGGAAGAAGGAGAAGAGAAAGAAAATGAAGTGAATACAAAAGAATTAAGAGAGGTACTTGAAAACCTCCTTATCAGTTCATTTGATCAGGAAAAAACAATGCAAGAGGTTAGAAGTATCAGTACCAATGACCCCAGATATGTTTTACAAACACAAAAACAGAAGGATATTCAAATTAATCTGAAAATGATCGAAGACAGTCTCTATTCTCTAAGTAAAAAAGTTCCACAAATTGAATCAGTAGTTAATAAAGAAATACAAACCATCAATTTAAATGTAGGCAGAGCTATTGAAAGTCTTGGCGAACGTAGAACAGCAGAAGCCAATCGAAATCAACAATTTGCAATGACATCAATTAATAATTTAGCACTCATGCTAAATGAAGCACTTGAGCAATTACAACAGTCGCAGCAAAATAGTAAGCCGGGTGGTAAGGGCAAAAAAAAACAGAGCTTATCGCAACTCAGTAAAATGCAGGAAACTTTGAACAAAAACATGCAAAAAGCCAGAGAAGAGATGCAAAAGCAGGGTCAACAACAATCTGGTCAGCAAGGAAATCGTAATAGTACAATGAGTGAAAAGCTTGCAAAAATGGCAAAAGAACAGCAAATGATCAGACAAGCCATGCAAGAAATAAACAGGATGGAGAATAAAGATGGCAAAGCCGGCTTAGGAAATCTTGATAAATTAGTTAAAGAGATGGAGCAAACAGAAATCGATCTGGTAAACAAAAGAATTAAACAAGAAACATTATCTAGACAACAAGAAATTTTGAGTAAACTGCTCGAAGCAGACAAGGCTGAACAGGAACGTGAAGAAGATCAAAAAAGAGAAAGTAGAGAGGGGGCTAATCAAACACCCATGAATCCAATAATATTGCAAGAGTATATCAAAATAAAACAAAAAGAGACCGATTTACTAAAAACAGTACCTCCTTCATTAAATTCATTTTATAAATTAAAAGTGGGAGAGTATTTTAAATTTTTAAATTCGGGCAATAAATGATTAATCAGATAGAAAACCCAGATATTACTTCGGTGTATACGCTGCAATTAGCTTCCACTACGAACAGCATTACCCTGCTAGAAAATTTTATCGATGAGCTGAGTATAAAATTCGGGTTTAGCGATCTACTATATGCTAACGTACTAACTTGCCTTAGTGAAGCTGTAGTCAATGGAATTGTTCACGGAAATAGGCAAAGCCCTGAGAAAAAAGTCTATATAAATTTGGAGGTAATAAAAGAAGAACAATTAGTTTTCACTATTACTGATGAGGGTGATGGGTTTAACTTGAATAGCCTACCGAATAGTGCGGCCACAGAAAATTTGACGGGAAGAGGTGTTTTTCTTATTAATAAACTAGCCGATCAATGTATCTTTAATTCAAAAGGAAATGAGCTAGAGCTTCATTTTAAAATTTAATGAGCCAACCAACCATACATTTTTTTACGGAAGATATATCCTTTAATTTAAAACAAAGGAGACTGCTTAAGACGTGGATAAAAAATACAATTATAGCCGAGGGGTTTAAACTAAGGGAGTTAAACTTTATCTTTTGCAGCGATAATTACCTGCTTTCAATCAACCAGAATTTTTTAAAACACGATACCCTTACAGACATCATTACATTCGATAATAGCGAAGATAAGCGAGTAATTGTTGGAGATATTTTTATTAGTTTGGAACGTATTCAGGAGAATGCAGAAAGCTTTGGTGTTACAATCAAAGATGAATTACACCGAGTCATGATACATGGCACCCTGCACCTTTTGGGCTATGCTGATAAAGCAAAAGAAGCAAAAGCACTAATGACAGATAAAGAAGACCTTTACCTGTCAAAAAGAATATTTTAAATTATTGCATTGGAATTTCAATGATCAGAACCTTTGAATTCTTCTTGAAATCAATTTCTAATTCTTCAGTATCATAAACACCCACAGCATCGCGATTTGCCAATACCGTATCATCTAATACTCCCTGTCCTTCAATAAAAAACACATAGGCTCCATTTCCTGGATGCTGAATCTTATAGCTTGCCTTTGAATCTGCATCAAAAGTACCTAGACTAAAAAAAGCATCTTGATTAATCCACATCGTTTTTTCACTCTTAATCGGTGATACAACAGTCAGAAATGAATTATTCGCCGCCACCAAATCATAATGTATCTGATCATAACGGGGCTCTATATTTCGCTCCTTAGGAAACACCCAAATCTGAAGCAGATTAACCGCCTCACTTGAAGATCCATTATATTCAGAATGCTGAATACCTTTACCGGCCGACATAATCTGAACTTCTCCATATTCAATATTCCCAACAGAACCCAAGCTATCTTTATGGGCTAAAGTACCCTTCAACGGAATGGTAACTATCTCCATATTATCATGCCCATGCGTTCCAAAACCCATACCGGGTGCTACAATATCATCATTCAAAACCCTCAATAAGCCAAAATGAACCTTAGCTGGATCGTGATAGTTAGCAAAACTAAATGAATGCGCTGCTTTAAGCCAGCCATGATCCTGAATTCCACGATCTGCTGCACGGTGAATAATCTTCTTCATACGATTAATTTTTAATTATATGTTTAAACACACCATATTAATTCCAAACCTAATATGCGTACCTTTGGTCATTAATTAGCAAAATAAATGCCATATAGCGTCATTTTAGTAGGGGCAAGCGGCCTTATTGGCAGTAATTTATTGTCAGAATTGATCCGGTCTGAGGCAATATCAGAAATTCTTTTATTGGTCAGAACATCAAATGGTATCTCTAGTTCTAAAGTTAAGGAATTGATAGTGAATTTCGATGAACTAAATAGTTATTTTATTGATAATCAAGCAGATATAATATATAGTTGTTTAGGAACCACCAAAAGTGAAACGCCCAATTCATCCTTATATAAACAAATAGATTTAGAGTATCCACTCAATCTTGCAAAGCTTGGTAAAAAGAACGGAGTTGCACAATTTCATATTATCAGTTCATTGGGAGCAGATGCCGGATCTTCTAATTCCTATCTAAAACTAAAGGGCCAACTAGAACAAGAATTGAAGAAACTGTGTTTACCATCACTTCACATTTATCAACCTTCATTTTTAATTGGTAATCGTAACAAATATCGTCTAGCCGATAAGATAATGAAACCAATTTTCAGGCTAATTGATCCATTACTGCTGGGTCCATTAAAAAAATACAGAAGTATCAAAGCTACTGATGTGGCGAGAGTGATGCTCAATCAATCCATAAAAGACCTGAAAGGCACATTTATATATCCTTCCATACAAATACAAGAATTAGCGTGAGTATATTATCTACCGAACAATTAGGGCATTCATTTAACGATAACTGGCTTTTTAAAGATCTATATCTGGGTCTAAATAAAGGAGACCGTGTAGCTTTAGTTGGCATAAATGGGACAGGTAAATCTACCTTGCTTCGTATACTTTCTGGTTTACTGGCACCAAGTCTGGGCAAAGTGGTAACCGAAAGAGACCTAAGAATAGGATATCTAGAACAAGATCCACAATTCCAGAATCAGGAAACCATCAGCGACTTTATTTACTCTATTGGTAATGAAAAACAACAACTGATCAGACAATATGAAGAAGCAGTTGAACAGGAAGTTCATGACGAAAAACTCTTGAACAGGTTGATGGATGAGCTGAGTAATGCCAACGCTTGGGAATATGAATATGAAATAAAGACCATTCTTGGTAGAATGGGCATACAGCATTTAGAGCAGAAAATTACAACCCTTTCTGGCGGGCAAAAAAAGCGTCTTGCACTAGCCAAATTACTTATTGACGATCCAGATGTTTATATTCTAGACGAGCCCACCAACCACCTCGACATTGAAACGATTGAGTGGCTAGAGAGTTATATGACCGGGGGGCAAAAAACCATCTTACTTGTAACACACGATAGGTATTTCCTGGATAATGTTTCAACAAGGATCATCGAGCTAGACAGGGGGAAACTTCAAAATTTTAACGGAAACTACAGTTATTATCTGGAGAAAAAAGCAGAACAAAATGCTGCAGAAGATGCCACGTTCAGTAAAAACACAAACCTGCTCAAAAAAGAATTGGAGTGGATGCGCAGACAACCAAAAGCCAGAACCACCAAATCAAAATCAAGAATAGATTCGTTCTATGAGCTGGAAGAAAAAACCAAGGGTCGTAACGTAAAATCTTCTTTAGAGTTAAGTGTTAATGTGTCAAGACAAGGGAATAAGATTCTTGAATTGGAAAACATCAGCAAAAGCTTTAACGGAAAATCCATTATCAATAACTTTAGCTATACATTCAAAAAAGGAGACAGAATTGGTGTAGCTGGCAAGAACGGGACAGGAAAATCAACACTTCTGAATATTGTAACAGGAGCCATTCAAGCAGATAACGGCAAAGTGCTTGTAGGAGAAACAACGGTATTCGGATACTACCGTCAGGGTGGACTTGAATTTAAAGAAGAAGAACGAGTTATTGATGTGGTTAAAAATATAGCAGAATACATTACCATGGCAGATGGAAAAACCTTGACTGCCAGTCAGGTCTTAACCCACTTTCTTTTTCCACCTGCCAAACAATATGGAATGGTAAATAAGCTTAGCGGTGGTGAAAAGAAAAGGCTTCAATTAATGCGGGTTCTTATGAAGAACCCCAATTATTTGATTCTGGATGAGCCTACTAATGATCTGGATATAGATACCTTAAATGTACTTGAAGATTTCCTGATTAACTTCCCTGGAATTTTGATGTTGGTTTCACACGATAGATATTTAATTGACAGACTAACTGATCAGCTGTTTATTTTCGAAGGCGATGGAAATGTTCCTATCTATTCGGGTAATTACACAGATTATAGACTTGAACAGGAAGAACCTAAGAAGCCTACCAAATCTGTATTAAAAGCAGAAATAATTAATTCTGAACCTGAGGTACAGAAACGGAAACTGAGTTTCAAAGAAGAAAAAGAACTACAGAGCCTTGAATCAGAAACAGAAGAGCTTGAAAAACAGGTGGCGATACTAACTTCAGAATTAAACTCAGGTATTACAGATCATGCTCAATTGTCTGGAATCGCTATAAAAATAAAGGATTTAAAAGACACTATTGATGGCATGACCCTCAGGTGGCTAGAACTTACAGATTTAAAAGACAATAGATGAGCATATCAGATATAATAGCATCAATTGGGGTTTCACTTTTATTAATCGCTTTTTTTCTGAATCTAAAAAAGATAATGGGCACGGATAATAAATGGTACAGTGGGCTCAACATTGTTGGTGCAGCACTTTGTGGTTATTCATCCTACCTAATAGCATTCTACCCTTTTGTAATACTAGAAGCGGTTTGGGTTCTGGCAGCATTAAGTTCTTTTGTAAAGCGTGTTCCACGTGAAACAATTATTAAATAGTAATGATTAATTTTAAAAAAAATTATTGTTCCACGTGGAACATCAAAAAAAATGTTTGACAAATACGATGTAATAGTTGTTGGCGCGGGGCATGCGGGCTGTGAGGCTGCAGCAGTAGCAGCAAACCTGGGCTCAAAGGTTTTGCTCATTACCATGAACATGGAAACAATTGCACAAATGAGTTGCAATCCTGCAATGGGCGGAGTAGCTAAGGGGCAAATTGTGCGCGAAATAGATGCTCTGGGCGGTTATTCGGGAATAATAACCGATAAAACAACCCTGCAATTTAGAATGCTAAACAGCTCAAAAGGACCGGCCATGTGGAGTCCTAGAGCACAAAGCGACAGGAAAAGATTTGCTGAAGAATGGAGGCTAGCACTAGAAAGAACGCCCAACGTAGATTTTTGGCAAGATACTGCTACCTCATTATTAATTGAAGATGACCGGGTGCGTGGAGTAAAAACATCACTCGGAATAGAAATTACTTCAAGGGCGGTGGTGTTAACAAATGGCACATTCCTTAATGGAATTATTCATATAGGCGAGAAAAAATTTGGGGGCGGTAGAACGGGCGAAAAATCAGCAACTGGAATAACAGAACAATTAGTTGAATTGGGCTTTGAAGCAGGAAGAATGAAAACCGGTACTCCGCCACGAGTAGATGGCCGCTCACTCGACTATTCAAAAATGGAAGAACAATGGGGCGATGATAAGAGAGGAAGGTTTTCGTATACCGATGTAGAACTACCTAAAGAACAAAGATGCTGCTGGATAACCTATACAAATTCAGAAGTACACGAAACACTAAAAGAGGGTTTTGAAAAATCGCCTATGTTCACAGGAAGAATTAAAGGACTAGGACCAAGGTATTGTCCATCCATAGAAGATAAAATAAACCGCTTCGCAGAAAGAGACAGACATCAGATTTTTGTAGAACCCGAGGGTTGGAATACTGTAGAAATTTATGTCAACGGATTTTCAACCTCACTACCAGAAGATGTTCAATATAGAGCATTAACAAAAATTCCAGGGTTTGAGAATGCAAAAATGTTTAGGCCCGGATATGCAATAGAGTATGATTTCTTTCCACCAACTCAATTAAGTTTAACACTCGAAACCAAAAAAATTAAAAATCTGTATTTCGCAGGACAAATCAACGGAACAACGGGATATGAAGAAGCGGCTTGCCAAGGATTTATGGCAGGAATTAATGCTCATCTAAAAATAAACGAAAAAGAGGAGTTAATACTAAAAAGAGCGGAATCCTATATTGGAGTATTAATAGATGACCTGGTTACAAAAGGAACCGAAGAACCATACAGAATGTTCACCTCTAGAGCAGAACACAGATTGTTATTGCGTCAAGACAATGCAGATATTAGACTAAGTCAAATTGGGCATAAATTGGGCCTAATTAATGATGAAAGACTAGAAAAAGTAAATCAGAAAATAAAAAATTCGGATACCATCGTAACTTATTTAAAAAACACATCTATTGCACCAAGCGCTATAAATAATATTCTAGAAAAGCAGGGTACACCGGGAATAAGCCAAAATGTTAAACTGTTTCAATTAATCACCAGACCTCAAATCAGTTTTGAAGATCTTAGAAAAGCAGACCCAAACTTTAATACTATCTTAAATTCTTATGATCAAGAAACAGTTGAACAAGCAGAAATAAAAGTTAAATACGAAAGCTATTTTGAGAAAGAATTAGAAATAGTTGATAAAATGAAAAGGATGGAAGATCAAATTATAAATCCTGAATTTAATTATCGCGAACTTGTATCTCTTTCAAAAGAAGCCCGCGAAAAGCTAATGAAAATAAAGCCAAGAACTTTAGGTCAAGCTTCTAGAATATCTGGTGTTTCACCTTCTGATATTTCGGTTTTAATGGTTCACATGAGTAGATGATATGTAAAACATTGATTAACAATAACTTACACAAAAATTGGGTTCACAAAAAAACATTGTTTATAGGACACTTTCTAGGGTGTGCCAATATTATTATTCCAAAACAATATAAAATTCGCCAGAGGGCTTAAAAATGGCAAAAATTAAAAAGACAATATTTTTAACATTTCCGGGACTGGTATTTTTATACTCCTTGTTCCTGATATCGTGTGCAAGTGTCCAATCGCCAACCGGTGGACCAAGAGACACCATCCAACCCGTCATAGTTAAAGAAATACCCAAAAATTTAACAAGAAACTTTTCGGGATCTGAAATTGAAATAGAGTTTGACGAATTTGTTAAGCTCAGTAATGAATTTACAGAAATAAGCGTATCACCCGCGATGGACATACCGCCTGTCTATAAAGCAAAAAAGGAAATACTGAAACTCAGCTTTGAAGAGGCTTTACAAAAAAACACTACCTACACCATTAATTTTGGAAAAGCAATTGCTGATGTAAACGAGGGTAACATCCTAAAAAATTACAGTTACGTTTTCTCAACTGGCGATCAAATAGATTCCCTGTCCATTTCTGGTAAAGTTATTAATTCACTTACCAAACAAAAACTAAAAGACGTTACGGTTTTCATTTTACCAACAAGTCAGGATTCACTATTCGGAAAGAAAAAAGCTAGCTTCTTTACAACAACAGATACTTCGGGAACATTTAAACTATCAAATTTACGAGAAGATAACTATCGAATCTATGCGCTAAGTGAACAAGGGGGCGATCGAATCTATAATGGAAATTCTGAAGAAATCGGATTTTTGAATCAGGAAATAAATCTTAATAAAGATACAAGCAATATAGAGCTACGGGTTTTTAAAGAGGTACCAAAACTGTTTTCAATAACCGACAGAAAGATTGAAACCGATGGCCGAATCACCCTAATATTCAATAAAGCCATTCTTAACCCTTCGCTCACTATATTAGAACCAATCGAACTAAATACAAGTAAAACTGTAGAGTTTTCAACCACCAGAGATACGGCTCTAATCTGGCTTCCTGAACTTAGTTTTGATTCCATAAAAGTTGCTGTGAACTCAAAAGAAATAGGCTTAGATACAGTTGTTCTGAGAAGAAACAAAAGAGACACGTATACCCCATTGGTTAGTATAACCGATAATATTATTGGAACCAAAATAAGACCAGGCTCAGAACTTGCAATCAAGTTTTCATCACCCATAAAATCATTCGATAATAAACTTATAACTATACTAGAAGACTCAGTAGCACTACGGGGTTATGAACTAGTAAAAAACGAAAAAAGCCCAAAAACATATACCATAAAATACCCCTGGAAGCTCAAGAAACAATATATTTTAAAACTAGAGAGTGGTGCTTTCACAGATATACTGGGCACTAAAACAAAGGTCTATGCCAGAAAATTTGATCTCGATAGTGAAGATAATTATGGAAGTATATCTATTAAAGTTGGTGTACCAGACACCAGTAAAACCTATATCATACAATGGCTTAATGACAGCGATAAAGCACTAAGACAAGACCGGATTAGCAAAAACACGGTATTGAATTATACCCGATACCCAACAGCAAAGTACAAGATAAGAGTCATCTACGATGAGAATAATAATGGGGAATGGGATACTGGAAATATAATCTTAAAGAGACAGCCCGAAAATACCTGGACATTTGAAAAAACCATATCCTTGCGACCAAACTGGGATCTGGAAGAGGTAGTAACTATTCCGAATCCGGGATAAACCAGTTGGAATACATTTTATAGTTTTCTGGCAACTTCTTTAATAACGCGATCTGTTCTTCGGTTAACGGTTTGATCTTCTTTGCGGGTACACCAGCGTATAAATAACCAGATTCACAAACAGTGTTTTCAAGAACTATAGCTCCTGCAGCAATAATACAGAACTCTTGTACAACAACATGATCCATTACGATTGCCCCCATCCCTATCAACACGTGGTCTTGTAGGGTACATCCATGTACCAGCGCATTATGCCCAATTGAAACATTACTGCCTATACTAGTAGCGGCACTCAAATAGGTACAATGAATAACTGCACCATCCTGAATATTGGTATTATCACCAATCCTAATGTAATTTACATCTCCTCTGATCACCGCGTTGAACCATACAGAACAATGATTACCCAGGGTAACGTCACCTACAATAGTAGAATTTTCTGCTAGAAAACAGTTTTCACCCATCACTGGATAAACACCTTTAACTGGTAAGATTAGTGGCATAATTTATACATTTTAAAAAACTGTGTCGTGAGGGTCTTGGGCGTGAGGCTTATAATCTGTAGTATAATGAAGCCCACGACTTTCTTTGCGCATCATGGCCGACTTAATTACTATATAGGCATTTTGAATAACATTTCTTAATTCACAAAGTTTAACAGAAAGGGTGGTCTTTTTATAGAAACTCTCGGTTTCTTCATGTAATAAACCCAAACGCCTTAAGGCGCGTTCTAATCTGAAATCAGATCGAACAATACCAACGTAATCGCTCATGACCTTTTGGGTTTCACGAAGATTATGGGTCACTAAAATATCTTCATTCGATAATCTAGTATCTGTTTCATCCCACTCTGGTATATTATCAGGAATAACATTATTCTTAAACACTTTAATAGCGTGCTCAAATATTCTATGCGCAAAAACGGGTGCCTCAAGAAGAGAATTTGAAGCCAAACGGTTTGCACCATGAAGCCCAGTAGAGGTACATTCACCACAAGCATACAAGCGGTGTATCGACGATTTGCCATGTTCATCAACCAATATGCCGCCACACATATAATGTGCGGCCGGGGTTACCGGAATCATGTCATGTGTCATATCTATTCCAATACTCAAACACTTGGCATAGATATTTGGAAAATGAGATAAAATATCAGCCTTGGCACGATGCCGTATATCTAAATAAACAAAATCATCTCCCGACTTCTTCATTTCTGCATCTATTGCGCGAGCCACAATATCACGCGGAGCAAGAGAGCCTCTATCATCGTAATTCTGCATGAACTCTTCGCCATTCTTTGTTTTTAAAACACCGCCAAAACCTCTAACAGCTTCCGAAATTAAAAAAGAAGGATACTCGCCCGGATTATATAAAGCTGTGGGATGAAACTGTATGAATTCCATATTCCGAACTTTGGCTTTAGCACGATAAGCCATTGCAATTCCATCGCCTGTGGCTATTACAGGATTGGTAGTGGTGGCATAAATATGACCGGCACCACCAGAAGCCATTAATGTAACTTTAGATAAAAACTTTTCTACTTTATTTGAGGCGGTATTTAAAGCATAAATACCATAACATTCAATATCTCCAGATTTTTTGTCTACAAACTCACCAATATGATGTTGTGTAATAAGTTCAACAGCAAAATAATGGGTTAAAATTTCAATATTGGGATTACTATGAATTTGTGCTAATAACGCCCGTTCTATTTCAAACCCGGTTATATCCTTATAATGTAGCACCCGACTTTCAGAGTGTCCACCCTCTTTGGCAAGATCAAATATTCCTTTTTTTGTTTTATCAAAATGGGTACCGTATTTAATAATTTCATCAATACGAGCGGGACCTTCTTTTACAACTATTTCAACTATGTGCTTATCACATAAGCCATCTCCAGCAATAAGGGTATCTTCTATGTGTTTATCAAACGAATCTTCCTGCTTATCAACAACAACCGCTACACCACCTTGAGCATATTTTGTATTAGATTCATCTTCATTTGCTTTTGTAACTATCAGAACCTTTCCATATTGTGCTGCTTTTAATGCAAAACTTAAACCGGCAATTCCTGAACCAATAACTAAAAAATCAACATTCTTCATAGAATAAAAAAAAATAAAATATATCAGCAGTAAAGCTCATGTTAATAACCTCATCAAAGATGTTAATTTAGTGGTAATAGTAGTTGAATAAAATACTAACAAGCTTATAAATTGTTCAATTCAACCGAAATTAGTTTATTTTTGATTTAGTTTTAATCAAATAAATAGGAGTATTCCACTTTATGTAAATTCTAAAAAATAAACATATAACTAATTAAAAAATAATTAGGATAATTAAACTACTTGTTAATCAATACGATAGCATTAAATAATTGTTTAGAAATTGTTAAGAATTAATTAAAACAAATAAATCATATACATTTTTATATTTTTTTTAAACATTACCAACACGCTAATAAACAATAAGAATCTTATTTAAAATATAAATTGTATTTATTGAATAGTTGATAAATGAATACCTTCGAAGAACTTAATAGCAAAGGATTTATAGACGAACCGATTGACCCATCGCTTGATCTATTCGCAGAAATTAAACGTTTAAAAAAAGAAAAAAATGCGGTTATACTAGCACATTATTACCAGGAGCCAGATATTCAGGATATTGCAGATTATATTGGAGATAGTCTTGGTCTATCGCAAGAAGCAGCTAAAACCGATGCCGATGTAATAGTTTTTGCTGGTGTACATTTTATGGCAGAAACCGCAAAAATACTATCTCCTCAAAAGAAAGTATTATTACCAGATTTAAAAGCAGGTTGCTCTTTATCAGATAGTTGTCCGCCACGATTGTTTGCAAAATTTAAAGAGAAGTACCCCGATCATATGGTTATAACCTATGTGAATTGTACTGCAGAACTGAAGGCTATGAGTGATATTGTATGTACTTCATCTAATGCTGTTCAGATAGTAGAAAGTTTACCAAAAGATCAAAAAATAATCTTTGGACCCGATAAAAATCTAGGTGCATATGTAGCAAAAAAAACAGGTAGAAATCTAGTTCTTTGGAATGGTGCATGTATGGTTCATGAAATATTTTCACAACAAAGAATATTAAAATTAAAAAATAGACATCCCGAAGCTATTTTTATTGCTCATCCTGAATGTGAAGAGTCTATTCTTAAAATGGCTGATTATATAGGCTCTACTACTGGATTATTAAAATATACAATTAACAATCAAGCTACAGAATTTATAGTTGCTACCGAAAGTGGAATAATTCACCAGATGGAAAAGGCTAGTCCGAATAAAACGTTTATTCCGGCGCCACCAAATAATTCATGTGCATGCAATGATTGCCCACACATGAAAAGAAATACGCTAGAAAAATTATATTTATGTATTAAAAATAATCTTCCTGAAGTAAATGTTCCAATGGATATTATTTTAAAAGCACAAAAACCCATTGAGCGAATGTTAGAAATATCTGCAAAATTTGGATTATAAATTATGAATAACCAATCATCCGGTTTTCTTAAAAATTATAGTAGTATTCTTAAATTATTGCTAGGAATTATAGTAGGAACCATCTTGGGTTTACTATTGGGTAAGAAAGTTGAGGTACTTAAACCTCTTGGAGATATATTTTTAAACCTGCTTTTCACCGCAGTTATTCCTCTTATTTTCTTTGCAATATCTTCTTCTGTAGCCAATATGGACAGGGATAAAAAGATGGGTAAGATTATGTTTTTAACCCTACTGGTTTTTGTTGGAACTGTTTTTATTTCAGCCGTTTTAACCGTATGTACCGTTTGGTTATTCCCTTTACCTCAAACCATAGAAAATACTGTACTGGTGGTGGATGAAATGAAAACTCAAAGCTGGGGTGAACAGGCTACTAGTTTGTTAACTGTGAATGAGTTTTATGAACTTCTATCCCGCAAAAGCATGCTTGCTTTTATTATTTTTTCATTGCTTATTGGGTTTGCTACTTCCAGATCTGCTGAAAAAGCTGAGCCGTTTAAAAAATTTCTTATTGCCGGCGATGAAGTAATGAAGCAACTTCTTATTCTGATAATGAAAATTGCTCCAATTGGTCTGGGTGCTTATTTTGCCTATCAGATTGGTGTATTTGGTCCTCAGTTATTTGGAACCTATGGTCATTCAATGGCTATTTATTATGGATTAAGTTTGTTTTATTTTATCGTTTTCTTCAGTCTTTTTGCTTTTATTGCTGCAGGAATTCCCGGGGTTAAAATTTATTGGAAAAACAATATAATTCCCTCTTTTACTGCATTAAGTACCTGCAGCAGCATTGCCACTATTCCAGTAAATTTGACCGCCGCCAGGGCAATGAAAGTTCCAGATCATATAGCCAACCTAGCAATTCCCCTTGGGGCACCACTTCATAAAGACGGATCAAGTATTTCTGCAATTATAAAAATTGCAGCAGTTTTTGCAATTATGGGCAAAGATTTTATGAATCCCGAAACAATAATTATTGCTTTAGGGTTAACGGTTATCTTGAGCACTGTTGAAGGCGGAATCCCAAATGGAGGATATATTGCCGAGATTATGATCATGACTGTTTATAATTTTCCGGTTGAAATGCTTCCCGTTGTCATGATTATTGGCACACTGGTCGATCCAATGGCTACATTATTAAATGCAACTGGCGATACCGTTTCTGCCATGCTGGTTACCCGGTTTTCGGAAGGAAAAGACTGGTTAAAAAATGCTATTTAATATTTCTATGAATCCATTATTATTCATTGTTTACTTATTATTTATATTTTTCTTCAACAAGCCCGAAGATCTTCATACGCTATTTAAATCCTCGCAACTTATCGTAGTTACCTCGGGTTCATGGAATAAAATTGAGGGAGAAATGAATGTTTATGAATACGAATCGGGTGCATGGAAATTGGTTCTAAAGGATATTCCAATCGTGACGGGCAGAAGCGGCATGGCTTGGGGAAAGGGTTTACATCCAACAGAACTCAATAAAGGCAGGTTAAAAAAAGAAGGTGATGGCAATTCACCCGCCGGCATATTTTATTTAAGCGGCTTATTTGGATACCAAGAAATAAACGCTAAAATGACTTCTCTGAAAGTTGATCTGCAAACCTTTTGTGTGGATGATTCTAAATCAGCTTTTTATAATCAAATAGTGAAAACAGACACGGTTAAAAAAGACTGGGACTCGGCCGAAACCATGCGAATGAAAAGCGATGTTTATAAGTACGGAATCTTTGTTGATTATAATACCAAGCCCGTAACACCTAACGGGGGCTCGTGTATATTTATGCATATTTGGAGTGGAAGCACCAGCCCGACGGCGGGTTGTACCGCGATGAAAGAGGCCGATATTTTGAAGCTTATTGATTTTCTTGATCAGAAGAAAAACCCCATTCTGGTTCAGTTACCGCGTTCAGAGTATGATCAACTGAAACACCGGTATAAATTACCCTAGCCTAATCGTATTTCTTGTTTTTACACCTTTGCCACCAAAAAAAAATGGTTTACTGATGAAAATTAGCACCTTTGTGTTTTAAGAAATTATCATGTTTGAAAACAAGGGACGCACAGAAATCGAGCAATTAGGAGAGTTTGGCTTAATCGATCATTTAACAAAAAATTTTGCGATCAGCAATAAAAGCACACTTAAGGCCATTGGCGATGATGCAGCCGTTTTGAATTTTGAAGGCAAGAAGACGCTAATTTCAACCGATCTTTTACTTGAGGGAATTCATTTTGATCTTGCCTACACACCATTAAAACATTTAGGCTACAAGGCCGTTCAGGTTAACCTGAGTGACATATATGCAATGAATGGCACAGCTACCCAAATCACGGTATCTATTGGCTTATCCAGCAAATTCCCCCTCGAAGCCATTGAGGAATTATATCAAGGCATTAGTATTGCCTGTGAAAAGTACGGTATTGATGTGGTAGGCGGTGATACAAGCTCATCTAAGCAGGGCCTAATCATTAGCGTAACCAGTATTGGTTATGCCGACGAAAAAGACATTTGTTATCGCAATGGTGCAAACGAAGGCGATCTGTTATGTGTTTCAGGCGATCTTGGTGGTGCATACATAGGGCTTCAGTTGCTTGAAAGAGAAAAAAACATATTTCTTGAAAACCCGAATATTCAGCCCGATTTAGAAGGTAAAGATTATATCGTAGAGCGTCAGCTTAAACCAGAATCTAGGAAAGATATCGTTGAAGCGTTGAAGCTTATGAAAATCAAGCCAACATCTATGATTGATATTTCTGATGGGCTCGCATCCGAGATATTGCACATTTGCAAACAGTCAAACAAGGGCTGCAATTTATACGAAGAAAAGATTCCTATTGATCCAATGACCTATGATACGGCTCGAGAATTTGGTATTGACCCTACGGTTTGCGCTTTAAACGGAGGTGAAGATTATGAACTGCTCTTTACAATTAAGCAATCTGATTTTGAAAAGATCAAAAACAATCCAGACATCTCCATTATTGGTCATATGACCGAAGCGTCGGCGGGTTGTAATCTAATCTCTAAATCAGAAAAAGTTCATCCAATTAAAGCGCAGGGCTGGAACTCTTTAAAAGCTAATCAGGAATAGGGTGTATTCAACGAAATTCAGAATATAAAAAAGGTATATATTTAATGATCTTATACTATAACCCATGAACACAAGAGCTTGTAAATTTTTTTTAGTCTTATTGACATGGTCAATAAGTACTATAGCACAAACCAATAATAATAATTCACCCGCACCGGTTTTTCCAATACCAAGCCCAGAGCAAATGTTGTGGCACGAAATGGAAACCAATGCATTTGTACATTTCACCACCAATACATTTACTGGTTTAGAGTGGGGGTTTGGTGATGAAAAGGAATCTATATTTAACCCTACTGCGCTAGATGCAGGTCAATGGGCTAAAACACTAAAAGAAACGGGTTTTAAAACCATGATTTTAACCACAAAACATCATGATGGTTTTTGTTTATGGCCAAGTAAGTATACCGAACATTCGATAAAGAATAGTCCTTATAAAAGCGGAAAGGGTGATTTGGTAAAAGAAGCAGCAGACGCTTCAAAAAAATTCGGGCTTAAATTTGGAGTTTACTTGTCGCCATGGGATAGAAACCATCCCGAATATGGCCGACCAGCTTATTTGGAATACTACAGAAACCAGTTAAAAGAATTATTTACGAATTACGGGCCAGTTTTTGAAATGTGGTTTGATGGTGCAAACGGAGGCGACGGATATTATGGCGGTGCTCGCGAGGCTAGAAAAATAAATGCCAAATCTTATTACGATTGGCCAAAAACCCTAGACATTGTTAGCAAAATTCAACCCGGGGTTATTTTTTTCAGCGATGCCGGACCGGGTGTTAGATGGGTAGGAAACGAACGCGGATTAGCTGGCGAAACCAACTGGAATACTATTTCAACAGATACTTTACATGCCGGAAAGTCTGGAATATCAGACATTTTAAATACGGGTTCAATTCATGGAGATCAGTGGATTCCCGCCGAAGTTGATGTTTCAATTCGTCCCGGATGGTTTTACCATGCCAAAGAAGACGATAAAGTAAAGACCCCTCAACAATTGTTTGATATCTATTTGACTTCTGTTGGAAGAGGATCAACCTTGCTTCTTAACATTCCGCCAGATCAGCGCGGTCTTTTTCATGAAAAAGATGTAGAATCTTTAAAGGGCTACAAAAAGCTTTTAGATACCGAATTTGCAAACAATTTGGCTAAACAAGCGAGCGTAAAAACCAATTCTTTTAGAGCTAATTCACCAAAATATGCTGGAGCAAACCTAACCGATTCGAACAAAGAAACATACTGGGCCACAAACGATGGTCAGTTAAGCGGTAGTTTTGAAGTTGACCTAGGTAAAGTTTCTAAGGTAAAGTACATCCTGCTGCAAGAATATATCAAGCTTGGTCAACGCGTTAAAAGTTTTACTGTGGAGGTGTGGAATAATGGACAATGGACCAAGGTTGCGGCTGCAAGCACCATAGGTTATAAAAGAATAGTAAAAATTGATCCCATTCAAGCCTCAAAAATTCGGGTTACGATACTGGATTCCAAAGCATGTCCGCTGATTTCAACTATAGAAGTATATTAATGGTCGATAAAAAATACAAAGGAACAGTTGTAACCATCACCTTTAAACTATTGCCTAAATCAGAACCATAGGTTTTTTAAAGATCATCTTCATTAATGAATTTTTGATCCAGTTGCTTTCCTGTCTTAGCACCCAGTTTCTTGATCTTTTCTGCAGTAATGCTAAGATTACCCCTGCCGCTAGACAATTTGTTTATAGCTTTATCATAAGCATCTTGACTTTGCCTGATGTTTTTACCGATACCCTCCATGTCGCCAACAAAACCAATAAATTTATCATACATCTCACCACTTAGTCTGGCAATTTCCATTACGTTGCGGTTCTGACGTTCCTGTTTCCACATACTAGCAATGGTGCGCAATGTGGCTAGTAGCGTTGATGGGCTTACAATAACCACCCGTTTATCCCAGGCAAAATTGAACAGTTCGGCATCTTTTTGAACCGCAATTCCAAAAGAAGATTCTATCGGAACAAATAACATCACAAAGTCGGGTGAGTTGATCTTATAGAGCTCGCTGTAGTTTTTTGATGATAACTCTTGGATGTGATTTCGTATAGAGGCAACATGCTGTTTTGTAAATAATTCGCGATCTTCTTCGGTTTCGCTATTTACTAGGCGTTCATATGCAATTAAAGAAACCTTGGCATCAATAATCAAGTGCTTATCATCAGGAAGATCAATAACCACATCGGGTTGAAAACGACCACCTTCAGACGATTGATGTGAAGCCTGGATTCTGTATTCCTGATCTTTCACTAATCCAGAACGCTCCAAAACCCTTTCTAAAATCATTTCGCCCCAGTTTCCTTGCTTTTTATTATCTCCCTTTAATGCTTTGGTCAGGTTTTGTGTTTCAAGGTTCATCAGGTTAGACTGCTCAATCAGCTGGTTAATATGACCTTTCAAAACATTTCTTTCATCCGATTCGGCCTTGTACACCTTTTCAACTTTTTCTTCAAACGCCTTAATGTTTTCTTTGAATGGATTTAAAATAATATCCAGGTTGGTTCGGTTTTCTTCAGTGAATTTCTTTGTTTTTTCATCTAGGATTCGCGAGGCTATTAGCTCAAAATCTTTATTGAATTTTTCTTGATTATCTCTGATTTCTGCTTTTTGTTCGTCGACTTTTTCCTGTTGTGCCCTCAAATAGGAACGCGAGCTTTCCAGAGATTTCATTGCTTCGGTTAGTTTTTCCCGTTCAGAATCTAACTCTTTTTGCAGCTTATCTGATTCTGCCTTCAGGTTATCGGCACGTTCTTCAGCTTTTGCTTTGCTTATATTTAATTGGTCGATTACTTCCTGACTTATTCCCCCTGTTTTTGTCTTGGTTCTGACGAATATAAAAAACAGAATAATCACCAATGCTGCAACGATAATACTATAGATTTCCATTTTGTTGAAATTTATTTAAAATACATTTTTGGCTACTCTTTTAAAGATCAATAAGATTTGCGACTTGCTCACCAAGCAGGCTTCCCATTGCAATACCCATTCCATTGCATCGAACCGCACAATAAAGACCGGGCCCGATCTTCTTTACAATCGGTTTCAATTCCTTTCCAAATCCCATAACCCCACTCCAACGCTGTTCAATCTTAACTTTTTGTTGTGGAACGATGGTTCCAAAAAGCAATTTTTCAAGATATTCTTGAATAATATCTGTGATTCCAATTTCAAGTGTTTGCTCAGTTTCAAAATCAAGATCTCTGCCTCCACCTAGAAGAATACGATCACCAACATTTCTGAAATAGGTATACCCCCGGTTATAATGAAAACTCCCTTTAATTTTCAAACCCTTTATGGGCTGGGTAATCAAAATTTGTCCCCTTCCGGGAATTACATCTAGTTCTGGAATTAACTCTGCTCCGAATGCATTGCTTGCTAAAATTATAGATTTTGCTTTGAATTTACCCTGATTGGTGATGAGAGCTTGTTCATTTAATTCAGATTCAATTTTTAGCACCCGGCAATTATTAAAAACCGAAACGCCCAACCCTTGCACTTTTGATACTAATGCGAGCATCATTTTTCCGGTGTCTATCTGGCCTTCGTAGTTGTTTTGGATGAGGTTTGTGATACCATTCATGCCGAAATCAGCAATTTTAGCATTATTAACTGCATAAATGTCAGGCTTTCCAATTACCGACCCTAGCAATTTATTAAAGTAGGGAATCTGTTCAATACACGTTTTTGCAAAATCTAATTCTGATTCCTTAAATACTTCATAACCGCCGTATTGTTTAAATAAAATAGCCTTATCTCCCAAATTTTTTCTCAGCTTTTCCAGCCCCTTCCAGCGCAACTCTATTAATTCCGCGATTTGCTCTTCGCTTCCTGTTTTTAATTCTTCAATTAGCTCTGAAATGCTTCCAAAGCATGCAAAACCCGCATTTTTAGTGCTAGCGCCTGCGGGCAGGAACCCAGCCTCTAACACCCCAATTTTTAATTTGGGTTTTTGTGATTTTAGGCTTAAAGCTGCACTTAATCCCACAATCCCGCTGCCGATTATCAAAACATCCAAACCGCTTAAAAAGGACTCTTGTTCCCAATAAGAAAAATTATTTTTCATACGTTATTAAAGGTAAATTATTTGTGATTATTTTTATTCGGAATAATTTTTGAATGGTTTATTAATAAATTAAATAAAATGGGAATAATTTTAATGATAGTCATAGCCGTAGTAAGTTTTGCGGTTCAATGGCGTTTCAAAAGTAAATTTAAACAGTATACCGAAATGCCTCTTGGATCTGGCTATAGCGGAAAGGATATAGCAGATAAAATGTTAAAGGACAACGGTATTTATGATGTCCAGATCATTTCGGCCGAGGGGCAGTTGTCAGATCATTATAACCCTGCTGATCGTACCGTAAATTTAAGCCCGGAGGTTTACCATGGAAGAAGTGTTGCCGCGGCAGCTGTTGCCGCACATGAATGCGGACACGCAGTTCAGCATGCAAAAGCATACAGCTGGTTAAAATTCAGATCTTCAGTAGTACCCGCTGTGAACGTAGCATCCAAGATTACGCAATGGGCCTTAATGATTGGCGTGATGCTCATGATTTTTTCTGGGGATATTACGGTTCTAGCAATTGGAGTTGTGGCATTGGCTATAGTTACGCTATTTGCCTTTATTACCCTCCCTGTTGAATTTGATGCAAGTAATCGGGCATTGGTATGGTTACAGAATAATCGGGGCATTATGCAGGCCGATAGTGAGAATGATCAGGCCAAAGATGCACTTTGGTGGGCTGCAATGACTTATGTGGTTGCCGCCTTAAGTTCTCTTGCAACTCTGGTATATTATGCCAGCATGTTGATGGGCAGAAGAGACGAATAATTTAGGTTTAATAAAAAAGCCCCGTACTGATAATAATCAATACGGGGCTTTTTTGTATAGAAACTTTTTTAATTAAGTTTAAAAGGTGTGATCAAATAAAATTCAGGGATATTGACCCGAAAAGTTTGACCATCTACTATTCGTTTCATTTCATATGAACCCTTCATACTACCAATATCTGTTTTTAAATTACAGCCTGAAACATATTCATGATTGTTTCCGGGTTCAATTACGGGTTGTTGACCTACTACTCCTTCGCCTTCAACCTCACGTTTTGTACCATTAGAATCGAAGATAGTCCAGTGGCGATTCATCAATTGAACACTGTATTCACCCATGTTTTCTATTTTTACCCGATATGCGAACATGAAATGCTCGTTTACCGGATTAGAGTATTCTGGTTGGTATATGGTGTCTACCGATACTTTTACTCCGTCAGTAATCTTTGTTACCATAATGTATTGACTTTATGAGGGACAATATAAAAATAAAATTTTATCAGACCATTTCAGTTTGGAAACGTTCATTAATTTCTTCAAGAACAGCATGAATTTCATCAATGCTCTCGAGCGAAACTAACTTCATCCGATATTCCTTAAAATCAGCTATACCTTTAAAATAATTGGCATAATGCCTTCTCATTTCAAAAACCCCTGTTTTATTACCTTTCCAGGCAATAGACTTGTCTAAGTGTGTTTTACAAACTTCTACCCGCTCAGTGATTGTGGGTTCAGCTAAATATTCACCCGTTTTAAAAAAGTGTTTGATTTCTCGGAATATCCATGGGTATCCAATCGCAGCTCTGCCAATCATGATACCATCAATTTCATATTCCATACGCCAAAGGGCAGCTTTTTCTATAGAGTTTACATCTCCATTTCCAAAAATTGGAATCTTTATTCTCGGGTTTCTTTTGATTTCCCGAATCAGAGTCCAGTCTGCTTCACCTTTATACATCTGAGCACGGGTACGCCCATGGATGGTTAAGGCCTGAATTCCGATATCCTGCAAACGCTCGGCTACTTCGTAAATATTTTTGGTGTTATCATCCCATCCAAGACGGGTTTTTACCGTTACCGGAAGATGTGTAGATTCAACAACGGCTTTTGTCATTAAAACCATTTTATCAATATCCTGCAATAAACTTGCCCCAGCACCACGGCAAGCCACATTTTTTACAGGACAGCCATAGTTGATATCGATTAGATCGGGTTTTGCCAGTGTGGCAATGCGAGTTGCTTCACGCATACTTTCAATTTCACTGCCAAAAATTTGTATACCAATTGGTCGCTCATATTCAAAAATATCAAGCTTTGCACGGCTTTTAGCCGCATCCCGAATTAGACCCTCTGACGAGATAAATTCAGTATACATCATATCTACCCCATTCTGTTTACATACAAAACGGAACGGCGGATCGCTCACATCCTCCATTGGAGCAAGTAAAAGCGGGAACTCCCCTAAATCAATATTTCCTATCTTTACAGACATTAGCTATCTTTCGAACGTGTATTTTTACATGATCTTATTGATCGATGTAAAAAGCAAAATTACAAATAAATTATTAGCATGTTTAAATCAAGGTCAACAGAACGTCATCCTTTTAGCTCACTGTTACTATTGCTTCTTTTGGTATTTACTTGCGCCATAGCTTTTACCATTATTGCGTTTGTAGCCGGCATTTTAATCTATGGTTTTCAACCCATTATTAGCATGTCAGAAAGCGATTCGTCTAATGTCGAAATGCTTAGGCTATTGCAGATCGTTTCATCTTTCGGGATGTTTGTAGTGGCGGCCTTTATATTTGCAAAAATTCAAAGTAGCGATTGGTTAACGTACTTAAATCTCAAAAAATTTAATCTCGTTTTAGCAATACTTACGCTTTTGATCATACTCAGTTTTAGTCCACTCTTAGAGTTTAGTAATGAGCTGAACAAGAACATGGTTTTACCCAAATTCTTAAATGAACTTGAGGCTTGGATGAAATTGAAGGAAGCCCAAATGGCTGAAATGACCAAGCAGCTGCTTGTCATGAAATCAATTCCCGTATTATTAATCAATTTGTTAATGCTTGCGATCATACCAGCTGTTGGTGAAGAGTTTATATTCAGGGGTTGTTTACAGAAGATATTTGGCCGCTGGATTGGTAATTACCACATTGCTATCTGGATAACGGCAATTATTTTCAGTGCCATACATTTTCAGTTTTATGGTTTTATGCCGCGTATGTTACTAGGTGCCTTGTTTGGATATCTTTTAGTTTGGAGTGGTAGTCTATGGCTTCCAATTCTTGCTCATTTTATGAATAATGGCGTTGCAGTAGTTACTGCCTATGTTTTTCAGCAGCAGGGAAAGCCCTTAGAATTGATGTATGAATCTGATCCAGCTAGCCAGCCAGTTTTTATTGCAAGCATTGCTGTTATGGCAGTATTGCTCTGGTATTTTTACAACTATAGTTTTAAATTAAAAGAAATAAATACAGAGCTATCTGATGGAAGCAGGCTGGGTTAAGGTATATACATCTGCTGATTTTTTTAAATCAGAATTGGTACGACAAGTTTTAATTGATCATGAAATTGATGCTATTCTTATCAATAAGCAGGGTTTTCCTTATCGAATTGGCGAGGCTGAGGTTTATATCCATGAAGGTAATGCTCAAAAAGCATTAGAAATAATCACAGAAAACGAATTATAAATGAAAACAAGGGCTATAACAGGTTTTATTTTTGCATTTATTGTATTGGCTTTGATTCTGATCAATGGTTATTCATTTACTGCCCTTTTTATAATTATTACCACCCTGTGCACACTAGAATTTTATAAACTGGTTAAGGCTGGTGATGTAAAACCCCAAGTAATTACTGGGCTTGTGTTGGTATTTAGTGTGATTATTCCTTTTATCTTTCATTTTTTATACGGCAAACCCATTAGCAATTTACTTTTTTGTGTCCCATTTATCATTCTTGTTATCATTACTGAGCTGTATAGAAATCACAGCATTCCATTCCATAATATCGCTTACACAATCTTTGGGGTTGTTTATGCAACGGTACCCTTCTGTTTTTTTTATGCCCTTGCTTTTAGCAATGGCCAATACTCGTTCCATTATCCCCTTGGTTTTATACTTATGCTTTGGTCTAGTGATACTGGAGCGTACGTTTTTGGGATCACTTTTGGAAAAAATCGTCTTTTTGAAAGGCATTCACCTAAAAAAAGTTGGGAAGGTTTTGCCGGAGGGCTTATATGCAGCATGCTAACCGCATTTATTTTAAGTATCTATTTTACTGAGTTGCCGCAAATTCACTGGTTGGTGATTGGTGCCATTATTGCATCTGCGGGTACCCTGGGTGATTTATCCGAATCAATGCTAAAGCGTAGCCTCTCAACAAAAGACTCGGGATCATTCCTTCCTGGGCATGGGGGTTTTCTCGACCGCTTTGATGGACTTTTGCTAGCAGCTCCTCTTGTTTTTGTATATTTACACGTGATCACAATTAATTTTTGATCCTAGCCCTAAAATTGGAATTCTTTTTATTTAACCTCCAGTAGAATCCTAAAATTTATGGAGCAGAACTTTTACACTAATCCAAATCCGGGCCCAGAGAACCAGCCCAAAGCCGATCGCTCATTATTGTATATGGGTATCGTACTTGGTCTTGTTATTGTAATCTTGGGCTATCTCACTCTTTTTGTTGATGATGCAGCGAGTGTTTTTTCTAGTAAAGAAGAAGCAAAGTTGGTTACCATAGTAGAGAACAATTCAGATGTTCTGAATGAGAATTCTGCGATGGATGATGAAGAGGTTAAAAATTCATTGATCAAGTTTATAGAGGTTTTTTACACCGATCAGAAAAAAGGATATTTTGACCCACCAAGTTATTTTCCACCCATAACCCGTACGTACTATAATTATCATAATCTAACCTATCAGAGAATTAAGGAGCTTCATTGGAAGCGAATGGCAGACAGGAAGAATTTTGATTTGAATTGGATCGTTTCTACTCTTGAATTTGATCGAAGTGGAAATGAATTAATTGCCAGCTATTGGACAGTAGTTCGCTATTTTCAGCCTTCCCGCAATCAGGATGTGACAGCTGATATCCAATACGAAATGATTATTAATCAGGAAGGGAAGATCAGCTCATTAAGAGAGCTGGAAATAAAGAATCTTGTTGAAACACCCCATAACTCTTCAATTGATACTTCTAGGAGTGTAGAAATCGCAATTGGCCCTGATGTAAAATCATCTGAGAAGGAAATTCAGCTGAGTCAATCAGCCGAGTCTGTAAATGAAGGCTTAAGATATGAAGGGAAGTTGTATGATCTTGGAAATGTAGAGCTAGCTCCAGAATATCAGGGTGGGCAAAAAGCACTGCTTAAATTTTTGGCCGCTAAACTCAAGTATCCCGTACGCGCAAAAGAGAACAAGGTTCAGGGTAAGGTTTATATTGGTTTTATTGTAGAAAAGAACGGTAGCCTGAGTGATTTCAAGGTGGTTAGGGGCCTTGGTGCTGGTTGCGATGAAGAAGCAATACGTATACTTAAATTAAGCCCGATCTGGAAACCGGCTTATGTTAATGGAAAGCCTGTTAGAACTTCCTATACGCTACCCATAGCCTTTCAGTTAGGTATTTAAAGTTAATTACAATCAGGTACCAGTGCAATTTCTTGCAACATTTCAATTGCGGTATCTAGCGTTTGAACATGTTCAATGGCTAAGCGAAGCGTGTTTTTTACTTCTTTCAGATTGCTGATTCTGGGATGAGCTTGCAAAAATGAAAGTACCTTGCCAAACTGTTCCGTTTCAAAATAAGCTGATTGCTTATTTGTAAGAAAATATCCCCTTAATACTCCGTTCTTAAATGAGATCTTTTCAAATCCAATCATTTTACCAAGATTCTGCAGGCGCCAGGTATTGATCAGCTCAATTACCTGTTGCGGAACTGGTCCGAATCGATCTGCCAATTTCTGTCTAAAAGCATCTAAATCCACCTCATTTTCAATGTTTGAAAGCTCGGTATATAAATTGTAACGTTCGGCAATATTGGTTACATATTCATCAGGTATCATTACCTCCAGATCAGTATCAACATGGGTGAATGATATGAAAGGCCTTGGTTTTTCATCACTAAACAAATTTTTGAACTCATCGTCTTTCAACTCCTGAATGGCTTCATCAAGAATTTTATGATACATTTCAAAACCAATTTCAGCAATGAATCCGCTTTGTTCTGCTCCCAAAAGATTTCCACTTCCGCGAATATCCAAATCGCGCATAGCCACATTAAATCCGCTGCCCAAATCCGAAAACTCTTCTATGGCGCTCAGTCGTTTGCGGGCCTCATTGGTGAGTGTTGACAACGGCGGACTTAAAAGATAGCAAAACGCTTTCTTGTTGGAACGCCCAACACGCCCACGCATTTGATGCAGATCACTTAGGCCAAACATGTGTGCATGATTGATTAGAATTGTATTTGCATTGGCGATATCTAATCCCGCTTCAATAATTGTTGTGGCAACTAAAACGTCATACTCGCCCCCAACAAATTTTAGCATCACATCTTCTAGTGCATCACCTTCCAGTTGCCCATGAGCTATTCCAATTCTGGCCTTTGGAACCAAGGTATTGATCAGCCCACCAAGTTGCATCAGGTCTTGAACTCTGTTATGAATGAAAAAAATCTGTCCTCCACGGTCAATCTCAAACTCTACAGCTTCTTTGATCAGCTTTTCGTTGAAAACATGAAGTTCGGTAAGAACAGGCTGCCGGTTTGGTGGTGGAGTACTGATGATACTCAGATCTCTTGCACCCATCAATGAAAAATGAAGTGTGCGTGGAATTGGTGTAGCCGTTAAGGTTAAGGTATCTACATTGGCTCTGAACTGCTTCAGTTTTTCTTTAACTCCCACCCCAAATTTTTGCTCTTCATCAATGATCAGTAGACCCAGATCTTTAAATTTTACATCTTTACTTACAATTCTGTGTGTACCTATGATAATATCAACCTTGCCCTGAGCAAGTTTTTCGAGGGTTTCTTTGATCTGTTTTGCTGATTTAAACCGATTGATATAATCGATATTGCACGGAAAATCTTTTAGTCGCGAAGTAAAAGTTTTAAAATGCTGTAAGGCCAGAATGGTAGTAGGAACTAGAATGGCTACTTGTTTGCTGTCTGTTACTGCTTTAAACGCTGCACGAATAGCGATCTCTGTTTTTCCAAATCCTACATCACCACACACCAACCGATCCATTGGATGAGCTGATTCCATGTCTTTTTTTACATCTGCGGTAGCTTTTACCTGATCGGGCGTATCTTCATAAATGAAAGATGCTTCAAGTTCGGTTTGTAGGTAAGTATCGGGAAGAAATGCTGTTCCAGTCTGTGATTTTCTAATTGCGTAAAGTTTGATCAGATCGCGGGCAATATCTTTAACTTTTTTTTTCGTGGTTTTCTTCAGTTTTTCCCAGGTATCTGTTCCAAGCTTATTCATTTTGGGAACAGTTCCTTCTTTTCCCGAATACTTAGAGATGCGGTTCAGAGAATTGATATTCACATAAAGTAAATCATTATCGGCATAAATTAGGCGTATCATTTCTTGCGATCTGCCATTCACATCAACTTTTTCGAGTCCAGCATATTTACCGATTCCATGGTCTATATGCGTAATAAAATCACCGGGCTTTAGATCGCGAAGTTCTTTCAGGGTAATTGCCTGACTACGGATATAGCCTCGCTTTAATTTGTATTTGTAATATCTGTCAAAGATCTGATGATCAGTATAGCAGGCCAATTTTTGTCCATGGTCAATAAATCCTTCTCTTAGCGACAGGTGAATTGGTTTGAATTGAATTCCCGCTTTTAAATCGTCAAAAATGCTGTATAAACGTTCTATCTGTTTTGTAGAATCGGTGAAGATCAGGTTTTCGACACCCGCATTTTCATTTTCTTTGAAGTTATGAATGAGCAGATTAAAATCTTTGTTGAATGAGGGCTGGGGTTTTGTATCGAAGTGAATGGTTTCATCTGCTTCGTAAAAAAACTGTTTACCAAACTCAATCAGATCAAAATCTTTAAGCTGGTCAGCCAGCATTTTTTCATCTGTGAAGTTAAATTTTGGATCAATCCATTGAGGATTTTGATTCTTATCTTCAACAGCTAATGCCTTCCAGAATTCAACCGCTTTTTTAAATCCTGTTTTTACAATGTCAAGTGTGAATTCTACATCTTTGAACCAGATGATACTATCCTGATCAATGTATTCAAGAAGGGATATATTGTGGTCTGTTAGAAATTTCGACTGAACATTGGGCACAACGGTAATGCTTTTTACCTGTTCAACCGAAAGCTGGTTTTCAATTTCAAAGGTTCGTATACTTTCTATATAATCAGCAAAAAACTCGATTCGGTAAGGAAGTTCGTGCGAAAAAGAAAAGATATCTACAATTCCTCCCCTGATTGAAAACTGTCCGGGTTCATAAACAAAATCAACACGTTCAAATTCATATTCGATCAAAAATTCATTGATGAATTCAATACTTAGTTTGTTTCCTACAGAAATTTCGAGTGTATTTTTTTCAAGTGCTTGCCGGTCGATGACCTTTTCTGCTAAGGCCTCTGGATAGGTAACTATTATTTTTCCGAATTCACTGGCATGATTTAGTTCGTTTAACACTTCGGCTCGCTGCAAAACATGGCTGTTGTCGACCTGGGTAAATTCAAATGATTTTCTGAATGATGAGGGGAAAAACAAAACCTCTTTTTCAAGAAGGCTTTCAAGATCGTTCAAAAAATACGCTGCTTCTTCGCGTTCTGGTAGCACAAAGATCAAGTGCCTGTGAAGTAAAAAATACGCAGCTATCGCAATGACCGAATCACTTGACCCGATAAGACCTTTTAAATGAACCCGAGTTTTTCTGCCCTTATTTAGGCTTTCTGCCAGGATGGCTATGCGGGGGTCCGATTTATACTGAATTAAAATATCCCGAATGTTCACGCCCTGATTTTCAATTCAAATATACTATTTAGGCGACAAATATTTTTCGTTGAGGTTTAATAGGATGCATTTCTGCTTATTAAATTCATGCTAAATTGCAATTTGGTCAAATCAAAAAATTTGAGTAACATAGTATGAATTCGTTACTCTTATCATTCAAGAGAATCACATGCTAAAAAAAATACCTATAGAATTAATGGTTTGGGCTGGAGCTTTATTGTTCCTTGCATGTACTAAGACCTCTGGTATGTCACATTCTTCATTATGTCCACTTCACCTTCTCGGTTTTGATTGGTGTCCTGGATGCGGATTGGGCCGGTCAATCAGGTACATGCTTCATGGAGATCCCATACGTTCATTTGGTCAGCATTGGTTTGGAATTCCGGCATTATTTATCCTGATTTACAGAATCATACACTTATTAAATAATTTCCTTATAAATTTATATAATTCAACACAGTTTCAACATGGAAAGAGACATACTAGTTAATTTAAAGGGCATGAGCCCCGATGAATACTCTTATTTGAGGCAGATTTTAACTGAAATGAATGAGCGGCAGTCTCAGAATTTCGTTGCATTTTATTCGAACCGTCGCAAAGATCCTCAAGAAATTCTTCTCTTCACATTACTTGGCTTTTTAGGTATTGCCGGAATACAGCGTTTTATTGTTGGTAATATAGGCATGGGTATTCTATATGTTTTGACAGCTGGTTTATGTTTTATTGGGACAATAGTTGATACCATTAATCATAAAGCCTTAACTTTTGAGCATAACCGTAAGGCTGCAAATGAGTGTGCACTTCTAGTCAAAATGATGGATAATCCACCATTGAATTCTATTTAATTTATGAATAGCGGGACTGGAAAGATCCTCATATTGTCTGGACTTTTACTATTTTTTATAGGATTACTGATCTATTTTTTTCACGATAAATTGAGCTGGATAGGAAACTTGCCAGGAGATTTGAAGATTGAGCGGCCGGGTTTCAAACTTTATACTCCCTTTACCACAATGATTCTATTCAGTATTCTAATCAGTTTGATTATTCGGATTTGGAGCTGGATAAACAAATAGGGTATCTTTGAATATGAAATTAAGAGAATTAACCTCTTTTCTTGAAGAGATCGCACCATTGGCTTATCAAGAAGACTATGATAATTCAGGTCTTATTGTGGGCAATCAGGATATGGAAGTATCTGGCGCCCTGATCTCTTTAGATTGCACAGAGTCTGTTATTGATGAAGCCATCCAGCTCGGTTTCAATTTGATCATTTCTCACCATCCCATTGTTTTCAAGGGCCTTAAAAAGTTTAATGGAAATAGTTATGTGGAACGGGTGGTGATCAAAGCAATTAAACATGATATTGCCATTTATGCGATACACACAAATTTGGATCATATCCTGCAAGGTGTGAACAAGAAAATATGTGAAAAGCTGGATATCCGAAATGTTAGCATTTTGAAAGTTAAAGCAGGTGTTCTTAAAAAATTGGTCACTTTTTGCCCCTTAGCAGCTGCAGACAATGTGCGAAAAGCACTTTTTGAAGCTGGTGCTGGAATGGTCGGAAATTATTCGGAATGCAGTTTTAATGTAGAAGGTATTGGTACGTTTAAGGCTAGTACTGGTTCTGTTCCGTATGTTGGTGAAATTGGTAAGCAGCACCATGAAGCCGAAGTGAGGATTGAGGTTATTTATCCAGTAAATAGGGAGCGAGTGATCATTGCTTCGCTGCTTGGGGTGCATCCTTACGAAGAAGTTGCCTATGATATTTATCCCTTAACTAATGGTTTTCAAGAGGTTGGATCGGGAATGATAGGCAACCTTGAAGCAGATTGGGATGAGCTTGAATTTTTGAAATTTGTTAAACAAAAATTGGGCGCCAAAGTTATTCGTCATACCGAATTGAGATCGAAAAAAATCAGGAGAGTGGCGGTTTGCGGTGGTTCTGGCAGTTTTCTCTTGCAAAATGCACTAAATGCAGGTGCAGATATTTTTATCACTGCAGATTTTAAATATCATGAGTTTTTTGACGCTGAAGGAAAACTAATTATTGCCGATGTTGGACATTTTGAAAGTGAGCAGTTTACACAGGAATTATTGTTGGAATTAATTACAGAAAAATTTTGTAACTTTGCCCTCCGTTTAACATCACAGAACACAAACCCCATAAATTATTTGATTTAATGGAACAATCAGTAGAAGAGAAATTAAAAGCATTATTCGAACTTCAAACCCTTCACACACAGATCGATAAGATCCGTCAAACAAGAGGTGAACTTCCAATGGAGGTTGCAGACCTTGAAGATGAAGTTGCAGGTTTAGAAACCCGGATACAGAAAATAAAGGCAGAACTTGATGAACTTGAGGATTCGATCGTAACTCGCAAGAACATGATTAAAGAGGCTCTTGCTGCTACAAAGAAGTATGAAACTCAACTTAACGATGTTAAGAATAACCGTGAATACGATGCGATATCTAAAGAGGTCGAAATCCAGGGTTTAGAAATTCAGGTTTCTGAGAAAAAGATAAAAGAATTTTCGTTCGACATTCAGAACAAAACCGATATCTATGAAAAAGCCTTAGCTGTTATTACTGAGCGCAAAAAAGATCTTGAGTTAAAGAAAGCTGAATTAGATACGATTACTGCTGAAACCGAGAAAGAGGAAGCAAGTATCCAGGCAAAAGCTGTAGTAGCTGAAAAACATATTGAGGAACGTCTCTTGATTGCATATCACCGTTTGCGCAGTAATGCAAAAAATGGACTTGCAGTAGTTACCATTAAACGTGATTCATGTTCAGGATGTTTTAATCAGATTCCTCCACAAAGACAATTAGATATCCGTCAGCGTAAGCGTATTATTGTATGTGAGCATTGCGGCAGAATTGTTGTTGACGAAGGCTATGCTGAAGAAGTAGTACCAGCAGCTGTTTAAGCTTCTTTTATAATATTATTAAGCGATCAGGAAACCTGGTCGCTTTTTTTTTGCGTTTTTAGTTTAATTTTTGGCCTATGATAATAGTATTGAAAACAGATATAAACCCAGTGCTGAATTCGCAAAAAATAGGGATAGAAAAACGCTTTAATTAAAAGCGATAAACCATAGAGTTTATATTCATCCCGGCACCAACCGAAGTAAATACAACCGTATCTCCCTTGTTGATTTGGTGCTCATTCAGTTTGTTTTTCAAGATTAAATCCAATAAAGTTGGAACCGTTGCCACTGAACTATTACCAAAATTTGCAATGGTCATTGGCATCACATTCATTGGTGTATCTGTGATTCCATTTAATTTGAACAGCCTTTTAAGAATGGCCTCATCCATTTTTCCGTTTGCCTGATGAACCAGTACTTTTTTTACATCCCGCACATCAGTTCCTGATTTGTCAAGTGTTTGCTGAATAACAAGAGGTACATTTTTTAAGGCGTACTCATATATTTTTCGGCCATCCATTTTTATGAACTGATCGTCTGTTATAAGATCAGGATTGCTGGAACCACCTGAATAAAGATAGTAGGCTTCTGCTGAGGTATGAGTTTGTGTTTTATGTGCTAATATCCCTTCATTTTCTGTTATTCTTCCTTCTAAAATGGTTGCACCAGAACCGTCGGCATAGATCATGCTATCTCTATCATGGGGGTCTGTAACTCTGGATAAGGTTTCTGTCCCAATGATAAGTACCCGCTTGGCATCACCTGAGCGGATATAATAATCTGCCTGTATCATTCCCTGCAACCATCCCGGACAACCGAAAGGAAGATCATAGGCTACACAATCCGGGTTTTTTATCCCCAATTTATGCTTTATCCTTGATCCCAGAGTTGGAAGTACATCTACACGAGTACTTCCTGTTGCAATATCTCCAAAGTTGTGTGCAACAATGATATAATCTAAAGTTTCAGGGTCAATAGCAGAACTTTCAATAGCATTTAAAGCCGCAAAATAGCCCAAATCAGACGCCATATGCTCTTTATTTGCATAACGACGTTCTTCAATTTCGGTAATGTCTTGAAATTTTTGTATCACTTCAGAATTCTCACGTAAAATGGGTTCGCCATTTTTTTCGTAAAAACGATGTTCTAAAAAGTCATTATTTGAAATGATATTTACAGGTACAAAACTACCCGTTCCTACGATTATAGACTTGATACTAGTGCTCATTAAAAGAAATTATACGGAATACTATATTGGTTTATTGTATTAAAGGTACGTATTCTTTTCAAATTAACTATCTCATCTCTAGAATAGGCACTATTGATATTATGATTGAAAGAAAAATGCGCTTAGAAATTGGCTGTTTTTTAATGATGTAAAAGCACTCAATATATTTCTGTACTTTTGTTTCTGTATTTTATTTTGAAGAAAATCATAAAGATTTAATTCTCCAAAATTATTTTTATGAAAAACTTAATTCTTGAATCCGAACCTTTGGTGGTTTTTTCACCCGATGTTGATTCTAATCAGGCTTTTGCTGAATTAGAAATCCAACTAATCGGTAATTTAAATCTATCTGTTATAGATTCTGCAAGTGGACGTCCGGTTAGCCATGCATTAATTAGTATGGATAGTATTGGAAAAACAGCTGTATGTGGAGCCTGCGGAAAAGTTAGTTTACACGATCTTAATTCTGGAAAATATCTTTTGGATATCATTTCGCCGGGTTTCATAGCTCAAACCATATCACTTAGTATTCATACTACTGGTACCTATGAGTTGGAGGTGAAAATGATCAGTAATATCTGATCTATATAGCGTCCAGTATTTGGATATACTGCTATCTTTTAATTCTCCAGCAGAAAAACATAGAGCTCTTTTGGTCCGTGTGCGCCTAAAACCAGTGTTTTCTCTATATCTGCCGTTCTACTCGGTCCGGTAATATTTGATACCATACTAGGCATGTTTTCAGGATATTTTTCCTTCAAAAGTTTAAATCCGTCTTTTAGATCGAGTACCAATTGAGAAGTGTAGGCTATCACGATATGTATGTGCGGATAGATACTTAATCTTCTTCCAGCTGCTGTTCCATTCGAAACAAGTACACTCCCATTCCGAGCAACCAAAGCTTCACAATAAGTGATACCCACATCTGCATTTAAAAACTCAGTATCGGTACTGTAAAAAGGGAATTCATACTTGTTTAGTAATGACTGCAATTCAGTTTCCCATGCGTATATTCTTCGCCAATTATTTTTCTCAGCAAGGTCAAGCAAGTTTTCGATAAGCTGAATTTCGTCTTCGCAGAACACAAAATTTCCTGAAACTGCACTTAATTGTCCGGCAAAAAGAACATCCAAATGATCGTTATATTCTTCGTAAAGCGGGGTATCTTCTAAATTTGGATAAGGGTTATCGCGTTTTTCAAGAAGTGCCTTTCGGATCTTCTTCAACATCTTTTCTTTAGAAGTTGTTTCTTTCATGGACACCTATCTATTAAATCACGAAACCAGAACATTTTGTATGTTTTGATTTCGTGATCATATTATGATTTATGTTAATCTTTTTTTGAACTTTTTTTTGGAAGATCAATACTTTGATCTACTGTTTCTTCTTGTTTAATTTCTTCTATTTCTTCTTTGGGCTCAATTCCATTCACAAATTCATCATATGTTGTACGATTGTCAAACGGACGCTTTCCTAAAATTTCTTCCAGGTCTGATTGAAAAAGAATCTCTTTTTCCAATAGTTTTTCAGCAAGCTTTTCAAGTCCATCCCGTTTTTCAGTAAGTAACTGCTTGGTACGTTGATAGGCCCGATCAATCAGATTACGAACTTCAACATCAATCATTTCGGAGGTTTTTTCAGAGTATGGTTTGTTGAACTGATATTCTCCCTGCGTATCGTTGAATGAAACATTACCTACTTTATCGTTCATACCATAAATAGTTACCATGGCATAAGATAATTTTGTGATACGTTCCAAGTCATTTTGAGCGCCTGTGGATATTTTATTGAACACAAGGTCTTCGGCTACCCGACCACCCAATGTCATACACATGCCATCAATCAATTGTTCTGTGGTATATAGGAACTGTTCTTTTGGCAGATATTGAGCATAACCCAATGCCGCTACCCCACGAGGTACGATTGAAACCTTAACCAAAGGATCGGCATGTTCCAAGAACCAACCCGCAATGGCGTGACCTGCTTCATGATAAGCTACAATTCGTTTTTCTTCAGGAGATATGATTTTATTCTTTTTCTCTAATCCACCAATCACACGATCCACTGCATCCTGGAAATCTTGCATATCTACAGCTTCTTTATTGCGACGGGCTGCAATCAGGGCTGCTTCATTACAAACATTCGCAATTTCGGCACCCGCAAAACCAGGAGTTTGAGCTGATAATTTTTTAGCGTCTACACCTTTTGCAAGTTTTAATGGTTTCAGGTGAACTTTAAAAATTTGTTCACGCCCAACTAAATCAGGCTTATCAATGGATATCTGACGGTCAAATCGTCCCGGACGAAGTAAAGCTGTGTCTAATACGTCTGGTCTGTTTGTTGCTGCCAGAATGATAATTCCGGAGTCAGTTCCAAATCCATCCATCTCAACCAGTAACTGATTTAATGTATTTTCTCTTTCGTCGTTTCCACCAACAATATTATTCTTTCCACGGGCACGTCCAATGGCATCTATCTCATCAATAAATATGATACAAGGGGCTTTTTCTTTTGCTTGTTTGAACAGATCTCGAACACGCGATGCACCAACCCCAACAAACATTTCAACAAAATCTGAACCTGAAAGTGAGAAAAATGGAACCTGAGCTTCGCCCGCAACCGCTTTTGCCATTAGGGTTTTACCAGTTCCCGGAGCACCAATCAAAAGTGCACCTTTAGGTATCTTACCTCCCAGATTGGTATATTTTTTTGGATTTTTCAGAAAATCTACGATCTCCATCACTTCCTGTTTTGCCTCTTCTAATCCGGCAACATCATTGAATGTAATGGTTACCTGAGATTCTTTATCGAATAATGTAGCCTTTGATTTTCCAATATTGAATATCTGACCACCACCGCCACCACCGGCACCACCACCCATCCGTTTCATTATAAATACCCAGAAACCAACAAGCAAAAGCACAGGTAAAATAAATGACATGAACCACCCAGCCCAAGGACTTTCTCTGGTTTCAGAAACTATTGGTGTACGCTGATTAGCCGGAAGGGCTTTCTCTGCTTCATTGATCTTACTTTCAAAACTCTCATAGGTAGCCTGTGTAAACGTATACTGAGGCCCTGTAGGTGCTGCATTAAAACTACCCTTAGGTTTTACATCTTCGTATTTTTTTTGATCTAAACGATCTTTCTTGATGTATACATCGATACTATAAAGATCGCCGTTTTTATAAGAGACTAGTTTTTCAACATCACCAGTTTTCAACATTTCGGTTTCGAACTTCTGGTAACTGATCGTTTTTGCATTGTTCGAGCTGAATATGTACTGAACAACAAATAAACCCAGTATAATGACAGCATAAAGCCACATTATATTAAACTTAGGTGGTTTAGCTACGATTTTTTTTCCTGGTATTTTTTTGATGGGCTTCTTCGTATCCGAATTATTTTCTTTCATTTTATAGCAATAAGTATTTTTATTTTAACCAGCATTTACCTTGAAAGGTTTATGCACTTTTATAGGATTGCAGTTCTGCATCTCCCCAAAGATCTTCAATTCCATAGTACTGCCGCTTGTCGGTTTTGAAAATATGAACTACAACATCGACATAATCAAGAATAATCCAATCGGCCTGCTGATATCCTTCTTTTCGCCATGGCTCAAGTTTTAGCGCTTTAAAAACTTCTTCTTCAACACTTTGTGCAATAGCTTTTAGTTGGGTAGATGATTCGGCATGGCAAACCACAAAGTAATCGGCAACAGAGCTGTGTATATTTCTTAAATCAAGACGTACAATTTCATTTCCTTTTTTTTCTTGTATGCCATGAACAACAAATTCAGAGATTGAGGTTGATTCTTGAGCATTTTTATTTTTTACCATTAAAAAATTTTAGTTTTGATAAATTATATAAAGCAAATCTTCATTGCAAAATAATACTTTTTCAGGACTATTTGTTGGTCATAATCTAATTACCTTAAAAGAAGTAGACTCAACAAATACCTTTCTTAAGGATGCTGTGTCAAAATCTACGCCATTATTGGATGGTACTGTAATAATGGCAGAGAAGCAATTTGCCGGAAGAGGCCAGGCCGAAAATTTATGGCAAAGCGAAGCGGGTAAAAACCTGACTTTTAGTATCCTATTGAAGCCGTCTTTTATTGCCGTGGATAGGCAATTTGAACTTAATAAGGCAATTAGCATTGCTCTAAATGATGTTTTAATAAACTATATTCCTGCAAGTGCTTTTATTAAATGGCCCAATGATCTGTATATCTACACTAAAAAAATTGGTGGAATGCTGATTGAAAATATTGTTCAAGGCAATAAAATTAAGTATGCCATAATTGGGATAGGTTTGAATGTGAATCAAGAATATTTTCCTGCAAATCTTAAAAATGTTACCTCACTTAAACAAGAATTACATCAGGATTACGACTTATTGGGATTATTAGGTGAAATTTGCAGTGCTGTTGAAGCCAGGTATCTTCAGCTTAAAGCTGGATCGTTTAAAAAGATCAATGATGAATATCTGAATATGTTATACCTAAGGGATCAATGGGCTTCATTCAAGTTTGATGGAAGGATTCAAAATGGAAAGATCATTGGAATAACTGACATTGGACAGCTCATACTGGAAACAGAACAGGAGACAAGAATTTTTAACACTAAAGAAATTGAGTTTATAAATTAATAAGAACATGAAGAAACTTTTCGGAATAGTATTACTGTTTTTTTGTTTTGCTGCACAGGCTCAGTTTCCTGATCCTAATGCCAAGATATTTGACCCAGTCAACTGGTCTTATTCATCAGAAAAAATAAATGATAAAGAGTTTGATCTGTTAATAACAGCAAAAATTGAAAAGGGATGGCATCTTTATTCTCAGTTTATTGAAGAAGGAGGGCCAATTCCAACTTCCTTTAAATTCAATCCTTCTGCTGCATATAAGCTAATTGGGAAAGTTACTGAAAGCCCTAAACCAGTAACTGCTTTTGATAAGAATTTTAATATGCAAATAGCCTGGCATAAAGATCAGGTAGTATTTAAACAGCGCATTAGCTTAAATAAACCTGTAACAGCTATTACAGGTGTACTTGAATTTATGGTTTGTGATGATCAACGTTGCCTGCCTCCCGCCGAAGTTGAATTTGAGATTCCTCTAGTTGCTGGTTCTGAAGTTATAACAGCTTCAGAAAATAGTACCCCAGACAGTGCTATCGAAGCCGGGCAAGTAATTGATACTAGTTCCAGTATGCTTGCTTCAGCTGTAGTTTCTAATAAAACGGCTTCTAAGGCCGAGGGGTCTTTATGGGCCATATTCATCGCCGGATTTATTGGAGGCCTTGCCGCGTTTTTTATGCCCTGTATCTACCCAATGATTCCGATGACGGTTTCATTTTTTACCAAGCAGTCGGGTTCAAGAGCAAAAGGAATTAGAAGTGCCATTGTTTATGGTGTATCAATTATTATTATTTATGTTGCCTTGGGCTTATTAATAACCCTGATCTTTGGTGCCTCGGCCCTAAATGAAGCTGCCAGCAGTGCCACTTTCAATCTTTTATTCTTTGTGGTTCTGATCATTTTCGGAATTTCTTTTCTGGGTGCATTTGAGATCACTCTTCCTTCCGCTTTAGTTAATAAAATGGATGAAAAGTCAAATCAAAGCGGCTTCATGGGTTTATTTTTTATGGCGTTTACACTTGCCCTGGTTTCATTTTCATGTACAGGCCCAATTATTGGTACCCTGTTGGTTGATGCAGTTTCTAAGGGTTCATACTTAGGCCCAGCAATTGGGATGCTTGGATTTTCATCAGCATTGGCAATTCCTTTCACGCTGTTTGCAATATTTCCATCTTGGTTGAAAGAGATGCCAAAATCAGGCGGATGGCTAAACACCGTAAAGGTATCACTCGGCTTCCTGGAAATTGCTCTTGCCTTTAAGTTCTTATCAAATGTTGACCTTGCTTACCATTGGGGTATTTTTAATAGAGATATATTTTTGATCATTTGGATTGTGATTTTTGGAATGTGGTCACTTTATTTGCTAGGTAAACTTCGTTTATCACATGATTCCGAGATCAATTTCCTTTCATTACCAAGGTTATTCTTTGCTATGTTTATTTTGGGATTCACCATTTATATGATACCGGGTTTATGGGGAGCGCCATTAAAAGGTATTAGTGCCTGGCTACCACCACAGACTACTCAGGAATTTGATCTTTACTCAAATGCCGGATCTGCGGTAACTAAGATCGAGACATCTGGAAAAAAGTATGCCGGCTTGTTTCATGCGCCACATGGTTTGGATGCATTTTATGATTATGAACAGGGTCTTGCTTATGCAAAAAGTGTAAACAAACCTATTTTGATTGATTTTACAGGATGGAGCTGTACCAATTGTCGTAAAATGGAGGCCAGTGTATGGCCTGATAAGGAAGTATTGCGTCGCCTTCGCGAAGATTATGTTTTGATATCTTTATATGTGGATGATAAAACAGAACTAAGTCTGGAAGAGAAATACAATTCAGCGTTTAGTGGAAAAAAAGTAAGTTCGATTGGGCAAAAATGGAGTGATTTTCAGGCCTCAAAATTCGGTACTAATTCACAGCCATATTATGTGATAGCTGATCATACTGGAACCGTGTTAGTTGCGCCACAGGCATTTAATTTGGATGTAAATAATTACATTAAATTTTTAGAAAGCGGTAAGGTCGCTTTTGAAAAAAAATAATAAAATGAATAAAGCAAATATTAAAAATATTGGTGTTTTTACTTCTGGAGGCGATTCGCCTGGAATGAATGCCGCAATTCGTGCGGTTGTAAGAACCGCATTGTATTATGATTTGAATGTTACAGGCATTTTGCGTGGCTATGACGGAATGATCAGCGGTGAATTTAAGCAGATGGATAGAAAATCAGTTGCAAACATCATTCAGCGTGGTGGAACCTTATTAAAAACTGCCAGAAGCGATGAATTCCGAACAAAAGAAGGCAGAGCTAAGGCGTACGAACAGTTAGTGAACAATGGAATTGATGCCATTGTGGCTATTGGTGGTGATGGTACATTTACAGGAGCCAATATTTTTCATGAAGAGTTTAATATTCCCGTTATCGGACTTCCCGGAACCATTGATAATGATTTAATGGGTACCGACTTTACTATTGGTTATGATACTGCCATAAATACTGTTATTGATGCTGTAGATAAGATACGTGATACCGCCGAGTCGCATGATAGGTTGTTTATTGTTGAAGTTATGGGCCGTGACTCCGGTTTGATTGCTTTGAGAAGTGGAATTGGTACTGGTGCCGAGGCCATTTTGATCCCTGAAACCAAAACAGATATCAATGCTTTGATTCATCGATTGGAAATAAGCAGGAAGGATAAGTCGTCAAAGATTATAATTGTTGCCGAAGGAGATGATGCCGGTGGCGCCTTTGAAATTGCAAAAAATGTAAAAGATAAATTCCCAGGTATTGATACTAGGGTTTCTATTTTAGGTCATATTCAAAGAGGCGGAGCGCCATCCTGTATGGACAGGGTGCTGGCCAGCAGGTTGGGCGTAGCGGCTGTTGAAGCATTGATGCAAAGTAGAACCTGTGAAATGATTGGTATAGTGAATCAGAAAATACATTTCACCCCCTTTAGTAGTGCCATTAAACATAATACAGATGTAAATTCTGAGCTATTGAAGATCGTTGATATTTTATCGCTCTAATGTAAAAAATTTGTAATTTCTGCATTTTTGAATTACGGGGTTTTATAGTTAAACATCAGGTTAAAACTTAATTAATCCTTAATTTAAATTTATATAAGGCCTATGAAAAACTTGAGTTTCCTGATTAACACGTTGTTTGTTTTAGGCATAGGATGTTCGGCACCATCGCCAAAAAAGACAAATGAGCCAGTTATTACATTAAAGATCCAGAAAATTGCCGAGGGGCTTCATTCTCCTGTTACAGCTGCATTTACTGCAGATGGAACCATGCTCATTGCTGAACAAACCGGACAGATTAGGGTTTTAAAAGGCACGGATCTTCTTGAAGTAGCATTTCTTGATCTGAAGAATAAACTTGTTAAATTGAGTGGTGCTTATGATGAACGTGGTTTATTGGGTTTAGCTCTTCATCCTGATTATAACCGGAATAAAAAATTCTATGTTTACTATAGCTCTCCTGCCACTGAAGCAGGAAGCGATCACCAGTCTGTAGTTTCCGAATTTATCACATCTTCTGATCCCATGAGGGCAGATTCTGCATCCGAAAGGGTTTTACTGACCGTTCAGCAGCCAGAAAGCAATCATAATGGCGGTGATCTTAAATTTGGTCCGGATGGTTATTTATACATCGGATTGGGAGATGGTGGTGGTGCGGGTGATAAACATGGACCTTCAGGTAATGGTCAGAATATGAACACCTTGCTTGGAAAAATTCTAAGGATAGATGTAAATACAGAAAGTTCGTATAAGATTCCTCAGGATAATCCTTTTGTTGGAACGCGGGCAAAATCAGAAATTTGGGCCTATGGCTTGCGTAATCCCTGGCGATTTTCTTTTGACCGTAAAACCGGGCAGCTTTTTGCAGCTGATGTTGGCCAAAATAAATTTGAAGAGGTTAATATCATTGAAAAAGGCGGTAATTATGGCTGGAGGATTATGGAAGCCACACATTGTTTTGATCCTGAAGCAAATTGCAAAACCGATACACTAAAATTGCCCATTAATGAATATAAGCATGAATTGGGTATTAGTATTACCGGTGGATATGTTTATAACGGATTGGCAATAAAAGTACTATCAGGAAAATATATATTTGGAGACTGGACCGGACCACTGTTCTTTCTTGAGCACAAGGGTCAAACATGGACCCGTGGAAATATTGAATTAACAGGCAAACCATCTGGCGACTTTAAAATCCTGGGATTTGCCGAAGATAATTTTGCTGAGCTGTATGTTTTGACCAATCAGGAAGTAGGCTCAAAAGGAACAAAAGGAGCTGTTTATAAATTTGTGAATCCCTAATGGATAGAATTAAACAACATTTTACCGAAGCCAGAGAAGTACTGGATACATTTATTGCTGACCCTAATAATTTCAGCACTATTGAATCAGCCGGAAAGCTCTTAGTAGATGCTATTCAATCGGGCGGCAAGGTTATTTCATGTGGTAATGGTGGTTCTATGAGTGATGCCATGCATTTTGCAGAAGAACTATCGGGCAGGTATAGAAACGACCGACCTGCATTTCCAGCTATTGCAATTTCTGATCCTTCTCACTTGAGTTGTGTAGCAAATGATTATGGCTATGCCTTTGTTTTTTCAAGAATGGTTGAAGCTATCGGACAAAAGGGCGATGTGCTTTTTGCGATCAGCACCAGCGGTAATTCTGAAAATGTTTTGAAAGCTATTGAGGCCGCAAGAATTAAGGAAATGAAAGTGATTGGTTTGACCGGTAAAGATGGTGGCCATATGGCCGGACTTTGTGACGTAGAGATTCGCGCTCCCAAATCAGAATATGCCGACAGGGCACAGGAAATTCATATTAAGGTGATTCACTCGCTGATTGATTATGTGGAATTAAATCTTTCTGCGATTTAAAATCAGAAATGTTTAATACCTAAATTCGATCTTCCACAATAACCGCTGTACCCGATGCACTAACCATCAGCATGCTTCCATTGCTTCCAAGGGTTTCATAATCAAGGTCAACGCCAATAACTGCATTTGCTCCTAATCGAGTGGCCTGCTCTTGCATCTCACGCAATGCGATATCTTTTGCTTCACGCAGTCCCTCTTCATAAGACCCAGATCTTCCGCCTACGATATCTCTGATCCCTGCAAAGAAATCTTTGACAATATTTGCACCAATAATGGCCTCACCGGTTACAATTCCGATATATTTAATTATTTTTTTTCCTTCAAGTTCGTTTGTGGTAACTGCTATCATCGCTTTTTGATTTTTTTTTGGACGTTAAAATTGATGTTATGTTACGCTTTAAATCACTAAAGTAATTTCGCTGCCACCTCTTTCCAATTATTGACCCGTTCGTATCCAGTCAATAACATATTATGCGGCGAGGTAAAAAGCAGTTTTCTTCCATCAAAATCGACAAAATTTTTGATGCGGTCATCGATAATAATGTCAACATTTACGATTTTGTGTCCGCAAAAGATAATATTTTGCCATCCGATAAATGAAAAATGTTCTTCGAGCCATTCATACTTATCTTGCAGTGAATTGGGGAATTCCATTGCAGCAGAAACAATAAAAACATCATACTTTTCTTGCAGCTGTTTTAGTATTTCAACGCTGTCAGGAAGTACTGGCAGATCTCTGAAAAAGCCCTTTTCATTGATGTAATCCCATAATTTCAATTTTATATTTTCTGGAACATGGTGATACATCTCGTTTCCGGGAAGTATTTGAAGATCAAGCGGTATACCGTAATCACGGTTGTAAAGACTTATAAATTTAGATATCGGATCGGCAATTACTTCATCCATATCTATGGCAATTCGGGGTTTTCTTTCAGACATATTTCAAAAATAGGAATTTCCATTTTTTAAATGTGATTTTTTTATATCTTTGCAACCCCGCAGAATAGACTCCGGGAATATGTTGAATACATAAAACTTAAAAAATGGCAACTAAAATCAGATTGCAAAGATTTGGTAAAAAGGGAAAACCTTTTTATCATGTAGTGGTAGCAGACGCTCGTGCTCCAAGAGATGGTAAATTCATCGAAAGATTAGGTTCTTACAATCCAAACACAAATCCGGCTACAATTGAAATCAATTTCGAAAAAGCATTGGATTGGGTTAACAAAGGCGCTCAACCTACAGATACTTGTCGTGCTATACTTTCATATAAAGGTATTTTATACAAGAAACATCTTGAAGGTGGTGTTAAAAAAGGTGCTTTAACTGAAGAACAAGCAGAAGCAAAATTTGCTCTGTGGTTAGAAGGAAAAACAGTTAAGATTGAAGGAAAGAAGGAAATTCTTTCTAAATCTAAACAAGAAATCAAAAAAGCTACTTTATTAGCTGAAGCGAAGAAGAAAGAAGAAATGGCAGCAGCAATTATTGCCAAAAATACTCCTTCTGAAGAAGTTGAAGAAACTGAAGTTGAAGAAACTTCGGAAGTTGAAGTTTTGGCAGGGGTTGAAGAAACTGTAGCTGAAGAAGCTCCAGAAACTGAAGAAGAAGCACCGGTTGCTGAAGTTGAAGAAACTGTAGCTGAAGAAGCTCCAGAAACTGAAGAAGAAGCACCAGTTGCAGAAGTTGAAGTTGCTGAAGAAGCTCCAGCAGATGAACCAACTGAAGAAGCTCCATCTGACGAAACGGCAGAGTAATTTCTGTTAAATCATAAAAATAAATAACGTCATTGCAGATGTTTACCATTGCGTTTTCTTTATTGAAAACTCAAAAGGGCGCATTGGCAATGACGTTTCTATTTTGACGCTATGAAGATTGAGGATTGTTTTTATATAGGCTATATTACCAAAACTAAGGGTTTAAAAGGTGAGGTACAGGTTTATTTTGAATACGATGAGCCAGCAAATCTTCCACTTGATTCTGTTTTTGCCGAGATCAATGGCAAGCTGGTGCCATTCTTTATTTCAACGTATAAATTGCAGAATAACCAGACCGGTAATTTTTACTTCGATGATATCGATACCATTGAAAAGGCGCAAACACTTATCCGAAAAAAGCTATACTTACTAAATAGTTTAAAACCTGTCAGGGATGATGATGAATTCCTGATTACTGATCTTAAAGGTTTTATGGTTCATGACCAAACCGTTGGTGAATTGGGTGATATTATTGAAATTCATGAGTATCCACAGCAGTTTGTGGCAGTTGTTTCCTATAAATTTAAAGAGATCATGTTTCCACTCAATGATGATCTAATTGTAGAGATTGATGAGGAAAATGGAATTCTTAAAGTAGACCTTCCCGAGGGCCTGGTTGATCTGTATCTGGAATCTTAAATTTTTAAAGTATATCCCTTCGAGCTAATTTTCTATTTTTATAGAGAATATGAATCCTAATATTGCTTCTCTTTACGTTATTGCCAATAAACCGATCCGGAAAATTATTGGGCTGATGTCTGGAACCTCGTTTGACGGACTGGATATTGCCCTATGCGAATTTAGCGGTAGCGGATTAGAAACCAAAGTAAAGGTTGTACACTTTGCGAGTAAAGCGTATTTGCCTGCATTCAAAGAAGATCTTAAATCTGTTTTTGCAAAGAGAACCGTCGACCTAGAAAAGGTTACTTTATTAAACGCTTTTATAGGTAATTATTATGCTGAACTTATTCTAGAAAGTTTAAAAGACTGGGATATTTCTCCAGCAGATATTGACCTAATTGCTAGTCACGGGCAGACCATTTACCATGCTCCCAAAGGGCAGCGTCAGGCAGATGTATATTTGAATGCTACCCTTCAGATTGGAGATGGCGATCATCTGGCCATGAGATCAGGAATAATTACGATCAGTGATTTTAGGCAAAAACATGTAGCGGCCGGATGCGAAGGTGCACCCCTGTCGGTTTATGGTGATTATTTGCTTTTCTCGAATCCTACTGAAAACCGCATCATGCTTAATATCGGAGGCATCTCTAATTTTACATTCCTTCCTTCTGCAGGTTCAACAGATTTCTTCTCTTCAGATGTTGGACCTGGAAATACATTGATGGATCAGTTTGTTCAGCTGAACTATCCCGGAAAGTATTTTGATCAGGATGGGGCGATTGCATCAAGTGGAAAAGTGAATCAAAAATTAGTGGATTCACTGTTTGATCATGATTTTTTCAGATCAGGATACCTTAAAACTACCGGTCCCGAACTTTTCAGTTTAGCTTATTTAAACCGTGCGATTGAAAATTCGGGCTTGGAAGACCTTTCAAATGAAGATGTGATGGCCACCTTGGCTGCATTTACAGCCAAAAGTATTGTGAAGGCCATTTCTTATTGTGTTGAAGGCAAAGGAGCTTATGAAATCTATATCAGCGGAGGAGGAATGCATAATCCCCTATTGACCGGCATGATCGAAGAGCAGCTTGGTAAAAAACTGAAATTTAGTTCTGATCTGGGTATCGCTCCTGATGCTAAAGAGGCGGTTTTGTTTGCTCTTTTGGGCAATGAAGCTATTGCGGGTGGCAAAACTGATTTTGGTAAACACCCGGGCGTTCCTTCTATATCGATGGGGAAGGTAAGTTTTCCGGGCTGATAAAATGGAATCTGACTAATTTATGGTTATCTAGATTTATAAAAGGAAGTAGAGCTGATTTAGGATTATTAATAGGGTCTTTGCTTTAATCCGCCAATCTCACATCTCAATACTCATATCTCATATCTCCTTCCTATCTTTGCAGTATGCGTTTTGATATCATAACCGTATTGCCTGACTTGCTTGAGAGTCCTTTTGCACATTCTATCTTGCAGCGTGCTCAGAAAAAAGGGTTGGCAGAGATCGTGGTTCATAATCTGAGGGATTATTCAACCAACAAGCAGAAATCTGTCGATGATTATCAATACGGTGGAGGCAGCGGAATGGTGATGGGAATTGAGCCTTTTGCAAATTGTATCGAAAAATTATTGGAGGAGCGAAAATACGATGAGGTGATCTTTATGACACCCGATGGGAAAACGCTTAATCAGAGTATGGCCAATGAGCTATCAGGAAAAGAAAATATCATGATCCTTGCCGGGCATTATAAAGGTATTGATCAGCGTATTCGCGATATTTTTGTAACCCGAGAGATCTCCATAGGTGATTATGTTTTGTCGGGAGGTGAATTACCTGCTGCGGTACTGGTTGATAGTATTGTTCGATTATTACCGGGAGTGTTGAATGATGAAACCTCAGCATTATCAGATTCTTTTCAAGGAGAGCTCCTTGACGCGCCAGTGTACACACGTCCGGCCAACTGGCGGGGCCACACGGTGCCCGATATCCTGTTAAGCGGACATGAGGCAGCGATTAACGATTGGAGGCATGAGCAGGCTCTGGAGCGCACAAAGCAGCGGCGACCAGATCTTTTAGATTAGCAGGTATATACCTGTTTGCTAGTACCTAAATTAATTTGGTGTGAGAAATTATCTAAAATCCTTTTATAAGTAAAATATTTTTCCTAATATTGCAATCCGATTTTTACGGGCTAAAAATCGGATTAAGAGCTTAAAATCATGGATTTAGTAAAATTTGTTGAAGAGCAGGCTGTAGTTATAAAGCAAGTTCCTGCATTCAAAGCCGGTGATACGGTTAGTGTTCACTATAAAATTCGCGAAGGAAATAAAGAACGTATCCAGATTTATCAGGGTGTTGTTATCCAACGCAATAGTGTAGGTGTTAATGAAACATTTACAGTTCGTAAAATGTCAAATGGAGTGGGTGTAGAGCGTATCTTCCCGGTAAATTCTCCGAACATTGATAAGATCGAAGTAAACAGTCATGGAAAAGTTCGCAGAGCGAAATTATTCTATCTGCGCGAGTTAACTGGTAAAGCAGCTCGTATCAAAACGAAAAGAGTGTAATTAAATAATAAGATTTAACCTCCCGGATGATATTCGGGAGGTTTTTTCGTTTATAAGGGTTTGTGATTTTAGTGCTGTATTCCCTTACCTTATGCTTGGTGGTACCCACCAAGCATTCATAATTTCTTTCCGCTCATAGCCGCGGGGGCCTTACCTTTTTCTATAGGAAAAAAATACCAATGCCGAGGCGGTACGACGAGACCATGAGTGCCTTTAAAAAACAATAAACTACACCGAATAAATGCCGCCGCTGCGCCTGCTGCTATGAAAGGTTCTGCGAGGGCTGGGACTGTAATTGCCGCACCAGTCAATGCGGAAGAGAGGTGAACGGAGGTTCAGTGAATGGACGATTTGTTTAAGATTGATATAAGTTTTCCTGTACTTGGAGTTAGCTAGCTTTCATTCATAATTTCATTCCGCTCATAGCCGCGGGGAGACAGCATAACGGAAAAAGATATGTCGAATTCAGTTTAATATTTAAATCAAATTTTCTTTAGGCATCCAGTGTCCACCGCTGGCGGGGGAATAAAAGGGGGTGGTTTTTAATTTTAGTGTTGAGAATCATCAAGCATTCATAATTTCACTCCGCTCATAGCCGCGGGGGCTTTACCTTTTTCTGTAGCAGAAAAGGACCAAGCCGAGGTGGTACGACGAGACCATGAGGGCCTTTTAAAAACAATAAACTACACCGAATAAATGCTACCGCTGCGCCTGCTGCTATGAATACAGTGGGTTGGCTAATTAAGTAATTGCCGCACCAGTCAATGCGGAAGAGAGGTGAACGGAGGTTCAGTGAATGGACGATTTGTTTGAGGTTGATATAAGTTTTCCTGTTCCTGGATTTAGCTGCCTACCATTCCTAATTTTATCCCATTCATAGCCGAGGTGGTACTACGAGACCATGGGCACCTTAAAAAAACAATAAACAACAACGAATAAATTCCATATTTTAGATATATTCAAACTCTTTTAAATCTCAGCTATGCAAGTAATTTTAGGTGTTATCTTTCATTTTATTGGCGGCGCTGCTTCCGGGAGTTTTTATATTCCTTTTAAAAAGGTTAAGGGTTGGTCATGGGAAAGCTACTGGATAATTGGCGGCTTATTTTCTTGGTTAATCGTTCCTCCTCTAGCTGCATACCTCACTATTCCAGCTTTTGCTGAGATCATCAGTAATACGGATAACTCCATTTTGAAGGTTACTTTTATCATGGGATTGCTTTGGGGAATTGGGGGTTTAACCTACGGGCTTGGAGTTAGATACCTCGGCATGTCGCTTGGTAACTCAGTAGTTTTGGGTTTCTGCTCAGCATTAGGCTCCCTTTTGCCACCTGTATTTTACGATCTGTATCCGCAAACAGGAAAGATCAGTTTTACCGATATGCTTAACAGCGAAGGTGGACGTATCGTACTTCTTGGTGTGCTGGTATGCCTTTTCGGTATTTTTCTTTGTGGGAGAGCGGGAATGTTAAAAGAACGTGAACTGAGCGAAGAAACAAAAAAGGAAACCATACAAGAGTTTAACATGGTCAAAGGGCTCATTGTAGCCATTATTTCAGGAGTTTTAAGTGCCTGTTTCAATTTTGGAATTGAAGCTGGAAAACCAATGGCAGATGCGGCAAATTCTTTATGGAAAGCTGCTAATCCTACAGAAACCACTGAATTTCTCTTCCAAAATAACGTAACCTATGTGGTCTTGCTTTGGGGAGGACTAACAACAAACCTAATTTGGTGTACTATTTTGAACGCTCGTAATAAGACGTTCGGAGATTATGCGAATGCGAAAACTCCGCTTCTTAAAAACTATATTTTTTCGGCCATAGCAGGTACAACCTGGTTTCTTCAGTTCTTCTTTTACGGTATGGGAGAAAGTAAATTAGGGAATGGAGCTAGCTCGTGGATATTACACATGGCTTTTATCATTCTGATCGCTAATATGTGGGGGCTGTTACTGAAGGAATGGACGGCAGTGAGTAAAAAGACATTCACAACTTTTATTTTAGGAATTAGTACTATCATTATTTCCGTACTTCTGGTAGGCTACGGAAACTCAATTTAATCAATTATGTCAAAGACAAATTATAAACATGTAAGCTACCTCTGGGATGTAGCTGAAGCCGCGAAGCTTGCAAATGATGAAGTGGGCTTATTGATTTACAGATCTAACTTGTTGGGTGCTGACCTTCGTTTAACCAATTATGGTGGTGGCAATACATCCTGCAAAGCTATGGCTAAAGATCCATTAACTGGAGTAGAGACTGAGATCATGTGGATCAAAGGATCTGGTGGTGATATTGGTACCCTTAAGCGCAGCGGACTGGCAGCTTTATACAATGACCGTTTAATTAACTTAAAAAATATCTACCGCGGACTAGAGCATGAGGATGAAATGGTTGAACTTTTCAATCATTGTATCTATGATCTCAATTCAAAAGCTCCTTCAATCGATACACCCCTTCATGGGTTTCTTCCGTTCAAGCATATTGATCACCTTCATCCCGATGCGGCAATTGCTATTGCAGCAGCTAAAGATGGCAAGCGTATTACAGCAGAGCTTTTTGATAATACCATTGGTTGGGTTGACTGGCGAAAGCCGGGTTTTGAATTAGGTTTAGAGCTAAAAGCCTGCTTGGATAGTAATCCGGGAATCAGAGGAATTATGTTAGGTTCACACGGGCTATTTACTTGGGGCGATACCGCTTATGAATCGTATGTCAATACATTAGAAGTAGTTGAAAAATGTGCCGAATACATTGAAGAAAGTGTAAGAAAGAATGGAAGCGTATTTGGAGGGAAGAAAATTGAGGGACTGGCAGAGCAGCAAAGAAAAGAGCAGGCAGCAAGAATTGCACCTGTTTTACGCGGGCTATGTTCGTCTGAACGTTCCATGATTGGGCATTTTACAGATGATTCACGGGTTTTAGAGTTTATCAATTCAAATGATCTTGATAGACTGGCTCCAATGGGAACCAGCTGTCCGGATCACTTTTTAAGAACAAAAATTAGTCCGTTGATCCTTAACCTTAAACCAGACGCTGATCTTAATAATGTTGAAGAGCTCCGAGCTCAGATTGAGCCCTTGTTTGAAGCCTACAGAAAGATGTATGCTGAGTATTATACTAACTGCAAGCATCCAAACTCTCCGGCTATACGAGATTCAAACCCGGTTATTATACTTTATCCGGGAGTTGGATTGTTCTCTTTTTCAAAGGATAAACAAACGGCCCGTGTAGCTGCAGAATTTTATACCAATGCAATCAACGTGATGCGCGGTGCAGAAGCTATTTCAGAATATACCTCACTTCCAAGACAGGAAGCATTCAATATTGAATACTGGTTGCTCGAAGAAGCAAAACTTCAGCGAATGCCAAAACCTAAATCATTAAGCGGCAAGATTGCCTTGGTAACAGGCAGTGCAGGCGGTATTGGGAAAGCAATATCTAGAAAGTTTGCTGAAGAGGGCGCTGTGGTTGTATTGAATGATTTGGATCAGGATCGGCTGGCAGCTGCCGGAGCTCAGTTTCTGAAAGAATTTGGACGCGACAGTTATGCTACTGTACAACTGAATGTTACTGAAGACGCCGGTATAAAAAATGCCTTTTCAGAAGCGGCTTTAAACTTTGGCGGAATCGATATTGTGGTTAATTGTGCCGGATTATCAATTTCAAAACCAATTGAAGAGCATACCGATAAAGATTGGGATTTGCTTTATGATGTTCTTGTTAAGGGACAGTTTAAAATCACACAACAAGCGGTGAGTGTTTTAAGAAAACAGAAAAGAGGCGGTGATATTTTGAATATTGTAAGTAAAAATGCCCTAGTTTCAGGCCCAAATAATGCGGGATATGGCTCTGCAAAAGCCGCACAGTTACATCTCAGTCGATTGAATGCCGCTGAACTGGGTCCAGATAAGATCCGCGTAAATGTAGTTAACCCAGATGCCGTGATCGCAGATAGTAAAATATGGGAAGGCGCCTGGGCAGAAGGCAGAGCAAAAGCATATGGAATCACGGTGGCTGAACTTCCTGCATTTTATGCTAAACGTACCCTGTTGAATGAAACCATTTTACCAGAAGACATTGCTAATGCTTGCTTTGCTTTTGTGGGAGGTTTATTGGGAAAATCAACAGGAAATGTTTTGAACGTAGATGGCGGTGTTGCTATGGCTTTTGTAAGATAATAGTATATGAAGCTAACGGACAATGTAATTACTGAACATAACCAGAAATCTATCGATCTTCATAGGTTTAAGTTTGATTTTTTGAAGTCACAACTAAATGATTTTGAATTAATTATATTAAAACTGATTGACTTCCAGATTGCCATTCCCAGCTGGGCATTGGGCAATGGGGGTACCCGTTTTGGTCGTTTTCCGGGTGGCGGCGAACCCAGAAACCTGGAAGAGAAGATCGAAGATGTGGGATTGATCCATAAACTGAACTGTTCAGGTAATGCCATTTCTCTGCATATACCATGGGACATTCCGAAAGATTATCAGGCAATCAGAGATCTGGCAAGTGAACATGGATTACGCTTTGATGCGATGAATTCCAATACATTTCAGGATCAAAAAGGTCAGGAAGAAAGTTATAAATATGGATCGCTTCAACACGTTGATCCGGCAGTCAGGAAGCAAGCTATTGATCATAATATTGAGGTAATCAAACATGGCATTGAGCTGGGCTCTAAGTCACTGACTGTATGGCTTGCCGATGGATCATGCTTTCCTGGTCAACTGAATTTCAGAACTGCTTTTCAAAATACGCTGGCCAGCTTGAAAGAGATCTATGCTGCCTTACCGGCCGACTGGAAAATTTTCATTGAGTATAAAGCGTATGAACCTAATTTTTACTCAACTACTGTTGGCGATTGGGGGCAATCGCTTTTATATGCTAGTAAATTAGGTCCGAAAGCATTTACTCTGGTAGATTTAGGCCATCATTTACCCAATGCCAATATTGAGCAAATTGTTTCTTTATTGTTAATGGAAGGCAAACTGGGTGGTTTTCATTTCAACGATTCAAAATATGGCGATGATGATCTCACTGCCGGCAGTATCAAACCATACCAGCTATTTCTGATTTTCAATGAACTGATTGAAGGGATGGATGAACGCAAAATGAATCATGCTACTGATTTGGGATGGATGATCGATGCATCGCACAATGTCAAAGATCCACTCGAAGATCTATTGCAATCTGTTGAGGCCATTATGATTGCCTACGCTCAGGCATTGATCGTAGACAGAGTTGCACTAAAAGAAGCACAGTTAAAAAATGATGTAGCTAAAGCTCAGGAGATCTTGCAGGATAGTTTCCGCACAGATGTCAGACCATTAGTTGCTGAAGCTCGTTTAAGAGCAGGAGGAGCCTTAGATCCGATTGGGTTATTCCGCAAGCTTCAGGTAAGGCAAGAATTGATCAAAGAGCGAGGGTTTGAAACTGTAGCTACTGGTTTATAATCATAAAAAATATATGAAGATTCCGGTTATTGCAGTTTTTGACATTGGGAAAACCAATAAAAAACTCCTTTTGTTCAATGAACATTATCAGGTAGTTTTTGAGCAATCTAGAAACCTTGCCGAAACGAAAGATGAGGATGGTTTTCCATGTGAAGATCTGGATAGTTTAAGTCTTTTTGTATTTGATACAATGAGATTAATTTTTAGCAATCCTAATTTTGATATACGGGCTGTTAATTTTTCATCGTATGGGGCAAGCCTAGTTTATCTAGATGAAAACGGACAGCCATTAACACCACTGTATAATTACCTGAAGCCTTATCCGGATAAACTGTTGGAACAGTTCTATTTAAACTATGGAGGTAAGGATGAGTTTGCATACAAAACAGCTTCTCCGGTATTGGGAAGCTTAAATTCAGGGATGCAGCTTTACCGGATAAAATATGAACGGCCGGAATTACTCGATAAGATCAAAACTGTTTTACACCTTCCGCAATATCTGGGTTCTCTCATTTCTGGAAAATTAGTTACCGACATCACCAGTATTGGATGTCATACCAATTTCTGGGATTTCAGTAAAAATGAATATCACCAATGGCTGATCGATGAAGATCTTTTAAATAAGCTGGCTCCAATTGCCGCCTCAGATGAACGAATTAAAACCAGCTTTGAGGGCCATTCTTTTGATTCAGGAATAGGTCTTCACGATAGCTCTGCAGCACTAATTCCGTACCTGATCAGTTTTACAGAGCCATTTGTATTGATCTCAACCGGTACCTGGTGCATTAGTTTAAACCCTTTTAATGCAAGCCCGCTAACCAAAGAAGAACTTGAATCAGATTGTCTTTGTTATTTACAATACAAGGGTACACCGGTCAAGGCATCGCGCTTATTTGCCGGCCATGAGCATGAGCAGGAAGTAAACCGGCTCGCTGAATATTATGGACAGCCTAAATCGAGATTTGAAGAAATGTCATTTGACAAGACTCTTCTAAATCTTGAAAATAGAGAACTGAAAGAAGAGGATTTTTCAAAACAAGATCTTGCTGTATTTTCATCAGATTCAGAAGCCTATCATCACTTGATATGGAATCTGATAAAAAAGCAAAAAAGATCTACTCAGATGATTCTAAATGGATCAAATGTAAACAGGATCTTTGTGGATGGAGGGTTTAGCAAAAACTCCATTTACATGAATTTGTTATCCTTACTGTTTCCTGAAATGGAAGTTTTTGCCGCATCTATGGCACAGGCCACAGCATTGGGTACTGCTTTAGTTGTTCATCAATCATTAGGAGATTGTTCACTACCAAGCGATTTAATAGAGCTAAAGTTTTACTCCGGAAAATAAATTTGGGAGATTAATTTGACGATGATGAATAACCTGGTATAAAAGATAAATGATGGAGAAAATCGCTGCATTTAAAATGAAACTGAAACCCGGTTTCAAAGAGGAGTACAAACGCCGTCACGACCTAATCTGGCCTGAATTGAGTGCTTTATTAAAGCAAAACAACATTCACGACTATTCCATATTCCTGGATGAAGAAACGGATATCCTTTTTGCTGTTCAGAAAATATCTGGAGCGGGCACTTCGCAAGATCTGAGTAAAAATGAGATCGTTAAACGCTGGTGGGTTTACATGGCTGATATTATGGATACGAATGCGGATCATTCACCGGTTTCAAAACCTCTTGAAATGGTGTTTCATCTGGATTAATTCCTATTCAAAAATCCTACGCTTTGTAAGCTCGCCTAAAGATTCTATTTTTGCACTATGAAATTACCCATCATAGCCTATGGAGATTCAGTTCTTCGTAAAAAAGGTGTAGATATTACAGCAGATTATCCTGATTTGAATGTTTTGATCGCTAATATGTTTGAAACGATGTATGGTGCGCATGGTGTAGGTCTTGCGGCTCCTCAAATCGGATTATCAATCCGTTTATTCGTTATTGATGCCACTTCTTTTGGTGAAGATGAACCTGCACTAATGGATTTCAAAAAAGTATTTATCAATGCCGAGATTCTGGAAGAGAACGGCGAAAAATGGTCTTTCAATGAAGGATGTTTAAGCATTCCTGATATCCGTGAAGATATCGACAGAAAGCAAAATGTGACCATTTCTTATTTTGATGAAAACTGGCAAGAGCATGAAGAAACGTTCAGCGGACTAGCAGCACGAATTATTCAGCATGAATACGATCATATTGATGGCAAACTCTTTGTCGATAAATTAAGTCCACTGCGTAAAGCCATGCTCAATAATAGACTGACCTCAATTTCAAAGGGAATTGTGAAGGTTGATTATAAAATGAAGTTTCCTGCGATTAAGAAGGGTAGAAGGTAGATTTTGGTTGGTTAGTTGGTTAGAATCTAGTAATTAGTATTTGGACTATTTGTTTTTGATTAAAAATCAGAGAATTGTCTCACCTCAGCTTTCCCCTTTTGGCTTTCCGCTTTTGGCTTTCCCCTTTCAGCTTTTAACTTTGTCAGTGCGAGCGCAGCGCGGAAATCTCAAATTATAATTGAATTCAGATCTTGAGATTGCTTCGTCGTGCCTCCTCCTCGCAACTACAGCAGGATTATTTAGAATTTTTATCTAAACCAAAATTAAAAACTTACAACCTATAACTTACAACCTATAACCTATAACTTACAACTCCAACCCTACTGCTCCCTACTCCTATCCCCCTGCATAATTTGCTGTATAAGTGCTCCCCATGCAAAAGGATTAAGCAATGGATTTGCCAGACGCTGATTGATATTTTTGTTAACCAGGCGGTTATGATTATTCTGGAAATTAAAACTCTGCATTTCAGCACCATCTCTTGGAAGGCTGGCCATCATGGCAGATAAACTTTCACGTGAAACATTCTTCTTAGCTATTTCAAGATCATCGTCTGCGAATTTAAGAGTCATGAATTCTTTCTTGAATTCATCTGTGCTTGCCCAAGGATACACCCGCACCATAGGTAGATTGATGACATCCTGCTGCATCTTCATCAAAATGGTATACTTATTATCCGATAGATTTGTTGGGATTACAACACCTTCCCGCTTATAACCAACAGCAGTAAAAACTAAGGTATCGCCTTCGTTGGCTACAAATGAAAAATAACCTTTATAGTTAGCTGAAAAAAATTGATCTCTACCAGTTACATTGGTAATAGTTACATATGGAACCACAGTATTACTGTCGCGGTTCATAATTATTCCTGAAAATTGCACGAGCTTCTTATCACCAACCTGAGAGAACCCAGAAAGTGAACAAAACAGAAAAATAAGGAATAACCAATTTCGCATGCTTCAAAGGTAGTAAAATCGTATCGGAGTGATGTTAAATAGTGTTAAATAGTATTTAATACAGACAATATAATGATTTATTACACAGGTAAATTTACTTCAATCGTTCAGGCAAAATTGCTTCAGGATCATCAATATCGGTTAGATTGATTGCTTCAATAGACTCAATTTCAGGAACGGAACGTTTGATAGCCTGCTCAATACCTGCCTTTAATGTCATGATACTCATCGGGCATGAGCCACATGAGCCTAACAATCTAAGCCGCACAACATTATCAGTTGTTATTTCCTCAATGGATACATTTCCACCATCGGCTTCCAAATAAGGGCGGATAGTGTCTAATGCATTTTCAACTCTTTGCAACAAATCCATGATTCTTCTTTTTATAAAGATACAATTTTTTTAAAAAATGCTATTTAACAGCATTAAGAATAGCTACTTGTTGTGCAACGCGTTCAGCAATCTCCAAAAAGGCTATACCCATCGCATGATTATCTTCCAGAATGATAGGTTTTCCAACATCACCCGCATCACTGATACTTTTTACCAAGGGTATCTCACCTAAAAATGGGGTGTTAAATTGCTTGGCAAGGTCTTGACCTCCATTTTTACCAAATATATAATACTTATTATCGGGCAGTTCTGCTGGACTGAAATAAGACATATTTTCAACTACCCCAAGTAGAGGAATATTGATGGAGTCCATTAAAAACATACCAACCCCTTTCCGAGCATCAGCAAGCGCAACATTCTGCGGGGTAGTAACGATCACAGCACCTGTGATTGGAAATCCTTGAGCAACGGTAATGTGAATATCGCCAGTGCCCGGCGGAAGATCTACAACCAGATAATCAAGTTCACCCCAGTCGGCATCATTGAATAACTGCTTTACCGCAGTTGAAACCATTGGGCCACGCCATGGAACCGGCTGGTTGGGATCTGTAAAAAACCCGATTGACAATAATTTGATACCGTATTTTTCTATGGGTTCTATCCGTATTTTACCTTCAGCATTCTGTGTGGATTTAGGACGGGCGCCTTCCACTCCAAACATCATAGGGATAGATGGCCCGTAAATATCTGCATCAATCAAACCTACAATCGCACCTTTTTTAGCCAGTCCAAGTGCCAGGTTCACTGCTACAGTTGATTTACCTACGCCACCTTTGCCGGATGCAACTACAATAATATTTTTAATTCCAGCTAAGGCCCTTTCTGGTCTGCTGGTTACTCTTGAGGTCATATTAATAGCTAGTTCTGCCTCCTTACTCACGAAATGAAGAATAGCATTACGACAGGCATTTTCAAGCATCGCTTTCATCGGACAGGCCGGTGTGGTCAAAACCACTGAAAAACTTACCTTGTTGCCATCAATCTTTAGATCTTCAATCATGTTCAGTGTAACCAGATCTTTCTTTAGATCGGGATCCTCTACATTACGAAGTGCATTATATATTTGTTCCTGCGTGATCATTTTTGAATATTAAGGAGATAATATATTTTGATTATGTTTATCCCAAATCTACTAAAAGTACGAAGCTTATTGTTAGAAGATGAAGGTTTTTACAGTGAACTGACCTGTAAATATTTATTAGTCTGAAACCTTTTTTATCTAAAAGCCTTATCTTTCAGTTAATGTATATTTTACCACATGCAGCTACCCGAAAAATATTATAAGATTACCAAGATTACACTATTTAGCTTACTTGCTATTATTTTTATTACGGTTGGAATAGCCTTTGCCAAACGTGAAGCTTTACTTAATGCGGCGATCAAAAAGGTGATCAATAAAGCGGATAGAGAGTTTGATCTGGAGCTGAAAATTGAAAGCGCTAAATTTGTTGGGTTGAGCAGCGTAAACTTTAAAAATATAACTGCCGTGCCAAGGGGTAGAGACAGTTTGGCAAAAATTCAAAACTTTGAAATAGGCATTAAAATATTTCCTTTGATTTTTGGAGATATAAAAATTGCTGAAATAAATCTGGATAACGGAATCATTAACTTGGTAAAAAAAGATTCCACAAGCAATTATGATTTTCTTTTTCGCAAAAAGCAGTCTGATACTACAAAAGCAAAGCCCGAATTAGACTTGGCAAAGTTTGCCAATAATCTGATTAATAAAATGTTGTATAAAATTCCGGATGACATGGATATCAGGGATTTTAAAATAAAATTTACCGATGACTCAAGCCTTGTTGATATCCATACCACAACGGCAACAATTGATGGGGGTGATGTCAGTTCAACAATTAAAGTGAACGGAAATGAATCAACCTGGCATATAGAGGGCAGCGTTGCCCCGAGCGATAAAAAACTCAACCTGATGCTTTTTGCAGATAATAAAAAGGTTGAATTGCCCATTCTCGAAAAAAAATTCGGACTAAAACTCAATTTTGATACGGCATCAACCGAAATGAGAGGGCTTAATCGAAGTGGAGATGAGCTTCAGATCAATGGCTCATGGAAAGTTAAAAACTTGCTAGTTAACCATTCCCGAATTTCATTGAATGATGTAATTGTACAGGATGCCTCTTTGGATGCTGATATGGTGATTGGCAAGAATTTTATTTCAATCGATAGTACTTCAACCATTCACATGAAGGATATTGATATTCATCCATTTATAAAATATACCCTTTCTCCATCTAAAATTTACGAATTAAAAATCTTTACAGAAGAGCTAGATGCTCAGCAATTGATCAATTCATTCCCGCAAGGATTGTTCGAATCATTAGAAGGTATACAGGTTGCCGGGAAATTGCAATACAATCTTGATTTTTACCTTGACTCTGAAAAGCCGGACGATGTTATTTTTAATTCCAGGCTAAAAAATGCTGGGTTCAAAGTGAAAAAATGGGGAAAAACGAACCTCCAGAAGATCAATGGAAGTTTTGTTTATACCCCTTATGAATATGGGATACCGATGCGGGATATTATAATTGGTCCTGAAAATCCGGATTATACCCCAATTGACCAAATCTCTCCCTATTTAAAAAATGCGCTGCTGACCGCAGAAGACCCGTCATTCTATAGTCATAATGGATTTGTTGAAGAATCTATCCGAAAATCTATCGCAACCAATTTTAAAGAAAAAGCATTCAAAAGAGGCGGGAGCACCATTTCTATGCAACTGGTAAAGAATGTTTATCTCAACCGACAAAAAACACTGGCCAGGAAGATTGAAGAGATTTTGATTGTTTGGATTATGGAAAATGGTCATTTGTCAAGTAAACAACGCATGTATGAAACCTATCTTAACCTGATTGAATGGGGCAGAAATGTGTATGGTATTGGTGAAGCGTCTCGCTATTATTTTAGTAAGCTTCCGGCAGATCTTACTATTGGAGAGAGTATTTTCCTTGCCAGTATAGTTCCAAAGCCTAAATCAGGTTTGTACCGGTTTGAAGGAGATGGAAGCTTAAGATCTGGGCTATCATCCTATTTTAATTTTATTGGTGGAATTATGGCCAGCCGCGGATTGACTCCTCCTGACAGTAATTATTATGGGTTTTATTCTGTCCGTTTAAAAGAAAGCTTACGATCTGGTTTACCCCTTGATTCGCTGGTTTCAGATAGCTTGCTGATTGACAGTGGTGCCGAGGAACAAGATGGAATTCTGCAGCAGCTATTTGGTAAAAAACGAACAGATAGCCTACAGGTAAAAGAAACCCCGAAGCCAAAGAATATTCCTAGAGACAGTATTGTAATAAGGGCACCAAGTACCCGAAAAGACAAACGGGAGCAGAGAAAATTGGAGAGGGACTCAAAAATTAAAAAAGGGAATTAGTAAATATTTCTCCAAATTAAAGCAATGAAGATAGAAATTGATGAGAAAAACTTCGAGTTGATGCTAGAATATGAGCAGATCAAGAAAAGGATTCGCCTCTTAGCTATTCAGATGAATGTTGATTTCGAAAACCGCATCCCGGTGTTTATTGGAGTACTGAATGGAAGTTTCATATTCCTTGCTGATCTGATTAAAGAGATCCATATTTCTTCTGAAGTAAGCTTTGTGAAGGTATCATCTTACGAAGGAGACAAAAGTAGCGGAAAGATCAAAAAAGAAATTGGCCTGCAGATGTCTTTAAAGAATCGGGATGTGATTATTGTGGAAGATATAGTTGACAGTGGTAAAACGCTCGAATATCTGCTAGAGATGATCAAAAAGGAAAATCCTGCCTCTGTTCATGTTTGTACACTCTTATTTAAACCAGAATCATTAAAAGTCAAGATTGATGAAATTAACTATATCGGTTTTGAAATTGCCGATGAGTTTGTTGTGGGTTATGGCCTGGATTATAATGGCTTAGGTCGTAATTTGAGAGATATTTACAAAGCAGTTAAAGCATAAATATTAAACAGTCCATAGCAGTTTAATTTGAAAAATTGTATTTTTACGCAGAACTAACCATCATAAAATGACTATTCACAAAGAAGGCTATTCTTCAATCGCACTCTGTATTCTCTTTATTTTTGTATTGAATGCAGTTGTACACTACCTTCTTCCCAATACTGCCTGGTTTACCTGGATCATTTATATTTTATCATTTGCCTTGTTTGTGATCATCCTTCAGTTTTTCAGGAGTCCGGCAATTACGGTAATAATGAATGATCAGCATGTAATTTGCCCTGCAGATGGTAAGGTAGTTGTGATTGAGGAAACGGAAGAATCGGAATTCCTTAAAGATAAGCGTATTCAGGTTTCGGTTTTCATGTCGCCAATCAATGTACATATTAATAGAAACCCAATCTCGGGTATCGTTAAATATTATAGATACCATCCTGGAAAATTTCTGGTAGCATGGCATCCAAAATCATCTACTGAAAATGAAAGAACCACGGTTGTTATTGAAAATAAAGCAGGCGTTTCAGTTCTTTTCCGTCAGATAGCAGGTGCTTTAGCCAGGAGAATTGTTTGTTATTCTAAAGAAGGTCAGCAAGCTGTGCAGGGAGAGGAGTTCGGTTTCATTAAATTTGGTTCTAGAGTAGACTTGTTTTTACCTTTAGGAACTGAAATCAAAGTAGGACTTGGTGAAACTGTAAAAGGAGGCATCACAGTTTTAGCACATTTAAAAAACTAATCAAAATAACATGAAAAAAATAGTAGGATTTTTAGCGATCGCATTCTTCGCAGCAACATTATCGGTAACTGCCCAAGAGCCTAAATCTGCTCCAAAACCAGCAGAAAAAATGGAATGTAAAATGGGTAAAGACTGTAAGATGAGCTGTTGCTCAGACAAGTCTAAGACTAGCGAAAAAGCTCCAAAAGCATCAAAGAAAAAGAATTAATTTGATTCTGGATTCATGATTTAAGGATAAGCATTGTCGCGCAGATGATCCTTATCCTTAAATTAATTCATTTAGTCCTAAACAATCAGGACTTTTTTCAAAAGCTTAATTTATTCTTTCGGATTAAATATCAGCGAGCTTAATTGCGTTGGTTCAAACATTTCATTGGCAATTTCAAGCAACTGAGTGGCAGTCACTTGGTTAATTTTAGCAAATACCTCCTCTAGAGAATCGACCCGGTTAAAGTCTAGTAGGCTTTTACTCATAGAAATGATCAGTCCCATTCTGTTTTCCTCACCTAACGCGATTTGTCCGATGAATTTATGTTTGGCCTGCTGTAATTGAACGGGCCCTAGTTTTTGATCTCGGAGTTTCTTTAGTTCTTTTTCGAGCAGTTTGATAGCCTTTTCAGTTTTTTCAGTATCTGTTCCAAAGTAGATAGAAAAAATACCCGAATCGCTCATTGGGGTATAGTTCGACTCTATGGTATAGGCAATGCCATATTTCTCTCGAATTTCCAGGTTCAGACGTGAGCTCATACCTGTTCCGCCCAATAAATTATTCAGAAGCAAAAAGGCTGTCCTGTGTTTATGGTGAAAAGAGTACGATCGGTTGCCAATCACACAATGTGCCTGATTGATAGGCTTACTAAAAACAGTGTGTTTCGGGGTATATGTCGCTATTTTTTGGCGTACTCTCTCCGTTAAATTGGCTGGTACCTTTCCGTAAAGCTTCTCGCTGATGCGGATAACTGTCTTAAAATCATAATCTCCGAAAATCCCAATGATGATTTCATCTGTACGATAATTGGATTTCATAAACAGCTGAATATCTTTTTTCTTAAAGCCTTTTACTGATTCGGGGGTTCCCAGAATATTTCTGCCTAGAGGATGACCTTCAAAAAGCAGATCCT
>NZ_JBIKSU010000071.1:0-9746 GCF_044348475.1 Daejeonella sp. | reverse complement strand
AGTAATCAAACGTACATAAACAGAAGCAAAATAAGACATTAAAACCCTGCTCATTGGCCAGTTTACCACATTTACTCCTTTGATATATCTTGAACCAATGGCAAGATCAGAACCCTCAATGCATGCAGATTTTAATTTGATCAAATCTTGTGGATTATGTGAAAAATCTGCATCCATTTCAAAAATATATTCATAATGGCGTTTAAGAGCCCATTTAAAACCATGAATATAGGCTGTTCCGAGTCCTAGTTTTCCTTTACGTTCTTCAATATGAAGCATTCCCTCAAATTCTTTTTGAAGGCTCTTCACAATGGTTGCAGTACCATCCGGCGAGCCGTCATCAACTATCAGAATATGGAACACATCAGGAAGGGAGAATACTTTTCGAATAATATTTTCGATATTTTCCTTCTCGTTGTAGGTTGGAATGATGACAAGGCTGTCTGATAACACGGACTAAAATTTGTGATTACAAATATACTGCTTTAAACGAATAGAGAGATGCATTAAACCTCTCTCTATTCTATCTTTTTTAATTATTCAGCTTTAAGGGATGCCATAGTCTCTGCTGAGAAATCTTCAGCACCATGAGCAAGCCTTTTTAATGGTTTTAGGATAGTAATAACGATACCGCCAATTAGTGTACAGAATATAGCTATTCCGATAAATATCTCAAACTCTCCGGCAGTTTGTGACCAAACACCAACCCAGCCAGCAACATAATTGCCCAAGCCAGTAGCTGCGAAGAATACACCCATCATGATTGAAGCATATTTCATTGGAGCTAGTTTTGTAATATAGGATAAAGCAACTGGTGATGCGCTGAGTTCGCCAATGGTGTGGAAAAGGTACGCCAAAACAAGCCAATACATTGCCGAAGAACCTTCATTTTGATATTGAGCTGAAGCCGCTGTCATGAAAAGGAACCCCCAACTCATGATCATTACTCCAATGGCTATTTTGAAGATAGATGATGCTTCTTTTCCATTTCTTTTTCTATTAAACCAGAATGCAGCTACCGGTATACCAAGTGTTATTATAAAGAATGAATTGACCGATTGGAACCAGGTTGCAGGAACAGTCCAGTTCAGAAAATCAATCACTCTATTTGTTTTTTCAGCAGCATATAGATTCATTAAACCTCCGGCTTGCTCAAATGCTCCCCAGAATACAATGATCATCAGGAATGATAATAACATCACTTTAACACGATCTTTTTCTATTGCAGTTAGTGGCTTATTTTTTATCGCTTGATCTTCAACAGATAGGGTTTTAGTTGCTTCTCCAACTCCTTGAAGATACTTATGTCCCAATATGAAAATAATCAAACCTATGGCCATTCCAATACCTGCAAGTCCAAAACCATAATGCCAGCCCATGGTTTCGCCTACATATCCAATAATTATACCGGCCAGGAATGCTCCAACGTTGATTCCAATATAAAAGATAGTAAATCCCTTGTCACGACGGTCATCTCCTTTTGGATATAGGCCACCAACCATTGTTGAAATATTTGGCTTTAAACAGCCTACACCTGCAATTATTAATCCTAATCCTACATAAAATGTAATCAATGACTGGAATGCAAGAATACTATGACCTGCAACCAAAAGAATGCCACCTAAAATTACGGCCTTCTTCTGTCCAATTAATTTATCTGCAAGGATTCCGCCAGGTATGGACGATAAATAAACAAGAAATGTATAAATACCATACAACTTTAAGGCCTCGCTACTTGTCCATCCAAATCCTGGATTTTCTCCATTAACCGATGAAACCAAGAAAAGCACCAAAAGTGCCCGCATTCCATAGAAACTGAACCTTTCCCACATTTCTGTAAGGAACAGGATATATAAACCCCTGGGATGTCCGAAAAGTTGTTTTTGTTGTAATTCCATATAATTTAATTGATGGGTTAGTTTATTAGAATCTCTTAATTGATTAAGGAAGTAAAAAGCTCAATTATAATTAAATTTTACTAAAATTGATACTTTATATATTCTTTAATTAAAAATCTAATAAATGATTGATCAGACTGCCCTGATTACGAATGATGCTGTTGTATTAGGAATCCTTATGGGAATTCTGGGATTGGTCTTTTGGACATCTGAAAGCAATATTCCATTTTTTAAAAGACTGTATACATTTATTCCACCTATTCTACTTTGCTATTTTCTGCCTGGCCTATTAAATTCAATGGGTATTATTTCAGGTACAACATCAGCTCTCTATACCATGGCATCTAGGTATCTTTTGCCAGCCAGTTTGGTACTTTTTACGTTGAGCCTTGATCTGAGAGAAATATGGAAATTAAGAAAAAAGGCAGGCTTAATGTTCATAACTGCATCGATTAGTATTATGCTAGGTGGGCCAGCAGCTGTTTTTCTGGTTTCATTATTTGCACCTGAAATTGTAGGTGGCCAGGGTGCTGAAGAGGTTTGGAGAGGATTAAGTACCGTTGCAGGTACTTGGATTGGTGGGGGTGCTAATCAGGCAGCAATGTATGAGATATTTAAGCCAAGCCCTGATCTGTTTTCTGCCATGGTGGCTCTTGATGTATTCATTTCATACCTCTGGATGGCTTTATTGCTATTTGGAGCAGGTAAAAATATTCTGATCAACAGATTTTTAAAAGCTGATGATCAATCGGTCACTGAAATAAAAGATAAAATCGAAGCGTATCAGCAAAGTATTATGAGGATTCCTAAAATGGAAGATATCCTATTGATTTTAGGCATTGGATTTGGTATAACAGGAATTGCTCATTTCGGAGCAGATCACATTGCGCCATGGATAACCATAAATGCACCTTATTTAAGCGCATTTAGTCTTACTTCAGGGTTTTTCTGGCTAGTAATAATAGCCACAACTTTAGGTATGATACTTTCTTTTACCAAGCTCAGAAATCTGGAAGGAGCAGGAGCTTCAAAAATTGGGAGCGTATTACTATATGTTTTAATTGCAACAATTGGTATGCAAATGAATATCATGGCTATTTTTAATAAGCCGGGAATACTTATTGTTGGTTTAGTTTGGATCCTGATTCACGTCATTGTGATCTTTATTGTTGCGAAGCTTACTAAAACCCCCTTCTTTTTCCTAGCGGTTGGTAGTATGGCTAATATCGGGGGTCCTGCCTCTGCGCCTGTAATTGCAAGTGCCTTTCACCCTTCTTTAGCTCCCATTGGAGTGCTATTAGCTGTTTTTGGCTATGTTATTGGAACTTATGGCGCTTATATATGTGGATTGATGATGCAGGCGGTATCGCCTTAGGGGGCTGTTGTCTGTTATCAGTTGTCAGTTATCAGTTATCAGTTGTCAGTTGTCTGAGGTAGGAGGTATGAAGTCTGAGGTATGAGGTATGAAGACTGAGGTATGAGGTATAAAGACTGAGGTGCTTCTATGAAATGAAGCTAAATCAGGCTTTCAACTTTTAGCTTTCAACTTTCAGCTTTTAGCTTTCAACTTTCAGCTTTATCCTTAAAACCTACAACCTATAACCTACAACTTATAACCTATAACCTACAACTTAAAACCTACAACTTTTTAGGATCATTGAAGTTATCATCCTGATCTGTTGGATTGTTTTTTAGTTCAAGGTCTGATACAAATTTCAACCGGCCATTAACCAGTTTAAATCCATCATACGAGAAATCAGGACCATAAAGTTCAAACTTTCCTTTCAGTTTTGGATCGGGTGGAGCTAAATGGTCATAAACGATTGTATTTATTTGGGGTTCATAATTCAAAAACATGGATGCTCTTCTGTCATATTCAAAAATGATTCTCTTTTTCCCCGGATTATCCTGGTCGCCATCAAATACTGGCATCCCAAAATATGCCTTACCGTCTTTAAAATAAAGAATTTCTATTATTTTTTTTGTTGATTTAACTGTGTTTCCCTTCCATCCAAGCAATACATAATAGGGGAATGGAGCGTTGTTTAATACTGGAATAATTTTATAATACTGAGCACCAAACCACTTATCATTTGTTGTAATACTATCAGATGGGTTTTTAAAAACGGAGGTATAATCAATCAATGGAAGTAATTCTAGTTTACCATCAGGCTTATTTGTTTGAATAGTTCCATAATATCTGTAGCTACCATCATTATTCATCACATGCCAGCTGAAAATCCTAAATCGTTTATCTGGCGACAACTGAATTGAAATGGCCTTTACTGAATCAAATGGAAAATTGAAAGAATATGGTGTTTTTAAGGCATTTACTAATGTTTTTATCAATTTGTAACTTGCATTATACCGTTCAGGTTCAATGCTGTCATTAACCATTTTATGGCTAATCTGTTTCAGACTATCCTGAAATGTCATTAATTGCTGTTGGTTATTATTGCCTGATGGCTGGCCTACTGCTTTTGTAAAGAAAAAAAAGAAAACACCACAGATCAGTACTACTTGCTTCATGTATTCTTAGTGTAGATTTTCAATAACTAGTGCGCTAGCGCCACCACCACCATTGCAAATGGCTGCAACCCCAATTTTGCCCTTGTTTTGCTGAAGTACATGGATTAGAGTAACTACTATTCTTGCACCAGATGCTCCAAGAGGGTGTCCCATTGAAACAGCGCCACCATTCACATTTACTCTTGTTGAATCAAGCTTCATAATTCTGTTATTTGCCAATGAAACTACAGAAAAAGCTTCATTAATTTCAAAATAATCGACATCACTTGTTTGAATCCCTGCACGTTCTAAAGCAATTGGAATAGCTTTTGACGGGGTAGTGGTAAACCATTCAGGTGCCTGCTGTGCATCTGCATACGATATGATTCTTGCCAAAGGCGTTAAGCCAAGTTCTTCTGCTTTTTCTTTACTCATTAATACTAGTGCAGCTGCACCATCGTTTAGTGTTGAAGCATTGGCCGCTGTTACAGTCCCGTCTTTTTTGAAGACAGTTTTCAAGGATGAAATTTTATCAAATTTTACGTTATTGACCTCTTCATCAGTCTCAACCAAACTTATTTCACCTTTTCTGTCTTTAATTTCAACTGCTGCGATCTCCTTTTTGAATTTGCCTTCTAATTGGGCAGACTGTGATCGCTTATAGGATTCTATTGCATAGGCATCCTGGTCATCCCGGCTTATATTGCAATCTGTAGCACATAGTTCAGCTGCAGATCCCATATGGTAGTCATTATAAACATCCCATAATCCGTCTTTCACAAGGCCATCAATGATCTTGCCATCACCTAGGCGATAACCATTTCTGGCTTTATCTAGGTAGTAGGGAACGTTACTCATGCTTTCCATGCCGCCTGCTATAACAATTTCATTCTGACCTAAAGCGATACTTTGAGCAGCTAACATGATTGCTTTTGTGCCTGATGCACAAACCTTATTTATTGTGGTTGAGGGGATATCCGGTAGTCCGGCAAATTTTGAAGCCTGAGTTGCCGGTGCTTGTCCGATATTAGCAGATAACACATTGCCCATGATCACTTCCTGTACTTGTTCTGGCTTAATTCCTGCACGTTTAACGGCAGCTTTAATTGCTACAGCTCCTAGCTGACTGGCTGTTAAAGAAGATAATAGTCCACCGAAACTTCCAATAGGAGTTCTTACCGCAGATAGGATATAAACTTCTTTCATAATGGTTTTAATGATTTTTGATGCAAGTTAGAAAATTGCAGACAAGAGCAATCCTATTAACGGTACAATAAACTAGTTTTGCTTAAAAATTACACTATTTTTTGAAGATTAGGAATAGATTTCAAATTGAATATATATCAATAATTTCAAAATATATTGTTTTACTCATCCTAGATAATGATATTTAAAAAATGATTAGAACCTTAGCCACTCTTAGTAAATCCTTGCTTATTCTTTTTTTAATGTTTATTAGTGCATGTTCATCAATTGGATCTGCTAGCAAATTAACATTTTTCCAAATGGCAGATACCCAGTTTGGTTTTTTTAATGCGAATAAAGAGTTTAGCCGTGAAACTGTCAATATGGAAAAGGCAATTGCTGAGTCGAACCGTTTAAAACCTGCCTTTGTTGTAATCTGTGGTGATTTGGTTAATAAGCCCGGCGATATGGCACAAATAGCAGAATATAAGCGGATAGCGGCTAAACTGGATCCCTCAATTAAATTATACAGTGTTTCGGGTAATCACGATGTTGAAAATGTACCCACAATTGCAAGTTTAGCGTTATATAAAAAACATTTTGGAGATGATCGCTACACTTTTCGTTCTGGAAATGTATTGGGTATCATCCTAAATTCTTCCCTGATTAAAGATCCTTTGCTTGCACCTATTGAAGCTGCAAACCAACTGGAATGGTTGATTCAAGTACTTAAGGATGCCAAAAAGTCAAATGCTCAGAATATTATGGTTTTTATGCATCATTCCTTGTTTCTAAAAGATTCGAATGAACCCGATGAGTATTTTAATATTAATACAGAGCGGCGCAATATTTATCTTAATCTTTTCAAAACATATGGTGTTAAACAGGTATTTGCCGGGCACTACCATCGTAATGCCTATGGCAAATTTGGCGATATGGAAATGATCACAACCGGCCCCGTAGGTAGGCCCTTGGGTGTAGATAGTTCAGGGTTTAGAATTATAAACGTGAAAGGAAAGATAGTAGATCATCGGTATTTTGCTTTAGATTCACTTCCTGTTCAATTAAAATATAAGAAATAGGAATTTTCGAAATTCTATTTTCTGTAGAACTAAATGATTCCTAAATAATCATTTTTTTTTGTAGCGTATTTTGATTCGGTATCTGTAAATATATGTTTTGGTTAATAATTTAGTTTGGTCATATTATTAAGCTCAATTAATTACATTTTTCGGGAAAGATTGATGATAGTAGTATGTGCAGTTATCATGCTGCAAAACAAGTACTAAATGATATATTTAGTGTACTATTTCATAAAAAATTATGTCTGAACAAAAAAGGTTTGAAATTAACGAAGACTGGACAGTGGTTATTCTTGGCGCACTGATCATCATTATTTCATTATTTGGCGTTGTTTTAAAAGTTCCGGTATTTAACTGGTCGAATGCTACTGAACTTTTTCAAAATGTCTTAGAACCTGGAAACCTAAGCCTAATTGCGTATCAACTGGTATTTGTGCTTCTTGTAGCACTTCTTGGTGCAATTTTGACGGGTAAATCTGTGAAACATTTTGCTTTAGGTTTTCCTGTAGTTTATTTGATTACCATTTTTGCTTTGGTGCTGGCTGGAAATAAGGTTATAAAATCTGTCAATCTAGAGGCAGTCATCTTTAGCTTGACTTTAGGACTTGTAATTGGAAACTTTTTTAAACTTCCTGACTGGTTACGATCATCACTCTCAACCGAATTATTTGTTAAAATTGGCCTTGTTTTACTTGGAACCAGTGTAATATTCTCAGATATATTAAAAGCAGGCTCATTAGGCTTAATTCAGGCTCTTATTGTTGTTTTATCAGTATGGTATTTTGCATTTTGGGTATGTAAAAAACTCAAGATAGATGATGAACTGACTATGATGATTTCTAGTGCGGTATCTATTTGTGGAGTATCAGCGGCAATTGCAACCTCTGGAGCTATAAAAGGCGATTCTAAAAAATTATCCTATGTGATCTCAATGGTTTTGATTACTGCCATACCCATGATGATTTTTATGCCTATCCTAGCTAAGTATTATGGTTTATCTGAAGAAGTTACAGGTGCATGGCTAGGGGGAAGTATTGATACAACAGGGGCAGTGGTGGCATCTGGTTCATTGGTTGGTGAAACAGCCCTGAAGATAAGTACCATTGTTAAATTTTCTCAGAATGTACTTCTGGGTTTGGCTGCTTTTGCGATATCTATTTATTGGTCTTACAAAAAGAATCCTGTAGCAGGCCAAATAGCTTCTAAGCCAACAATAAAAGTTATTTGGGATAGATTTCCAAAATTTGTTTTAGGATTTATTGCAGCATCACTTGTTTTTTCATTTTTGTTGAGTCAAGATTCGATCAGTACGATAAAAGGTAGTCTTAAAAACCTACAGGGTTTATGGTTTGCTTTGGCATTTACTAGTATTGGACTGGAAACGAATTTTGCCGATTTGTTTTCTAAACAGAGTAAAAAGCCATTTTTTGCATTTCTAATAGCTCAGGGGTTTAATGTCATCGTAACTTTAATCATTGCCATTGTATTGTTTGGATAGTAAACTACATGAGCAATATTTTTGGTATCGCGACATAATATTTTGAAATCTGATAGACGCTTACTCTTAAGAAAAGATTCATTGTAAGAGGTTATTCTAGCATGTTCAGAACAAAATACTTCCAATCAATTAAAAATTATTTAATGGTATGTCCAAAGAAAATATAAGCAAGGAATATCGCAGCGATGAGTCCAACAAAATCGGCTATCAATCCACATATAATCGCATATCTTGGTTTTTTAATCCCTACTGAACCAAAATATACCGCAAGTACATAAAAAGTAGTTTCTGAAGTTCCCTGAATGATACTTGCAAGTCTGCCCTGAAATGAATCTGCACCATAGGTTTTCATTACATCAACCATTAATCCTCTGGCACCGCCACCGCTTAGTGTTTTCATTAATCCTACTGGTAAAGCTGGAACAAACGACGTGTCAAGCCCGAATAAAGCAACCAATGAACCTATCGCATTAACTAAATAATCCATGCAACCGGTTGTACGAAATGCACTTATGGCAACAAGTATTGCAATCAGAAATGGTATGATCATAACTGATGTACTGAAACCTTCTTTTGCTCCATCTATAAAAGCTTCATACACATTCACCTTTTTTGATGCACCGTAAGCAATAAAAAGAGTAATGATTGAAAATATAATTATACCACCTAAAAGACCAGCGTATACTTGAATCTGTTCTGGTGGAAGTGAGCCAAGCCAAAAATAGAGTCCAGACATCAATGCAATGAAACCACCAAAAAAAATGAGGATTGGTAGCTGAAAAAGATTGATCTTTTGGTAGATAGCCACCGCAATCATACCCGCTAAGAATGAAATGAAAGTGCCAATCAGGCAGGGAATAAATACATCTGCAGGGTTAGCCGCACCATTAGCCATTCTTAAAGCAATTACTCCCGTGGGGATCAATGTAATTCCTGCGGTATTAAGAACAAGGAACATGATCTGCGCATTACTGGCTGTATCTTTTTGTGGATTTAATTCCTGTAATTCCTGCATAGCCTTTAAACCAACAGGTGTTGCAGCATTATCTAAACCCAGCATGTTTGCCGAAAAGTTCATGATAATAGACCCATTTGCAGGATGATTTTTTGGTACTTCAGGAAATAATCTGCTGAAAAAAGGATTTACACCACGAGCAAAAAGTGTGATCATACCAGCCCTTTCGCCAATCTTCATAATGCCTAACCAGAAGGTCATGATTCCAATCAGCCCAATAGAGATCTCAGCGCCTGTCTTTGCGCTGTCAAACATTCCATTAACCACATTATTGAAAATGCTGGTATCTCCAAATACGATAAGCTTGACTAATGCCACAACAAATGCAATTATAAAGAAGCCAATCCAGATGTAGTTTAATGCCATTTTTTTATGAGTTATCTGTTATCTGTTATCTGTTATCTGTTGTCAGTTATCAGTTGTCAGTTGTCAGTTGGTTAGGTGGTTAGTTAGTTAGACGGTATTAATATTTACTAAACAAAATTTCACTTTTTACTTTCAGCTTTTAGCTTTCTGCTTTTGCCTTTTATCAGTTATCAGTTGTCAGTTGTCAGTTGGTT
>NZ_JBIKSU010000070.1:0-9989 GCF_044348475.1 Daejeonella sp. | reverse complement strand
AGTTGTCTGTTATCTGAGGTATGAGGTCTGAGGTCTGAAAGAAGCAGCAATTTCAAATTAGCCTTAAAAGTCTTGGCTCTTGGTTCTTGGCTCTGTTATCTGTTATCTGTTATCTGTTATCTGAGGTATGTTGTCTGAGGTCTAAAAGAAGCAGCAATTTCAAATTAGCCTTAAAAGTCTTGGCTCTTGGCTCTTGGTTCTGTTGTCTGTTATCTGAGGTATGAGGTCCGAGGTCTGAAAGAAGCAGAAATTTTCAAATTAGCCTTAAAAGTCTTGGCTCTTGGTTCTTGGCTCTGTTGTCTGTTGTCTGTTATCTGAAAAAAGCAGTAAATCTCAAATGAGCACTGAATTGTCCTTTGTCTTTGATCCTTTGTCTTGGTTCTTGGTTCCTGGTTCTTGGTTCTTTGTCTTACCAAGTATTCCTGTATTTTTGAATCAATTATGACAAGCAAACTTCCTCCGGCACTCATTCGATCTTTAAAAGAAAACTATCCTATTGAAGAAGAAGAATTTATCGCAATACATACTAATGGTGAACAGCTGACCTCTATAAGACTAAATCCGCTGAAACCTTCGCATGCTTTTGCAAATTCTGAGCAAATACCTTGGTGTACTACTGGTAGATATCTAACAGAACGCCCTTCATTCACAGCAGACCCTTTATTTCATGCAGGCTGCTATTATGTGCAAGAGGCTTCGTCGATGTTTTTGGAGCATGTTCTAAAAAATACTGTTGACCTATCAGAAAATCAAAAAGTTCTTGATTTGTGTGCCGCCCCGGGAGGAAAAAGTACTTTAATTAGCTCTTTATTAACTAAAGACAGCTTACTACTGGCCAATGAGATCATCAAAACCAGAGTACCGGTACTTTGCGACAATCTGAACAAATGGGGGCCAGAAAATACATTTGTCAGTAATAACGATCCCAAAGACTTTCAAAGACTCGAAGGTTATTTCGACGTAATAGTAGTTGATGCACCCTGTTCTGGCTCAGGCATGTTCAGAAAAGATCCTGCAGCAATTAATGAATGGTCGGAAAGTGCAGTACAACTTTGCAGCCAACGGCAACAGCGCATACTTGCCGACGTAATTGAATCATTAAAACAAAACGGGACCCTCATTTATTCTACCTGCTCCTATTCTAAACAAGAAAATGAAGAAATATCGGACTGGCTTTTTGAAACTTTCGAGCTGGAAAGCATCAGAATACCAACAGAAACTGAATGGGGAATCGTGGAAACTCAATCTGATGATCATCGATGTTATGGATATCGATTCTATCCTCACAAAGTAAAAGGAGAAGGATTTTTTATTGCTGCTTTTAGAAAGAAATCAATAAGTGCATTCCCGCAAATTAGGAGAGCTAGAGAAAATACAGTGAATATAAAGAACGAAGAAATTATCAAAAGATGGCTGATAGATTCTCCCGATATCAGATTAATAAATCTGCAAGAGGAGTTTTTTGCTATTCCTGCCAGACTTGAAGCAGACTTGTCTTATCTACAATCCAGGATTTATCTCAAAAAATCAGGCATTAGAATTGGGAAGGTCATGGGAAAAGACCTGGTTCCAAATCATGAACTGGCAGTAAGCCTCTTAAATACCCCTGCTGTTCACCGGATCAACCTGACCCATGAGCAGTCGATATCCTATCTAAAGCGAGAAGAGCTACGACTAGATTCAGATCACAGAGGCTGGGCATTGATGTGCTATAAAGAACAAGCACTAGGCTGGGCCAAGATCTTGGATAACCGACTGAATAACTACTTTCCAAAGGAGATGAGAATTGTGAATCAAAGCATTAATTAAAGCTGTATTTGTTTAATTGGGCTGATTAGTGTAGACAAAATTTCGCTACTTTAGTAGTATGAAAAAAATATCGATAGCTTTTATTGTGTTTATTTTATATGCCTCATGTCAAGTAAAAGAGGACACTAAAGTTGTTCCCATTCAATTTAAGAATATTCTTATACTCGGCAATAGCATGACAAAACATGCCCCTAGACCTCAAGTTGGTTGGTATGGAAATTGGGGTATGGCCGCCAGTGTTCAAAGTAAAGATTTCTCTCATATCATTGGTACAGCATTAAAAGCCCAAGTGACTCCTGTAAATATAAGCGACTTTGAAATGTCTCATACAGTATTTGATTTGAAGAACTTAGAGAAGTATTTTGTACAAACTCCTGACCTGATAATCATTAAATTGGGTGAAAACGTTTTGCAAACAACTGATTTTGACAAGTCATTCACAAAATTTATATCATACATAAAAGAAAAGGCCCCTAATGCAAAAATTGTAATCGCTGGTACTTTTTGGCAGAATGACCCTGTTAATAAGGCATTGATTGCTGAATCTCAGTTAAGAAAGATACCTTTTGTTAAATTACAGCAATTGGATACACAGATTAACAAATCATTTATTGGAGAAGATGCGATTGGCGCAGATGGCTTAAAGTATAAAATAACCGATCAGGGTGTCGCTAATCATCCTGGAGACGTGGGAATGAAGAATATTGCAGACCTGATCCTTACTAAAGTAGATTCAATTTCGAAAGTTGGATGGTAAGAAAAATATAGATTTTTGCATATTCTTTTTAGCTGCGAATCTTTTGAACGGTTTATGCTATAATCTTTAATCCTACAAAACAGAAAAGTTTTCAATTATACCACAAACCCAATTCGCTAATTGCAATTTATTTTAACCTACCATTGATTGTTATCTTCAATTTTGCGCATTAGAGCACAGCACTAATTAATCTAATCATGGAAAAGAATCACTAATTCCAAAAAACACTAAATTTTATTGATCAGATTTTTTACAGTTAAAATACTAGCTCAAACTATCTAGTATTGACCCGTAGCAAGTAAAACCAAGGTGCAAGCTTCTGCACATTGTATTCCCTGCGCTGTTGCCAATTCTTCAAGTTCGGGGTTTTCAGTGCCGGGATTAAATATAATTCTATCTGGTTTAGATTTCAGGATATAGTCATAATAGGGAATCTGATTATCCGGACCCAGATATAGAGTAATTGTATCGAGATCATGATGAATGGTTTCGGGCATTTCAATTGGCACACCTGCAACCTCGCCTAGCTTCATTCCTACATTCACTATCGGATGACCATGCTCAACCAAGCGATGTGCCGCAAGGTTAGAATAACGTGACGGATTAGTACTTGCTCCCAAAATGAGTGTCTTCTTCATGTCTTTATTTTTAGTTTAGTATTAAATCATTTTTTTGAAAGCAGCATCCGCACAGTTCATTCCATCAATTGCAGCAGAAACTATCCCGCCTGCATAACCAGCCCCTTCACCACATGGGAATAGCCCCATAAGCTGAGGATGCTGCAAGGTTTCTTTATCTCTGGGAATTCGTAGAGGTGATGATGTTCTAGATTCAACACCAACCAAAATGGCTTCATTTGTATAATAACCATTCATCTTTTTCCCAAATACCGGCAATGCCTTCTGTAATCTTTTATAGATAAATCCAGGCAATACAGATGCCAGATCAGCAGACTTTGTTCCGGGAATATAAGAATTAGTTGGCAGATCTGTAGATAACCTGTTATTCACAAAGTCAACCATACGCTGAGCTGGCGCAACTAATTGACCACCTCCTGCATTGAATGCAAGCTGTTCAATCTCAGCCTGAAACTTCAGCATTTTAAACGGATCCTCAATACTCCCTGGAACATCCTCCATATTGATCTGAACTACTGTTCCGGAGTTGGCAAACGGATTATTACGTTTAGATGGCGACCAACCGTTAACCACAATTTCGTTCTGATCGGTAGAACATGGGGCAATAATCCCTCCAGGGCACATACAAAAAGAAAATACCCCTCTGTTATCAACCTGTTCTACTAAACTATAATAAGAAGGAGGTAAATAAGGCCCCCGATCGCTGCAATGATACTGAGCTTGGTCAATGATATTTTGAGGATGTTCGATCCTGACTCCAAGGGCAAAAGGTTTAGCTTCAATTAATATATTGTGTTTTTCTAATAAGTAATATATATCGCGGGCTGAATGTCCGGTTGCGAGTATAACGCTTTCAGCTTCAAACTTTTTATCGCCAACTAGAACACCTTTTAGAGTACTCCCAGAAATTATCAAATCTGTCACACGACAATCAAAATGAATTTCGCCACCGTCATTCAGAATTCTGTCACGAATTGATACAATGATATTAGGGAGCTTATTTGTACCTATATGAGGTCGTGCATCAACTAATATATCTGTTGTGGCACCATGAGATACAAATGTTTTTAGTACATAGTGAATGTCACCACGTTTATTGGACCGAGTATATAATTTCCCATCCGAATAAGTGCCTGCGCCGCCTTCGCCAAAGCAATAATTTGAATCGGGATTAATGATGCCTTCTTTATTAATTAAAGCAAGGTCTCTCCTGCGCTGCTTAACATCCTTTCCCCTCTCTATAATAATAGGTTTTAGTCCAATTTCAATACATCTCAAAGCAGCAAATAAACCTGCAGGACCAGCCCCGATAATTAAAACCGGCTTTTTGTCGCTGACATTTTGATAAGAATCTGCAATAATTTCAGGTTCAAAAACTTCATCAATAAAAACATTTAACCTTATTCTGAATACAACTTTTCGGCTACGTGCATCGATTGACCGCTTAAGAATTTGCACGTTTTTTACACGTTCAGAGCTGATATTTAATAACTTACATGCTGAGTCTCTGATGAAATTCTCGTCATCAGAGTGTTCCGGAAGGAGAACCAGTTCAATTTCTTTGATCATATTTTTTGCCAGGTATTATCCTGGATATGTAACAAAGGTATGAAATTTGAATCCTATAGTGTAAATTTATAGACTAGTGAAAAATTAATTAATTATGAAAAAAATAGTATTGAATATCATTGGATTCTTCGCAGTACTTTCATTAAGCTCTTGCGGATATAACAGCATGGTTAAATTAGATGAGCAGGTAACCTCACAATGGGCTCAGGTAGAGAATGTATACCAACGTAGGGCAGATCTTATACCAAATCTGGTAAACTCTGTAAAAGGAGCTGCAAATTTTGAGAAAGAAACCTTAACTCAGGTTATTGAGGCACGTGCCAAGGCTACTTCAGTTAATGTGGATCCGACCAAACTTACTCCAGAATCAATCGCGCAATTTCAGGCAGCTCAAGGGGCTATAAGCCAATCTTTAGGGCGCTTACTTGCCACTGTTGAAGCATACCCTGAACTGAAAGCAAATCAAAATTTTCTTGAGCTTCAGGCACAATTGGAAGGATCTGAAAACAGAATTACTGTTGAGCGTCAAAAATTCAATACAGTAACACAAGAGTATAACTCTTCAATCAGAACGTTCCCAAATAACTTGACTGCAGGTATGTTTGGATTTAAAACCAAAGGATATTTCCAGGCAGAAGCCGGTGCAAACAAAGCTCCAAAGGTTGAGTTTTAAGTATAGCTAACCTTATTTATTCATTAACACTGATCGCCGGAATTAAATTCCGGCGATTTAAATTTAAGCAATGTCAATTTTTAGTGAAAAAGAGCAACAGCTTATCAGTGAGGCTGTTGAATCAGCAGAACGATTCACATCAGGAGAGATCCGAATATGTGTTGAGAAAACTTGTAGCGAACCGGTTCTGGATCGTGCTGCAACCTATTTCAAAAAACTTGGAATGGACAAAACGGCTCAAAGGAATGGCGTTCTAATCTATATTGCTACTCAGGATAAGCAATTTGCGATAATTGGTGATGCAGGTATTAATAAATTAGTTCCACATGATTTTTGGGATAGCACCAAGGATGCAATGTTAGGCTATTTCAAGGAAGGAAATATGACTGGCGGAATCATTGCAGGTATAAAAATTGCGGGTGAACAGCTCCAAACATTTTTTCCATACCTTGATGGAGATGTGAATGAATTACCGAATGAGATCACTCAGATGGATGGTAAATAGTGAAATTTATAATTCAATAAAGCTTCAAATGAAATTTAAACACCTAATATCTACAGTCGTATTTCTATTTTTAAGTGTAGTGCTTCTGGCACAAACTTTCCCGGAAAAACCTAACCAACTTGTGAATGATTATACCCAAACTCTTTCACCAGAACAGATCAATCAGCTTGAGCAAAAATTAGTTGCCTTTAATGATTCAACAAGCACCCAAATTGCGGTAGTTCTGATCAAATCTTTAGAGGGTTACGATGTAGCAGATTATGGCGTTCGACTAGCAGAAGCCTGGGGAATTGGAGGTGCAAAAAATAATAATGGGGTATTATTGCTTATCTCACTTGGCGACAGAAAAGTAACCATTCAAACGGGTTATGGCGTAGAGGGTGCATTGCCTGATGCGATCACCAAAAGAATCATTGAACGTGAGATCACTCCAAATTTCAAAACTGGCGACTACTTTTCAGGCCTAGATCAAGGTACAAATGCAATCATTTCGTACACAAAAGGTGAATATAAAAACGATGCTCCTAAGAAAAAAGCTAGAAAAAGCGGAAGTGGAATTGGATTTATATTCATCATGATTATTATCATACTCTTTGCAATCAAAAAAGGGGGAGGAGGAAGTGAAGTAATTGGCGGTCGTGGAAGTGCAAGTCCATTTTGGTGGCTATTAATGGGTTCACAGCTGGGCAGAGGTAACAGTGGTGGATTCGACGGATTTTCTGGTGGCGGGGGTGGCTTTGGTGGTGGAGGTGGCGGATTCGGTGGCTTTGGCGGCGGAAGTTTTGGTGGTGGGGGATCTAGTGGTAGCTGGTAGTTGAGGGAAAGTGGAAAGGTTAAAGCTGAAAGGGGAAAGGGGAAAGCTAAAAGCTGAAAGGTTAAAGCGGAAAGGGGAAAGCGGAAAGCGGAAAGAACGAAGTAGTTTTTCGAATAAAGATCAATTACTCTTAACATCAGGTAATGCAAAGGCAACATAACTATCGCCTGATTTTGCGCCCAATTTACCACCTCCACAAGCAATTACCAGGAATTGCTTTCCACCTATCCTATAGGTAGCAGGACTCGCAAAGCCTGCCGCAGGTAATTTAGATTCCCAAACCATTTTACCAGATTTCTTATCAAATGCTCTTATCTTTTCATCTGGAGTTGCTGCAATAAATATAAGTCCTCCCTTTGTAACTAGTGGTCCACCATAATTACGTGACCCGGTTATTCCCAATCCACTTTTGATCAATTCTGCATATTCACCCAAAGGCACTTTCCACAAAAGCTTTCCGCTATTTAGATCAACAGCATTTAAGGTGCCCCATGGAGGTTTGATACCTGGATAACCATCCTTATCCACAAAACGATCATAGCCTTTCATGATGAACGGGATCTGACTTTTCTTAGTAACCTGAGTTTTGACGAGCGCGTTTTTTTCTTTGTATCCAGCTTCCATTTGCAGTAAAAATGCAATCACTGATTTTTGTTCTGATTCAGGCACATGCTTAAATGAAGGCATTCTGTTCCGGCCTTGTTGAATAACTTGACTTAACTGTACTGCATTATACTTCTTATTTAAATTCTTCAAAGAAGGATATTCAGTTCCGCTGCCCTTTAATTGGGGTCCATGACAACTGATGCAATGTTTATTGTAAACTGCTCTACCAGGTGTAATGCCTGACCCTTCGGTTTGCGGAGCATCAAGCATAATCTGAGTTGAGGGTACTTCATTGCTATTGACATATAGAATCTTAGTTTCCATATCCACGGCAGCACCTCCCCATTCACCACCTCCACCAAAATCTGGATACATCCAGTTACCCTCTTTAGATGGTGGGGTAAACTGTTTTCTATTTTTGATCTGAACATACCTTTCAGTCAATTCTCTTTGGGTTTCAGGACTTATGTTACTGATATCTTCCGGGCCGAATTTCTGTCTTGAAAATGACTCTGGGAGTGTTGGTATCGGCTGAGTTGGCCAGGGTTTTTCACCGGGGAGCGCTTCTTGAGGAACCGGAACTTCCGGAATTGGAAAAATAGGCTTCCCGTTTGTACGATCTAGTAAATAAATGTAGCCATGCTTGGTAATCTGGGCCAATGCATCAATATTTTTTCCGTTATTCTTTACTGTAATTAGATTGGGAGCCGCTGGTAGATCGCGATCCCAAAGATCATGGTGAATTACCTGATAATGCCAGATATACTTCCCGGTAGTAGCATCTAGAGCAATAATACTATTCGCAAAAAGATTTGATCCTTTACGGGTTCCTCCATAAAAATCGGGAGATGCAGTACCTGTTGGCACATAAACTACACCTCGCTCTTCATCAAGCGACATACCCGTCCAGTTATTTGCACCTCCAATATTTTTCCATGCTTCCTTATCCTCCCAACTATCATATCCAAATTCACCTGGCTGCGGGATGGTATGAAATATCCATTTACGTTTCCCTGTTCTGACATCAAATGCTCGGACATGTCCAGGCAAGGCATCAGCATCTTCAGAAAGACTCATCCCCACAATTAAAAGATCTTTAAAGATTACTCCCGGAGTTTTGAGGAGCAAAGATCCATCCTGCGATTCAGGAATATCAAGACCTTCCTTCAATTCAATTGATCCCCCATTACCAAAATCTTTCATGGGCTCACCATTTATTGCATTCACTGCATAAAGTTTAGAGGCCGCGCCATAAAAAATACGCCTATCGGTTCCTTTTTCATCTTGCCAGTACATTAAACCACGGTTGATACCAAACCCAATCTTTTCTGTTAAATTTTCTGAAGGATCAAAAACCCATTTTTGTTTCCCGCTTACTGGATCTAAGGCAAATAACTTCAATTTTGAACTAGTTACATACAATGTTCCATCAATAACAATCGGATTACACTGCATCTCACTTCGGTTGGCAGTATCTTTATCGCCTGTATTAAAAACCCATGCCTCCTTTAACTCCTTAACATTCTCTACATTGATTTGATCAAGAGACGAATATCGGTTAGCATCTTTAGTACCGCCATAATTGGCCCAGCCAGAATAATCATCTGATACTGAATTTGAACAGGAAGAAAAGATAATGATGCTCAGTACTAAAAGGAATAATGTTTTCATTTATTATTTCACAGGAATGATAAAGCAAGTACAAATACAACAAGCAATTAAGGAATAAATGCGAATAAAAGCAAGTAAATAGTTAATATTCAGGTAATTACTAATAAAAAATCTCATAAACCAGAACTAATTCCTTGGCTTATGAGATGTTAAAATAAGGGAATAAAATTGAGCTTAAAAGAGCATTTAGCTCATTTTTAGTTTCTTTTGAATATCGGCTACATAGCCTTTGAATTTTTTGTCTGTATCAATCAGATCATCTACCGTTTGACAGGCATAAATCACTGTTGAGTGGTCGCGTCCGCCAAAGAAAGCACCAATTGACTTTAATGAAGTTTTAGTATGAAGCTTTGCCAGGTACATTGAAATTTGACGAGCCTGAACAATTTCGCGTTTTCTGGTTTTAGATTTCACCATTTCAATAGGAACCTCAAAATACTCACATACAAGTTTTTGAATATATTCCATTGAAATTTCTTTACTTGAATTCTTGATGAAATTCTTAAGCATTGATTTAGCCAGATTCAGATCAATCTCCTTCTTGTTGAGGGTTGATTGAGCCAATAACGATACCATAGCGCCTTCAAGCTCCCGAACATTATTGTCTATATTATGAGCTACATATTCAATTACTTCAGAAGGAAGTTCAATGCCATCAAAATACATTTTTTTGTTAAGAATAGCCATTCTAGTTTCAAGATCAGGAATCTGAAGATCAGCTGATAAGCCCCATTTGAAACGAGACAACAAACGTTCTTCCAGACCAGATAGATCTTTAGGTGCTTTGTCTGAAGTAATGATCAACTGCTTACCTGATTGATGCAGGTGGTTGAAAATATGGAAGAAAATATCTTGAGTTTTTTCTTTGCCGGCAAAATTATGAACGTCGTCCATAATCAAAACATCCATTGCCTGATAGAAATTTACAAAATCATTAATATTATTAT
>NZ_JBIKSU010000069.1:0-10341 GCF_044348475.1 Daejeonella sp. | reverse complement strand
CCATTATCATCAGAAGCAAAAGCATAAGAGGTAGAACCTTCAAGTTTAATATTAACTCCTGAAAGGCTGGCCTTCGTAATTTGATTAAAAACCTTTCCCCCTAAATTTTGAGCAAAAACAGGAAGCGTTATCGCAATTAAAAAAATAGTGAAAAAGTGTTTTTGCATTCCTGATTTAACTTGGTCGTGCTCGAGTGTTTTACCTTTAATCTTTTTTAAGGATTGATTTAGTCGTCATTCTTCTTTTGTTCGAGTTTCACAAATGCGCTTCTACGCGGCGCAGGCATAATGGAATCTTCGCCTTTAACAGATTTCCAAACAACCTCATTCAGGTCTAGGTCAGGTGCTGCATCCTCTTTTGCAAAATTCCATTCTTGAGAACGTTGAGCGCTTTTGTTCCAGGCAACATTACGTTGTTCTAGATCTACATTTGCTGCCCTAACCCGGTAAGGCTTAAAGTCTGGCTTAGTGGTAAAGCAGTCAGAAAATGGCACAGCAGCTGCATCATACTGGCTCATAGGTGGAAGCCCCAAGATTAACTCTATTGTTCGAAGCATACCCGAGGTAGAATACATTGAACTATTTACGGAATTACGTTTGATATATGGACTAATCACGAATGCTGGTGAACGGTGAGCATCAACATGATCAGGACCATTTTGAGCATCATCCTCTAGTACGAAAATAGCTGATTCCTTCCAAATACTGCTATTGGAAATATGTTCCACCAGTAGGCCTAGAGCCAAATCATTATCAGCAACCTGAGCGGTTGGAGTTAGTTTACCAATACGCTGCCCACTGGTATGATCATTTCCAAGCCTGATCGTATTAAACTGAGCTACCGCATTCATTGCCAATAAAGAATCGAAATCTGATTTGAAAGCAGTAATTCTGTCAATATCTTTTATATCCAAATTGTAGCTGGGATAGTTTGTTGCTGTATGTCCTACAAGTGATTTAGTTGTTGGACCATCTTTTGTAACGAATGCTCCATAGCTACGGTAAGAAATACCTGCCCTTTTTGCATAATCCCAAATATATCCATCACGTGGGTAAGCAATTTGACGACTGCCTTCATAATCATACGTTCCACCTCTGCTACCATAACTGGTAGGCCAGGTTTTCTCGGTATAATCTGTAGCATAGGCTGCCATACTCCAATTATGCCCGTCGGCACTCACTTCTGAATCTACATAAAAGTTGTCAAGAAGTACAAATTCTTTGGCAAGTGCATGATGGTTTGGCGTTACCTTTTCAGGGAAGAGACATAAGTTAGGATCGCCATTACCTTCTTTAATATCTCCAAATACCTGATCATACGTGCGATTCTCTTTAATTACATAGAATACATATTTAATAGGCGATTTCCCTCCCTGAACATTTGGAACTGGATTATTTGCTAGGCCTTTTGAAATTACTTCGGTTTGCTTGTTATAAGGTGTATTTGCATAAACCTGCTTCGAATACATTTTCAATTGCTGATCAGTAGGTTGATCAATGATAGATAAGGTACCCTTAAATAAACCACCAATGTACTGAACCTCTTTTTGAGCACTTATGCCTACATGCACACCGCTATCGTCTGTCTTTTTAAAAGGCTGAGGACCATCAGGATTTGCCATAGAGGTAAACCCTTTCCCATTAGAAACAAAGATTTTTTTACCGGCTACTCGCACATTAGTTGGATACCAACCTGTAGGAATAAAGCCCTTTGAACTACTTTTTCCAGGATTTGATACATTAAATACCGCCAAACAGTTATTATCTGCATTGGCTACATACAAGGTTTTTTCATCCTCAGATAATGCAAGCCCGTTGGTAGTTGACCCTGAAAGCCTCGTTGGATAGAGCGCCGTTGAGATAACTTCAATAACTTTTCTGGCTTTGGCATCAATTACAGATACTGAATTATCACTCGCATTGGCCACAAACAAGTATTTACCCGTTCTATTTTGAATGATTTCATTTGGATGGTTTTCTGTCAATATTTCAGAAGTTATTTTTTGAGCCTTTATATCATAAATGGCTAGTTTATCTGCTCCCCATAAAGAGATGTACAGCTTAGTTTTATCTGGTGAAAGCAGACAATCATAGGCCTCTGAACCCAGATTGACTTTATTCACTAATTTATTTGTACTTAAATCAAAAATATAGAGCGAATTATTTTCCTTGGTAACTGCATATAAACGTTTTCCTGCATCATCAACTTCAATTCCTGTCGGGCCAATTTTCTCAATTGGCCATGCTTTTCCAAGTACAATTGTATCAGCTTTTCCAAGCATTTTTTTGATGATCGGATAAATCAATATGATATTATCATTTGCACCAGAAGCATAGAGTTTTTTCTCATCGGCACTAAATTTTAAACCATACCAAGCCTTTTTAATAGGTTGGTCATGCAATATCTTCTCAGACTGTGGGTCAATTAACTGAATACTCTGCTTGCTTTGTCCATTATTGGTTACTGCCATTAATTTTTGTGAAGCAGAGATCTGAATATTCAGAGGCAAATCGCCCAAGGGCAGTGACCTACCTGCCGGACTTAATGACCATCCATTAGGTAATAAAACTTTACCTGATTTTGAGCTACCTGGTATGGTTTGAGCCACACTATCTGTTGCAAGTAGCAAAGGCAATACGAATAGAGTAATTACTCTTAAAAGTGAATGGATTTTGAAAAGTTGCATGGTTTAAATATTTATGGTAAGACGCTAATTAAAGGGAATAAATATCAATAATTTAATACAAATAAAGGCTTTCTGTATTAATAAGATATTAGGATAATATCAAATAAAATACAAAAGACCGAAGCATTAGCTCCGGTCTTGTAAATTTAAATAATGCTGAATAAATAGTATAACCGATTCCAATTAACTATCCCATGTCATGATCTTACCTCTATCTTCGGGCTTTAGACATTCGTCTAATGTTTTCTGATCATATTCAAGCCCGTATTGTTTTAATACATTATCTGGAACACCATTCCATTCATTAGGCTGGTTACCTTTATAAGCCATATCAGAAATTCCTTCTTTACTGGTAAAGAAACCCGTTGCAGTCAAATTACGCATGGTATTAAAAAAGCTTACTCCAGATAAATTTTCGGGAGCAGCCTTCTCTGGAAATGCAATGAGTTCAACCAATTCAATTTGCTGATCTTTTCCAGCTTCAGCGAACGATTTTTTAAAGAGTTTAAGTGATTTAACATCAAGCCATTTTAATCCACCTCTCATTGGAAGCTGATACTTTGGCTGATCTTTGACAATAAACTCGATGAATTCAGGCACTTTAGCATCGCTTGCACTTCCAGAATGTTCATCCTTTGGAATAATGATATCCGCCAAAATGGTGATTGTACTAAGTTCTGCTGCGCTAAAGAAAGTTTCAGACATTAATTTCTCATCGATCAGCTTCTCTTCAGCTGTACGACCATAAACTCCAGTCTTGCCATTTCCAGCAGCGCTTTTAGAATCCTTTTTATCACATGAAGTTGCTAAAATAGTACCAACACTGACTGTACCAACAGCCAATGCTTTGAGTGAGTCTCTTCTATTCATCTGATTAAATATTTTGCTTTTTTAATTGATCAACGATATATTCTGAAGCACGCATAGATAAGGCTAAGATAGTCCAAGTAGGATTTTTATCTGCCTGCGAAACAAATGCACCACCATCTACCACGAATAGATTTCTTACATCATGTGCCTGATTATACTTGTTTAGCACCGAAGTATTACGGTCATTACCCATGCGGGTAGTTCCCACTTCATGAATAATCCTACCTGGTGCTTCAAGTCCGTATTTGCGGTCTTCGCCTGGTTTTTCGCCATTTGCAATACCTCCCATAGAATGAATAAGTTCTTCAAAAGTATCCTGCATGTGTTTTGCTTGCTTTACTTCCTGATCAGTCCAGTTGTAATTAAATTTCAATACTGGAATTCCATATTTATCAACCACACCAGGATCTATTTCGCAATAGTTTTCAATTCTTGGAATACTTTCACCTCTACCGGCAAAACCAACTGTTGAACCATAGTATCTACGGTAATCATCTTTTAAAGACGCACCATATCCACCTGCAGCCTTCATTTTACCATCTTTTCCCGGATATTTTCCGTTAGTATTTTCCATCCCGAATCCAAAACCATACGATGGCATACCTAAGCCGCCCCAAAATTCGATATGATAGCCACGAGCAAAATCAAGCTTTTTATTATCAAGCCACCAAGGAATATATAAATGCAATCCACCAACACCATCTTCATTATATCGTTCTCTATCCATAAGTTGTGGGATAAACGCACCCCTTGATGCACCTGTAGAGTCATGAAGATATTTTCCAACCATTCCGCTTGAATTTGCTAATCCATTTGGATGGGCAGAAGATTTAGAGTTAAGAAGTAAACGAGCAGATTCACAGGCACTTGCAGCCAAAACAACCACCTTTGCATTGACCTGATATTCCTGCATATCCGTCTTATCTACGTAAGAAACACCAGTTGCTTTACCTTCTTTATCCGTTAAAACCTCACGTGCCATAGCGTTTACATACACATCGGCATTTCCCGTTTTTCTGGCTGGTTTAACCAGACAAGTAGAAGATGAAAAATCGGCATGCACTGTACAACCACGACTACATTGATTACAAAAAAAGCAGGAGCCACGATCTTTATTAATGGGTCTTGTTAAAATTGACAATCTAGCCGGAATAACAGGAATACCAATGTTATTAGCCGCTTTTTTAATCATTAACTCATGTAACCTTGGCTTTGGAGGAGGTAAAAAGTAACCATCCGGTTCATTATATATCCCTTCCTTAGTACCAAAAACCCCAATCATTTTATCAACGCGATCATAATATGGTTTGACATCGTCATAGCCAATTGGCCAATTATCTCCTAATCCGTCAAAGTCTCTGCGCTTAAAATCTTTAGGCCCAAAACGAAGAGAAATTCTTCCCCAGTGATTCGTGCGCCCACCAAGCATTCTGGAACGGAACCAATCAAATTGAGTTCCATTATTTCGGGTATAGGGTTCACCTTCTATTTCCCATCCGCCATAAGCAGCATCAAAATCGCCAAAGGCACGATTTGTATTAGCACCCCTTCTAGGAGATTCGTAAGGCCATTTTAATTGAGTTTGTTGTTCCGGGTTAGCCGGATCATAATCAGGTCCTGCTTCTAACAATGCAACCTTTAATCCAGCTTCTGTAAGTATTTTTACCGCCATACCCCCGCCTGCACCTGAACCTACAATACACACGTCGTATAATTCGCCCTTGGTTTTAATTTCTATAGCCATCAGTTAAATAGTGTTATAACCTTTTACTTAAAAAGTTTTTTTTGAAAATAAACAATATTTATTTGCCCAAAGAAAATAAAATTACAGAACTAATTATTTTTGATCTAAATGTAATTAATCAAGAAAAGATCATCATGACCTGGTTCTTTTCAACTTTATCGCCAGGGTTTATTTTTACAGACTTGATCATCACATTGGCTGGAGCTTTTATAATATTTTCCATCTTCATTGCTTCAAGTACAAGCAAATTGCCTCCCTTTTGAACCTCTTGGCCTTCGGAAGCCAAAATTCTTAAAACCAAACCAGGCATAGGGGCCTTGATTTCAGAAATTTTTGCGGTAGTCAAATTATCCATTCCCAATTGATGCAAAAGTTCATCAAACTGATCAGTCATTTGCATGGAGTAGATGGTATTGCCCACTTTAACAGAACAGGTTTTTTGTTCCTTGTCAAAGTCTATGAGCTCGGCATTAAATGATTTATTATTATAAAGAACATGAAATGACCGGCTATTTATCTTTAAAATATCTCCATGAAAAGGAAGGCCATTGATTACTATTTGATTCAATTCTGAAGAGCGTTCAAAATTGAACTTGTTATTTACCTTTATCTTGAGCATGAATTACTGTGTTAAAGCGTATTGTATCAAATTTGAACCCATTTTTAAAGCTCTTTGCCTTGATTCTTCTGAATCGCCGGCATAAGTTCCTGAATCTTCCCAGCCATTCCCAAGATCACTTTCAAAAGTATAAAAACAAACAACTCTTCCTTGATAAATCAAAGCCATTCCTTGCGGACGTTTACCATCGTGTTCATGAATTTTAGGAAGACCAGATGGAAACTTAAATTTTTGATTATATAGTATATGGTTAGCAGGCAACTCTTGAAAATCAAGTTCAGGAAAAACCCGTTTCATTTGTGGTCTGATAAATTTATCCAAACCGTAGTTGTCATCAATATGCAAAAAGCCGCCACCCATTAAATACTTCCGCAAATTTGCTGCTTCCTGATCACTGAACACAATGTTACCATGCCCAGTTAAATACACAAATGGGTAATTAAAAATATCTGCGCTCCCAGCTTCAACAATGACCTCATCCTTTTCAAAGTTGGTGCCCAAATTCTTATTGCAAAAGCTGATCAAATTTGAAAGAGCAGTACGGTTGGCATACCAATCGCCACCGCCATTATATTTCAGTTTTGCCAGCTTATAAGAAGGAGCAATAAAAGCAAAAGATAGTACTCCCAAAAAAAAGACTATACATACTAAGCCAGAGCTCAATAAATTTCTCATCTGTTTAAAAAATTTAGTTCAAAACAAGCTTCTAGAGCTGCAGTTTCGGTTCTTAACCTAGAATTGCCAAGGCTTACAGGAACAAAATCGTTTTTTACAGCAGCTTCAAGCTCTTCATGAGTAAAATCACCTTCGGGTCCAATCACTATTAAATAATTTGAATTTAGAATAAGCTGGTCCTTAATGGTAGACTTAGCTTCATCCATACAATGAGCTATAAATTTTTGTGAATTGCTACTTTTAGCTATAAAATCGCTGTAACGAATGGCTTCATTAAGTACTGGATGGTAGGCCTTAATAGATTGTTTTATTGCAGAAGTAATTACTTTATTTAAACGTTCGGTTTTTATTTCCTTTCTTTCAGAACGGTCACAAATTATTGGAGTAATCTCATCGATACCAATCTCTGTAGCCTTTTCTAAAAACCATTCAACACGCTCAATATTTTTAGTTGGGGCAATTGCGATGTGTACATAATGGTTTCGCTTGCCAAAATTTTCAAGCTTACTCAGAATCTTAAGTTTTGTTCTTTTGGGATGAGGATCTTCTACAACTGCATCATAAAATCCTCCTTTGCCATCTACCAGATAAAGTAAGTTTCCAACATCAAGCCTTAGAACTTTTATACAGTGTTTACTTTCTTCTTCGCTAAGAATATAGGCATCTGAATGAATATCGGGTGTATAGAAAATATGCATTATCCGACCTCCTTTTTAGTGTAAATCTATGGCATCCTCACGATTAATTACCAATTCAAGTTTTACAGATTCAACGTTTTGGTCTGCTTTTTTAAGGATGGTAATAGTATATCCATTGAAATCACTTGTTTCTCCAACGTCGGGTATCTTTCCAAAAATTTCGCTAACAAGACCAGCAACTGTATCATAATCGCCATCTTCAGGAAGATCATGTGGAAGAAACTCATTTACATCATAAATTGAGGCAGTAGCATCAATAATAAATTCATTTTTTGACATTACTTCAACTATCGGCTTTTCTTCATCATATTCATCCTGAATTTCGCCTACCAACTCTTCCATAATATCTTCAAGAGTTACCATACCAGCCGTACCACCAAATTCATCAAGAACGATTGCAATTTGGATGCGTTTTAATTGAAGTTCACTTAGCAGATCATTGATCTTTTTGGTTTCAGGAATAAAGTATGGAATACGTATAATATCTTTAAGAATACACTCTTTATTTTCAGCCAATAAAGGAAGAATGTCTTTGGCATGAACAATTCCAACTATCTTATCAATAGTTTCATCATATACTGGAATTCGGGAATACCCTTCATGGATAATAATATCAAGGACTTCCTTATGAGATGTGTTTAATTCAATACCTGATATCTTAGTTCTAGGAACCATAATATTTTTTACGACGCGCTCATTAAAATCAAAAACATTTTTAATCAGCTCATGCTCATTGGTTTCTAAGGCACCGCTTTCTTTCCCTTGGTCAAGCAGATACTGTAGTTCTTCAGAACTGTGGTGAGCCTCATGACCACCAATTGTACTTATTCCAAGGAGTTTCAATATAAAATTAGCGAACCCATTAAGCAACCAAATAAAAGGCCTAAACAAGAGATAGAAAAAGTGAAGGGGCAAAGCTATACTCATAGTGGTACCTATTGGCCGTTGTATGGCTAGTGATTTAGGCGCCAATTCTCCAAAAACAATATGCAAAACTGTGATGATTGCGAATGCCAGTACATGTCCAATATTGGTAGCAACCGTCGACGACATATCCACTTGTATAAAATTGAAAAACCGGCTAACAATATCAGTCATCACGGCTTCACCTACCCAACCTAAACCAAGAGATGCTAAAGTTATCCCTAATTGGGTTGCAGCTAGATAGCCATCCAGATGCTGGGTCATGTGTTTTGCAATTTTCGCGACACGACTACCTGTTTTTGCCTTAATTTCGATCTGGGAAGCCCGTACCTTTACAAGAGCAAATTCTGCGGCAACAAAAAATCCATTAAGAAAAACAAGAAAGAAAGTAAAAAATAATGCGAGACCCATAATAATTATAAATTTACAAAAGTGGTCGTATACAATTCTAAACTTTCTCTAATTACTTTATAAGCATAGTTCTTGCCAAGCAAATGTTCAATACTCACATTTTTGCGTTCAAGTGCCTTATAATCTTGAAAAAATCTTACAATTTCTATCATAGTATGAGGGGGAAGTTCCTTCAAATCTTCAATATAGTTTACTGACATATCATTTTTAGCAACAGCAATAATTTTATCATCCTGCTCGCCATTATCTACCATATGCATAACTCCAATAACTTTTGCTTCAACAATAGACATTGGATAAACATCCACAGAACATAATACTAATATATCCAATGGATCTTTATCATCACAATAGGTTTGTGGGATAAAGCCATAGTTAGCAGGGTACATAACTGAAGAGAACAATACTCGGTCAAGCTTGATTAGGCCCGACTCTTTATCGATTTCATATTTAGCTTTTGATCCTTTAGGAATTTCTATAATAGCATTTACGATGGAAGGGATATCTTCGCCAGGAGAAACATTATGCCAGGGATGGTCTTTACTCATGTTTTTTTAAGGATTTGGCTCTTCATCATCGCTTCTGTCTCCTCCGATTTTCCTTTTTAAATACGTTATAATAAGCGGAATAGTTGTAATTAAAATAAAACCAACAATGATGTATAATAAGTAATCATTGATCTCTTTCTCAAAACTTCGTCCTAGAAAGAATCCTAGCAAAGTTAAAGATGTAATCCAAAGAAAAGCACCGGTAATATTATAAAATGCAAATTTATTAAAATCAAGCTTCACTATACCTGCAATAATGGGTGCAAAGGTACGCACAATAGGTATGAACCTCCCCATGATCAAAGCAAAAGCCCCCTGTTTCCGATAATAAACCTCTGCTGCTTTTAAGTATTTCTTTTTAAAGAAAAAAGTATCCTCTCTTTGGTACAAAACTGGCCCAGTTTTATTGCCAAACCAATAACCAACAAAATTTCCGATAACCGCAGCAGCAATTAAGCCTACAATTAAAATGAAGATAGATACATCCAATTTTCCTGTAGCAACAAACATGCCTGCAAGAAATAATAGATAATCTCCTGGAAGAAAAAATCCAAAAAATAATCCAGTCTCGGCAAAAATGACGAAAAGAAGAAGATAAAATCCTCCTTCCCTAAGTAGTTTTACCGGATCAATAAGATGTTGAAGATAATCCCAAATCTCGTGCATAATTCTATATGCGTAAAGCTACACTATTTATAGAATATTTTAGACTAGAAAAGGTTGGATATAAACCCTGGATACACACCAACTAGGATAGTAAGAAGTGCAGAAAATCCGAGTACAAAATTAAAGTAAGGCGAAGACTGTACCTCATTTCGTTCTGCAGATTTAAAATACATGGCTACAATAACCTTTAAATAATAGAAAATGCCTATTACTGCATTTACTACAGCAAGAACCACCATGATGATATGATACTCTGAAAGAGCAGTTGAAAACATCATAAACTTGCCGATAAATCCAGCTGTTAATGGTATCCCTGCCAAAGAAAGCATTGCAACTGTTAGGGTAAAGGCTATAAATGGATTCTTACGTGCCAATCCATTGAAGCTTTCAAAATTATCAGATCCGGTTTGGCGCTTAACAAGGATCAATACTGCAAATGCAATAATTGATGCAATAGAATAAGCACTTGCATAAACAAACACTGAGTTTCCAGAAAGTGG
>NZ_JBIKSU010000023.1:0-34686 GCF_044348475.1 Daejeonella sp. | reverse complement strand
TTCCAGAAAATTTGGCAATGACTTTTCTTTGGGAACAGCGATCAGATATATTAGATCTAGTTTGAGTAATGGCCAGTTCAATGGTCAAGATATACAACCAGCTACGGCACTTGCTGCTGATGCTTCTGCTTATTACAAAACAGGAACTGTACTACTTGGAAGGGATGCAGAGCTAGCTTTTGGCCTTAATATTTCAAATATTGGCACTAAGATGAGTTATACTGATAATGGATCAAAATCCTTTCTACCAACCAATATGAAGCTTGGTGCTGCTAGTACTTTTATGTTAGACGAGCTGAGTACACTTACTTTCGCTCTCGACCTGAATAAACTATTGGTACCTACAAGTCCTATTAGAGATGCCAGTGGTCAGATCATTAGTGGCAAAGACCCCGAAAGATCGGTGCCTTCTGCAATATTTGGTTCCTTTAGTGATGCTCCGGGTGGTTTTTCTGAAGAAATAAGTGAAATTAGTTATTCAGCTGGGGCAGAATACTGGTATAATAAACAATTTGCTATTCGCTCAGGCTATTTTTATGAAACCCCAACCAAGGGCGACAGAAGATACTTTACCGTAGGTGCGGGTCTAAAGTACAATGTATTTAATCTTGATTTTGCCTATATCCTTGCAAATCAGCAAACCAGTCCTTTAGCTCAAACCTTGCGCTTTTCACTGGTGTTTAATTTCGAAAAATAATTTAATGAAGATTAGAGTTGGATTTGGGTTTGACGTACATCAATTAGTCGAAAACCATCCTTTTATTTTGGGTGGGGTTAAATTAGATCATTCTGCAGGTGCTTTTGGGCATTCAGATGCCGATGTTTTGGTTCATGCTATTTGTGATGCATTGCTGGGCGCTGCTAATTTGAGGGATATTGGCTATCATTTTTCGAATACTGATGATCGCTGGAAAGGTATCAGCAGTTTGATTATACTGAAAGAATGTGTTTCTCTGCTTAATCAAAAGGGTTGGAGTATTGGTAATATCGATGCCATGCTTTGCCTTGAAGCCCCCAAAATCAATCCTTATATTCCTGAAATGAAAACTAAAATTGCCGAAGCTTCTGGAATAAGTGAAGATGATATCTCAATTAAAGCTACTACTAATGAGACTATGGGTTTTATTGGAAGGAAAGAAGGGCTTGTAGCCTATGCTGTTTGTTTGATTGAAAAGGATGTCTAAATTTTAATTTGATTTTGATTCAGGCAATTTCATCTCACTAAAATCGGCAGCACATTTTCCACAATTACTGGCACATCCTTTTTTATTCATCATGCTTTTATAAACTAACCTTCCTGCATATAAACTAGCAAGAATAAATAAGATTATAACCAGGATTAACTGTAAGTCCATAAAAACAAAATTATAAAAATCAATCAAGTTCATAGTCAGTTACTTGTAAATTCATAATCAAAATAGTTTGCTGTGGTAGAGATACTCATCTAATTTGATTAATACTTCTCAATCTGTATTTCACTTTTAAGGAAAGGCCTGTAGCTATTTTGTGCAGATAAAGCAGAATCAGCAGGCTTTATCTACTTCAATTACTTCATTTTGCAGAATTCTCCTTTATAAATCATACCTTTGCAAAAAATTTAAGAGTAATTTTTTAATGCAAAAAATAAGAAACATAGCGATCATCGCTCACGTTGACCACGGTAAAACTACATTGGTTGATAAAATTTTACACCAAACCAATTTGTTTCGGGATAACCAGGCAACAGGTGATCTGATACTTGACAGCAATGATCTTGAGCGCGAACGTGGTATAACCATCGTTTCCAAGAACGTATCGGTTAGTTATAAAGGTGTCAAAATTAACATTATTGATACTCCTGGTCACGCTGATTTTGGTGGTGAGGTAGAACGGGTTCTTAAAATGGCTGACGGAGTAGTTCTTTTAGTCGATGCTTTTGAAGGCGCTATGCCTCAAACCCGATTTGTTACCCAGAAAGCACTTTCATTAGGATTAAAACCTGTTGTTATTGTAAATAAGGTTGATAAAGAAAATTGTCGGCCAGAAGAGGTTTATGAATCAATTTTCGAATTATTCTTTAACCTTGATGCAACTGAAGATCAGTTGGATTTTCCAGTATTATACGGATCGTCAAAACAAGGCTGGATGAATCATGATTGGAAAGTTCAAACTGAAGATATTACACCTTTACTTGATACTATTTTAGAGCATATTCCAGCAGCACCTAGTTTTGATGGTACACTTCAAATGCAGATCACTTCATTGGATTATTCATCATTTGTTGGTCGTATTGCAATTGGTCGGGTAGCACGTGGGGTGATTAAAGAAAATCAGCCGGTGTCTTTGGTCAAGCGCGACGGAACCATTCAAAAATCAAGGATCAAAGAATTATATACTTTTGAAGGCTTAGGTAAAATTAGAGTTCAGGAAGTGGGATCAGGAGATATTTGTGCTGTTGTAGGTATTGATGGCTTTGATATTGGCGATACAATCGCCGATTTTGATAAGCCCGAACAACTGGAAGTTATTAAGATCGATGAGCCAACAATGAATATGTTGTTCACCATCAACAATTCTCCAATGTTTGGTAAAGAAGGCAAATTTGTAACCTCACAGCGTTTGCGCGAGCGTCTTTACAAAGAGATGGAAAAAAATCTTGCCCTTAAAGTTATTGAAACTGAATCTCCTGATTCATACCTAGTGTATGGTCGTGGTATTCTGCATTTATCGGTTTTGATTGAAACCATGCGTCGCGAAGGTTATGAGCTTCAAGTTGGACAACCTCAGGTTATTGTTAAGGAAATTGATGGTGCTAAATGTGAGCCTATTGAAACTCTTATTGTTGACGTGCCTGCAGAGGTTTCTGGTAAGGTTATTGAGCTTGTTACTCAGCGTAAAGGCGAGTTATTAGTCATGGAACCAAAAGGAGATCTTCAGCATCTGGAATTTGAGATTCCTGCACGTGGTATCATCGGATTACGTAATAACGTGTTAACAGCTACAGCTGGTGAAGCCATTATGGCCCATCGCTTCAAGTCATACGAGCCATGGAAAGGAAGTATCCCAGGCCGTTTGAATGGTGTACTTGTATCTATGGAAAAAGGATCCACTACGGCATATTCAATAGATAAATTGCAGGATCGTGGTCGTTTCTTTGTAGAGCCTGGTGTTGAAGTTTATGAAGGTCAGATTATGGGTGAGCACATTCGTGATAATGATTTGGTGGTGAACGTTGTAAAAGGTAAGGCATTAACCAACATGCGCGCATCAGGTACTGATGATAATGCTCGTATTGCAACGGCCATTAAATTCTCTCTTGAAGAAGCAATGGAATACATCCAAGCCGATGAGTATATTGAAATTACTCCTAAGAGTATGCGTTTACGAAAAATCTACCTGAGTGAAAATGAACGGAAGATTAATGCAAAGAAATTTGTAAATCAATAAATTATCAGAATCTATTCTGTTAAACTTTATAAAAGGCTCAGTGTAAACTGGGCCTTTTCTTTTAGCTAGAAAGCCAAGCTCTGACGCTTAATCTTCATTCTAGACCTTTAGGATGAAAAACAATTTTATTCTAATGAAAAACTTTATCTAAGTTTGTTTTAATGAAGTTTCCAGTCGTGCCCGGTTTTGACCAGCAAGCTTTTAGTATATACCTGAAAAATACAGGCTGGTTATTTCTTGCCAGAGTTGGAAGTCTGATCATTAAGATCCTGGCCGGCATTGCAGTTGCAAATTATCTGGGTAAAACAGAAAACGGCCTGCTAAACTATCCCTTGGTCTTTGTTACATTTTTTATAGCTGCCGCTGCACTTGGTCTGGATGGATTTGTTACGCGCGAATTGCTTGCTTCACCTAAGGATAAAAATAAACTCCTTGGAACAGCATTTAGAATGCGTTTTTTGGCCGGGCTGATCAGTATTCCGCTTGCGTCTTTAACATTTTTTTTAGTGAAAGGTAATCAATCAGATATACCGATGAGTTACATTCTGATTGCCTCTTGCATTGGAATAGCCCAATCGTTAAATATCATTGATAGTTATTTTCAATCGCAGGTTCAGGGTAAATATGTCATGATGGTTCAGGTAGCTGGAAATCTGCTTTCTGCCGGCATTAAACTGCTTTTGATAGTTCTTTCTGCACCTTTGTTCTGGTTTATATGGACGCTATTAGCCGATGCGGTATTGCTAGGCATGGGTTACTTGATTGTTTACAGGGCAAGGGGTAATAAAATTTCGGAATGGCAATTTGAATATAGCTTTGCAGCTAACCTTTTAAAGCATTCCTGGCCGCTTGCTTTTTCTGCCATCCTGGTTACAGTTTATATGAAAATTGGTCAGTTAATGGTTGAGAGTTTTCTGGGTGTAGCTGCATTGGGGGTTTATTCAACCGTTGTAAACTGGAGTGAAAGCTGGTATTTTATTCCTGTGGCAATTGTTACTTCAGTTTTTCCCGCTATCATGAATGCACGCCGAGATGATCCGCAACGTTATCAAAAAAGGCTAAGCGACATGTATGATTTAATGATGGTGATTAGCCTTAGCATTGCTGTTTTTATGACCTTTGCATCTCCTTTTATTTATAAGTATTTTTATGCTGCTGAGTTTGCTGATGGTGCTAAAATATTATCGATTCATATTTGGGCTGGTGTTTTTGTATTTTTAGGGAGCGCCAGTGGTCAATATCTTATTGCTGAGGGTTACACCAAATATTCATTATATCGTACTGGAGCAGGCGCTGTTATTAATGTAGTTCTGGGGTTTTTCTGGATTCCGTTGTACGGACTTCAAGGTGCTGCATTTGCAACTTTGATCGCTTATTTTTCAGCAACTTTTTTTATCCTTGTTTTTCCTGAAACCAGGAAGCAGGGTATAACTATGCTTAAATCGTTATTTTTAATTTCACTCATACAAAAAATCTTAAAACGTTGAAAAAAACGGAATCATATAGCAGTTTGTTAAGCCCTTCACGAATAAAGACCTTGTTATCATTCGGAATAAAGGGCTATCTATCAGAAATAGGATGGTTTAAAGCTTTTGATACAAAATCGCCCATTGGTGGCGATGGCGAACCTATTCCATGGGTAACCTATTCATTCATTGATTTTATTGCTCAGCGAATTAAAAAAGAACATACTGTTTTTGAATTTGGTTCCGGAAATTCAACTTTTTACTATGCCAAGCGGGCATTAAAAGTAGTTTCTGTTGAGCATGATCAGGAATGGTTTACTAAAATTTCGGCAAACAAGCCTTCCAACTCTGACATGATTTTCTGTGAATTGCATGCTGGTGGCCAATACAGTAAAATGCCTGCCAGTATGGGCTTAAAATTTGACATCATTATTGTAGATGGTCGTGATAGGGTTAATTGCTGCCTTCAATCTCTTACAGCTTTAACTGATCAAGGAGTAGTTGTTCTTGATGACTCAGAACGTGAAAACTATACTGAAGCCATACATTTTTTCCAAAAGAAAGGATTTAAAGAATTATCATTTAGCGGAATCTCACCGGGCCTATTTTATCGTAAGTCTACTTCGGTATTTTATAGAGCTGAAAACTGCCTAGATATTTAAAATGGCTACTGAAATAGTAAGTGCGGATGTAAAAAATGCTTATGATGAATTTTATCTTGGGCGTGATGAGCAATGGCGTATGCTGGGTGCCCGATACAAGGCAAACAATATTATTGAGGTAAGCAAGGGGCATGACTTTAAAAAAGTTCTTGAAGTAGGTGCTGGCGATGGAAGTATTTTAAGACATCTTTCTGAATGGAATACCTTTCCTGAAATGCATGCACTCGAAATATCTCAAAGTGGGGTTGATCAGATTAAAAAACTTGAACTTAAAAATCTAAGCTCAGTTACTATTTTTGATGGATACCATATCCCATTTAAGGATAATGAAATCGACCTGGTTATATTATCTCATGTATTGGAACATGTTGAATTTGAAAGAATGTTATTGCGTGAGATTAAGCGTGTTTCAAAATTCCTGATCATTGAGGTTCCTTGCGATTACCGGTATGGAGTAGATAAAAGAATGAAACATTTTCTGAATTATGGTCATATCAATATGTATACTCCTTCCTCTTTGCGCTTTCTGGTTCAATCAGAAGGGTACCAAGTTTTGAGTGATAAGATTTCTATGATTGAGCCAGAGGTTAGCAAGTTCAATGCCTTTATCAATCAGAAAAAACCAAGAAGTATTTTCACAACATTACGTATTGATCTGGAGTTTTTACTTAAGAAAATTACTATCAGCATTAGTGGTAAAAAAAGGCAAGAGTCTTTTGCTAATGCCTATACTGCCCTTTTAAGAAATCAGGGCGATCTTGACATTTTTAAATTGCACTAATTACGCTGAAAATACATGAAGACCATTCTTTTTTCAATTCCTCTTCTGTTTTTTTTATTTCTGCAGCTAATCAGTGGGGGTAGATTCCATGGATCAGAATTTTTGAATGGATTTACTGATACAATTGGTCTGAGAGATGAATTTTCTAAATCGCCGGTACTTTCTGCTGCCGAATCTATCAAAAAAATGAAATTGGAACAAGGTTTCAGTATTCAGATTGTAGCTGAGGAACCACTTCTTAACTCGCCTGTTGCTATGAGTTTTGATAACAATGGTCGTATCTGGATTGTTGAAATGGAAAATTATATGCCAGATACTTTGGGTTCTGGCGAGGATTTGCCAACAGGTAAAATTGTGATTCTTAGCGATAAAAATAGGGATGGAAAGATGGATCAAAGGACGATATTTTTAGATTCGTTGGTTTTACCTCGTGCTATTAGTCTATTTGAAAATGGTATTCTGGTTGCCGAATCACCAAATTTATGGTTCTATGAAATTGTCAATGATAAGCCTGTTCGTAAAGTATTAGTTGATGCGGCTTATGCTGAAGGTGGAAATGTAGAACACCAGCCCAATGGATTGTTCAGAGCTTTGGATAACTGGATCTATAATGCTAAATCCGGCAAACGCTACAGAAAGAAAGAGGATAAATGGCTTATTGAAAGAACACATTTCCGCGGGCAATGGGGTATCACGCAGGATGATCAAGGCCGTATTTTCTATAATAACAATTCTGAAAATCTTCAGGGAGATTATTTTAGCCCAGGTTTAGGTGCATCCAACGAAAATCAGCAAAGATTAGCCGGATTTTCTGAAAGTATTATCAAGAATAATAAAGTGTATCCTATCAGGCAAACTCCGGGTGTGAACCGAGCCTATATGACTGGTATACTTGACGATAGTTTACGCTTGGTAAATTTTACAGCAGCATGCGGACCAGTAATTTTCAATAGCACCTTATTTGGTGCAGATTATTATGGAAATGCATTTGTTGCTGAACCCTCTGCAAATCTCATTAAGCGAAATATCTTGATTAATACAGGTTATATAGTTACTGGGCAACAGGCCTACAAAGGCCGTGAGTTTTTAGCAAGTACCGATGAACGGTTCAGGCCTGTGAATTTGTCTGTAGGACCCGACGGAGCGCTGTATATTGTAGATATGTATCGAGGAATTATTCAGCATAAAACCTATTTAACCCCGTATTTAAAAGGCCAGATCAAGGCAAGAGGTCTGTCTGATCCAATTAATTATGGTCGTATTTATAAAATAGTTCCCAAAGGTAAAAAGGCAGAGAAATTGAGTATTCCCAATGATTCAGGTCATTTAATTAAGTTATTAGATCATTCAAATGGATGGGTTCGTAACAAGGCCCAGCAAGTGATTGTCGATTCTAAAAATAAAGAACTAGAAATTTCTCTAAGAGCACTATTGACTAATACCAATAGGCCATTGGCAGCTATTCACGCATTATGGTCAATGGAAGGATTGTCTGTTTTAAAGAAAGAGGATGTTCTTCCGCTATTGAAAAATAGTGACTGGACCCTTCGAATGCAGGCATTAAACAGTGTTCCTTCTGTCATGAATAAGGATAATTATAAAGAGTTTCTGAACATTTTTAGGCTGATATTAAATCAGAATGATACCCTTGCAGCCCCATATCTGGCATTTTTGAATCCATATCTGGCATCATTTGATTCAATAGCTGCTAAACAAGTATTGGCTGATCTGGCAAAAAAATACCCCAATAATATTTATGTAGCTGATGCGGTAATCAGCAATTTAAAGAATAGGGAAACAGTATTTTACAGGGAGCTTGCCGCCGATACGAGCGTTGCTATCAGTAAGCGATTGAAAAAGCTGATTGAAGACAAGGAGAAAAAGAGTGGAAATTCTGTAGATGCTTCAAAGGAATATCCTAAAGGTGCAACGCTGTTCCGTTCAATTTGCCAAACATGTCATAGTGCAGATGGTAATGGAATAAATGGATTGGCGCCACCTTTAAATAAGTCTGATTGGGTTACAGGAGATAAGAGCAGGTTGATAAAGGTTATACTCTATGGTTTGAGCGGGCCAATAACAATCGGGACAAAAGTGTATAAGTTGCCTGAAATTAGCGGTGAAATGCCTGGTCTTGCTTCGAATAGTAATTTTACTGATGAGGATATTGCCCAGGTGGCTAATTATATCCGAAATTCATGGTCTAATAAGGGCGATAAAATTTCTAAGGAAACCGTATCTGAAATTCGTGAAAAGTACAAGGGCAGACAAAAGGCTTTTAATGAGGCAGAGCTTAAGTAATAGCTATGATTTTTTGTATTCTGCTAATTTTATAAACCAAAGATTCAGATTTTTTTAGTAAGATATACTAGGCTTATTTTACCAGTTCATTTATCAGTTGAATTTTTACTTTAGATCATGCAAAATTTTGCTCCAATTGCTTTATTCGTTTATAACCGTCCGGAACATACCAGGCGTACGATTAAGTTCTTAAAGCAAAATTTATTAGCTGAAGAATCTCGCCTTTTTATTTTTTCTGATGCTTCTAAAAATGAAAGTAGTCAACTACTTGTTGAAGAAGTTAGGGAGATCATCAAGTCTGTTGATGGTTTTATGGAGGTTCAGATCATTGAGCGAAAAAGCAATTTGGGATTAGCTGATTCAATTATCGATGGAGTCAGCAGATTGGTAAAGGAATATGGCAAGGTGATTGTTTTTGAAGATGACCTAATCAGTTCTAGCTATACCCTGCAATATTTTAACGATGCGCTGAATCGGTATCAGAATGAAGATAAGGTTATGCATGTTGGAGCCTATATGTATGCTTTGAATGACGAGAGTTTACCCGAAACATTTTTTTACCGCGCGGCCACCAGTTGGGGATGGGCAACTTGGGATCGTGCTTGGATGAATTTTGAGCCTGATATTGATCAATTGATCAGTCAGTTTAATAGTGAAAAAAAGCATCAGTTCTCTATTGAAGGAACTATGAATTTTTGGAAACAGATCGAAGAATTTAAAAGTGGAAAAAACAATTCCTGGGCTATTCGATGGTATGCCTCAATTTTTTTGAAGGGGGGATTAACACTGAATCCATCCCAATCATTAATTAATAATATTGGCCATGATGGTACAGGAATTCATTCCGGTTTGAATGATATCTATAATGTGATCATTAATCCACAACCTATCCATTCTTTTCCTGAAAAAATTAAAGAGAATCAACAGGCTTATCTGTCTATTAAGGAGTTCCTTAAAAACAGGAAGGGAAATTTTTGGCAAAGAATACTTCGCTTTGCCAAACAGCGCATAAACCGTGCTTAAGCCTTATTTTTAGCCTCCAGGATGATGTAGGGTGATAAAATTTTTGATTCAAATGGGATGATGGTCGTGGCAACTTTGCCGATAAACCAAATGGATTTAATAAAGGCCTTTGTGAGCCTTGATTTCTGATCCTTATTTTCAAGCCAGATACTGTATTTGCCAAGATACGATGACTTAACTACTGTTAGTTCAAGCTCTTCCAAAGTGTTTTTCAGCAATTCTGGATCCATGCAATCGATATTATGCTTCAAATAATTATCCCGGTCAAAAGTTTTTTGAACCCAGCCATTCACACCTCTAAAATTGGGGAGAGTAATCAATAAGGTGCCTTCGGGTTTTAAGAATTCCAGATGCCTCTGTATAATATCTTTCGTATCCTTAAAATGTTCTATTAAGCCACAGGAAATTACCAGATCATATTTTTGTTTCGGTTGATATTGGAAAAGATCTGCTTCAATTACGGTAATATCCTCTACATTCAAGCCATTTTTAGTTAATACCTTTCTTAAGATACCCTGGTGAATGAAATAATCAAATAAGGTAGTGTTTACGCCTAAATATTTTTTGAGGAATATGGAATAATAACCCGGAAATCCGCCAAGTTCTATGGCAGTTTGAATCTTATTTTTCTTGATTATTTGTTCCAGTTGCTGGTGGAATAAATAATTTTTATCAATTGAAATGGCCAGATCTGGTTTTGATTCCCAGTAGTTTGTCCAGAATTTCTGGTCGGTTAATTTATTCTCCATCAATAAGCAAAGAAAACAAAAAGTTTACATATGAACATTATTTTAGAAAGGAATTGAGCTGTTAATGGAAATCAATTCCTGCTGTTTTGTCAATGGGGGTGGTATTTAAATTAGTTGTTGAGAATCACCAACCATAGGAAAGTGCTTGGTGGTACCCACCAAGCATGTATAATTTCATTCCGCTCATAGCCGCGGGGGCTTAGTCCTTTTTCTGTAGCAAAAAAGACCAAGCCGAGGCGGTACGACGAGACCATGAGGGCCTTTAAAAAACAATAAACTACACCGAATAAACGCTACCGCTGCGCCTGCTGCTATGGAAGGTTATGCGAGGGCTGGGGTTGTAATTGCCGCACCAGTCAATGCGGAAGATCGGTTATTAAAGGTCTGTGCAAGCGTGGCGGAGAAAAAAATTGTGCTTCAGATTAATAAACCTTTTGCGCGGCATTACCTGGCTGCTGTTCAGGATGAAACCTGCACAATGCTTTAAAAAATTAATTAAAATTTAAGGCAAATGTCATCCCGAAACCTGCCCTTCAGCAGTTGAGGGACCTTCGTAGTTTTTAGCAGAATTTTGCTTTCGTAGCAGCTAAGTTCCTTCACTTTGTACAGGATGACACGTGCACAGCGCTTTTAAAATATCTTCTTTAAAAAAATACAATCGAAATACGAAATTTTTCTAGTGCTTGGTGTTACCAAGCATTTTATCATTTCATTCCGCTTATAGCCGCGGGGGCCTAGTACTTTTTCTGTAGGAAAAAAGTACCAAAACCCCACCGCTGCGCCTGCTGCTATGAAAGGTTCTGCGAGGGCTGGGGTTGTCATTGCCGCACCAGTCAATGCGGAAGAGAGGTGAACGGAGGTTCAGTGAATGGACGATTTACTTAAGATTGATATAAGTTTTCCTGTGCCTAGATTTAGTTGCCTACCATTCATGATTTCATTCCGCTCATATCCGCGGGTGACAGTATGTCGGAAAAAGAGAATTTCGGGATTGGTTTGATGTTTACTATTTATATCAAATTATACTTAGCCACCCAGTATCCACCGCTGGCGGGGGAATTAAAGGGGGTGGTCTTTTTTAAAATATGGTTCAACTTTGTCCATGAAAACTCCAAATGAGTTTTAATTAATCGTTTTTATCTTTCTTAAATTTTTAGATGAATAATGAAAGTTTACATATGAACATTATTTTAGAAAGGAATTGAGCTGTTAATGGAAATCAATTCCTGCAATTAGCCCAATGAATTGTATTTTTGGGTAGTGAAAATTGTCCATCTCAATACGTATGCCGGAAATGGGGGTGCAGGCAGGGCCTGTATGCGTCTAAATAAAGCTCTTAAAGCTAAGGGACTTGATTCGGAGCTGGCTGTAAATTTTCTTTTCAGAGCTAATCCTGAAGTCCAGAATCTGTCAAAAAACTTTTTTTCTAAGTTTTTTGCTGCTTTAGGAATAATATTGGAGCGTATTACAGCAAAATTATTTACCAAAAATGTACCAATACCGTTTTCATTCCCGGTTTGGGGTAAGGATGTTTCAGAACATCCATTAGTAAAATCTGCTGATATCATTCACCTTCATTGGATCAATCATGCTTTCTTAAGGCCGCAAGACATTGCTAAGCTATCTGGTTTGAATAAGCCTATAGTTTGGACATTTCATGACAGCAATGCCTTTACTGGTGGATGCCATGTGCGCTACGATTGTGATCATTTTTTGAAGGAATGCGGTAATTGTCCCATTTTGAACTATCATGGGCCAGATGACAGCTCGCATAGGATCTGGCAAAAGAAAAAAAATGCCTACAGCAAACTGGATATAACGATCATTGCACCAAGCAGATGGATGGCTGAATCTGTTAAAAATAGCAGCATTTTTGCCTCAGCTAAGGTCGTAAACATCCCCAATACCTTGGATACGGATGTATTTAAACCAACAGCTAAGTTGGTGGCCAGAGCAAAATTGGGATTAGATCCCGGAAAATTTATTTTAATGAGTGGCTTTATGCCCTCGCGGAAGGATCTGCATAAAGGAACACCTTATTTAATTGAAGCCATTGACCTTTTTATCAAAAATCATGAGGTATCGACTGATTCAGTTGAGTTGCTTGTATTTGGCAATCGAGATGAAAAGAATGTTCCTGAGTTTTCAATTCCTACTACTTTTCTTGGAACTATTTCTGATGATGAAAAACTAGCACTTTGTTACAGTGCAGCAGACGTATTTTTGGCGCCTTCATTGGAAGATAACCTTCCCAATACGGTTATGGAGAGCCTTGCCTGTGGAACTCCACTTGCAGCCTTCGCAACGGGTGGTATTCCAGATATGGTGAAGCATAAACACAATGGATATCTTGCTGAATACAGATCGTCGGCTGACCTTGCAGCAGGTATTGCCTGGATTTATACTTATCCAGATAAGGCAGAATTAAATTTCAATGCCCGTCAAACTATAGTGAATTATTTCTCGGAAGGGACCATTGCGGGGCAGCATATCGAATTGTATAAATCTTTGTTAGATAACCATGTTCCAGCCTAAATTAACTGTAATTACCATTGTTTATAATAATGTTCATGACATTGAACGTACAGTGCTTTCGGTTTTGAATCAAAGCTATGCCAACATTGAATACCTGCTTATTGACGGTGCTTCAAACGATGGAACTTTAGAAATTTTAAAGCAATATGAAGACCGAATAGGCAGATTGGTATCAGAAAAGGATAAGGGCATTTACGATGCGATGAATAAAGGTCTTTCATTGGCCACAGGTGATTATGTTCTGTTTATGAATTCGGGTGATGAGATCTATTCTTCAGATACTGTAGAAAAGATTTTTGCCACTCAACCTGATGCGGATATCTACTACGGTGAGACAGAGATGTTTGATGAAAACTGGACTAGTTTGGGGCAAAGACGACATCGTACACCGGAGCATTTTACCTGGCAAGATTTTAAGTTTGGAATGTGTATCAGTCACCAAGCAATCTATATCCGCAGAGCACTTACTGAGCCCTATGATTTGAACTATCAGTTAAGTTCTGATATCGATTGGATTATCAAGGCGGCTAAAAAGGCCAAAAATATCGTGAATGTAAGAATGTATGTTGCTAAATATCTGGTAGGAGGTATGTCAAAGAAAAAGCATCGTCAAAGCCTTGCAGAGCGATTTCATATTTTTTCAAAGCATTATGGCCTGATACCTACTATTTTCAATCATGTGCTGATTGCCGGAAAGCTTGGCTTATATTACCTGAAGTATAGAAAGACGAATGATTGATTTAATTCGTCGTCTCGTACACACGAAGAATAAATTTTCAATTCACATACACTTTAACGCGTGGAGAGACCTGTTGATCAAAAAAGCTGCCTTTGCTCAATAGATTCCTCTTCGTACCTCATTCGGAATGACGGTTCTTAGTGAGGAGTTTCTATTATTACCGTCATCTCGAACACAAGAAAAATAAATCTTCAATTTAGAATAATGTTGATTTGTGGAGAGATCTGTTGCTAAACTAAGTACCCCCAATCAAAGAAAAACCCCATTAAATGAATCATATCCATCCAATGGGGTCTTAAATTTTAAACCGCTTATTAAGCCTCTACCTCTTTTCTTTTAACCTCAAGAAATATCGCATATCCTAAAGAAAGCAATAAAAGAATAGATGCTATTAATGAAATAGTTTCTCCAGTATAGTATGAGGTAGGTTCAAACTTGAATTCCAGCTTATGATTCCCGCCTGGTAATTGTGCAGCACGTAATATATAATCTGCTCTGAAGTAAGGTATTTTTTCACCATCAACGTATGCGTTCCAGCCTTTTTCATACCACATTTCAGAGAATACAGCTAAGGCATCACGGCCTGATGAGTACTCATACGTTAGGTGGTCAGGATGATAATTAGTAAGTCTGATGAAACCATTGCCATCATAACCAACTTTATTTACATCGATCAGCGATTTGAATTTTTGATCAACTACCATTACATTTTTAGGATCGAAGCTGCTAATGGCCATCATTTCTTCATCGGCATTTTTTACATACTCTATCTTTTGAACAAACCACGCATGTCCTGCTGCTGTTGAGCGGTTTTTCATCGTTTCTTTTTGTCCATTTTGGTCGGAGGTGATCAAGTATTTAGTATTTAGCATGTCTAAGACATCCTCATTGATCGCACCATTGAATTGTTTATCCAGTACTTCCTGGTAACGTTTAAGTTTAGCAGCATGATATCCTCCCAAACTCTTATGAAAATAAGAAGGTACTGAATTTGAAAAAGGATTACCCTGACTTAGATCCAATACCCTGTAGTACGATTGATCACGCATGATCAGTTGATCCACATCTCTTGGTTTAAATTGCTGATCCAGAACATTTTTTTCAACAAATTTTTCATTATTCAGGTAACGTCTGTCAATGCTCCAAAGATCAACAAGAACTACAACTGCTAAAGTGATGAACACAAACTGGGGGTTCATCTTCTTTTTGATAAGCGCCCAAACTAATCCTGCGCCAATCAATACGAATAGCAGAGAACGCAGTGCATCCATTCTTGCCAAACTTATCCTATCATCAACTAATGCATTTGCAATCGAATCTGCAAAGCCTTTATCGCCATTGGTTATCTGAGTTAATTGCTCTATGAATAGTGCATGATTTTGAGTTTTAAAGCTCAAAAATGCAGTTGGCATTACAATCAATAGGATTAAAAGTCCGCCTGTGATGTATAAACTATACAACAGATTTTTTTGAAGTTTTTTAGGTTCTTCAGTTTGAGAAGCAACTTCTTTTACTGCAAGAATTGCCAAAACCGGAATTAAAAATCCTACGATGACCAAGATTGATTCAACCGCTCTGAACTTATTGTAAAGTGGGAAATAGTTGAAGAACAGATCTGAAAGGAATGGTAAATGCCTTCCAAAAGAAAGTAGAAGACATAGAATACTGGCACTCAATATCCACCACTTAATTCTGTTTTTTACAATGAAAAGTCCAAAAATGAACAGAAAGCAAATGATTGCTCCAAAATACCAGGGCCCGGAGGTGAATTGTTTATCCCCCCAATAGGTAGATAATCCTACTTGTGACAATTGCTGCATGGCAGGCATTAGTTGTTCTGCAGGAATTCCTTTGGCCGCCAGCGCTTTAGCTACTTCCGATTTTTCGTCCAAATTAGGACCTGAACCTCCACCGTACGCATTTGGAACTAAGAAGGTAAGACTTTCACCCACACCTTGGCTCCATTGATAAGCGTATTCTTTGTCTAGTCCGGTATTAGGTGCAGACTTATCAGTAGTTAAATTGGATTTTCCACGAATGGTTTCTGTACTGTATTCATAGGTAGTCCATAGCATACCCGCATTTACTGCAATAGCAAGAACGGAAGCTGCCGCTAAGTAACCAAATGATTTAATAAAATCTTTGCTTGATTTGCTCTTAATAGCGTGATATAACTCAATTCCAACATAAATAAGCAGTGCAATAAACAGATAGTAAGTCATCTGGATATGATTCGTCCTGATCTCAATAGCAAGAAACAGGGCTGTTAAAACTGCTCCTAAAATATAGTGCCTTCTGAATGTCAGAATGATACCTGCTAGGATTGGAGGGAAAAATGCAATGGCCATGGCTTTATTGCTATGCCCAGCATCAATGATTTGAAAGTTATAGGATGAGAAAGCGAATGCTATAGCACCTGCCGCCGCCAACCATGGGTTAATTCTTAATACGCAGAATAAAAGATAAGCTCCCAAAAGGTACAATAAAACAGTGTCGATTGGATTTGGGAATACAGTTTTAAAGAAGGAAATAACATAAGTAGTTACGTTATTTGGGTATTGAACCCAGATTTGGAAAGCGGGCATTCCCCCAAACATAGAATTTGTCCATAATGGACCCTTTCCGTCTTTTGCTTTGAAATCCATGATTTCTTTTTGCATGCCCTGAGCCATGAGAACATCGCTCTGATACAAGGCTTTACCTTGTAATGCCGGACTAAAATACACAAAACATAAGGCGATAAATATTCCTATAATGGCCAGATGTATACCATTGCGTTTAAACCAGTTATTCATTCTGCTTGAATTAGTTGAGTGTCAAAAATAGAAAAAAGCTTAAACCTGCAATGCGTGTTCTTGCGCTTTATGAAAATAAATCTTTAGAAATATACAATTTCTTTGAATTATAGCCCATAATGAACCATATGAGTGCATTGAGATTTAAATAAAAATGAGATTAATTTGAAATCAAGGAGTTTTTATTTCCTCATACTCAACAAAATCACCGGCATCATCACCTGGATGTTTGTCTTTAGGGGGCATATAGTCGACACGGATACGGCCATCCGGTTCAGGGTGTTGTTGCTGATATCTCTGATTAGCCTGATTTTGTGCTTTTGTCATCATTTTTTGAAATAAGACAGGTAAAAGCAAACGGCCAATCATTTTGATCAACCATAAAATACAGATGGTAATGAATAAAAATTTTAATAATCCCATGAGAATAAATTCTGATGCTCAAAGATAAGAGATAAATTTTTGAATACCATCTACACAAATTAAATGTTACACTCGAGTTACGAACTCAATGTACTTCTTAACCTTGATCTGAGGTCACACCGGACTTGATCCAGCAACCCGACCCACCTGCCCATCTTCAAGCCTTACCTTTATCCCGCGAGAATGAAAGGCTGAACCGGTCAGTATTGCTTGTACAATTCCTCTTGTCCGGGCACCACTTCGCTGATCTTTTTTAAGAATAATGTCTACTTCAAGCCCGGGATAGATATCTTTTCTGTATTGGCCGTTCATTTGTTAAGGCTTTAAATAGTTGAATTTGAAATTTACATCACTAGTTTCTGGATAAAAGTGTGAATTATCAATTAAAATTAAAATCATCCCGCTCATGCCGCGGGAGAGGGCACTTACTTTTCCCTTCAGCTGGAAAAGTAAGCAAAACAGCCGCGGCTTCCCGGTATTTGTTGTAAAATCACACTTTATCCTATTGGCGTAATCCAAGCCGTGTTTATGGTTGGAAATATATGAATGAGTCTGCAACACTTTTCCGGATTACTTGAAGGCAGTTATTTATGAACGTTAATGTAAGGATAAAGAGCGCCTTTACTGCCAAATCCCAGGAGGCCGATTTCTGCAGTTAGCAAAACCAGTAATTTATGAACGTTTGTTACCCAAAGCAAGACCCAGCTAAATCAAAATATAGATTCAATTCATTTATTTAGAACAACATCCATTTATCACATACATCAGGGAAACCGCTCTTGCATGATTTTTTCAAGAGCATACATTTCATCTCTTAATTTTGCTGCCATCAAAAAGTCCATCTCTTTAGCTGCCAAAACCATGTCTTTTTTAGTTTTTTCAATTGATTTTTGAAGTTCATCTTGGGTCATGTATTGAACAATCGGATCTGCCGCAAGATTGTCGGTCATTTCTTTTTCTACATATGCTTTTTGAACGCCACCCTTGAAATCCATTACAGAGGTTTGCTCAATGATAGCTTCACGCGACTTCCCAATGGTGCGAGGAGTTATTCCATGCTTAGTGTTATAAGCCACCTGTTTTTCTCTTCTGCGATTAGTTTCGTCAATAGTTACACGCATACTGGCAGTGATCTTATCGGCATACATAATTACCCGTCCGCGGTCATTTCTTGCTGCTCTGCCAATAGTTTGAATTAAGGAACGCTCCGACCGAAGAAATCCTTCCTTATCGGCATCTAGGATTGCCACCAATGAAACCTCTGGCAAATCTAGCCCTTCACGAAGCAGGTTTATACCAATTAAAACATCGAAAACACCTAGCCTTAGGTCTCTTAGAATTTCAACTCTTTCTAGTGTTTTTACCTCAGAGTGGATATATCGTACTTTGATTCCAAGCCGGTTCATGTATTTGGTCAACTCCTCAGACATACGTTTGGTTAACGTAGTAACCAGGATTCTGTCTCCTAATTTAACCGTTTTATCAATTTCATCCAGAAGGTCATCCACCTGATTACCTACGGGTCTAATTTCAATAACCGGATCAAGTAGGCCTGTAGGTCGAATCACTTGTTCTACAAACAGGCCTTCGGTTTGCTCCATTTCGTAATCGCCTGGTGTAGCACTTACATAAATAGTTTGAGGAGCAAGTGTTTCGAATTCATTGAAATTCAATGGACGGTTATCTAATGCCGCCGGTAAGCGGAAGCCGTAATCTACTAAAGAAAGTTTCCTAGATCGATCTCCACCATACATTGCACGAATTTGGGGCACCGTTACATGGCTTTCATCAATTACCATTAAATAATCCTTCGGAAAGTAATCTAGCAGGCAGAATGGACGCATTCCAGGGGTTCTTCCATCAAAAAAACGAGAATAATTTTCAATTCCGCTACAGTACCCAAGCTCTCTGATCATTTCAAGATCATAGTTTACACGCTCCTCCAAACGTTTAGCCTCCAAGAAACGCTTTTCATTAATAAACTGCTGTTTACGGCTTTCAAGCTCCTCCTGGATAGCCCAAATCGACTCTGTGAAGCGCTCTTTTGGGGTAACAAATAAATTAGCTGGAAAAATAGCCATGTGCGACATCTTTTCAATGGTCTTTCCCGAAGCAGGATCGATGGTGCTCAATTCTTCAATATCATCCCCAAAAAATGAAACCCGGTAAGCAAAATCCATATATGCCGGGTAAATATCTACGGTATCTCCTTTTACTCGGAAGGTTCCACGACGAAAATCGGTGGTCGTTCTGGAGTACAATATCTCTACTAAGCGATGTAAAAATGCATTCCTGCTAACCTTCGTGCCAACGGCGAAACGAAAAACCGAGTTTGAAAAATCTTCTGGATTTCCCATGCCATAGATGCATGAAATGGATGAAACTACAATTATATCTCTGCGTCCCGACATCAGCGCAGAGGTTGTTCGAAGTCTGAGTTTTTCTATTTCCTCGTTGATCTGCAGATCCTTTTCTATATACGTGTTTGATGAAGCGATATAGGCTTCGGGCTGATAATAATCGTAATAGGATACAAAGTAATTGACCGCGTTATCTGGAAAGAATTGTTTGAATTCACCATAAAGCTGTGCAGCTAAGGTCTTATTATGACTAAGAACTAGCATTGGTTTTTGTGTTTCCTGCACTACATTGGCAATTGTAAAGGTCTTTCCCGAGCCAGTTACACCCAGTAAGGTTTGATAATGATCTCCATTATTTACTCCTTCCACCAGTTGCCTAATTGCTTCAGGCTGATCGCCGGTAGGTTTATATTCGGATGTTAGCTTAAATTCCATGGGATTTTACAAAGATAATAAAGAAGTGTTGAGTATTGTGTAAAGGTGTAGTGGTGACGGTATGATTTACGTAATTTCCCTTGTGCTTGGTGGTACCCACCAAGCATACATAATTTCATTCCGCTCATAGCCGCGGGGGCTTAGTCCTTTTTCTGTAGCAAAAAAGGACCAAAATGCTACCGCTGCGCCTGCTGCTATGAAAGTCAGTGGGTTGGCTAATGGAGTAATTGCCGCACCAGTCAATGCGGAAGAGAGGTGAACGTAGGTTCAGTGAATGGATGATTTGTTTAAGATTGATATAAATTCTCCTGTTCCTGAATTTAGTTACCTGCCATTCATAAATCTGATTCCGCTCATAGCCGTGGGGGTACAGCATATCGGATAAAAAGATTTCGAAAAGAGGATATAATTTAATGTTAAATTCAAATTTTCCTTAGGCGCCCTGTGTCCACCGCTGGCGGGGGAATAAAAGGGGGTGGTTTTTAACTTGAGTATTTTGATAAGCACAAATCAAAAGCAAATGGTATGAACACCAACAAAAAAGCATTGACTACACAATCACTAAACTCAAAAATCTCTGCAATTATTTATTAATTCTTAGACTAATATTACCTTAAATTTGCGTTAACTATTCCTTAGTCATTATTTAATGCTTTATAACCATCTGTTTTTTGACCTCGATCATACTATTTGGGATTTCGATAAAAATGCCGAAGAAACGCTGCATGAACTTTACCATACTTATAAGCTGAAAAATTTAGGATTGCACTCAGCAGATACCTTTATTGAAAGGTATACCTTGAATAATCACCAGCTATGGGCAGATTATCACGTAGGTAAAATAAGTAAGCAAGTTCTGCGTGAAACCAGGTTTGCTAAAACATTTACCGATCTGGGTGTTTCTGCAGAGCATATTCCTTATCAGTTTGAAGACGATTACGTAGCTATTTGCCCTACAAAAACCAATTTATTTCCTCGTACACACGAAACATTACGCTATCTGAAAAATAAATATACCCTGCATATAATATCCAATGGTTTTAAGGAATCAACGGAAATGAAGATCAGTAATAACGGTCTCGATATATATTTTGAGCATGTGATCATTTCGGAGGTTGTGGGTGTAAATAAGCCAGACCGGGCCATATTCGATCATGCATTAAACCTAGCAGAAGCTGATGTTTCTGAAAGTATCATGATTGGGGATAGCATAGAGGCAGATATCAGGGGCGCACAAGATTACGGTATGAAAGCAATCTATTTTAATCCCCAAGGGAAAGAAAAACCCGTAGATGTTGAACTTCAAATCAATTGCCTAAGCGAACTCATTCGTATTTTATGAAAACTGAACAAATCACTCATTCACTGCTTAATACTATTGCAGTCTATGAAGCAATTCTAGCAAGAGTTTCAGAGGAGTCATTCATGCAATCTCCATCTCACGGAAACTGGTCTTATTCTGAAACCTATTCACATATATTTCAGTCTGGCCTGCTCTCACTTATTGCAATTGAAAACTGTATTCAGCAAAATGGAGAACTCAGCAGAAAGTCTATCCACTGGATTACTTTGCTCATTCTATATTTTGGTCAATTTCCTCCCGGAAAAATCAAAGCGCCAAAACGGATTGCCTCAATGGTTAAGAAAATTAGCAAGGAAGAGGCCCACGCATTGATGCTAAAATTTAAATTGCGTTTACAGGAAATTAGCCATCTGGTGAATACTGCAAACCCCCATCAAAAAATTAATCACCCCCGGCTAGGACTGCTGAATGCAAAACAATGGTTAAGATTTATTGAGATACACACTATTCATCATGTTAAGCAGCTCAAACGAATTGAGAAACAGCTTGATAACATGTAATATACTTTTGCTCATCAAATTGATTCATCCCATCAAAATATAGCGGCTCTGAATTTCAGCTATATTATTAACTTTGAAATAGCGAATCAAGGCGTATCGCATCAAGCGCACAAGCTAACACTAAATGATCCAGCAATTCAGAAGTATCAATCCATTAAATATCATTCTACTAATTGGGATTGCTATTTTACTGAGAATAGGTATTTTCATTGACTTGCCTCAACAAATCAGCTTTGAGTTCATGGAGCCGTTTGCCAGGTTATTAATAGATATCCCTTTGCAAAGTGCCTTTAGCCCCCTAGGAAATGTTATTGTTGCCTTAGCAATTTTGATCACTCAGGCATTAATATTTAACAAAATCATTAATTCTTATGGCCTTTTGGGCAAGCCAACTTTTTTGCCTGCGCTGCTGTACGTAACCACTGGAAGTTTACTTACACCCTTCCTGCTATTGAGTCCAACTTTGATTTGCAATTTTTTGGTTCTCTGGATGATTGAAAAGTTTTTAAGTGTTTATAAAAGGGCTGAAGTGAGTTCAGTAATGTTTGATCTGGGCATGCTCACAGCTTTAGGCACCTTGATATATTCCCCTTTTATTTCGATGCTGCCCCTCATGTGGATTAGTCTGATCATTTTTAGACCATTTAACTGGCGAGAATGGATCGCAGCAATCATAGGCTTTATCACCATCTTTTTCTTTTTGGCTGTATTCTATTATTGGAATGATTCTTTGGGTAAATTTTATGAGATATGGTTACCATTAGCCACCAACCTGCAGATGAATCTTCGAATAAATCAAGTTGATTATTTAGTTCTTATTCCTGTAGCAATTATACTTGTGCTTGGTTTTTTTCAATTGCAGAAGAATTTCTTTAGGAGCGTTGTTCAGCTCCGCAAATCATTCCAGCTGCTTTTCTTTATGTTTATCATAGCACTTGCTTCTTTTTATTTGAAGCAGAACCTGGTTTTATATCATTTTTTATTGTGTGCTCCGCCTGCAGCCGCACTCATGGCATACTATTTTCTATATGCAAATACACGCTGGCTGTATGAGAGTTTATATTTCATACTTTTTGGTTCAATAATTTATTTCCAGTTATTCTAATAAAAATCAGGCTTTAACCTTTTTTAACACAATTCAAGGCCGCCAATCTTAAAAATTGAATAGATTTGTACTATGAAAATTTATGCCTTTATCTTAACTGTAACTAGTGGTATTGAGGTCCTAATTCATGTCTTTAGCAAGGCAATAGGAGTTGATATAGCTAGCCTTTTAAATAAAGACAATGAGCCGATTGCATTGAATTTTAGCATTAATTATTCGAATAATAATGGCACATCTAGTTATTGATATCGGTAATTCGCGCAGTAAAATTGCCGTTTTTCAAGGAGATCAGCTAATTAGGTCTGAAAAAGTGCAAGTTTTGGATACAACTATTTTGGGCGAATACCTCAAAAATTCGGAAATAACCCATAGTATAATTTCATCGGTGAATGATGGAATTATCGCTTTAGAAGATTTTCTAAAAGAGAGAACAGCGTATATCCGGTTTTCTACTCTATTGCAAACAGGGATAGATAATAAATATAAAAGCCCTGCCACTCTTGGACTGGATCGTTTGGCAGGAATTATAGGGGCAAGAGTAGTATTCCCCAATAAAAATTGTTTGGTTATCGATGCGGGAACTTGTATAACCTATGATGCCATTAACAATGAGGGTGTGTATGAAGGTGGCAGCATATCACCCGGTTTGAAAATGAGGCTTAAGGCAATGCATAATTTTACGCGAAGGCTCCCAGAAGTGGAGCTCATTGAATATGATGACTGGCAAGGCTATGATACAAAATCTGCCATGCTTTCAGGAGTATTAAATGGGGCTATTGAGGAGCTTAAGGGGTTTATTGAGATCTATAATTCAAAATATTCTGAATTACACGTGCTTCTGTGTGGTGGCGATTCGATTTTTTTTGATTACAGGCTTAAAAATAGCATCTTTGCACACGCTTTAAAAACCGAACCCGATTTGGTACTAATTGGTTTAAATGAAGTTATCCAACAAAATGATTAAAATAGTTAAGAATATATTCTTCTTTATACTGTTTGTAGCGGTTCTTCCTGTATCGGCACAAATTACTTCAAGTTCTCCTTATTCACAATTTGGACTGGGTGATCTGAAAGGTTCTCTTCTTCCACAGAATAGGGGAATGGGTGGTTTGAGTCAAGGGGTTCGTAAGCCAGGCTTATACGATAATATTAACCTTGCAAACCCTGCTTCTTATTCAAGCCTTGAGCTAACAACCTTTGACGTGGGTGCTTCAATGGATATCCGTAATTTGAGCAAGAATGGAACTTCGGGAAAGAACCAATTAAACTCAACGTTAAGCCATATTAATTTTGGGGTACCAGTAAACCGTTTTTCGGCCATCAGCTTCGGGCTAGTACCTTATACTGATCTGGGTTATCAATTTAGTAATTCAGGTTTGATAGACACCAATAAAGTAAATTATATTTATTCTGGTGAAGGTGGTATTTCAAAAGCATACATGGGATACGGATTTAAGCTTGGAAAGAAATTTAGTTTTGGGTTTAACTTGGCCTACCTTTTTGGAAATCTTAAACAAAACAGAGCTTTCGAATTTGCGAATGAATTGACCACTGTGTTTAATTCACGTACCCAGTACAGTAATTCTGTTGGAGGATTAAGTTATGACTACGGGCTTCAATACTCAGCTGAAATAAATGATAAAACTAAATTCATTTTTGGTTATACCGGAAATTCAGGAAATAGTTTGAACTCCAGAAATAATACAGTTACTACCCGTTATAGAAAAGATGTTATTGGTGATGAATTAGCTACGGCCGATAGCACCTATTATGCCGTAGGAACTAAAAATAAAATCAAAATGCCAGTAACACATACCGCAGGTTTTGCCTTTGAAAAAACCAATGCTTGGTTAATAGGTGCAGATCTTACCTATAGCAAGTGGTCAGATTATCGCGAAGGAGCTTCAAATCCAGAATATAATAATAGCTATGGTGTTATTCTTGGCGGGCAAATCACGCCCGACGCGAACGCAATCACAAACTATTTTAAATTGGTTGATTACCGGTTTGGCATCAAGTACGATAAAACCTTTGTCCAAATCGGCAATAATGATATTAACCAATATGCATTGACTTTTGGTGTTGGATTGCCACTTCCACGTAATCGATCTAGTTTTTACAAAATTAACTTGTCAGCTGAACTTGGTCAGCGCGGTACCGAGAAAAATAATCTTGTTCGCGATCGCTATCTAAATCTACATCTTGGTTTCACACTCAATGATAAGTGGTTCCAGAAATCATACATTGAATAACAGATGAAAGCCCGGCGCTGCCTATACGGTGCTGTTTTTTTTACTGGGATAGCTCTGCAATTTGCTTGTGAGAATAATCTGCGTGATGTGGAGAAGATCTCAGCAAAAAAGCTGATCGTACCGGTTGATAAATCTACTGGAGTTGAAATTATCTACAGCGACTCTGCCCATGTTAAAGCCAAGCTAATTACCCCCGAGTTACTGAGTTTTAAAACAGAAAAACCTTATATCGAAATGAGGAAGGGAGTAACTGTCATTTTTTTTGATCCGAATCGGCAAGAAACTAGTAGGGTACGATCTGATTATGCAATTAGACGAGAACGAGAAAACAGGGTTGAACTCATGCGAAATGTGGTGGTTACAAATATAAAAGGAGAGACCTTTAAATCGGATGAGTTAATTTGGGATGAAACCCAAAAGCGTTTTTTTTCTAATAAACTAGTTAGCATTGCCTCCAAAGACAATATTCTGTATGGCACCAGTTTCTGGGCCAATGAAGATTTTTCTTACTATGAAATAGTTCAATCAACCGGCGATCTAAGATTGACCGGAGAGCAAGGGTTTTAGCGGTTGCCTTTCCGTCATTTCGAACACCTGTGCTATTTAAATTGAAAGGCGTTTTTGAAAGGTGGAGAAATCTGTTCAAGAAGAGTATTTTTCAATCTAAATTTCTATTTCAATCAACAGATTTCTCTTCGTGCCTCATCGAAATGACGACTTGGGATCTATGTTTTTTTCATACGGCAATTACTATTGAAACCAATGTATTTTGTTTCGCATGTTCGAAATGACCTTAATTATCTGATTCTCTAATTTTCTCTTGTTTATTTTTCAAAATTTGTATCTTGCGCCCTCTTTTAAAATTAGAATAAAAAAATACGGATATGGGAATAATGAGTTTTTTGCGGAACCGTGCTGGGTTAATCATCGTTGGGGCTATTGGTTTCGCAATAATTGCGTTCTTAGTAAGCGATGCATTGCAAATGGGTGGATCATTTATACGTGCAGATCAGACAGAAGTTGGAGAAGTTGATGGTGAAGCCATTCCAATCTTGGAATTCAATGAGCAGGTTGAACTAAATTCGAATAACTTTAAGCAGCAAATGGGCCAGAACAATCTGGATCCACAAATGACATCTTATATCGTTGAAAATACCTGGAACCAATTTGTTTCTAAACTTTTGATGAAGAAAGAGATGAATCGTTTAGGATTACAAGTTAGTAAGAACGAGCTAAATGATTTGGTTACCGGTAAAAATCCTGATCCTCAGATTATACAAAACTTTGGTGATCCAAAAACTGGTCAGTTAAACAGAGTTCAGTTAAATTCATTTCTTGAGAATGTGAAAACTCAGGCAGGCGACAGCCCTGTAAGTAAGCAATGGACTTCCTTTCTTTTGAACATCCGCGAAGGTAAAATGGCGCAAAAATATTCAAATCTGATCAAGAACAGTATCTATGTAACTACTCTTGAAGCCAGAGAAGACTATAACCAAAGAAATAAATTAGCTAATTTCAGTTATGTAAGTCTTGATTACAATTCAGTACCTGATAATCAAGTAAAGGCTACTGATCAGGATTACAGTGATTTTTATAATGAGAATAAGTTTCGTTATAAAAATCCTTCCGAAAGCAGATCTTTTGAATACATCGTATTTGATGCAAATCCTTCAAAATCTGATTCAACTGAAGTTATAGCTGCCGTTCAAAAAATTGCTGCTGATTTCAGGACATCAACAAACGACTCTTTATTTGTAAGTATAAACTCTGAAACAAAACTTCCAATCAGCTATGTACGTAAAGGTCAATTAGACCCCGCACTAGATTCATTGATATTTAAAGCCTCTGCCGGTACGTTCATTGGCCCAATATTTACCAATGGCTCTTACAAAATGGCAAAGGTTATTGATGTTAAGATTGGTCCAGATTCAGTTAAAGCGAGTCATATATTAATTAACCCAGCTGCTGAAGGCGGTATTAACAAGGCAAAATCTAAGGCTGATTCAATTCGTAACCTAATTTCAGGTGGCACCAGTTTCACTGAATTGGCAGCTAAATTTGGAACAGATGCTTCTAAAGATTCTGGTGGTGATCTGGGTACGTTTGCAAGAGGTGCAATGGTTCCAGCCTTTGAGGAAGCCGTTTTTAATGGTCAGACTGGCGATTTGAAAGTAATAACTACCCAGTTTGGAGTTCATGTAATTAAGATCAATGCACAAATTGGTTCTTCAAAGGTTGCTAAGGTAGCATTGGTTGATAAATCTTTGTCAACAAGTAATAAAACTCAACAAGAGGCCTATTCAAAAGCAACGGCTTTCCTTGCTTCAGCAAAGAACGATAAGGCATTTGACGAAGAATCTAAGAAGTCAGGGTATGCCAAAAAACTTGCAGAAAATGTAATCCCTACTCAGGCAGCTGTTGAAGGTTTAGAAAATTCACGTGAGATGATCAGATGGGTTTTTGGAGCAGATAAGAGCGATGTTTCTAATCAGGTGTTTGAAATGGGTAACAAGTTTGCAGTTGCCAAGGTTATTGATGTATTTGAAAAAGGCACTTTACCTTTAGAACAGGTTAAGAAGCAGATTGAACCCTTAGTTATTAAGCGCGTAAAAGCACGTTTACTTTTAGATAAAATGAATAAAGCAGTTAGCAGTTCAACTTCTATTGAGCAAGTTGCTCAAAAGGCTGGTAAACCAGTAACCCCTGTACAAAATATAGTATTTGCTAATCCTGTAATTCCTGGAATTTCTCAGGAAAATAAATTAGTAGGAACTATTTTTGGGTCACAGCCAGGTAAATTATCTAAATCTATTGAAGGTGATCAGGGAGTTTATGTTTTTGTAGTCAACGGTTTCAGTAAGCCTGCACCGCTAGCCAATGCCTTTAAACAAAAGGTTCAGGTGGCTCAGGGTATTCAGCAACGTGCATCAGGTGAAGCTTATAAAGTTTTACGCGATATGTCAGATATTAAAGACAATCGCCTAAAATTCTTTTAATACCTTATTTCATTAACTTTGTATCCGGAAGTGATTGTATCGCTTCCGGATTTTTTGTTTTAGACCGGTTTGAATAAATGATTCGGAGCTAATCAATAATCTCAATGCATAACACGATGGACATTCAGGAAAATATTGTTAATAAGGTAGCTCAAAGCGCGCTCGTAAGTCTAGATCTTGCAGATCTTTATCCTGCTGGCGAACGCTTTTTTTATGATATAAAAGACAATCTCTTTCAGGGCTTAATGCTCAAAGAGAAAGACTTTAGGGAATTTATTAAAGGGCATAACTGGGAATCTTATACAGATAAACACATTGCAATAGGTTGTTCAGCCGATGCAATTGTACCCACCTGGGCTTATATGCTTCTTGCCAACAAAATGGCGGCATTTGCTAAAACCGTAGTCTTTGGCGATCTTAAATTACTCGAAACTATTCTTTTTGAACGTGAGCTTAGCAGAATGGACATTGAAAAATATCGTGATCAGCGCGTGGTAGTTAAAGGATGCGGTGAAATTGCTGTTCCTGATTCTGCTTATATTGATATTACGGTGAAGTTATCACATGTTGCCAAAAGTATCATGTACGGTGAGCCTTGTTCTACGGTGCCTATTTTTAAGCGTTCCGAGTCAAGCCCGGAGTGACAGGATCAGGCCGGAAGTGAAAGGTAAGGTTTGGAATAACTATTGCTTTAATAGCATTCATGATTAGGAAATTAGTACTTCTTTTTCTCTTTTTAACAGGTCAAACTGCATTCTCGCAAGGGTTAATGAGCGGTGCTGAGCCGGTATTTAAAGTTGGTGAAAAGCTTCAGTACAGACTGCGATATGGTTTTATAACTGCAGCAGAAGCCTCCATTAGGGTTGAAGAAAGTACTGCTTTATTCGATAATAAACCGGTTTTTCATCTCATAGCCGAAGGCCGTACGGCCGGAACATTCAATGTATTTTACAAGGTCAGAAATCGCTACGATTCATACATTGATCAGGTAACAATGAGCCCATACCTCTATACAGAAAATATCCGTGAAGCCAATTATCGGCGTAGTGATCAAGCTCGTTTTTACCAAGACGAAAAAAAGGTGGTTTCCAAGAAAGGGACATTTAAAAGCAATGGTCAAACATTTGACGTAGTTTCAGCGTATTATTTTGCCCGTAACCTAAACATCTCAAAGCTTAGCCAAGGCGATAAATTTAGCATGAATTATTTTCTGGATGATGGAATTAATAAAATGGAGATCCAGTATATTGGCAAAGAAGTTGTAAAAACAGCCCTTGGCTTAATCCGATGTATAAAGTTTAGCCCATCGATTCAGCCTGGAAGAATATTCAGGAAGAATAGTAAATTATATCTTTGGATAACAGATGATGCAAACCGTATTCCGGTTAAAGCGCATGTAGAAATATTGGTTGGCTCTGTTACCTTAGAGTTAATATCCGCCGAAGGATTAAAATATAGCCTTTGAGCGGTTAAATAATGAATTATGATTGAAGTCAAAAATACCCTAGTTCACGAGGATATAGTGAGTGAGAATTTTGTTTGCAACCTGAATAAATGCAAGGGAATATGTTGTATTGAAGGAGATTCAGGTGCACCACTTGAGCGCTCGGAGTTGGCCATTTTAGACGAGATCTATCCAAGTGTAAAACCCTATATGACAGAAAAGGGTATTGCTGTAATTGAAGAATTTGGCACCTATGTCAAAGACTTTGAAGGTGATTACACTACCCCTTGCGTAGACACCAATAAGGAATGTGCCTATGTCATTATGGAAAATGGAATTAGTAAATGTTCTATTGAGAAGGCTTATGAAGACGGCAAAATAGGATGGAAGAAGCCCATTTCTTGTCATTTATACCCAATTCGAATAACCAATTATCCCGAGTTTGAAGTTTTACATTATGACCGATGGAATATCTGTAGTCCGGCATGTAGTTTTGGAAATGAACTTAAAGTTCCGGTTTACCAGTTTTTAAAAGACCCCCTTATCCGAAAATATGGAGCTGAATGGTATAATGAGCTTGTTGAAAAAGCTAAAACAGATAATTAACAAATGAGTAAATTAGCAAACCTAAAACCTACAACTTATAACCTACAACCTATAACTTACAACCTACAACCTATAACCTACAACTTATAACCTACAACTTTCCCATATGAAAGGAATCATACTCGCAGGGGGCTCAGGCACCAGATTACACCCACTTACCCTAGCTGTAAGCAAGCAACTTATGCCGGTTTACGATAAGCCGATGATTTATTATCCATTGTCTACCCTCATGCAGGCTGGTATTAAAGATATTTTGATCATTTCTACACCGCATGATCTTCCACACTTTGAAAAATTGCTTGGTGATGGAACTAGAATTGGCTGTAAATTTTCTTATGCCGAACAAGCAATTCCAAATGGGTTGGCACAGGCATTTGTGATTGGCGAGAAATTCATAGGTAAGGATGCGGTTGCACTTATCCTGGGCGACAACATCTTTCACGGTGATTCGATCAGTAATTTGTTGCCAACCATTCAAAATCCAGAAGGAGGAGTAGTATTTGCCTACCAGGTATCCGATCCTGAACGCTATGGGGTTGTAGAGTTTGACAAAGATTTCAATGCATTATCTATCGAGGAAAAGCCATTAGCGCCCAAATCTAATTATGCAGTTCCGGGTTTATACTTCTATAATAATTCGGTGGTTGAAATAGCAAAAAATATACAGCCTTCGCCACGTGGAGAATACGAAATAACAGATGTTAACCGTGAATATTTAAAACAGGGTAAGCTGAAGGTAGGGGTTTTAAGCCGCGGAACTGCCTGGCTTGATACTGGTACATTCAACTCGCTTATGCAGGCTGGCCAGTTTGTTCAGGTGATTGAAGAAAGGCAAGGCTTAAAGATTGGTTGTATAGAAGAGATTGCCTATCAAATGAACTTTATTGATCAAAAGCAGCTCAAGGAAATTGCTGAACCACTCCGTAAAAGTGGGTATGGAGAGTATCTTTTGGGGTTGGTTAGGTGATTGGTATTAAACCACCCCCTACCCCCGCCAGCGGGGGACAGTATGTCGGATAAAGAAATTTTGGGATTGGACTGATATTCACGAGTTCTATACAATGTGTCATATCCACCCAGTGTTCACCGCTGGCGGGGTGATTAAAGGGGGGTACATTCTGTTTCGTCCTAAAATAAGTTTACAGGTTTTGATTTAATCCCGTACTACCTTTATAGGTTTTTGGATTATTATTTACAATTTATATCAAATTATGCTTAGCCGATCAGTGTCCACCGCTGGCGGGGGAATTAAAGGGGGTGGTTCTTCTCCAATTTCTCAATAAACTCGTTGATCTTATAAAAAACATCATTTATATGATTTAATACCTCCTCATCATCAAAACGTAATATGGTAAAACCTGCTTTACTAAGTTCTTTTTGTCGTTGGTGATCCTTCAATGCTACTTCCTCCCACTGGTGTGTAAGCCCATCAACCTCAATTATGAGTAATAGGTCTTTACACATAAAATCAGCAATGTAATTTAGAACAGGCCTTTGACGTCCAAATTGGTATCCTCTCATTTGTCTTTTACTAAGCACATACTTCCAAAGGCATGATTCAGCTTTGGTCATCTTCTTCCTGTTCTGATTAGCAAATGCTTGCAGGTCTTTGTTATAGTGCCATAGATTTTCAGCAGAAGCGTTTTTCATTAGATTCTTAATTTGTCGGCTAAATTTAATTTTAGAAATTGATGAATACCGTTTACTCAATTAGAATGATAGTTTTTTTAGATAGTCAAAAGCTTTTACTAAAATGGTAGCTCATAAACCACCCCCTACCCCCGCCAGCGGGGGACAGTATGTCGGAAAAGGAATTTCGGGATTGAACTGATATTCACGAGTTCTATCCAATTTGTCATATCCACCCAGTGTCCACCGCTGGTCCAAAGGACTCCATTGGAGCGGGCTGATTAAAGGGTTGGTATCTTCAACACTATTCCAACACATAAAATTTCTTATTTCGTTGCACTCTCCTTAAAAAATCAATATCTTGTTGTATAATTTAAATGAATTACACACAGAATGTGATCCAAAAAATATAAACATGAAAAACAACCGTAGAGATTTTATAAAAATCGCTGGCATAGCCGGAATGGCTGGAATTGGTGCAGGAGTAATTAACGGACTTTCGGCTTGCAACAACTCTGAAAAGGATACCAAAGTTCCACTTGCGGCAGATGAAAATGTGGATGGTAGCAATCAAAGTATTATTGGTTTATATGGGGCATGGGCCTATTCACTAACAGAAAATAAGATTCCTGATTACTCATTTAGGAATACCAAATGGCAGGATATTGAGAAGTGGAGAGTAGCGGCAAAAGAAAGGCTACTTGATCGTTTGGGAATACCTGATATAGGTGGCATTCCTAAAGTTACTGTCAATAAGCAATACAATTATGACGGATTACATATCGAAGAATTGACCTGGCAACTGCCTTATGGCCGTGCTACAGAAGCAATTTTACTAAAACCTCAAAATGCCAAGGGTGCCTTGCCTGCTATTCTGGCTTTCCACGATCATGGAGCAAACAAGTACTTTGGAACCAGAAAAATTACCAAGACATCCGATAAACAGCATCCAGATATGGTATCCCATCAAAAGGAATATTATAGTGGTTTAGCATGGGCAAATGAAATTGCTAAACGCGGCTATGTGGTCTTAGTTTCTGATGCATTTCCTTTTGCCAGTCGTAGAGTAATGTTACAGGATGTTCCAGCATCGCAAAGAAATGGATTAAACGATCAAAACCCCGAAGATTCAGAAAATATTAAAGCGTATAATACCTGGGCTTCTGCACATGAGCATACTATGGCAAAATCTTTATTCAGTGCAGGTACAACCTGGCCTGGGGTATTTTTTGCAGAAGATCAGAAAGCCTTAGACGTTTTGTGCGCCCGCAAAGATGTGGATGCTACTCGGGTTGGCTGCGCCGGTTTGTCGGGAGGTGGAATGAGGACTGTTTTTATGGGTGGGCTCGAACCACGAATTAAATGTGCCGTATGTGTAGGATTCCTTACCACTTGGAAAGACTTTATTCTGAACAAATCATTTACCCATACCTGGATGACCTATGTTCCAATGCTTCCAAAGGATATGGATTTCCCAGAAATTTTGGGCTTGAGGGCACCGCTTCCAACCTTGGTTCTGAATGATACCCATGACGGGCTTTACACGCTTCCTGAAATGGAGGCAGCCGATAAAATATTAGCAGAGGTTTATAAAAAAGCGAATGCTACAGATAAATACAAATGCTCGTTCCATCCGGGTCCTCATAAGTTTGATAGCAAGATGCAAACCGAGGCATTTGATTGGTTTGATCAGTGGTTGAAAGCATAAAAGACTTACGAAATTACCTAAGCGTTTAGAAAGACAATTTCGTCAGTCACATCTAGGTGTTGGATTTCGTATTGAAAGTAAATTAGCAAATTTAGGGCCTCACCCTGTGTACGAAATTACTGGTTTCAGGTATAGTGTTGTCCCTCTCCAAAGGAGAGGGTTTAAAGATTGTGTAAGGATATGTCGATGAGATAATTTGTCTCTTTGTTTTACCTTTGGTAATCTTGTATGAGTAAACCAGGTAATGAGTAGAATAGCACAATCCAAACTTATAACCTATAACTTAATACTTACAACCTATACCCTAAATCTTTATAAAAATCTTCTTCTTATACAAAAAATACATCATAAACCATACCAGTGCAAGCCCGCCAAGTGCCTCGAGTGCATCATGAAAAGGTTCCGGAACTGGAGCATAAAGACCGGCAAAAAGAGCGTTTGAGGTATGAGCAAAATCAATGAAATGGTAAGCCAAATAAATGGTGAGTGAATTCATGCCAATTACCTGGAAAAAGAATGCCCATTTCTGGTATTTCAGAATATCGATAACATAATAAAATAGCCCCAAAAATATAAATGCCATTCCAGAGGTAAGGAGTATAAAAGAGCTGGTCCAGAGGTGTTTGTTAATTGGAAAGTGAATACTCCAAATAAGACCTACACCTATTGCTGTAATACCTGCTAACAGCAGAAATGATAATTTTTTACTTTCTTTCCAGTTTGTTCCCAGCATATCGCCAGCCAGAGAACCCAGAACCGCAAGGCACATGGCAGGGAATTGCGTTATTAGGCCATTTTCATCATATATTTTTTGAAGTAGCCGTCCTGGCAAAAAATTTCTATCAAACCAACCAATCAAATTACCTTCTATCGTCAGATTGCCTGCACCAAATCCGGGTACTGGAATTAGGAATAGAGCCGCATAATAGGAAAGTAAAATTCCGGCCACCCAGATGAGTCGGCTCTTCCATGAAAAGTTAAGGTATAAAATGGTAGCTAAAAATCCAGCCACCCCTATTCTACCAAGAACGCTGGCTACTCGAATTTGAGCAGGGTCAAAAAAAGTAAGGGGTTGATTTTTATCCAGAATGCCTAAAACGATTAGAATTAACATTCTACGGAATGCTTTTTTGTATAATTCAGATTTGCTGAGACCCTTTTCAATGCCTTTTTTGAGCGAAAAGGGGATAGAAACACCTGCAATGAACAAAAATAGTGGGAAAATGAAATCATAAAAAGTAAAACCATTCCAGGCCGGGTGTTTCAATTGCCCAGCAAGATAATCGACCCAAGCCAATCCGGTTTTATTTTCCAGTAATACCAGAAAAGTTCCGCCTCCTGCAATCAAAAGCATGTCGAAACCACGAAGGGCATCGATAGAGAGTAGT
>NZ_JBIKSU010000022.1:0-34790 GCF_044348475.1 Daejeonella sp. | reverse complement strand
CAATATTCAAATTAATGGGGGCATGCGATGATATTGGATAAAGAAAATCTTACTGGTGTTCATCCCAGTGATTTGATGATACATCACGGCCCTACTAAATTGTTATTGGATAAATATCATTGGCATTCTCCAAAAATTGGCATTGTAGCAAGTTATTCTCCCAAAAGCAGGGATGTGGAAGATCATTTTGGTCTTTTTAGAGGGGTTGATCAAATAGAATCCTGTGCACAGGCAATAGCTGGCTCCTGCAATGGTTTTTTAGAGTGCAAGAAAGAAGGCCTTGAACCCCTGGAATTGGGCGAAAAATTTTTCCCGCGGTTTATTAGTATCGGACAAGTAATTTTTCACAATTATTTGGAGGAAGGAGATACCTTTATTAATATTGGTTACATCAAATTTTGTAAATTCCGTCAAATTGTTTCAGATGGCAGGATTTATAAAGTTGCCAAGGGAATAGATTTAGACGAATATTTTCGTCATTTTACCGAAAAGCAGCTAATGGAATACGATCTTAGCACAGATTTTACGCTGGTAGCCGAATTATTTGATGTCACTGGCAGAGGAATAAAAAAAGAACGATTAAATCAAAAATAGATTAATGGAAAGACAAGAGATTATTAACGGTTTAGTTGAGATTTTAAGAACAGTAAGAACAGTAAATCAGGAAAAATTAAATTCTGTGACTGAAGAAACAGATTTTATTGCAGATTTGAATACACCATCTACAGAAATGATCAATATTGTTGCAAAAATTGAGCAAAAATTCAATCTGGAGTTTGATGACGATGATATTGATGATTTGGGCTCTAAAGTAAAGGATACTGTGAATCTAATAATCAAAACCCAGGAAAAAGGCTGATCATGCAGTTGAAAGGAAGAAAAGTGGCAATAGTGGGTATGGGAGGGATTTTTCCGAACTGTACAGATCTTGCCGACTTCAACCAAAAACTATTTAGTAATCAAAGTCTGATCAGAGAATGGGATCAGGCTCTTGCCCATGGTAAGAAAGTTAGATCTTCTGTTTCTGGCTATATTACTGAAGAAGAAGCCGGTTTAGAAGTTGTTTGGTCTACCATCTTTCAAAACTATCCTGATACTTATATCGATAAATTAAGCAGAATCCCCGATGGGAATCTTGCAACAGCAGACATTGGCAGTATTTGGGCCATGCTGAATACTCTTGATGCCATTAAAATGGCAAACTGGACCACAGCTGAGACTGAATCTGAGCAAACAGCCGTTGTGATCAGCTCCGGAAGTGCCGGAAATATAATTCTTAGAAATGCATGGCATACTTTCTTTCAGTTAGGTGCTAAATCACGGCAGGGGGGCGCACATACGGTAGATCGTACCATGATTTTTCGTGAAGCTGCCAATGTATCTTGCCTGATCAAAAATAAAGGGGTTTCTGAATCTATAGGTTCTGCCTGCGCAACCGGTTTAGGGAATATCGGGCATGCATATCGCCTGATTAAATATGGTTTTCAGGATCGTGCAATTGCAGGTGGAGTAGAAGGAACTGCCCTAGAAACATTTATTGGATTTGATGCCATGCAAGTGCTGAGCCGAGGATTTAGCCCCCAAGAAAGCTCGCGCCCATTTGATAAAAATAGAAATGGCTTTGTCTGCTCATTCGGTGGTGGCATTGTTGCCCTTGAAGAATATGAAATGGCAAAGTCTAGAGGTGCAAAGATCTTGGCTGTTATTGATACTTATTTTAATAATTCTGATGGCGATGGAGATATGTTCTATCCATCTTTTGCCGGACAACAGCGTTTATGGAAAGGCTTGCTCCAGGAAACAGGACATAGGCCTGATGTAGTAAAGGTTCATGGTACTTCAACACCTACCGGCGACTCGATCGAGCTTTTAAGTGTTGTAGATACATTGGGTGAAAGTGGTTACCATATAAGTGCTCCTAAATCGCAGTTTGGACATATGCTTGGAGCTGCAGGGGCTGTTGAGTTAATTTCTTCTATTATGATGCTTGAAAATCAGATGGTTCTTCCTTGTCTGAATTCTGTAAACCTGAATCCTGAATTGGAGAATTTTCAAACAGGGCCGAGCTGGAATGGGCCCATGAAACCACTTGAAGCTTACCGGGATTTAATCCCACAGCAGGCTTTTGCCAAAGAGATTAATCATATTACTTGCCTTAATTATGGTTTCGGAGGCACGAATAGCGCAATGTCCATATCAAATGATTATTAATGATTAATAATAAAGATAAAGTTGCAGTAGTATTTGGTGTCAGGAATGATAGCTCTATCGCCTACGATGTAGCATTAAAGCTACACCAATCTGGATGCAAAGTAGCATTGAGCTATGTCGAAGACACCAAAGATGAAGTTCTGGCCCTGATGGATAAAGCTGGAATGGATTCAAATTATGCATCTCAGGTGGATGTTAGGAGCTCAGAGCAAATAGATCAATTTCTTAACAAGGTATACAAGGGATTGGGGCCAATAAACTATATTTTACATGGGGTGGCTTATGGTAATCAGAAGGTATTGTGTTACAGCATTCCAGGAAGTACCGAGCCTGCACCTTCATATCTCGACATTCCATTTGAAGATTTGATGGACTCTTTTAACATTAGCGCCTATTCATTAATCCGAATCTGCCGATCTGCCAAAGAGCTCCTAGCTAAGAACGCCTCAATCTTAACGCTTACCTATAATGCATCCCAGCGCGTTTTTTCAGGCTATGCCGGTATGGGTATCAATAAAGCGGCACTAGAAAATATAGTTCTTTACCTTGCAGACCATTTCAGGGGGCAAAATATACGTGTAAATGCACTATCAGCTGGATTGATCATGACCACCTCATCTGGAGCTGTAAGTGGTATTCGCAGGTTGAGAAAGCTCGGCAAGTTGGCGGCTCCGCTGGGCAATGTTAGCGCAAACGATGTTGGGAATGCAGCACTTTATTACTTTTCTGACCTCTCTACAAATGTGACTGGTAACCTTCATTTTGTTGATGGTGGATTCAATATAATGGGAGTGCCAAATGATGAAGAATGAAATTCTAACTATTCCGGTTAATCTAATCATACAAGGGCAAACTTTTGTAGGGAATGATCTTGTTTTTATCCCTGATTTTGAGAAGTCTCTGACAGAAGAATTCAAGAGCAAGGTGTATACCACTAATGAATTAGCGTATTGTGAGCTTTTTGATGACTCTATAATCAGATATGCCTCAACATGGGCTGCCAAAGAAGCGGTTTACAAAGCTTTGAAGCAATATGACGCTGCTGCCATCTCATGGAAAAAGATTGAAATAACCCGAGAAAAAATTGCCGGAAAACCAACAGTAACAATCCATGGGCAACAAACACCTTATAGTATTAATTTATCTATATCCCATGATGGCGAATACGCATGGGCTATTGCCCTTTTAATGCCTGGTAAATAAATGACGAGCCACTATTTTGAGAATTCACTCGTAAAACTCCACTACTATAAATATGGTAATGGCCCAAATGCGATGTTATGTTTTCATGGTTATGGCATGCACGGAAAGCAATTCAGGATACTGGAAGAAAAGTTAGGTGCAAAATATACTTTTTATGGGTTTGACCTTTTCTTTCATAAGGAAACGAAGCTGGTTGATCAAAGCCTTAACCACATCAAAATTGGCATTAGTAAGAAGGAGCTGGCTGAACTTTTTATGCATTTCTGTGCACATGAAAATATCGGTCAATTTTCTGTGATTGGATATTCAATGGGTACTCACTATGCCACTGCTATTGCAGAGGAACTTGCTCAACGGATCAATGAGTATATTGTTGCAGCTCCGTCAGCATTGAATCCGGGGGTGCTGATCCGTTTTTTTAGCACCAACAAGATTGGCAATAAGATTATAGAGAAGTTAGCCCATAGCGATAAAGCTATACTTCATTTTCTTGATTTTTATCGAAAATTGGGGCTTATTGATTCAAAAAATCATGAAATTTTACTGAAAGAAATTGGTACCAAGGAGCTCAGACTAGATTTTTATGCCTCACTTACCTATCTTCGTTTTCTGGACACAGATTTTGTCAGGCTAGAGCAAGCACTCCAGCAGCATCAGGTAAAAAGTATATTTGTATTTGGTAAACGAGATAAAATGTATCCAAAGAAAATAGGTAACTACTTAATATCAAAATTAAAATCAGCAGAGGTGATCGTTTTAGATGAGAACCATGAACTGATCAACAAGAACTTTGCAGATACCTTATCAGCGATATTAGCATGATTATCAAGGCCAAACCACTTCCCCAAAAATTGCTCTTATGGAGTTTTATGCTCCTTACAAAATTAGTTAGGAGACGGTTCAATAAAATGGTCATCTACCCTATAGATATTAAACCCGGCCATTCTTATTTATTAATGTGTAATCATTTTAGTTTCTGGGATACGATGCTTGCCAGTTATTTGGGTTTACATGCAATTTATAAGGAGGATACCGTAAAATGCACCTATATTATGAGCCTAAAAAAGCAATTGCAAAAGAACAGATGGTCTAGGTATTTTGGTGCATTCTCTATCGCGCCTTATGGCCGTTCTGTTAATGAAAGCCTGGAATATGCCGCAGAAATATTGTCGGTTCCGGGTAATTTATTGCTTTTTTATCCTCAAGGTAACCTGGAGTCAAGCCATGTCAGAGAGATAGTTTTTAAAGATGGACTATCTCAAATAGTTCCAAAGATTAAAGGCAATTGCCAACTGATTTGGAGCAGCAACATCCCCGAATTTTTAGAGAGCCTTAAACCTTCTATTTATTTCAATATGCTCGATTGTGGTACCAATCAAAACTTCGATCTTGAAAATCTGAAAAAGCAAGTGAATGATCATCACCTTAAATCAATGAAAAAGAATTTCAGGTTTTCAGAACAGCAGGATAAGTAATTAAACGATTTCAATCAGGTTTATCATGCATCTTACTGAATTTAGATAAGATTTATTTGGGCGTTTAAACACGCTGTCCGCTCTATCTTTTTGGCCTCAAATAGCCAAAAAGGATGCCGCTACCATCGTTAACGCAAATCGTATTCCAGCTGCTATAATTTGTTTTACTGAAATTTTCCGAGATACCTAATTTTCTATTGAAGCACCTGTTTATTTTTCAGCAAATTAGCTTCTAATTCTTTGTAAGGAATATCCTGAATGGCATAATTATTATCAATCGCCATGGATGCGGCAATCGCTGCCGATTGCCCTAAAACCATGAAAACAGGCTCCATCCGGATTGATCCAAAGGCAATATGCGTAGCAGAGATACAAACCGGAACAAAGAGGTTGCTAGCCTCCGATTTTTTAGGTACAATGCTGCGGTAACTTACCGGAAAAGGACTAGCTACATGCGCTTCCACATTGCCTTCATTTTTAACATAGCCATTCACATCAACGTATCGCTGAATGTTGTGAGAGTCCATTCCGTATGCGCCCATGCCAACAGGATCTTGAACCACCTCAAACTTCTCACAGTTTTTTTGACTCATTACATATTCACTGATCATTCGCCTAGCTTCACGGATGTATAATTGGGATTGCCATCCATCTTTACTGTCATACTCATCTTTGCAGGTTCCCCATTGAGAAACAGCTGCTCTAACTTTAGCTGGGATGCGGGGATGATATGCAAGCGTCCACATTAAACCCTGCTGATACTGTTTGTGGCGCTGAGCAATTTTTTCACGTTCCTGATACGTTGCTTCTGGGTAGGTATAATTCTGACCGATAAAATCTGTAGAAAAACCTTTTTGGTTATTGGTATCTGTTTTACGATTAGGCATGTCTGAATTAATCCATGGTACCAGCGGATCACCATATTCATACATTTTCTCTACAGGCCCTTCAGCAGCTTCATAATTCCGGAGTAGTAATTCATAATCCAATTCGTTATAACCTGCAGGCTTACTAAACAAAATCCGATTATCGGGGTGGTTGGTTAATGTCATTCGGTAGCAATAGGCTTGTATTTTGGTATCGCCTTTACCGTCAATTCCTGGTTTGCCAGGATTGATGAATGGGAGTAAACCACTTTTTGGATCTCCCTTTTTAATGTATGGATCAACGCCATCAATAAAATTATGATACGCACCGTTCATGGAAACTGTTTTGCGGAGCGTTAAACTTACTTTATTTGCCTGAATGCCATTCAAAGATTCTCCGTATTGCGCATTTGACTCGCGCCCAACAGTATAAGTGATGCCTGCAGCTGCCATTAGATCGCCTTCATAGGTGGCGTCAATGAACATTTTGCCCGAGTAGATTTGACCGCTTTCCATTTGAATGGATGATATTTTTCCAGATGTTTTTTTGACCCCTGTTTTTCGGTTTAATCGCTGTGAATATACTAGGGTAATATTTTTCTCCTTGCTCAGCATGTCTTTATAGATCTTAAGCGCTGCTGATGGTTCAAAGGTCCACATGGCATCTTCATTTGCCGCAGAAGTTGTTTGTCCGCCATCGCGATACGTTTCTCGTTTTTGCCAGTTCCAGTTCTCTGGTTTTTGGTAATAGCTTTTTACATTCTGATAAAACTCTCTGGATATTCCACCAATAGCCTGCTTATTTCCAATATCGGTCTGTCCTAATCCTCCGGTTGTTAGCCCGCCGATCCTATTCGTTGGCTCTATTAAAATCACTTTTTTACCCAATCTTGAGCTTTGTATTGCTGAAGATATGCCTGCGGATGTTCCGCCATAGACAACGATGTCAAACGATTGAGTAGTTTGGCTGATTACCTGCTGGTTGCCCCAAATCAATAAAACTGCGAATAGAATGTTGATTTTTTTGGAGGGTAGACGATTGAATTTGACTGTAAACATGGGTTTATGAGCTTATTTTGAATCCTGAAAATAAAAATAATGAAATATTTGGATTTTTGCTTTTGATTGGCGTTTTCAGCAAGCAAGCTTTGTTTTTGAGCATAAAAAAGTGCTTCATGGTCTGTAAAACGCAAATCTCTTTTAAACCAAACAATGACAATTTCTTTCTTCAATTTATTTTTAGGGCACTGTTTTAATTGAAATCAAATTTAATGTTTTCAATGGGTGGTGGCCTATTTCAATTGAAACAATTAGGTCATATTGCTTGCCTCTTAATTTGTTACTGATTTCTTATAGTTAAATTACTGCTTTGTAAAAACCATGCAGTGCTGCCATGGCAGATTATCTATGTTTTTATCAAATACAAAACCTGCTGCTTTTAATTCTTTAATGGCCTGCGCTTCACTCATTTTATGAATGGTTTTAATGGGTACAGTTGAATCTTCAGACCTAAACTCTACAAGCACTAATTTACCCCCAGGTTTTAATGCAGATCGCATTGATAAAGCCATTTCATAAGGATAAGAAAATTCGTGGTATACGTCTACTAACAACATCATGTCAATGGTGTTTTCTGGTAAAGATACTTTTTGTTCTGTGCTCAATACAGGTACTATACGTGACAATTTTTCTTTCTTGATTCTTTCGTTTAAGTAAGCAATCATTTCTGGCTCAACGTCAACTGCAAAAACTTTACCACTTCCTACCATTTTTGAAAGTAATGCACTATGGTAGCCACTACCCGCTCCTATATCAGCAATAAACATACCTGGTTTTACGGCTAAATTTTTTAATAATAGAGAGGTATTTTCTTCCCTTTGTCTTTCTTCCCTTTCAAGCCAATCTATTCCATAATGACTCATTACTTGTGCAATTTGTCTGCCCATGTACCATTTTTTAATGCCGTTTGGGTCGCCAGTCTTTATTTGATAACGATTTTGACCCACTGAAAACATAGAGAGCGATAAAAAAGCAAAAAGCAGTATATAAGGTTTTAATGTATGCATATAATTAGATTTCAAAGTCAATAATGTAACCAAAACGAGAATTAATGGAAGTAGATAATTGCATTTGCAGGTCCATTCAAAAGATATTTGCGAGCGTTGCCTTGTTTGATAACAGATATTACTGATAATCTCGGTTACTCCAAACCTATCCAATCAATCAGTAGTCTAAAATCTTCTTCTTGCTTATTGGCTATCAAGAAACTCAATTGCTCAATACTTTTAAAATTAAAATTGGGTCTATTTAATTTACGCCCAAAAATTTGAGGATAAAATTCACTTATTGGCAACTTAATAATTTCCCACTCGCCTGTTGTCATAAATGGGTATACATAAGACTCCTGCCCATAAATTCGACTTTTTAAACGAAATTCATACGCCTTACCATCTCCTTTTATACGCAATAGGATAAACTTTTTTTCATCCGCTAATTTGATTGTCTTATTCAATTGTATTGAAGCAAATCCTCCATTGTTTGCCAATGAAACATGACCCATAAATTGCCCATTTCCCAAATCATTTAAGATCAAGGAACTTTTTGAGATTCCACCCATCACACCATCGTTTACAATTCGCCACTCATTCACTTTTGTTAATGTTGTGAATTTATAGATCTCATTGGTATTTGTTTGAACAAACAGGCTTAGCGTCATAAACAATAGGATAAATTTCATAAGTGTCAAATGTATGATGTCTTATTCATTCAATTAATCATTAAATATATGGAAGATAATCAGTTATTTAAGAGCACGTAGTTTGAAAATACTCTCTTAGTTTTGATGTAATTCAGAATATTTTTTGCTGACTATTTACAGGTTTAAAAATTACAATTTTTTATTTAGCTTTAATGTTCAGATTATAAACCTAATGAAAAAGAAAAAAATATTGGAATCCCGTCGGGAGTTTTTGAAATCAGCCTCCATAGTTTCGGCAGGATTCATGATTGTACCTCGTCACGTATTAGGCGGTAAAGGTTTTTTAGCTCCTAGCGATAAATTAGTGGTAGCTGGTATCGGAGTTGGTGGTAAAGGTAAATCAGATTTAAAATACTTCTATGATAGTGGTAAAGCGGATATTGGTTATTTATGTGATGTGGATGATCGCATGGCTAAAGGTGCAATTGCTGCTTATCCAAAAGCAAAATATTACAAGGATTGGCGTAAAATGATGGATGTGGAATCGAAGAATTTCGATGCCGTTTCTGTTTCTACACCAGATCATAACCATGCGGTTCAAGCCATGGCTGCGATGCAATTGGGCAAGCACGTTTACGTGCAAAAACCAATGACTCACGATATTTTCGAGGCTCGTATGTTGACCCAAGCTGCAGCAAAATATAAAGTAGTTACTCAAATGGGTAACCAAGGTAGCTCTGGAGACGGAGTGCGCCAATTGGTAGAATGGTATGATGCAGACATTATTGGTGATGTTCATACGGTTCAGATTTGGACCAACAGACCTATTTGGCCACAAGGTATTCCTTGGCCTTCTACTAAGCCTGCCGTTCCAGCTGGATTAGATTGGGATTTATGGTTGGGTACTGCTCCTCAAAAAGATTATGTTGAAAACTTAATTCCAGGCTCATGGCGTGGATGGTGGGATTATGGTACAGGTGCTTTGGGTGATTTAGGGTGCCACTTAATGGAAGCTCCTTTCCGTGTCTTAGGTTTGAAGTATGCTTCAGATGTTCAAGCAAGTGTAAGTAGTGTATTTACCGCTTTTGGGAAAAGAGGGGTATTCTTAGACTCTTGCCCTCCATCAAGTCATGCAACTTTGACTTTCCCTAAAACAGATCGTACAAAAGGACCTGTAACGATGCACTGGATGGATGGTGGAATTAAGCCAGAGCGTCCTGAAGAATTAGGACCTGACGAGATGTTTGGTGATGGAAATTCAGGTATCTTGTTTATTGGTACCAAAGGAAAAATGATGGCTAGCGAATATGCGGCTAATCCTCGTTTATTGCCTTTATCTAGAAATCAAGAAGTGAAAGTACCTCTCAAATTAGAGCGTGTTCCTGGCAGTGCGGATGGACATTATGCTCAATGGGTGGAAGGTGCAATTGCTGGTTATGGTAAAAAACAATTAAGTTCTCCATTTGATTTAGCGGGTCCTTTGACTGAGGCTATTTTGATGGCTAACTTGGCTATACGTGTGGCTGACATGCCTTTCGCTCGTAACACAGGAAACGGAATGCATTATCCAGGTTCAAACACTAAATTACTTTGGGATAACCAAAATATGCGTGTGACCAACTTCGATGCTGCAAATCAATTCGTTAAGCGTCAATATCGTGATGGTTGGGGTGAATTGACACTTTAGATTGAAGGTATATAGTATCGGTTTTATTTTTTAAATGAGGTATAACGTTTTGCGCACAGCCGCCGTTTTTTCAATGGCGGCTGTGCGCTGTTACCTGCTGGCATTTCTATTTAATTTATAATTTGTACTTCTTCCTCCAGCTTCTTCTTTACGCAGTATTTCTTTCTCAATTAAGTCATTTATATCTCGAATAGCGGTATCTTTTGAGCATTTAGCAATTTTAGCCCATTTAGATGATGTTAATTTGCCATCAAAACTGTCTAAGAGTTTATTAATTAGCTTCTTCTGCCTTTCATTGATAATAGTCTTTGAATGTATTTGCCAGAAATTACCTTTAGATAAAACCTTAACAAGAACTTCTTCTGTTGAATTAAGTGCATTGATTAAACACTGTAAAAACCATTGTATCCAATTTGTAATATTTAAATCACCTTTCTGGGTTTTTTCAAGAATATCATAGTATTGTTTTCGTTCGATTCTTATTTGAGCAGACATGCTATAGAATCTTTGATTACTCTTGTCAGCCTGTGCTAATAACATATCTGTTAAAGCTCTTGTTATACGTCCATTTCCATCATCAAATGGGTGAATAGTAACAAACCAAAGATGCGCTATTGAGGCTTTTAATACTAAGTCAATTTTGTTGTTTTGATTAAACCAATTCAAGAGGCAGCGCCTCTACGGATAGTTACGAACCTATAATAAAACGGGGCGCTAAATTCTACGGACAGTGTTTTCTTCATTATTTTCAAAAATGAACTCTACCAAATTTTTTAAGTAATCTGAAAATTAAATTTTTAGTACGGATTAGTTTTATTTTTTTTCTAAATAAAAAATTTACATATATTCAAAAATTTTTTTTCAAAATTGTATTCCCATAGCGTTTATAATCTTGATATAAAATTGGTTTTTAAAGGAATTAATACATTCAAAAAACTACTCACTAACCAGAAATATTCAATCAAAAATCATCTTCCAATGAAATCATTTTTTCACGGTTTAATATGTCTTTTTTTAATGCTTGGCACTGTACCTGCAATTGCTCAGATTGGAATTGGAACTAAAACTCCTGCACCATCGGCAGCCTTAGAAGTTACTTCAAGTACAAATAATAAAGGGATCTTAATTCCCAGAGTAACTGCTACCCAAAAAGATGCAATTGCTAGTCCTGCCCAGGGATTATTGGTTTATCAAACCACAGCACCTATCGGGTTTTATTATTATACCGGTACTTCCTGGAAGTTGATGGCTATTCAAACCGACATAGCTAGCAAGGTAGACAAAGTAGATGGTAAGGACTTATCATCCAATGATTATACCACTGTAGAAAAAACAAAATTGGCAGCTATTACAGGAACGAATACTGGTGATCAAACAACTATTACTGGTAATGCAGGAACAGCTACCAAATTAGCAAGCCCAAGAACCATCAATGGGGTTGCCTTTGATGGTACTGCGAATATAACCGTAACTGCAGATGCAGGAACTTTAACAGGTAGTTTCACAAAAGACATCACTGTTAATAGTGTAAATATTGGGAGAGGAAATGGTGAAAATGGATCTAATACTAGAATTGGAGGTCAAGCATTAAATAGTAACACTTTAGGTTATCAGAATGTTGCAATTGGTGATGCATCACTTTCTAACAATACAACGGGTGGGCGAAACAATGCAATTGGGACTAATGCTCTTTTTAAAAATACTACAGGTTCAGAAAATACAGCAATTGGGACTTTTGCTCTTGAAAATAACACTAACGGGAACAGAAACTTAGCAATTGGACAACAAACACTTTTTACGAACACAGAAGGTATAAAAAACGTCGCACTTGGATATATACCACTTTATAGCAACACTACAGGATCAAACAATAATGCAATTGGTGATGAGACACTTTTTTATAATACCACTGGCAATTATAACATAGGCATAGGAAGCCAAGCTGGTTTAACAATTTCGACAGGAAGTCAAAATACAATGATTGGTGCTCAGGCAGATGTTGAATCAGGAGCATTAACCAATGCTACCGCGCTAGGCTTTAGAGCTAAGGTTTCTGCTAGTAATACTATACAGTTGGGTAACACTAATGTAACAAATGTAAAAACCAGCGGAACGGTTACTGCAGCCGGATTTACTTCTACAGTAGCAACAGGAACAGCACCATTGGTGGTAACATCAACTACTCCTGTGGCTAATTTAAGTATTGGAGGTAATGCAGCAACAGTAACAACGAATGCGAATTTAACAGGTCCAGTTACTTCTGTTGGAAATGCTACAACCATTGCAGATGGAGCAATCACGAATGCAAAAGTTACAGATGTAGCAGCTTCAAAAATTACAGGAACTTTTACTAGTGCAACCGTTAATGGCAAAGTAATAGTAGGTGCATCATCTGCTGCTTCCTCTTCAGCAGTATTAGAAGCAAGTTCAACTACACAAGGTTTTTTACCACCAAGAATGACCTCTACTCAGCGAGATGCAATAGCTTCACCCGCTGAAGGTTTATTAATTTATAATACAACAACTAAAAGTATAGAAGCTTATACTGGTGATGGTTCTGGTGGTGGTGAATCATTTCTATCTGGAGCTGAATCCTGCAGTACCAATATGGGAAATTCGTATAATAGCCAATGGTCGAATCTTACTAGCGGAATGGCTCAATCATTTGTTTCTGGAGGTGGGAACCTAAGGTCAATTACAATCAAGGTAGGTTCGGTTATTGCTGAATCAACTTCTACACTTTATCAGCTAAATGTCTATAATGGTAGCCCAAGTGGTTGTGGAAATAATGGCACGACCTGCGCGTTATCAGCTTTAGGGACGCCAATTGCTACTTCCCAAGTATCCATAAACAGTGCGGGTGAAATAACTCTAAATTTGGCATCTCCTGTTTCCTTATCTTCAAATCAAACCTACACTTTCTCGATAACCCCAACAGTTTCAACGCAAGGGTTTATGTGGAATTGCTATTCTACAGGTTATTCTAGTGGGGCCTCTTTTGGAATTTCAGGAAATGTATCAGGCGCAAACGATGATTTTAAATTTCAAATAAATTATCATTCAGGCGGCTGGAGAAGTTTGATGCAATAGGATTAGTAACAGCGGGAGCGGATGTCACTACAGCAGATATAGCAGCAAGTACGAATAAAATTATGTAACCGATGCGCAGTCAGGTGTGCTATCTAATACATCAGGAACGAATACGGGTAATCAAACAATAACATTAACCGGAGATGTAACTGGAATAGGTTCTGGAACTTACAGCGACCAACATTCACAAGGATTCTCTGTTCGGTGCATCAAGAATTAGGTATCTTTGAATCACAGTTCTTTTTGAAATAAAGAACATCAGGATAATGAGAATAAAAATCAGATTATTGATAGGCACACTACTGCTAACAAGTAGCGCATTTGCTCAGTTTGTTTCGGGTAATTTATCGTTACTGACCGGGCAAAAAATAACCCTAGAAGGCTTTGATGGCTTAAAAACCTACCCTATTTCAAACACCAGTCTAGATGAAAAGGGGAATTTCAAACTCACTTATTCAAAAGCTGATTATGGTATAGGCTATTTAAAGTTGGCCGATGATAAGCCATTATTTGTGATTTTGAGTGGTGAAGATATTGAAATCACTGGCAATGCACTCAGCAATACCGAAACGATCAAAGTCATCAAAGGAAAAGAAAATCAATGGTTTGAGCAGTACGCAAAAGAACACCCACGCAGAGAACAAGCTTTGAGTGCCTGGATATATTTGGAAAAAATATATGCATCAGAAAGCCTTTTTAGTGTTCAAAAAACACCGGCTAATTTAATTAAAAGTGAAAAGCTTCGAATTAAAAAAGAAGACGCAAACTTCTTAGCCAATTTAACCAAAGACAGCTATGTTGGCTGGTTTTTACCTGCAAGGCAACTGGTTAGCTCGGTTTCAGTTATTGCCCAGCAACGCACTGATGAGATACCTGCTACGCTAGCGGCATTCAGAGCACTGAACTATGCCGATCAGCGATTGTATAAAAGTGGATTACTTAAAGACGCCATAGAAAGTCATTTTTGGTTAATAGAGAATAGTGGGCGCTCTATAGATTCTGTATTTATCGAAATGCGTAAATCAATAGATGCCATGCTAGTAAACTTGATAAAAGATGAGAAAAAATTCAATGAAGTAACCAACCATCTTTTTGATTTATTAGAAAAGCATAGCCTGTTTCAAGCTTCTGAGCACCTGGCTCTTAAAGTACTGAATGAAGTGACTTGCACCATTGATAGCGATTTGGCCAAGCAACTTGAAAGTTACCGCGCCATGAAGAAGGGAAATATTGCACCAGAAATTGATTTTGGAAATAAGTCTTATTTAAATGGTTTCCCCCAAAATCAATTTAGTAATCTCACTTCCATTAACTCGCCCTATACCTTGGTTGTTTTTGGTGCAAGCTGGTGCCCCAAATGTGAGGCCGAGCTACCTGAATTGATTCAAAACTACACCAAATGGAAAAACTTAGGCATAGATGTAGTCTACATTTCTTTAGACACTGAACCAGCTGCCTTTGAACAAGTGGTTAAAACCTACCCATTTTTTGCTTACTGCGACTATAAAAAGTGGGATAGCCAAGTAGTTAAAGATTATTATGTGTCTGGGACACCCACTTTTTATTTGTTAAATAATAAACGAGAAATCATTCTTAAACCAATCTCCATTTCACAAATGGATGCATGGGCAGATTGGGTGTTGGTGCAAGGGAATAAATGAACTGTGCTAACTAATGCCTCAAAAAATCACATTGAATGATAGATCAAAGGAATACAATCTAGCATTTGAAAGGGTGAGTAATAGTGATCTTTGATTGAACGGTAATTTTTAGAACCAAATCCATTGATTCTTAATGGAGATTATATATTGAATTAAAGATTTTAACGCTAAGAAATCTTTAGCCTTTATTTCAACTTCTCATTATTTTTATGCCGGTCGGCATCTCGAATATTTTTCTTTTCCAGATTTTTTTGAAGGGCTGCAGTCAGGTCAATTCCGGTTTGATTGGCAAGGCAAATTAAAACAAACAATACATCTGCAAGTTCATCGCCAAGGTCATGGCCTTCATCCGATTTTTTAAAGGATTGCTCACCATACGTTCTAGCCATGATCCGGGCAACCTCGCCAACTTCTTCCATGAGGATAGCCGTATTGGTTAACTCATTAAAATAACGAACACCGGTTGTATTGATCCACTGATCTACTATTTTTTGTGCTTCCTCTATTGTCATCAGAATTGATTTATATTATTCTTTGGCTTTGGTATCGATGCAAATGGTAACGGGCCCATCATTTACCAAACTAATTTGCATGTTGGCGCCAAATACGCCGGTTTGTATTTTTGTTCCAGTAAGTTTAGTTAATTCTACAATCATTTTTTCATACAAAGGAATAGCGTATTCAGGCCTTGCCGAGCGCGTAAACCCGGGCCTGTTTCCTTTTTTTGTTGAGGCAAAGAGCGTAAACTGACTCACCAGAAGGATATTCCCCTGAACCTCTGCCAGCGCTTTGTTCATCAAGCCGTTCTCGTCTGAAAATACGCGCATATTCGAAATTTTTTGAGCGAGCCAAGTCATGTCCTCATCGGTATCGCTGTCTTCAATTCCTAGCAAAACCATAAATCCAGTACCAATTTCGCCACTAATTATACCTTCAATACTGCAGGATGCATGACTCACTCGTTGTATTACTGCTCTCATCCTCTGGTTTCATTATCGTGATAAATACTCAGGTAGCTATCGTATCGCGAAGATTCTAACTCTCCCTTATCAAGTGCATCCAAAACAGCACATCCGGGTTCATTAATATGTCTACAATTGTGAAAGCGGCAATTTCCCATTAGTTTTCTGATCTCCGGAAATAAACGGCCCAGTTCCTGCTTTTCAATATCAAAAACCCCCAGTTCACGAATTCCTGGAGTATCGATTAAGTATCCTCCGAATGGCAACTGGAACATTTCAGCAAAGGTGGTGGTATGTTTGCCTTTGTCGCTCCAGTCGGATATTTCGCCTGTTTTAAGTTCTTTTCCAGGAAGCAAGGCATTGATCAGTGTTGATTTGCCAACCCCTGAATGCCCGCTCACAAGTGTTACTTTATCTTTTAATAACTCTCTTAGTTGATCTAGATTAGTTTCTTTGAGCGCCGAAACGCTATAGCATGGGTAACCTGCATTTTCATAAATTGATTGGTATTCTTCAAGAATTTCAAGGCCATCTTCATTAAACAGATCCAACTTATTGAAGATGAGCTTTGCAGGAATTTCATAAGCTTCTGCAGTGACCAGAAATCGGTCAATAAAACCCATAGAAGTACGCGGAGAGGCCAGCGTAACAATTAAAAACGCCTGATCTAAATTTGCCGCAATAATCTGTGCTTGTTTGGAAAGGTTTACAGATTTACGGATAATGTAATTTTTGCGGGGATGAAGTGCAGTAATAAGTCCTGTTTCTTGATCAGGCTCTGGATCTATTTGTACACGATCGCCTACAGCAATTGGATTTGTAGTTTTGATATCCAGGGTTCTGAATTTTCCTTTTATACGACAGTTTACAGACTTCCCTTCGTCAGTTAAAACTTCGTACCAGCTCCCTGTTGATTTTATTACTAGTCCGTCCATCTGCTTTGCAAAGATAAAACCTTGATGATGTATTCTGTAATTATTGGTCAATTTGTTGCTGGTTTATTAAAAAAACAATCTTTTTTCAAAATAAGTTAATAAACAGTTGTTTATTCAAAAATTAAGGCCGTAATTTACGGCATACAAAAAAACAAATGACAACTACTTTTTACACCACAACAAGTACAACCACTACCACCACGCTATTGCATGGGGAACGGGAATGTATGGTGTAAATTAAACATAAAACATCAAAAACGCCTTCCTCAGATAACGAGGAAGGCGTTTTTTTTTACCAGAAATTGAAGAAAAACCATTAATAATGAAAGTTTTAAAGTTCGGGGGCACCTCAGTTGGATCGGTTGAATCGATCAGCAAATTAGTGCAGATTATTGAAAAGGAGCAGGCAAATTCTGGCAATCCGGTTGTAGTGCTTTCGGCTATGAGCGGTGTGACCAATCTCCTTGCTGACATGGCCGAAAAAGCAGAGCTGGGAGGCACCTTTAGCAATGAATTAAAGGAGCTTGAAGAGCGGCATTTCCATGTGATTAAGGAGTTGCTGGCCGTATCTAAGCAGAATCCTGTATTTACTAAGCTTCGCATTCTGTTCAATGAGCTTGAAGATTTGCTTCAGGGCGTATTGATCTTGAGGGAATTAACTCCTAGAACCCGCGACCTGATACTGAGTTATGGTGAGCGTTGTTCGGCATTAATGATCAGTAAGATCTTTGGACAAAAATTAGATGATGATTTGTTTGTCAATGCGGCCGAATTAATAAAAACAGATAGCACATACGGTCAGGCGCGCGTAAACATGGAGCTTTCAGAAATGCTCATTCGTGATCATTATAGTAGAAATAGCGGTAAAATTATTTTTATAACCGGCTTTATTGCAAGTAATGAGGAAGGTAGAATAACAACATTGGGAAGAGGCGGAAGTGATTACACAGCTGCTATTGTTGGTTCTGCTTTAAATGCACAGGAGATTGAGATCTGGACTGATGTAAATGGAATGATGACTGCCGATCCGCGGATGGTAAAAAAGGCATTTTCTTTACCTGAACTTTCATATACAGAGGCCATGGAACTTTCCTTTTTCGGAGCAAAGGTGATTTATCCACCAACCATGATCCCTGCATTTTTGAAAAAGATTCCGATTGTAATACGCAATACTTTTGAGCCTGAATTTCTGGGTTCAGTAATCCGTCATAACTGTCAAAGTTCTAATCTGGCAATCAAGGGAATTTCATCCATCAATGATATCAGTATTATCAATATAGAAGGAAGTGGAATGGTAGGAAAAGCTGGATTCAGCGGCCGCTTATTTTCTCTGTTAGCACGCGAGCAAATTAATATTATCTTGATCACTCAATCTTCGTCAGAACACAGTATCACCTTTGCTATTCACCCTTCTGATGCAGCCAGGGCTCAGTATTTAATCGAACATGAGTTTGAACTCGAACTTTTGGCTAAGAAAATTGAAGCGCCTGTATTTGAGCAAGGCCTTTCGGTACTGGCAATAGTGGGCGAAAACATGAAGCAAACCCCTGGCATTTCTGGTAAATTATTCCATTCACTTGGCCGTAACGGTATCAATGTTAGGGCAATAGCACAAGGTTCATCTGAGTATAATATATCGGTTGTAATTTCACGCGAGGATCTTAACAAAGGTCTTAATGCGGTTCACGATGCCTTTTTTGTAGAACTGAACAAGACCCTTCATGTTTTCTGTTTGGGCACCGGCAATATTGGATCTACGCTATTTAAACAATTGTTGCAGCATAAAGATTTTCTTCAAAAGCATAATGGTATACAAATCAAAGTGGTGGGTATCAGTAATACTCGTAAAATGATGTTCAATGAAAATGGTATCACGCTAGAGAACTGGGAGAATGATTTGCAAGAACAGGGTGAAATGGCAGAACTTTCAACTTTTGTTAAGCGTATGAAAGCCTTGAACCTTCCAAACTGTGTATTTGCTGATAATACCGCAAGTAAAAACCCAATTGAATTTTATCAGGAGATATTCAGCTCCAATATTTCTATTGTAACCTGCAATAAGATCGGAAATTCAGGGTCACTTGCGCAGTATAAACAGTTCAGAGATACAGCAAGACTACATGGGGTCGACTTTTTTTATGAGACCAATGTTGGAGCCGGGCTGCCTATTGTAAAAACTCTAAAAGACCTGATGATTAGCGGCGACCGTATCATCAGTATTGAATCGATTCTTTCAGGTACCATCTCTTATATATTTAACAATTATACGGGAGATGTAACTTTCCATGATATTGTAAAACAGGCTCAAGAAAAAGGGTATACTGAGCCAGATCCACGAGATGACCTTCGTGGGACCGACTTTATGCGAAAAATGCTTATTCTGGCCCGTGATGCTGGTTATGAGCTTGAAGCAGAAGATATTGATATAGAAAGTATGCTTCCCCAATCCTGTCTTGATGCTAAATCTGTTGATGATTTTTACTTGGCCCTAAAAGCTGAAAATGATTTTTTTGATGCGATTAAAAAACAAGCTGAAGAGGATAAAAAAGTATTACGTTATATTGGTAAACTGGAGAATGGTAAAGTAAAGATCAGTCTTCAAATGGTTAATGATACCCATCCTTTTTATGCTTTATCTGGCAGTGATAATATTATTTCATTTACAACTGACAGATACAGAGAAAGACCAATGGTAGTTAAAGGCCCAGGTGCTGGTGCCGAAGTTACCGCAGCAGGTGTTTTTGCAGATATCGTGCATGTAGGGGCACAGAAATTTTAGTAGTGTAATGAGTTTTAATAATTTTGGATATGGTGCTTTTAGTAGGGTACTCAGGTGATAAATGAATATGAGAAGATCAGTTAATGTTTTTGCTCCCGCCACGGTAGCCAATGTTGTTTGTGGCTATGATGTTCTGGGCTTTGCAGTGAATGCGCCTGGAGATGAGGTGATTATGCGCTTGAGAGATGAACCTGGTGTGATCATTACCAAAATTAGTGGCGATGATGGACGTTTACCTTACGACCCTGCAAAAAATACAGTTAGTTTAAGTGTGCAACATTATCTCAATCATATTGGCCGGCCAGATATAGGAGTAGAAATTGAATTAGTTAAGAAAATGCCTATTGGTAGTGGCTTGGGATCAAGCTCTGCTAGTACAGTAGCTGGATTGTTTGCAATAAATACGCTAATGGATAATCCATTAAGTAAAATGGAGCTTGTTCCTTTTGCGATGAAAGGCGAAGAAATGGCCTGCGGATATGGCCATGCAGATAATGTAGCTCCTGCCTTGCTTGGAGGCTTTGTACTGGTTAGAAGCTATGAGCCGCTTGATATCATAAAACTTCCTTACCCTGAAGAGCTTTACTGTTCAATTGTATTCCCACAGATCGATGTACCCACACGTGATGCCCGACAGATTATTCGTAGTAAGATCTTGCTTAAAGATGCTGTTGTTCAATGGGGCAATGTTGCCGGTCTGGTTGCCGGATTATATACCAAAGATATTGATCTGATTGCCAGAAGTATGAAAGATGTGATTGTTGAACCTGTTCGGTCGATTCTGATTCCTGATTTTTATAAACTTCGCGAAATTGCGATTGAAAATGGTGCTTTGAGCTTTGGCATCTCAGGTTCAGGGCCATCAGTTTTTACCTTTACCAGGAATGAAGATGATGCACGTATTATCAATGAAAAATTACAAAAGCATTTCCTTTGGCTGGATACCGAAAGTATTGCATACCGTTCGCCGATCAACGCCCAAGGGCCAATTATTTTAGATTAATGAATTTATACAGTACTAATAATAAATATTTGAGGGTACCCTTTAAGGAGGGTGTGTTTTCAAGTTTACCCCAAGACAAGGGTCTGTACATGCCGGAAAATATCCCGGTACTGGATCCAGAATTTATCAGGGATCTTCATTTATATTCATTACCTGAGATTGCATTTCAGGTTTCTAGGGCAATGCTGAATGGGGCTATTCCTGATGCTGACCTTCAGCAAATTATTAATGAAGCGATCAATTTTGAGGCACCGGTAGTAAAAATTTCTGAACAAATTCATGTTCTAGAACTGTTTCATGGACCATCTTTAGCATTTAAAGATTTTGGTGCACGATTCATGAGTCGGGTCATGGCCTATTTTCTAAATGAAGGCGAGAAGGAATTAAATATTCTTGTTGCTACATCTGGCGACACTGGCGGGGCAGTTGCACTTGGTTTTTTGGGTGTTGCCAACACCCGGGTAACAATTCTTTATCCCAAGGGTAAGGTTAGTGCCATACAGGAGCTACAACTCACAACCAATGGTCAAAATATTCGTGCTTTAGAGATTGATGGAACATTTGATGATTGCCAGGCCTTGGTAAAAAGGGCATTCAATGATTCTGAATTGAAGGATCGATTCCGCCTAACATCAGCCAATTCTATTAATATTTCAAGGCTTATCCCACAGACCTTCTATTATTTTAATGCGTATGCACAGCTTCAGCGACAGGGGTATACTAAGGTGGTTTTTTCGGTGCCCAGTGGAAATTTTGGAAATATTGGGGCTGGAATGCTTGCCTGGAAAATGGGGCTGCCAGTACAGCAATTTCTGGCTGCAACTAATGCGAATGATACGGTTCCATCATTTCTGCAAACCGGTGTTTATCAGTCAAAACCCTCTGTTCAAACTTGGTCGAATGCGATGGATGTTGGCGACCCAAGTAATTGGGTGCGTATCATGGATCTTTTTGATAACAATAGGGAAGAACTGAAAAAGATTTTAACAGGGTATAGTTATACCGATGAGCAAACTCTGGATGCCATTAGGCAGGTTCATGCAGACCACGGCTACATCATGTGCCCACATACGGCTATTGGATGGATGGCTTTAAAACAATGGATGAATGACCATACTACAGAGGATACTGCCGGTGTGTTTTTAGCTACTGCTCATCCATGCAAGTTCCCAGATATTTTTTCAGATGAAATTGCCCGTGAAATTGAAATTCCTGCTCAGGTAAAAGATCTGGAGTATAAAATACGGGTTGTTGTAAGTCTTGGGAATGATTTTGAATCCTTTAAGAAGTATCTTTTAGGGAGGCAATAATGCCAGCTTTTTAGGCAGATTCGATAAAAAAATCAAATCAAGAATAGTGTAAATACCCTTTGGACGAAAAAATTTCATCCAAAGGGAATGATATTAAAATATCGCTTCTGCAATCTTTTTTGTTGGACCGGGATTACTCATGGTGTAAAAGTGCAAAACAGGTGCTCCAATTTTCATAAGCTCTTTACATTGTGCAATCATGTGCTCAATGCCAACCTCTTTAACTTCTTTTTCTGATTTACATTTGGCAACGGCCTCACTTAATTCTTCAGGAAGGTCGATATGGAATATTTTTGGTAAACTGATCATCTGTTTGGATGATGTGATCGGTTTTAAACCTGGAATGATCGGCACATGTATGCCATTCTTGCGACATTGATCAACAAATTCAACATATTTTGAATTGTCAAAAAACATTTGAGTAACAATAAATTCAGCGCCCATTTCAACTTTCTGTTTCAGGAAATTAAAGTCTGTTTTCAAATTAGGTGCCTCGAAATGCTTTTCTGGATATCCGGCAACACCAATACAAAATTGGGTTTTATAAGCCGTATCATGATCTTCATGAAGATAAACGCCGTTATTCATATCAACAACCTGTTGCAGTAGTTCGGTAGCATAGGCATGCCCTCCAGGAGTTGGAATAAATCCGGAATCCGCATGGCGGGCATCTCCACGCAAAACCAACACATTATCGATACCAAGGAACTGTAGGTCGATTAGCGCATTTTCGGTTTCTTCTTTTGTAAATCCTCCACAGATAAGATGCGGAACTGCATCAACTTTATACCTGTTCATGATGGAGGCACAAATGGCTACTGTACCCGGGCGTTTACGGTAAGAAACTTTTTCAAGTAAACCGCTGTCATGCTGTTTGTATATATAATCCTCTCTGTGGTAGGTAACATCAATAAACGGAGGATTAAACTCCATTAATGGATCAATGGCATCGTATATACCCTGAATACTCTGACCCTTAACCGGCGGCAACAGTTCGAAAGAGAATAGTGTTTTGCCTTTTGCGGCTGCTATGTGTTCTGTGATTTTCATTTTAATCGGTTATCAGTTGTCTGTTATCGGTTATCTGTTGCCGGGTTAGATTAGGCTTACTTTTCTATTTTAATAATTTTTGGTAATATTTAATGAATCCACTCAATAATTTTCTTGTAGTTTCAGTTGATAGTAGAACTTGATTAAGTTTAGTTTGGTCAATATAATTTAAATCAAAACTAAGATACAATTGAGTTTCTAATTCATAAAGTGATCCTCTTGAGATATGAAAAAATTGAATACTATCTTTTGGATAATTTCTTCCACAGCCCTCGGCAATATTTGAGGGTACAGATATTGCGCATCTTCTCATCTGATTAATCAATCCGAATTGTTCCTCTTTTGGAAACTAACTTGTGAGTGAATAAATATCTTTTGAAAGTTTTCTCGCTTCCTGCCAAACATTTAAATCTTTATACCTCTTTTCTGATTCAGCCATTTTGAATAATTGGTTTTGCGAAATAAATTACAACCAATATTCAACTTATAACCAATTATACCTTTAAATCAATAATTCATGCCGTATACTAATTATCAATTTACAGATAACAGATAACAGATAACTGACAACTTAATACGATAAATTCGGACTCAACCACCTCTCCACATCCTCCAATGGCATATTCTTGCGAATAGCGTAATCTACTACCTGATCTTTGTTGATCTTCCCTAATCCAAAATAGCGTGACTGAGGGTGAGCAAAATAGAAACCGCTTACTGCTGCTGTTGGATACATTGCAAAACTCTCTGTCAAGTGTATAGTGGTTGCATTTTCTGCATCCAAAATTTCAAATAAAGTTTCTTTTTCGGTATGATCTGGGCATGCAGGATAACCTGGTGCCGGACGTATGCCGATATATTTTTCCTTGATCAGTTCTTCAGAATTTAATGATTCATCTTGAGAATAGGCCCAGAATTCTTTTCTTACTAATTCATGCATACGTTCTGCGAATGCTTCAGCAAGTCTGTCGGCAAGTGCTTTGACCATAATACTGTTATAGTCGTCATAATTTTTCTCGAAAATGGCAACCAGTTCATCACAGCCAATACCGGTTGTTACAGCAAAACCGCCCCAATAGTCGGCAATGCCTGATTCTTTGGGTGCAATAAAATCAGATAAAGCATAATAAGGTTCACCTTCTGCTTTCTCTGATTGCTGGCGCAGGGTATGGATTGTTTTATAAACCTGAGTTCTGCTTTCATCGGTATAAAGTTCGATATCATCACCAACAGAGTTAGCTGGCCAGAAGCCAATAACCCCTTTAGCTTTCAAAGATTGATCAGCAATAATCGTATCCAATAAGACTCGGGCTTCATCGTATAATTTTTTGGCTTCGGCTCCAACAAAATCATCTTCAAATATGCGTGGGAAGCTGCCTCTTAGTTCCCAGGTATGGAAAAATGGTGTCCAGTCGATATATGGAACCAACTCTTCTAAAGAAAAATCGGCAAATATCTTAGTTCCTAAGAACCTTGGTTTTTGAACGGCTGGAAGACTCAGATCTAGTTGAAATTTTGCTTTTCTGGCTTCTTCAATGGTTTTGAACTGTTTGTCAGACTTCTTGTTTAAATGACTCTCTCTGGCCTTATCATATTCCTCTCGTATAGAGCTAATGTAAGCATCCCTGTTATCATCACTCATTAGCGTGCTGCATACGGTTACACTTCTTGAAGCGTCAAGAACATGTACTGCCGGTCCAGAATAATTGGGTGCTACCTTTACAGCTGCATGGATTCGGGAGGTTGTTGCTCCACCAATGATTAAGGGAATAGTAAATCCCTGTCTTTCCATTTCTTTAGCGAAATGCACCATTTCGTCGAGCGATGGGGTGATTAGTCCGCTAAGTCCAATAATATCTACATTTTCAGCTTTCGCTGTATCTATGATTTTTTGAGCCGGAACCATCACGCCAAGGTCAATCACCTCAAAGTTATTACATGCCAGAACAACACCAACGATGTTTTTTCCGATATCATGAACATCTCCTTTTACGGTTGCCAACAATACTTTTCCGGCGTTTTTTCGCTGATTACTATCTGCATTGTTCAGTTTTTCCTCTTCGATAAAGGGCAGTAAATAGGCTACAGCTTTCTTCATCACTCGGGCAGATTTTACAACTTGTGGAAGAAACATTTTTCCTTGACCGAACAAATCGCCCACTATTCCCATTCCATCCATCAGTGGTCCTTCGATCACTTCTAGGGGTTTAGCATATTTTTGGCGAGCCTCTTCAACATCATCGTCTAGGTAATCAATGATACCTTTGACAAGAGAATGTGAGAGTCTTGATTCGACACTATTTTTACGCCATTCTTCATCCTTTACGATTACTTTGCCTTTCGTTTTAATGGTATCTGCAAAATCAACCAGGCGTTCAGTGGCATCTGGTCTGCGGTTAAGCAATACATCTTCCACCAATTCGAGAAGATCTTTAGGGATCTCTTCATAAACCTCAAGCATACCGGCATTCACAATTCCCATGTCTAGACCTGCTTTAATTGCATGGTACAAAAAAGCAGAGTGCATCGCTTCGCGGACGGTATTATTACCTCTAAATGAGAATGAAATATTACTCACTCCACCACTAACTTTTGCTAGAGGAAGGTTCTGTTTGATCCAGCGTGTAGCCTCAATAAAATCGACGGCGTAATTGTTATGCTCTTCCAGACCAGTAGCAACGGTCAGGATATTCGGATCAAAAATTATATCCTGAGGCGGGAAATTGACCTCATTAACTAAGATATTGTATGACCTCTGACATATTTCTTTACGTCTTTCTAATGAATCGGCCTGCCCGGCCTCATCAAAAGCCATAACCACTACCGCAGCACCATATTGACGGATCTTGCCAGCATAAGTTTTAAATGCTTCTTCGCCCTCTTTTAGGGAGATAGAATTCACAATTCCTTTGCCTTGTAGGCACTTTAATCCGGCTTCAATCACACTCCATTTAGAGGAATCGACCATGATTGGAAGTTTAGAAATATCAGGTTCTGAGGCAATAAGATTCAAAAATTTGACCATAGCTGCTTCAGAATCAAGCATTCCTTCGTCCATGTTCACATCAATAATCTGAGCACCACCTTCAACCTGTTGGCGTGCAACAGATAAGGCCTCATCAAAGTTCCCGCTTAAAATCAGTTTAGAGAATTTAGGAGATCCGGTAATGTTAGTGCGCTCACCAATATTCACAAAATTGGTCAGGGGTGTTAATGTAACCGGTTCAAGACCGCTAAGCCGCATAAAAGGTTCTGGCACAGGAGGAACCCTTGGCGGGAATTTGGCCGCTTTATCAGCAATGCATTTTATATGTTCAGGAGTAGTGCCACAGCATCCACCAACAATATTAACAAATCCATTTGCCATGAAATCTTCCACTAGGTGGGCGGTTTCATGTGGCAATTCATCGTATGCCCCAAATTCATTTGGAAGCCCGGCATTGGGATAAGCTGAAATAAAACAAGAAGCTTTTTCAGAAAGTTCTTGAATATGCGGGCGCATATCTTTTGCACCTAGTGCACAATTCAGTCCGATGCTTAGTAAGTTGGCATGACTTAAGGAGTTCAAAAATGCTTCAACGGTTTGGCCAGATAAGGTTCTACCGCTGGCATCAGTGATGGTTCCTGAAATCATGATATCGATCTTTTTGCCACTTTCATTTTCGTAGTTTTTTGCTGCGAAAAGGGCGGCTTTGGTGATCAGGGTATCGGTTATTGTTTCGAATAAGAGCACATCCGCACCACCTTCAATTAGTCCTTTTACCTGCTCATAATAGGCATCCACAAGTTCATCAAATGTCACTGCCCGATATCCGGGATCATTTACATCTGGCGACATGGAGGCCATTTTAGTTGTTGGACCTAAGGCACCGGCAACAAAACGAGGTTTTTCTGGATTTTTGAGTGTATATTCTGTTGCAATTTCTTTGGCTATGCGTGCACCTTCAAAGCTCATCTCATACGAGAGGTCTTCCATCTGATAATCAGCCATGGAAATACGTTGAGTGCTGAAGGTATTGGTTTCAATAATATCGGCACCTGCTTCTAAGTATTCAGCATGGATTGCTTTTATGATGTCGGGGCGAGTTATATTTAATAGGTCATTATTACCTCTAACATCACATGGGTGATCTTTGAAACGTTCGCCTCTGAAATCTTCTTCTGTTAATTGATAGCGCTGAATCATGGTACCCATGGCTCCGTCAATAACTAGTATTCGTTTTTTTAATTCTTCTCTGATCATTTAGTATAGCGTAATGCGTATAGGGTATTGAGATATAAATCGGTTAAAACCCTAAAAATTAAAACAAGTACTAATTTAAAGTGTCGCAATACGCAATACTCAAATCTCAATACTCAGCTTGGCTTATCTTCAAAAAGTCGGTATTCATTGACTTTAACTTATCTTTTCTCACATGTGTGAGATAGAATGTAGCACCTTGTTAGCACAGGTTGCTAAGACTTCGTAGGGTCTAATCCCTCCGTCTTTCTGAATAAGCAGTGCAAAAGTGCAAGATAATTTGATGAAATGCAAATAGATGTGTTATCAGTTGTCAGTTATCAGTTGTCAGTTATCAGTTATCTGATTGGGCACCTTAGTCAGACAACAGGTAACAGACAACTGGAGCCAAGAACCAAGAACCAAGAACAAAGACTGTGCGGTGCTAATTGAAATTTTCTGCTTTTTTCATACCTCCTACTTCATACCTCCGACCTCAGACAACTGGAGCCAAGAACCAAGAACCAAGAACAAAGACTGTGTGGTGCTAATTGAAATTTTCTGCTTTTTTCATACTTCATACCTCCGACCTCAGATAACTGGAGCCAAGAACAAAGAACCAAGAACAAAGACTGTGTGGTGCTAATTGAAATTTTCTGCTTTTTTCATACCTCAACCAAAGTTATCAGTTGTCAGTTATCAGTTATCTGATTGGGGACGTTAGTCAGACAACAGAAAATGGAGGCAATTTGAGTATTGAGTATAGAGTATTGAGATAGATTCTGCTTCTTTCATACCTCAACCAAAGTTATCAGTTGTCAGTTATCAGTTATCTGATTGGGGACGTTAGTCAGACAACAGAAAATGGAGGCAATTTGAGTATTGAGTATTGCGTATAGAGTATTGAGATAGATTCTGCTTCTTTCATACCTCAACCAAAGTTATCAGTTGTCAGTTATCAGTTATCAGATTGGGTACGTTAGCCAGTCAACAGTCAACAGACAACAGATAACAGATAACAGTTAACAGTTAACAGACCTTTACTTTTTCCCGCCAAATAAACGAAGTAACATCAAAAACATATTTATAAAATCAAGATATAAGGTTAAGGCGCCCATAATCACCATTTTATTTGCTGAGGCATCACCGTATTCAATTCCGGCAGCAATACGTTTAAGTCGTTGCATATCATAGGCAGTTAAACCCACGAATAGAGCAACACCTATAAAGCTGATGATATAATCTAATTGGCTACTTCCTAAGAAGAAGTTGACCACGCTTGCAATGACGATTCCTACTAAGGCCATCATCAAAATAGGCCCGAATTTGGTAAGATCTTGCTCAGTGGTATAACCTGCAAAAGCCATAACCCCAAATAGGAGAGAAGCAGATATAAAACATCCTAAGACCGATGAGGATGTATAAACTAATAAAATATAACTCAAACTTATACCGGTTGCGGCAGAGTACAATACAAAAATTAATGCCAATACGGGAAATGAAAGCCGGTTCATTCCAAATGACATCACCAAAACAAAAGCTAGCGGCGCAAACATAGCTATTGTTCCAAGGGTAGTTCTTCCTCCAGTTTCGGTATCCATTAGCATGCTTAATAAAGCATCATCCGAAGAAAAAGACCATGCGAACCCTGCTGATAGGGCAAGTGCAATGAACATCCATAAAAATACATTGGGTAGAAAGTTTCTGGAGGTTATTCCACTTTCACGCTGCACTATTGGCTCGTTGTTATACTGGTATATTGTTTCTTTTTGTGACATCTTAAAATTGTTTTATCGAATTTAATACAATTGATCCTTACTTGTGTTATCGGAACGTAAAAGTTTACTAATTAATTCCCCCTTACTACTTACAACTTATAACCTATAACCTACAACTTATAACCTATAACCTACAACTTATAACCTATAACCTACAACTTATAACCTACAACTTATAACCTACAACTTACAACTTACAAATCCCCTTACTCCAGCCTTCTACTTAATTCCCTTTCAACATTTTTAAATAACTGTATAGGTTTTAGGTTACGCCAGGCCATATCATCTAGGTTGCCACCAAGGTTGATATAATAATCAATATTATTTCTTTTGAATTCGCTGATTACATGTTCTCTGAAATTTATTCCGGCTATCCAGCCATCTTCAACATCCTGGAACCATTCTTCATAATAACAATCATCAGAAGAATGAAAGTTAAGGATGTTCTCTCCAATTAATATGAATTTATTAAGCCCTTGATCAATCATCAGTTCAATGATCTCTCTTTTTAGGATCATGATATCATTATGTAGGGCATCATTCCACTCTCCTATAAATTCAATTATTGAAAATCCCAGATCATAATCGGCATATATAACCTTTAGATAGAGCGTTTGAGAACCAAAGAAATCCCATTGCGGGTGTATCAGGTAATTATAAATCTGCTTATCAAATTCAAATTCGTTGTATTTTGTATCAACAAATGGCGAAAGGGGGTCTTCAGAAGCGATATAATCGTCTCTCCATCGGTAATATGGTTCTATTTCATGCATAACAGCTTTGCCGGATTATGATTTTGCTGGTGCATTTTCAACAGCTTTACGTACGCTTCCGTAGGTATCAAGTAAGGTTTGCGCAGTTTTTTCATCTAAGTTTGTTTCTTGCATCACCATATTTACGGCACGTCCAACCAATTTTACGTTGGTTAGTTGCATATCAACCATTTTATTGCCTTTAACCCTGCCAAGCTTGATCATTGAGGTAGTGCTGATCATGTTCAAAACCAGTTTTTGAGCAGTTCCTGATTTCATGCGTGTAGAGCCGGTTACAAATTCAGGTCCAACAACTACCTCGATTGGGTATTTTGCGGCGTCAGCAACTGGGCTACCTGCATTACAAACAATACATCCAGTTTCTAATCCATATTCATTGGCTTTTTTCAGACCACCAATAACATAGGGTGTTGTTCCAGAAGCAGCGATACCAATCAGAACGTCTTTATCTGAGATATTAAATTCCAGAAGATCTTTCCAGGCTTGTTCTGAATTATCCTCTGCATTTTCAACTGCCCTTCTTATAGCCTTATCTCCACCGGCTATGATGCCAACAACCATATCAAATGGAACACCATAAGTTGGTGGGCATTCAGATGCATCAAGAATCCCAAGACGACCGCTTGTGCCGGCACCTATATAAAATAGACGACCTCCCTTGCTTACCTTCTCTACTATCACATTCACTAGCTTTTCAATTTCGGGAATTACTTTTTCAACAGCTAATGGCACAGTTATATCTTCAGTATTAATGCCATGCAGTAATTCTGCAGTTGACATCTTATCGAGATCGGTATAATTTGAATCCTGTTCAGTAGTTCTATTCATTTTCATTTTTGTTTCAACTACAAAAATCGGAATATTATCTAATAGCTTATAGTTTTTATAATCATTATTCTGTTGCTAAGAATTTTATCTCCCCAAAAAATAGCTTCAATGTTCAGGATATAAGAAAGAACATTCAAATAGCTCTGCTTTGAGCAAGATTAAGGCAAATAGCAATCAATTAGAAACACCTGGTGTTGCAAAAATAGAGCTGAAAACGATGCTTACACAGAATAATTTCGGGGGATGAGGGATATGATAACGCCTTAAATTTTGACGAGTAGGGTATAGATCTGGTGGCGGGAGTTATTCAAAGTTTTTGCGCTAAAGTTTTACTAGTTGATCGAATCAACCCTTAGGGTATCCTGAATTAGAGAGTTGGCCTCAATCGCTGAATTCAGCATCGAGTCTGCAATTGCAGCTTCCTTGATAGAATCCTGTTTGTCAATTTCTCGCTGATCTGTACTAGTGCAAGCCGTAAATACTAGTGCCATTGCGCAAAGTGTTAACACTGTTTTTTTCATCGCATCTCGAATCTTTTTATTTCTGTCTGAAGAATATTTGAATGGGTACTCCAGTAAAATCAAAGTTCTCCCGAATTTTATTTTCTATAAAACGCTTATACGGTTCTTTTACATATTGCGGAAGGTTACAGAAGAAGGCAAACATTGGTGATGATGCGTTGATCTGCGTTATGTATTTTATTTTTACGTATTTTCCTTTTACAGCAGGTGGTGGAAAATTCTCAATAATCGGAAGCATGACATCATTCAGTTTAGATGTTGGAATCTTTTTTAGTTTATTTTCATAAACCTTTGATGCAGCTTCAAGTGATTTATAAATTCTTTGCTTTTCAACCACTGAAGTAAATACAATTGGCACATCTGTAAACGGAGCTATCTTTTGATAGATTTGTTCTTCAAAAATGCCTGTTGTTTTCGTATTTTTTTCAATCAGATCCCATTTGTTTACCAGGATCACAATCCCTTTTTTATTTTTCTCGGCTAGATGGAATATGTTGATATCCTGCGATTCAATTCCTTCTACCGCATCAATCATCAGAATCACTACATCGGCTTCTTCAAGTGCTTTAATGGTACGCATCACCGAGTAAAATTCAATATTTTCTTTAACCTTGGTTTTTTTACGCAGTCCGGCAGTATCGATCAACATGAATTCATGTCCAAACTGGTTATAATGAATATGAATGGAGTCGCGGGTTGTTCCTGCGATTGGCGTTACGATATTTCTTTCGCGTCCTATCAGGGCATTGATCAGAGATGATTTGCCAACATTTGGTCTACCCACAATCGCATATTTAGGAAGCTGATTTTCATCCTCATCTTCGGGTTCGAAATGTTTGATAACTTCATCCAGAAGCTCACCTGTACCTGAGCCTGACATAGATGATAGCGGAAAGATCTCACCCAGCCCTAAACTGTAAAATGTGCTAGCATCTGTGAGTCGCTGATTATTATCAACTTTATTGACAACCACAAAAACGGGCTTCTGACTGCGGCGCAGTAATTTGGCGATATCATCATCGAGGTCAGTAATTCCTGTAACCACATCAACCATAAACAGAATAACTGTAGCCTCTTCAATTGCGATAACTACTTGTTCACGTATTGCAGCCTCAAACACATCGTCAGAGTGCGCAACATATCCACCGGTATCAATAACGGTAAAATGCTTGTCGGTCCACTCAGCAACTCCATAGTGTCTGTCGCGGGTTACTCCACTATAGTCATCAACTATCGCTTTGCGTGTTTCGGTTAATCTGTTATATAATGTCGACTTACCTACATTGGGACGTCCTACGATTGCTACTATGTTGCTCATTTTTTTTGATCTAAGATCCAAGAGCCAGGATGTAAGACAATTGTAGTCTTATTCCATTCGCACTTCAACCTGATTTTGTATATTAATAATTACAAGGTTTTCTAAAGTCTTGATTCTTGGTTCTGTTATCTGTTGTCAGTTATCAGTTATCAGTTATCAGTTATCTGTTGTCAGTTATCTGTTATCAGTTATCTGTTATCAGTTATCAGTAATCAGTAATCAGTTATCAGTTATCAGTTATCTGTTATCAGTTATCAGTTATCAGTTATCAGTTATCAGTAATAATATAACTTGTAAAATTAGTTTTAGTACTTTACAAATCTTTCTGATTTTACTATTAAAAAGTAATTTTAAGCTTAATCTAATCTCCTGTCTCACATCTCATATCTCAATACTCACATCTCATATCTCAATACTATTTAGTTGGTTAGTTGGTTAGTAGTTAGTTGGTTAGTGCTTCGTAATTCTTAATTCGTATCTCCTAATTCCTATTCTTACTATTAAAAACTAATTTCCAACTTACTCTAATCTCCTGTCTCAATACTCATATCTCATATCTCAATACTATTTAGTTGGTTAGTTATTTAGTACTTCCTAATTCGCAATTCGCAATCCGTAATTCCTAATTCGTAATCCGTAATTCTTAATTCGTATCTCGTAATTCTTAATCCCTAATTTTACTATTAAAAACTAATTTCAAACTTACTCCAATCTCCTGTCTCAATACTCATATCTCAATACTCATATCTCAATTCTAATCCTCATAGCCAAAACTCTTCAAATAGTTTTTCCGGTTTCTCCAATCTGGGATTACTTTAACAAACATTTCTAAAAAGACCTTTTTCTGAAGAAACTCTTCCATGTCTTTACGGGCATAGGTTCCAACTTTTTTAAGCATTTCGCCAGCTTTGCCGATAATGATATTCTTCTGCGAATCACGTTCTACAATAATTTCAGAGCTTATTCGAATAATTTTTGCTTCATCTTTGAAAGCAGTAATGATTACTTCGGTACTGTATGGAATTTCTTTATCGTACAGTTTAAATACCTTTTCACGTATTATTTCTGAAACAAAAAAACGTTCATTCCTATCAGTTAGTGTGTCTTTATCGTAATATGCTGGATGCTCAGGCAGATTATCCATAATGAATTGCATTACTGCGGGTACATTATGATCATGTAATGCTGAAACTGCAAAAATTGCTTGTGGCTTCAATTTTTCATCCCAGTACAGTATTTTTTCCTTTACCAAATCTTCGTTTGATTTATCGATCTTGTTGATTACTACCGCAATAGGTGAGGTGGTTTTGGCTAGTTTTTCAAGAACATCATTTTCATCATACTTTTCATTGATATCTGTGACAAATAAGATGATATCTGCGTCGACAAGAGAGCCATTTACGAAACTCATCATCGATTCCTGCATTCCGTAAACCGGTTTGATCACTCCGGGCGTATCTGAAAAAACTATTTGCGAGTCGGGTTCATTTACGATACCCAAGATGCGATGTCGCGTAGTTTGTGCCTTAGGAGTAACTATAGATAGTTTTTCTCCAACAAGAGCATTCATTAGGGTGGATTTTCCAACGTTTGGTTTTCCAACGAGACTGACAAATCCGGCTTTATGCGACATGTAAAATTTATTTTAAAATATATTTGCACCGCAAAGAAACGAAATATATCTTTGCAGTCCAATTTAAAAGCAATACAGCACGTTCTTTAAAGCTTAAAATTGTCACTTTTTGGAATGAAAATTCCTATAAATTCGAGCTTAGCTCGTGGGGCTCATAACCCTTTAAAATTATGATACAGTGCGGGATGGAGCAGTTGGTAGCTCGTCGGGCTCATAACCCGAAGGTCGTCAGTTCGAGTCTGGCTCCCGCTACCTGAGAAGTACTAAGTTATAAGTTGTAAGTTATAAGTCTTACCTACAACCTATAACTTATTACTTAAAACTCAAAATGGCCCGTTCGTCTAGGGGTGAGGACGCCAGATTTTCATTCTGGAAACAGGGGTTCGATTCCCCTACGGGCTACGAAAAACCTCATTTCTGATATCAGGAGTGGGGTTTTTCATTTTAGGTTCTAAGCCCGAATGTTTTGTATTTTTGAGTATTGAGCTTTACCACTCACTTCAACTTCAGAAACATAAAAAGTGGAACCTCTTAAGTCACTCCAAATCAAATAATAACAATACCCAAATACTTTGAGGTTTCTTGTAACTGACAAGTTTTTAATTCTTCAATCCCCAATCGGACCCATTTTATTGTCGAGGTCATATTTTTCTCCTACAGAAAAAATTCCTCCTAATTTCCAAGTTCTAAAAAAAGTCAAATTAATTTATAAGAGTGGAAATTTGATGATGGATAAATGTTTCAAATATTTTAAGGAGTGTTGAACCACTATTTTGAAAAAGAATTTATT
>NZ_JBIKSU010000167.1:0-2508 GCF_044348475.1 Daejeonella sp. | reverse complement strand
AGAGCCTTATGGTGGTGCCAAGAGAGCAGAATTAAGAATTCAGGGTGGAGCTACCAGCTTTAAACTTCAGGATACAACCTCGAGTCTTTTTGAAGCAGATGTTAAAAGACAGTTTGCAAAATATACCCTCACAAAAAGTATCAGCGATTCTGTTGAAGTTTTAAATTTCAAGATGCGCAACGGAGAACAACGCTGGAATCTGGATGAAATGGAAAACAATGAAACAAACATTCGTTTGAATATGACTCCGGTTTGGGATATTCGTATAGGGATGGGAGCAGGAGAGGCTATTTTCGATTTAACACCTTATAAAGTAAGTTCTCTTAAATTTGAGGGTGGCGCCGCTTCTTTTGAAGCAAAAATTGGTTCGCTTCAACCGCTAACCAACGTGACTGTTGAAACAGGAGTTGCAAATGTTGAGATTGATGTACCATCTGAATCAGGTTGCCGTATTGTAGTAGATAGCGGACTTTCATCCAAAGATTTCATTGGTTTTATTAAACAGACTGATGGAACCTACCAGACCAGTAATTACAGCACAGCTGCAAAAAAAATCAATATTAGTTTAAAAGGTGGACTCTCTTCGTTTGAAGTTAGAAAGTATTGACCCTTCTGGAATCACCCCGGATTTACTCCGGAGTGACTTGGATTAACTTAGACCAGACTTTGGATCAAATCCAAAGTCTTTTTATGTATAAAAAATGAAAGAATATACTGTTGTTATCGAGGGAAAGCCTAGTGGCCCGTATGCTCCAGATGAATTAAAGAGACTAAAAATCAAGGCCGGGACTTTTGTGAAAACGGATGAAATGGATGACTACAAAGAAGCACATGAGGTGCCTGAATTGTGTGAACTCCTTCGTTTAAAAGCTCATGTTAGGCTTCCTCAATATTTTGCAAGTTTAGATGTAAGGTTGCTGGCTGTGATCATTGATTATTTTATCATTTTTGCGATATATTGTGTTATTGCTACCGCAGTAGTACTCTTTATCGATGAAAAGCAATTACGAATTATAGTTTCATTAGCCGGGCTTGGTATTATTCCTGAAGCAAAGTTTATTTACAGTATTGTGATGGAATCGTCTGTAAGACAAGGTACTTGGGGTAAGGTTTTAATGGGATTGAAGGTTAGCGATGAAAAAGGGAATCCCATTACATTTAATCGCTCTTTAGTAAGAAACCTAAGTAAAATCCTCAGTACAGCAACGCTTGGATTAGGCTATCTGATGGGCTTTTTTGATAAACGACAACAGTGTTTGCATGACAGAATCGCAGGAACTGTGGTGATAAAGGATAGGCTTATTTGAGTTATCAGTTGTCAGTTATCAGTTGTCTGTTTTCAGTTATCTGTTATCAGTTATCAGTTGTCAGTTATCTGTTGTCAGTTATCTGTTGTCAGTTATCTGAGGTATGAAGTCGGAGGTATGATGTTCTGCTATTAAATGAAGTAAATTATCTCAATACTCAATACTGGTTCCAGTTGTCTGTTATCTGAGTAGCATCATACAAGTAAATTTCAAACTGACGCTGAATTTGTCTTTATTCTTTGATCCCTTATCCCGGTTCCTTGCTCCACTGCTATGTTAGTTGTAGGTTGCCTGACAACAGACAACTGATAACAGACAACATTTAATGTTATTTCTGCAAAATACTGCTCAATATTTTCTCCAGCTTAGCAGGATTATTCATGTATTTTGCAAGATCAAACAGTTCTACTTTTCGGAACTCTACCGGATGGCTTTCGCTTTGCAATGAAATGTATCCTTCTTTCAGAGCTTTTCCATCTATTTTAACTGTCGGATCAAAATTTGCTACGTTTCCACCACCTATCTGTGGTTTAGTATATTCAAAAACGGTTTTGCCTTCCAAGCGATGTTGAATTAATGAATCGCCAAGAACTACCATCTCTGCTCTTACCCACTGATCACCATGATAAGTTTTTGATGTAGAATTCACGCAATGAGGTGTAAATAATTTACCATTAAGGAATACATTGGTGCCCGGAGTACAAAGGTTTAATGTGGTTCTTGCATTCTTGCCATCGCCACCCAAAAACTGAGTTTCAAGTGAGATTGGAAAATCCTGATTTAGACCCATGCTTTCAGGAGATTGACTATGCAGCATGGCTCCGCTATTTCTAGTAGCCCAACCTGGTCCGCCAGGAATTTGATCCCCTGTAAACCGATATTCAACAACTAAGACATAGGCAGAATATGGTTTTTTATAAAAAATATGTCCATAGCGATCTTTCCATTCAGGATAGCCATCATACGAAACTTTCATTGCTTCGTTTTCAACTCTGAAGGTATTGGCATAATTATCATTCAGCGGGTGGCCATTGATTTTCACTTTCCAGTCTTTGAGGTCTTTGCCATTAAAAAGGCTGGTCCAGCCTTTGTTTTGTGCAATACTGCTTGTGCTCAATACCACTAAGCACAGCGTGATGAATTTAGTTAACATAGAATTTGCTTTATAAACCAAGGTAATAATAATTAGCTGTATGAAGTG
>NZ_JBIKSU010000021.1:0-35310 GCF_044348475.1 Daejeonella sp. | reverse complement strand
TCGCTATCTGGCGGGATTCCATAATCAACCATTCCTGCTTCTTTTTTATTCCTGCTCCCGGTTGATTTTATCCATTGAGATATTTTTTCAATGAGCTCAACTATTAAATCAGTATTTACTGTTTTGGCAGTAGTTTGTGAAATAAGTTCAATGATTGATTTTACGATAAATCCGGATTTTGGGAATAGAAATCTATTTAATAGAAGAGGCAAACCTATACTGAAAACGCTAGAAACCCAATCATTGCTATCTTTAGTTCCTGATTTATCTTTGCTTCCACCAAAAAAATTGTTCAGTTTGCGTAAAAGCATGAGTGGTATCCGAATTTTGGAAGTTATTTTTTGAGCCTCATTTTTAAGTTCGGTCTCTATTTCTTTTTGAACTACTTCTAAACGAGCAACCTCTTCTCGTAAATCGTCAATATTCTGGATCTTTATTCTCATTTTCTATCCCTAAAAAATTTTTCAATTACGATATTAATGATCTTTTTTTCGAGGTATTTGCCTTTTAAGAAATTAAGAATGAAAGCGAGTAACAGATATATTCCTGCAACGATCAGGAAACCTCCATATGAATTGTTCAAAACCTCTGATAGATAAAATCCAAGAGCCAAACTTCCAAACAAAAATGCGAGAATAGTAAGAATTAAAACCAAGCCATTTGTTAGCAAATTGGCAAATAATTGTGATCCCTTATCTACAGTTTTGAGTACAGTTAAATCTGTTCGAACTTTTATATACTCCGTAACTTTCTCAATAATTTTTTGTTGTTCAAATTCGTCTTCCATAAGAATTCAAATTTACGATTTTATGCTGTCTTTATTTGTTTCTTCTGCATGCACAGCAGTAGCGCTAGAGGCTCTTCGGGTTTCAGTAAATTCCACCTCTGCTGATTTCATTTTTGATTTAATTTCTTCAACAACTGTATCTTTAACTTCGCTTAAGTTACCAATTTCATCTGCCACCCGATCCTTAATGCTGTCTCCCAAATTCTTTAACGCATCGGTTAACTTATCACGCGTTTCTGAACCTTTATCGGGTGCAAATAAAATACCTATTGCAACTCCAGCTGCTAATCCGGCAAGCATAGCAGCTAAAACTTTGGTGCTATCATTCATGATTTAAATTTTGATTTTTAAAATAATGCTCTTTTTGCGATCTAATTTTCAGGGTTGGTCAATTTCATTTTGTTATATAGTGTCTTTCTATCGATTTTTAAAATCTTTGCAGCCTTTGTCTTATTGAAGTTAACTTCTTTCAAAACATTAATAATCGTTTTATATTCTGCTTCGATAGCAGCGTTTTTGATACTATGTTTATTACTATTTACAGCAATGTTTGCCCCAAATACATTTTCAATGGCAGATGTTTTGGCTAATGTGGAAATTTCAAGCGGCAGTGCTTTTAACTGTATCTGGTTTTCTTCACTCAATAGAGTTGCTCTTCTAATCACATTTTTAAGTTCACGTATATTTCCCGGCCAGTTATAAGTCATCAGACATTCAATCACCTCATCAGAGATATCAGTTACACTTCTATTGAGTTCTGAATTAGCTTCTTTCAGAAAATGTTCAGCAAATATCATAATATCTTTCCCTCTTTCTCTTAAAGGAGGCACTGTAATATTGAATTCGTTGAATCTGTGAAAAAGATCTTCTCTAAATCGTCCTTTTTGGATAGCCTCGCCAAGATTTTCATTTGTTGCAACAAGAATTCGAACGTCTAGGTCAATTTCTTTTGTGCTTCCAATACGTTTTACTTTTCGTTCCTGTACAGTTCTTAATAAGGCAGCCTGGAGCTCATATGACAAATTACTAATCTCATCTAAAAATAAGGTTCCACCATTTGCCATTTCAAAATGCCCGATCTTAGTATACAATGCACCTGTAAATGAACCTTTTTCATGGCCAAAAAATTCACTGCCAGCCAGTTCTTTTGTTAACGATCCGCAATCCATGGCAATAAAAGGCTTGTCTTTTCTTGGACTATTGAGATGAATACTTTTGGCAACAGATTCTTTTCCTGTCCCGCTTGCACCGTTTAGGATTACGCTGAAATTTGTCGGTGCTACCAATTTGATCTGTTTTAACAGTTCTTTTGAGGCGGCTTCGAGCCCTACAATAAATTCTTCAGGAATGAATGCTTCTTTTGGTTCGCGTTTGGCAATTGTTCCGCTAATTAGATTTTTATGCTGATTTATGGCTTTTTGAGCCTCAATTGCTTTGTTGATTGTATTTAATATTTCGTCAGGATATAGGGGTTTTGTGATATAATCATAGGCCCCCATTTTAATTAATTCAACCGCTAGTTTTATATCTGAATACCCTGTGATAATAATTACTCCCGTATCAGGATAAGTAGCTTTGATTTTGCGTAGCATTTCTCTACCATCGGTATCTTCCAATCTATAATCGCAAAGCACAAGGTTAAATGGCTCTTTTGTCATTATTTCAAGAGCATTATTACCGTTGGTGCTGGTGCTAACTTCAAAACCGTTCCTGGTTAAAAACTTAGAAAGAAGTATACCAATATTTACCTCATCGTCAACTATTAATATTTTATTCATGGTATGAATTTATATGTTGAGCCTTTCTTTCTTAGAAAATCGGGAGTGGTAAGGTATAAATATTATCGTAAATGGAAAATATTTTATAACTATTGATTAATAATAAGAGTTCGACTTCTCAATTCTGGGTACATTATTTTCCTGTAAACTCAGCCTTTCTTTTTTCTAAAAATGCTGCTACACCCTCGTTAAAGTCTATTGAACCAAAGCAATTAGAGAATTCGGAGATTTCTGTTTCAAATCCATTTTCGCCTTCTATGTAATTGGCATTTACAGCTCTAATAGCACAAGCCACTGCAAACGGTGATCGGCTCATGATCTTTTTTAATAGTTCTTCAGATTTGGATATAATCAGGTCTGGCTCTGTGACGTGGTTTACCAGCCCAGTTCTATATGCTTCGGCTGCACTAACCATTTCGGCAGTGAGGATCATTTCAAGGGCTCTTCCTCTGCCTATTAACTGACTTAGGCGTTGGGTACCACCGTAACCTGGGATTATGCCCAGGCTAACTTCTGGCAATCCCATTTTTGCAGTTGTAGCGGCAACTCTGATATGACAGGCCATGGCCAGTTCAAGCCCTCCGCCAAGTGCAAATCCGTTGATTGCCGCAATGATTGGTTTTTCACTGTTTTGAATTACATCAAAAACTTTGCTTTGCCCTTCGCGGGCAAGGGCTCTGCCTTCATCGGCATTTAAATCTGCAAATTCTGATATATCTGCTCCAGCAACAAAAGCTTTCTGCCCTGCCCCTGTTATAATCAATCCACCAACAGCCTCATTATGAAATGAATGGGTAATAGCATGATGAAGTTCAACCAATGTGACCTTATTTAATGCATTTAGTTTACTTTCACGATTAATAGTAATGTATAAAATCCGGTCACGTATTTCAACGAGTAGATTAGTAAAGTCCATTTCTTTCTATTGATTTAGATATACGTTTATTCCTTGATGGAATGATCAGAATATACGGTTTTCTTTGACCCAGTCAGTAATGTAAGAAACAATCTCATGGGTATTTGTTCCTGGCTGAAAAAGTTTGCCTACGCCCATTTCATTAAGAATCTTCATATCATCATCAGGTATAATTCCACCTCCGGTTACAAGCACGTCATTCAGGCCTTTTTCTTTCATTAAACGCATTATTTTAGGAAAAACCGTGAGGTGCGCACCTGATAAAATGGAAATTCCTATGGCGTCAACATCTTCCTGAAGTGCTGAATTAACTACCATCTCAGGTGTTTGTCTAAGACCGGTGTAAATAACTTCCATACCCGCATCCCTAAGAGAGGTTGCGATGATTTTTGCGCCCCTATCGTGCCCATCAAGGCCAACTTTAGCAACAAGTACACGAATGGGTCTATTTAAGTTTCCTGTCATAATTGATATAAGTAAAAGTAAGAAGAAAATTGCATTGTATCCGTCAATTAAAACTCTGGTAAGTATTAAAAAGCACATCTGCCAAATTAATTAAGGTAAACAGTAAATTTTGCTATTTTTGTACCCTCTTAATACGGAGTATGAGCGAAGAAAAATCATTAAATTTTTTAGAAGAAATCATTGAAGAGGATATCCGAAATGGTAAAAATAACGGTCGTATTTTAACGAGATTCCCTCCTGAGCCCAATGGTTATTTACATATTGGGCATGCTAAATCTATTTGTTTAAATTTTGGTCTTGCTAAAAAATATAAGGGTAAAACTAATCTTAGATTTGATGATACCAATCCTACCACTGAAGATGTAGAATATGTTAATAGTATCCGTGAAGATATTAAATGGCTTGGTTTTGAATGGGATAAGGAATTATATTCTTCTAATTATTTTGATCAACTGTATGATTTTGCATTAAATCTGATCAGATTAGATCTGGCCTATGTGGATGATAGTACAGCTGAAGAAATTGCTACAGCAAAAGGAACCCCGACAGAGCCAGGTAAACCTACTCCCAACAGAAGTAGAAGTATTGAAGAGAATGTACAGCTTTTTGAAGAGATGAAGGCTGGAAAATATCCTGATGGAGCTAAGGTTTTGCGTGCAAAGATCGATCTGGCATCACCTAATATGCATTTGCGCGATCCTTTGATGTATCGTATTAAGCATGCCCATCATCATCGAACCGGCGATAAATGGTGTATTTATCCGATGTATGATTTTGCCCACGGGCAATCTGATGCAATTGAGCAAATTACCCATTCTATTTGTACTCTTGAATTTATTCCCCATCGCCCTTTATATGAATTATTTATTCAACAGTTAAATATTTTTCCTTCTAAGCAATATGAATTTGCCAGGTTAAATATGAATTATACGGTTATGAGTAAGCGCAAGCTGCTTCAGTTAGTTAATGAAAATTATGTAACAGGCTGGGATGATCCGCGTATGCCAACAATTAGTGGGTTACGCCGTCGCGGATATACGCCGCTTTCTATTCGTAATTTTAGCGAACGCATTGGTGTTGCAAGAAGAGAGAATCTAATTGACCTTGGTTTACTTGAATTTTGTATTCGTGAAGATCTTAACAAGTCGGCATGGAGAAGAATGGTAGTGATGGATCCAGTAAAATTGATCATCGATAATTATCCTAAAGATCAGATTGAAGTGATGGATGGTGAAAATAATCCGGAGGTTGAGGGTGGCGACGGATCGCGTCCTATTCCTTTTAGTTCTGAATTATGGATTGAACGGGATGACTTCATGGAAGAACCAACAAAGAAATACTTCCGATTGGGTCCGGGACTGATGGTCCGCTTAAAAAATGCTTACATCATTCAATGTGATTCTTTTGTAAAGGATGAAACCGGTCGTATTTCAGAAATTCATTGTACGTATATTCCTGAGTCGAAAAGCGGGAGTGATACCAGTGGAATTCACGTGAAGGGAACAATTCATTGGGTTAGTGCTGCCGGAGCAAAAACTGCCGAAATACGTTTATATGATCGCTTATTCCGTGTAGAAGATCCATCAAACGAAGAGGAAGATTTTAAAGAATATATAAATCCGGATAGTTTGTCTGTGATTAAAAATGCATTTATAGAGCCTGATTTGGCCAATGCTAAACCTGGTTTTGGATATCAGTTTATACGTAAAGGTTATTTTAGCCTTGATATTGATTCAAGTCCTGATCATTTGGTTTTTAATCGTACCGTAACTTTGAAAGACGCCTGGGCAAAGGAAATTAGCAAATCTTGAACATCATAGATATTTCTTGTACAGATTGAATAGAATCTTTATTTCTTCTTCGGTCAAAATTCCTGTAATTTCTTTTTGTGAAAAATGAAGCTGGAACGATTTCAGCGCATTTTGCGGATTTTTGATATCATACCCAATAATGCGGAGAGCTTCTATGTGGTTAAATGTTTCTGGTATAGAATCACTTAATGTTTCATCCTGCCATAAACCATAACCGTTTTCAGCAAGAGTTTTCCACGGAAAAGTGATGTTTGGATCCACTTTTCGGCCAGGTGCAATATCCGAATGGCCGATAAAATTAGCTGCAGGAATTGCATGCGTTTTTTTCAGATTTGCGAGCACTTTTAATAGGCTGTTGATTTGTGCTTGGGCAAAAGGCTCAAAGCCATTATTATCAAGTTCTATCCCAATTGATGCGGAGTTAATATCAGTAAGGTTGCCCCATTTTGCTGCTCCACCATGCCATGCCCTTAAATAATCATTCAGCATCTGATAAATTGCCCCATCCTTGCCAATTACATAATGGGCACTCACCTGGGTTCGAGGCAATGTGAATGTTTTTAAGGTTTGCTGAGTTGAGTTTTGAGCGGTATGATGAATAATTACGTAATTAGGTTTTCGAAGCCCGAAATTTGTGGTCCCTACAAAATCTTGACCTGTTGGATTTACAGGATTAGTGCGGATAGTTTTGCTTAATTCTTTTGTTTGTTTTTTATATGCTTTGTTCGTTGGGCCGTAAGGGTTTGATGAACACGATGCTATGATTATACTTATTAAAGTAAGTAAAATCAGACCTATTTTTATGCGCATGGATGTTGTTTTATATGCAGCCAAAATACAAAAAATGAATTTGCAATGTTAAAAGAATAGGATAAAGATTTGACTACAACTTTCTTTTTCAAAAGCAATAAGTATGAAGCTGTACTATTTCAAAACAATTGAAATGGTTGATTTGGTGTGGGCACTGAATATTCCGAGGGCTCCGTTACTAATATTTGAATCAGGATTTGCCGGAGCAACCGGAGGGCCGCCGTTTCCACCAATCTGGCTTATTGCAAAGTAATATTTGAACACATTTCGGTCTATAGATTGCATTTCAATAGTGATGATATCGCCTGACTTAATTTCATCGCCATCATAATTGATTAAATCAGAAACAGCATTTCCATTATTAAAACGGTCTTCAAATACAATATCTGCCTGCAATTTAGTATTGATTTTTAAGAGATATCGGTATTGATTCTGTACACCTGAAGGGTCTTTATAATAGACAGTGGGATATATATTTGCATTTCCAAAAAAGCTAAGTTTTTTGAACCCTACCGAATCGGGGATTACAGGTAAAGGCATAGTAGAGCTGGCAGTATACAACTTTCCATCTGCCAGAACTTCAAGCTTGTACGTTTGTCCGGGTGTTCCTTTATACCGCTGACTTCTATACAAACCTGGGGATACTTCTGTAAAATTAATTGGCATCCCTCCAGGAGCGATAACGGTAACATTAGCCCCTTTAAAACCATTGAACGTATTTGACTCTGTAAAAGGGATGGTTTTTGAAATTCTGACCAATTGATTTTCAATCTGGTCACTGATACTGCCTTCTATCACTATAACTGGCTCTGCCTTTTTCAGATCAAGATCGATTACTTTTTCGCAGGATGAAAAAAGGAATAAACTGATAAGAAGTACCAAGTTATAGTTAAATTTTGAAGCCTGAAATACAGGTATATTAGTTATAAGAAAGTTCATGATTGTTTCATTTTAAAACTTGAAATTCCAAGTAACAGAAGGAATTATTCCGAATAAAGTAGTTCTTACAGCTTGTGTTTTCGTTTTATCGTCTGGATCGTCTCTAAAATCAATTGAATAAGCATTTTTTCGGTTGTATAAATTATAAATCCCAAAAGACCAGCTTGATTGTAATTTCTTACCTGGTTTTCCTTCAAGTGTAGCCGAAAAATCAAGACGATGGTAATCTGGCATTCTGTCTGAATTCCGTTCAGGATAATAAAAAACGGTTGTATTATTTAACTGGTATTTACCTCCGGGAAAGGTCACAGCGTTTCCGGTATTATAGACAAATGTGGATGAAAATGTCCATCTTTCACTTGCTCTATAGATACCTACCAATGAAACATCATGTGTTCGATCTTGTTTTGCAAGAAACCATTGGCCGCTGTTGATATCATTAAATTTACGCTCGGTTTTTGAAAGGGTATAACCGATCCATCCATTGATTTTGCCAAATCGTTTTTTTAGAAATAATTCTATTCCATATGCTCTTCCATCGCCAAAAAGTAAATCAGCTTCTACATTTCTATTACCACGTAAATCTGTTCCACTGCGATATTCAATTTGTCCCTGCATTTTTTTGTAATACATCTCTGCAGAAAACTCATACTTATCTTCATTTAAATTTCTGAAATAGCCGACTGCAACCTGATCAGCTATTTCTGGACTCACATTATTACTGCTCATAATGTACAGGTCTGTGGGCGAACCTGCCGTAGAATTAGACATGAGATGAAGATTTTGTGTGTTTCGGGTATAGGAACTCTTTAGAGAAGATAAACCATTCAATTGATAGCTTAATGAGATTCGTGGTTCTAGGTTTAAATACTTTTTAACGAGTTCGCCGCTAGTATATGCCCTGGTTGAAGTAGTGTTTCCATCCATGTCGTACCCGTAAAAATTTCCGGGTCCAACTAAAAAGAATGAACTGGCTCGGAGTCCATAAACTAAATTGACTTTGTTATTCAATTCCCATTCATCAGATATATAGGCTGCTATTTCACTGCCTTTGCGCCTTTCAACTTTTACCTCATTTACACTTGAACTTGCACTGGCAGTAATGTTGCCGGGAGCAATGGTATGGTGGATCAGATCCAATCCAAAACGAATATTATGGCTATTATTTAAGGCTAGCTGAAAATCCTGTTTAAGGTTCATATCTCTGATTGATGAATTTACTTTAAAATTATTTTCTTGCAGAAAGTTCTGAATCACATAATTATAATTACTGTAAATAAGGGAAGTATTAGAGAATAATCGATTACTGTATAAATGATTCCAGCGTAATGTTGCTGTAGTATTTCCCCAGCCGAATCCAAATGTTTCGCTTAGGCCAAGTTCATCGCGACCAAAATATCCAGAAAGATAAATGGTATTTTTTTCATCGATCTGGTAATTTGCTTTAGCGTTTAGGTCATAGAAATAGAGTGTGTTATTTTTTATTGAACTATCACCTGAAAATGCTAGAAATGCATCAGCATAGGTGCGGCGGCCACTGATCATGAATGATCCTTTATCTTTAACGATTGGCCCTTCAAGTTTAAGCCTTGACGAGATTAATCCGATTCCTCCTTCGGCAGTGTACTCTTTCTTATTGCCATCATTCATTCTGATATCCAAAACAGATGATAATCTACCCCCATACTGAGCCGGCATTCCTCCCTTAAAAACACTGACATCTTTGATGGCGTCTGAGTTAAAAGTAGAGAAGAATCCAAGTAAGTGCGAGGCATTGTAAACGGGCGCTTCATCTAACAGGATGAGATTTTGATCAGTAGATCCTCCCCGTACATAAAAGCCGCTGTTTCCTTCGCCGGCAGATTTTATTCCCGGGAGCAATTGTAAAGTTTTAAGAATATCGCGTTCTCCAAAAAGTACGGGAACATTTCTGATTTCACTCAGATTTATTTTGGCTACACCCATTTGTGCATTCACCACATTGTCATTCCTTTTTTCGGAGCTGATTACAATTTCATCGAGAATATTGTCTGGAACCATATTCAAATCAAGCTTCGTGTCTGCATTGATGCTTAGCCTTTTGTTGATTGTTCTGTAGCCTACATAGCTTACACTCAGATCATAATCACCAGAGCTGAGTTTATACGAAAAGAATCCATAGGCATTTGTACTGGTTCCTACTTGTACCTTTCCGTTAAATTTAAGGGTAACACCAATTAATGTCTCTCCAGAAAGTGAATCTTTTACGATTCCATTGATGGTATAATTGTCCTGAGATTTACTATTTATGGTGAAGACTAATAGTAGTAAACAAGTCAGGAAAATATTTTTTAAAATGAGCATTCTATTCAAATTATAAAAAGGTATTGGCCTACTAGTTTAGGCTTTAGTTTAACATACGTTAATTTTACAAAGCTAAAGAGTTTCATCCATCTATTTTTCTTTGATTGTAAATTGAATTAAGATAATTGAATTCATCGCTTGGTTTGAAAATCAAATGCTAGCGCCAAATGCCCAATTTGTAAATGGCTTTATATCTTTTAAGAATTATAAATTAGGTATATTTATTCCTCGATATAATACATATTCCAACATGAAAATTACTTATCTATTAGTTTTAATTGCCTTTGTAGGCTTAACATCTTGTTCAACTAATTCAGAAAATAAAAGTGCGGCTGTGACAGACAGCTTACAGACTTATGTAGCAGAACGCCTTCCAATTTATGCCAAAGTTAGGCTTACTACAGATATTCAAAAATTGACAGAAGATGAGCGAAAGGTTTTACCTCTTTTAATCAAGGCAGCCGAGATTATGGATGAACTTTTTTGGAAGCAGAGTTATCCGCAGCGAGATAGTTTGTTGGCTACAGTTCAGGATGAGAAAACAAAGGAATTTATACTATTAAATTATGGTCCATGGGATCGCTTGAATGATAATAAGCCTTTTGTTAAAGGAGTTGGTTCAAAGCCTGCAGGTTCAGGTTTTTATCCTGCTAATATGACAAAAGAAGAGCTTGAAAGTTCAAACGTGGCAGACAAGAAGGGCTTATATTCGATGATTAGACGAACAGAATCAGGAAAATTATTTTCGGTTCCGTACAGTATTTATTTTAAAGATGATTTATTTAGGGCAGCTAATCTGCTCAAAGAAGCAGCAGCGCTTTCTGCTTCCGCACAGTTAAGACGCTATCTCAATTTCAGGGCTGAGGCCTTACTTACAGACAATTACATGCCTAGTGATTTAGCTTGGATGGATATGAAAAATAATGGTCTAGATATCATTATTGGTCCGATTGAGAATTATGAAGATGGTCTCTTTAATGCACGTGCTGCTTTTGAAAGTTATGTGTTGGTTAAGGATAAAGAATGGACAAAGCGATTGGAAAAATATGTAAGTATGCTTCCTGAACTTCAGAATGGTCTTCCAGTTAAAGCGGCGTATAAAAAGGAAACGCCTGGAACTTCTTCTCAGCTTGCTGCATTCGATGTGGTTTATTATGCCGGAGATGGAAATTCTGGTGGAAAGACAATTGCAGTGAATTTGCCAAATGATGAGAAAATCCAGCAATTGAAAGGCACCCGTCGTTCGCAGTTAAAAAATGCAATGCGTGCTAAGTTTGATAAAATTATGGTACCTATTTCAGCTGAGCTGATCGATAAAAGCCAACAAGAGTACCTTAAATTTGATGCATTTTTTGCCAATGTAATGTTCCATGAAGTAGCCCATGGTTTGGGAATTAAATCAACTATAACAGGTAAGGGTTATGTAAGAGAGGCCTTGCAAGAACAATATTCCTGGCTGGAAGAAGGAAAGGCTGATATTCTTGGTTTATATATGGTCAGTAGTTTACTTAAGAAAGGCGAAATGGAAGGAGATATCAAAGATTATTATACCACTTTTATGGCCGGGATCTTGCGTTCTGTACGCTTTGGTGCTGGCGAAGCACACGGAAAGGCAAATATGCTATGCTTTAATTTCTTTAATAGTAAGGGCGCTTTTGAACGTACTCCCGAGGGAACTTATAAAGTAAATTTCGAAAAGTTTGAGTCTTCTATGAATGAATTAACCAACATGATTCTGGTTCTTCAAGGAAATGGAGATAAGGCTGCGGTTGAAAAAGTTCAAAAAGAAATGGCTTTAATTCATACAGAGCTTAAATCAGACCTTGAACGATTGAGTAAAAAAGGAATTCCGGTTGATGTTATCTTTGAGCAAGGCCTGAGTGTTTTGGGTCTACAATAGGTTTAGCGTATATATATTATTTAGCATCAATTTATTGACTTGCCTGAGTAAGGATTTTTTCATTCAAACGGATATATTCGGCATTATTCAACACTTTAGCTGCTTCAATTCCAGCCCTGGCAGTTTGTGCAGCTCCCGATTTATCGCCTATTTTTAACTGAATACGAGCTTTCTGGTATTTGAACCAGGGTGCTTTCTGATCACCGGCTTCGGCAATATTGATCCATTCTAATGCTTTTTTTAGGTCTTTGCCATTTTCAAAATAATAAATGGCTGCCGGGTAGAAGGGTGGTTTTTCAGACTTCATAGCGGCATCAATATTGGCCATTACTTTAGAGTCGACATCTGTTGTCATTTTAATTGTTATTCGCGTATTTTCCCAAGAAAGATCAAGATTTGCACTTGAAGGCATTACATCGCTGAAATTGATGTTGAAGGTTTCTAGGCGCTCAGTCAGTTTAATTGGCTTTACTTTAAAGCGTAAAACATCTGCTGCCTGCTTATATTGGTAGGACCCCCATTGTTTAGTTTCTTTATTTAGAATAATAGTCCATTCATCTTTGCCTGGTATAGTAAAAAGGGCATATTCACCCGGTAGTACTGTATTTCCTTCAAGGGTAACTGCATCTGTAAAGGTGATGACAGTTGCATCATTTGCACCCGTACGCCATACTTCTCCAAAAGGTATCAGATCTTTTTCTAAACTTCTGCCTTTGATATTTGGTCGTGAATAGCTGACCGTTACTTTTCCAAGGCCAAATTCTTGAATAAGAGTTTGTAAACTACTTGATTGCGGCATTTTAAGTTGTGCACTGGCATTCAGGCCATACAGGCTGATCATTATGTATGTAAATAGAATGGATATTTTCTTCATGTGTTTTATGGATTAAACTTTCAAACTCCTAAACTATTGGATTATTGATAATTATTTGTGTAATAAATGTAAAAACAAAATTCATGTTTTGATCATGAATTGGCTGGTAGGGACTGATTTTTATTTATTCCCTGATCAGTTCATTGAAAGCGTACTCTGTTAGCATTTCATGATTTCCTTCAAAAATGGTCAGGCCCAAATTGCCGGATTGTTTTTTCAGAAATACCTTTCTGCCTGCTATACTTCCGAATTTGCCAAGTGCCTTTCTATATTCCAGTAAGTATAGCTTTTCAGAATCACTTACATAAATGGAACTATCAATTACCAGTTTATCTTTTAATACTTTATTATAAAAATTGATGGAATGAGTAATGGGTACACTGCCCTGAATTCCATCATAAACACCGGCATAGATTTGAAATTCTGTTGTGTTCAATTTTTCTACCGGGGTTTTCCAATAAATGGGAGATTTCTTAATTGCAATTTCCATATTCAGGCTGTCCTTAGAACTTGTGCAATCCAATATGTTCTCTGCATATTTCGTACCCATTATCTTACTTTGTGCATACCAGGCAGGCAAATCAGAAATCGGAACCCAGGCAGAAAAGCGTCTGATTAAATGTTTTGATTTCATAAAGGTTGCCAACGTAGCATAACCACCACCGCTTGAACCAATAACATATATTCTTGACAGATCTACATTGGAATTTTTGATCGCAAAGTCAATTGCATCATCAATATCAGTCAAAGCCAGATCGCTGCAGCAGGCGTCTTTTGTCCAGTTTACTCCTCTGAAATCGGGATGGATATAGTTCAGGTCTTTTATTTTGGAGAGAGCTGCTAGTTCATCTTTCTGTTCATAATTACCACTCCAGGAATGCAGGCTAACTACCAATGGCTTAGGCGCAGCAGATTTAGATTTAAAGAAATAGGCCTTTTGCAAAGAATTATCTAGAGAAGATTTTAGTTCAACAACTTTAAAATCGGCATCCCATTTGCTTTGGCGCGAATCATCAAATGGGGTGAAAGAATTGGCGAATGGGTTTTTAAGGGCATTCCAAATAGTTTCGTTTTGGGTAATGAAGATGCCGGTGGCGAGGCCAAGGACTAAGATTAGGATGTAGGAAATTGTTTTTTTCATCTTGAATTTATTTACGGACCCTGAGTTTAGATAGGCACATTACCAGTAAATAAATTTAAACCTTTTTTGGATATAGCCGAGGCTTATAAACTCATGTTAGGTTTTTTATAGAGAGTGTAATAGGAAATTTAATCAAAGTGGACTTTAAACTGCATAATCTGTTTATTCTACATGATATTCGGATATATGTTGGACAGCTGAAAAGATTTTAAATTAATAATTTTTCTTTATCTTCATAATCGTTTCATAATTAAAGCCTTTACGAATGCGGATTGTTTGTTTCATAATGCTGTTAATAGCTCAAAATATCAGTCTGTTTGCTTATCAGGATACTTCCCTGAATAAACCCATTTCAGAACGGAATATTAGATTTATTGACTATCCTGATTTTCCTGAAGCCCATTCCACATGGGGTTCTATTGGGTATAATCCAGCCAATAACAATGTCTATATCGGTGTAACTAATCATGCTGATAAGGTGGGCTTTTATGAATATGACCCGACCCTTAAACAAATCCAGTTACATGGCTTCCTTAGTGATCTAGGACACCTGAGGCCTTTTCAGTGGCAGGGAAAGATGCACTCCAAAATTGTGGCAGGACCCAAGGGTGAAATATATTTCTCTACTGATGGGGGCGAATCGAGACAAGAGTATTTGATGGACCATCCACATGGCTATGCCGGGGGCTTTTTTATGAAATGGAATCCAGCAACAAAGCAACTTACCAATTTAGGAATGGGGATGCAGTACGAAAGTATTAAGGATGTAGAAGTAGATCTTCAATCGGGCCTGGTATATGCAATCAGTTATCCACAAGCGCACTTTCTCGTATTCGATCCCAAAAAAAACCTGTTGCATGATGCCGGCCGGCTAGGCAGTGCACATGTCCCACGTGTTTTGTTTACGGATTGGTGGGGCAATTGCTATTACGTAGACTGGAGACAGCGCTTGGTAAAATATGAGAAATCTACCGGAAAACTGCTTTTTGCAAAACAAAGTTTACCCGCCTTTCCGGGTACACCCGGCGGAAAGATCATCACAGGTATTACCGCTTTTGCAAAAAATCCTAATAAAAAAGTGATCTACCTGGTTACTTATGGTGCTAAGCTGGTGGCATTTTATCCGGAGGAAACAGGGATCGGCAAGTGGGAAGATTTAGGCGGTGTATTCGAAACAAATCAGGGAGAAGACTGGAAACCCTATGTACCTAATTTAAATATAGGTTTGAATGGTAAACTCTATTATGTAATTGGTGGACATGGCAATTATGTGCGGAAAGACAAAACAGTTCTGATTGAATTCGATCCTGATAAACGTAAGCCGAACATTCTTTTAGAATTTCCTATTGGCCGTTTAACAGAAGTAACAGGCTCTGATATCCGCGACAAGGATGGCAATATGTACTTTGCCGGTCGTAAAAGACCAGACCGATCCGAAAATGGCAGTGTACCCTTTTTAATAAAATTTAACCCTGAAAAGGAGGTGAAATAATATGTATTATCGAATTATATATTCTCTGATTACATTACTCTACGTTCCTTTTGTTGCGAGCGCTCAATATACATTCTTTAATCCCGCAGGAAGTTTTGCAGTTGAAACCTCACTTGAAAACACCGATGAACTAAGGATGCCAATATATCGGAATGCAATGACCTCTCTTACGGTTTCTGGCGATTTTGTTTTAGGTGGAACAAGTGCACAAAAAGGATTGACACCGCTATTGTTTACTGGCTCTCTTTCAGAGCGCAAAATTATTGCAATTAAGCAATTGGATGATGTTATAAAAGGTCAGTTAAGTATTATAACCGGTTTTACCGCAACAAAATCAGGAAACGTTTTTTATGCCGGTACCATGCCTCAGCCCGGAACCGGGATGGGAGGACATATAATTGAATTACAGGTAAGCCTTCAGGGTCAGATTGCTGTGAAAGACCTTGGCGAACCTGTGGCTGGCGAGGGGATTTTTGCAATGACTTTCAATGCAGATAAAAACGAATTTTACGGAATTGTACATCCTTCAGGCAAATTCTTCACGTTTAATTTGAAAACAGGTAAAACCCAGATATTCAATCAAACAGTTCCGTCTGAAAAAGATCTTGAAACTTATCACTCGTTTGCATTACAACCTGAGGATTATCTGGGTCGTGCATTGCTTATCGACCAGCAAGGCCGTATTTATGGAAGCAGGTCAATCAATAAATTGTTTTGCTTTGATCCGGCAAACCAATCGTTTTCAGTTTTGAAAGATGAACTGCCTTTTGTTTGGGGTCGGGAAGCAATGGGTCGTATTGACTCATGGGTCAAAATGCCTGAAGGTACTATTTATGGTAGTAATGCGGCAGACGGTCAATTATTTCGGCTTGATCCGGTTAATCAAACCATTGTAAACCTGGGAAAGCCCATTATGATGCCCCGTATTATGGCGATGACACCCGGAAAAAATGGAATGCTGTATGGTGTGGCAGGGGCATTTCCCGGGTATGCGCACCTTTTTAGTTATCATCCGCAAAAGGGCTTCCGTGATTTGGGTAATCCAGAGTTCAAAATGGTTAGCCCTGGACTGGAACAGGGGATTAACTGGCGCGGATATCAGATTGCGTCGATGGCAAGTTCACAAAGTGGAAACTATATTATTATGGGTGAGAATGAAGCGTTGAGTCAGCTTATGGTTTTCCCTGCTGAAGATTTACCATAATCTAATCTGGAAACGGGCAGCATATTTAAGGGCGTCTCGAAAACTTCTTGTACCCTCAAGCACAACTCTCTGATTTTACCCTACCTCCTTTATTGCCTCCTTAAAACTTCCTGCAATTTCCTGTTGGTTCATTCGGTTCATAGAAATGTTCACCTTCAAGTTAAAGCCGGTTTCCTCAGGTGCAGACAGGCGGATATTTCTTTTTAAAAGCGCATCTGAAAAACGTTTTTTGTCAATATTCTTTAGGTCGAGGCGTACAATATGTGAACCGTTATCAAATTTCACAATTTTGAAGCGTTCATCTTTCTGTATCTCGGTAAACAGATACTCCGCTTTTTGCCAGGCGCTTTTATACTCTTCGATCCACGAATCAACATAATGAAGGGCTACTGCGGCAAAAGGCCATACAGCCGGAATACCTGCACCAAACATTCTTCGTTCATGGAAAAGGTTGTGAGTAAATTCTTTGGATCCGGCCAGCACTGCCCCGCTTGCTGCATTAAAACATTTACAGATGGATGTGAATGAGGTATCAAATAGTGCTCCGTAGCTTGCCGGATCAATGCCGGTATGAGCTGCTTGTACAAAAAGTCTTGCCCCGTCTAAATGGGTTTTTATATCGTTTACTTTAGCGTAATTCGTAATAGCCTTCATGTTTTCGAAGGCAAACATTTGATCCTGCTGCCGACGAACCGGACTTTCAATACTAATCACACCAACCTTTAAGGCAACTCTTCCCTTAGCTGTTTTGCTCATTACTTCTTCGATTTCTGCCAGGGTCATTTCTGTAGTGTTCAATCCAAGAGGAATAAGGTTTAATGCACTTAAGGTTTGACAACCATCTCCAGTATCCTGATAGATATGACTTTGTTCCTGAAGAATTACCCTTCGGTTATTTCCGGCCAAACGACGTAGCGCCATGTGGTTAGCCAGGGTTCCTGTAGGCATGAAAATCGAGGATTCTTTCCCCATTAGCTTTGCAAACTTGTTTTCCAGTTCTTCAACAACCCCTCCGTTTGAATAGAAGTCTGTTTTGATCTTTCCTTCATCGGCAAGTTTCATTAAAAGCTCGCCATATTCTTTCGCACTTAAAGGCACGCCATCGTTTACAAAGTCTACAGTTTTACCTGCCAAGTTTGTTTTTTGCCGAATTTCACCCCCATAAACATCTAATTGCGTGGCTGATGCGGCGATTACACTGCCTAGTTTTACAAAATCTCTTCTGTGCATGGTGTTGAATTTTAATTATTTGAGATCAAGAATTTAATCCAGATCGAATTCCTCTGCCCGATCAAATTAATCCTTGTTATAGATATCGATCAGCATGTTTAATCTGTTCAGTATAAAAGGATATTATTTCAATTTGATTTTTTGATCAACCCATTAGTATAATAAATATGCAGAATGCGATTCAAAATTCCTAATAAAGGGTAGAATGAAAATTCAAGAAATTAGCATATCCCAACCAAATTAAACCACGTTATTCCAATATCCGGAATCTTCTATTGCTGGGAACTTTGCTTTTGGCTTTAGGTCCAGAAAAGGATAGCTTACTTTTGAAAGGAATAATCCCTGTGGGTGTGCGGGTAAAATTTTAGATGGTGTATTTCTTGAGATCAGGTGGCTCTCAAATTCATCCACACTCAGCGTACCATCGCCGATTTCAATCAGTTTACGAACAATGATACGAATCATCCGTCCTAAAAACCGGTTCGAAGAAATTTGAAAGCGAATTCTGTCGCCACTGCTGTTTGTGTATAAATTGGCCGAAGAAACTTTGCAAATGGTGTGTTCATTTTTATCAGGCGATTTACAAAAGGCACGGTAATCTTCATATTTTGGCAGAAGCTCAACTGCTTTTTTCATCTGCTGTAAGTTGAAATTTTTACGCAAATAGAGCGAGCTGCTTTCACTTAAAAAAGGGTCTTTATAGGTATGAATAAAAAAATCATATGACCTTTGAATAGCGTCAAAACGCGCATGTGGCTGACCTTCAACTGGGATGATATCAAACAGAGCGATATCGTCAGGAAGAATTCGGTTTAGCCGAAAGAATAGATCAAAGTTCCATGGTTTTTCAATATCCATATGGAAGAAATATTGGCTGGCATGAACCCCTGTATCGGTGCGTCCGCAACCATATATTGTGATTGGTAACTTAAAGATCTTACTGAGATTGTCTTCCAGAATTTCTTGCACACTAAGTTTGTCTGGCTGTCTTTGCCAGCCAAAATAGTTAGTTCCTTTATAGCCTATGTGAACGAAATACCTCAATGCCTTTTGTATTATTTTACTAAGCTAATAATGAATTTCCAATTCCGCTTATTTATGACAATGCTAACCAAGACTAACTAGTCAAATTATATGTATTTTTGTATTTCGCTTTTTAAAATTAACGCGTGTATTAAGCAATGTAATTTATGAGAACTATCGTTATAGTTGGAGCAATCGTATTGGCTGGAGCCAGTATCATCGGAGTAATGATGAGTGAAAGAAATGAGCCAGCTCAGCCTGCAGTATCAAGTCAAGGAATTCCTCCGATGCCTGCTGATGCTACCGGTGAAACGCCGAAATTAAATCCGGCACATGGACTTCCGGGCCATCGTTGTGATCTTGCTGTTGGTGCCCCTTTAACGAATGCTTCTGGTGGGCAAGTTCCAGTTGCAGCGCCACAGGCTGCATTACCTCAACAACCTGCTCCTGCCGGCTTAAAGGTTAATCCTGCACATGGTCAGCCTGGTCACAGATGTGATTTGCAGGTTGGAGCACCATTATAGCTGCGGGCAAAGCTTGATTTGACCTAAAGGTTAAACGCTAGAAATTTAGCAGATATGCTTTTCTGATAAAAGAGCACAAGGTTATCTGGTTCACAAAATTAGGCGGTTTGGTACTTTTGGAATATCGACCATGCCAGACAACTTGTTTGAAACAATCTTGCTGGCCTCGTTTTTTTAATTTATTGAATAGATATTTGAACCAAGAAAAAGGAGTAATGGATAAGCAGGTCATAGTTCAACCTTCAGGCTTTAAAACAAAAAGCAATCCGATGAAAGTTGGGAAGACAGTTTATCCGATCCTGATTGCAATCAGTTTATCACACCTTTTAAATGATACATTACAATCGATTATCCCCGCCATTTATCCTATTGTCAAAGATTCTTTCAGCCTTAATTTTGCACAGATTGGACTAATCACCCTTACATTTCAGCTTGCAGCTTCTTTATTTCAGCCTTTTGTGGGTTTTTATACTGATCGTAAACCGCAGCCTTATTCATTAGCTATTGGAATGGCATTTACTCTTGTTGGATTGGTGATGCTTTCAACTGCACCTAGTTTTAATTTTCTGATCCTTTCTGTGGCTTTGGTTGGAATTGGTTCATCTATTTTTCATCCAGAGGCGTCACGGGTTGCACATATGGCTTCAGGTGGAAGGCGTGGTATGGCACAATCTGTTTTTCAGCTCGGTGGCAATTTTGGTAGTTCTATTGGCCCTTTGCTGGCGGCGCTCATTATTGTGCCTTATGGCCAATCCAATATCGTCTGGTTTTCAGCATTAGCACTTCTAGCAATTTTTATTCTGTTTTATGTTGGGAAATGGTATAAGCGTAAAGTTAGAATAAGGGCCAGCCGGCCCGATACAGAACATCATGTTGTACATAACTTGACTAAAAGAAAAGTAATCTTTTCAGTTAGTATTTTACTGGTTTTAATCTTTTCCAAATATATTTATTTGGTGAGTATGACCAGCTACTATACTTTTTACACTATTGAAAAGTTTGGAGTTTCGGTACAAGATTCGCAGATTTATCTTTTCATTTTTCTATTTGCTGTTGCTGCAGGAACGATTATTGGAGGGCCATTAGGTGATAAGATTGGTCGTAAATATGTGATTTGGGGTTCAATTCTGGGTGTTGCACCTTTTTCAATTCTATTGCCTCATATGAATCTATTCTGGACAGTGATTTTGACCATTCCAATTGGAGTGATCTTGGCTTCCGCTTTTTCAGCTATTTTGGTCTATGCGCAAGAGCTTTTCCCCGGAAAAGTTGGAATGATTTCGGGACTGTTCTTTGGTTACGCATTTGGCATGGCTGGAATTGGATCTGCACTTTTGGGTGGCCTTGCTGACCGGACAAGCATAGAGTACGTTTACCAGATCTGTGCATATCTTCCTCTGATTGGTTTGATTACTGCTTTTTTGCCAAATATTGGGAAAGATTGATATAATTAAATTTTTTTAATAATCAAGCTAAACGTTAGATTGCAATCTGTTCTATTCAATAAATAGTTTGTAAAAAGCAAGCCTAAAGACCGAATAATTTTCAGGGTAATTACACTAAAAATTTACTCAGCAGTATGCATTTTACTTATTTAGCTAGTTTTATCCAAGCTGAAATATCTTTGATCAGGTTGATATCAACATTTGAAGGTACGCGGTATTGGGTTCCATTGCCTTTTTCTTTCTGAGCAGATAACAAGTGATTTAAATCAGGATATAATTTAAATGTAGCATTCTTATTTGCCGCCAATGCAGTTTTCCAGATATTGAAATCCTGAACGGAAACCTGAAAATCTTTGGCTCCCTGAACCACGAAAATTCGGTTTTTGATCTTTTTTGCTGTGCCTACCTGGTCGTGATTATTTAAATCTATCCAGTAAGATGCCGGAGCTCCAAGTATAATTGAATCAGGTGAAATGGCGCCTAGCTTTAACAATCTGGATTTATCAATATCGATTGATGATTCTATGAATTGCTGTTTTCCGGCTGAGCTTGTATCACCAGATGCCTTATACAGATATTCATTTTGCTCTGTGATTAAATCGGCAAATTTTCTAGCTGGTGCAGCAGCCAATATAATTCCGTTCAAACTGGGTGCAAGACTTGCAATTCGGGGTGCCAGCATTCCACCAAGGCTATGTCCCAAAAGATAGATCTGTGTTTTATTTACTCCTTGAAGTGTGCCTGCAAGCGTAATTGCAGCAAGCGCATCATCTAGAACTTCCTCTTTTACTGTAAAGGCTTTATTAAATGAATTTGGATAGATCATGGTCCGTTTTACATAACGGATACTACCAATGCCTTGTGCCGCTAATCCTATGGCCAGGTCTTTAAAAGGCTTATTTGACCCCACGGTTTCATCCATATCAGAAGGACCTGATCCGTGAATTAGTATAACCACCGGAAAATTGGAAACTTTTTTAGGACTGGTTAAAATTCCAGCCATTTCACCTTCGGCAAACTTTATTTGTATTTCTTTTTCTGTATAAAGAGTTGTATCTGTATAAGTTGGCAATGCATATTCAGATTGAGTAGGTTTAGGAGATATGAAAAATCCGACTAGCTTTTCTGTTTTATTAAACATGAAAGTAAATGGCTGAGACCCCTTTGTGAAACCGCATGTTAGTATCACCTGAAAGTATTCTCCCTGAACTGCACTTTTTGCTCCATCAACAGATTGATAGGTTCCAAGGCTATTTTCTAGCTTTAGCCAAAACAGTTTTAGTTCATCTACAGAGATCTTGGCTTTTACACTTTCATCAAAAAAACCATGGGCCTCATCAAACTTACCCTGATTCATCGTTTCGAAAAACAGGTCTGCACGATTCATTAAGCTTAATACGTTTTGAGCAAAACTTAAATGGCTGATAAAAAGTAATACTATAAAGACTTTTAAAAATTTCATTCTATAATAGATTTCTGTTTCTGGCTCGAAAGATAAGAAAATAAAGGTTGTTGATCTGCAGAATATATCTTTGGTCTGTATTTCAAATTAGTGAAGCTATACAGTTTACCTTCAACAAGTATTCTAATCAATATTCTTTTCACTAAATTAAAAAAGCATTTTACTGCTTAATTCTTTCTCAATATTGATATATCCTGGATATTTTATAGATTTCTTTCCAACCATAAAGCTTGGCCGGATTTTTAGGGTTACCAAGCTTTTTTTCTCTCCTGGCCCACTTTCTGTACCACCTAAAAATGCTATGAGTTCATCCATTGTTTTCCGATTCGATAAAAAGGAATAGACATTTGAATTGATTTGTACTGGCACGATGCCTGTTGCCCCTGATTCTATACTTATTTTTCTGTCTACCGATCCTGCTGCAAGCTCTTGCCCTTTTATAAGAATAATATAGTCAAATTGATTGATCACAGCAGTTTTTTGATTGGGATTAGTGATGCTTATTTTCACATTGGCACTTAATGGAATATTTTTTCTGAACAAGGCTAGTGCTAATCCCGGTACATTATTTAAATCAAATTTTTTGTTTTTAAAAAGCTTGCTGACATCTTTTCCTGCAAGATAAACGCTATCGGCAGTCTTTATGCTGTAATTGCATTTTTCGAGTACATCTATTTTGCGGGATATTCCGCAACTTGACGCCATGATAGCAAGAATGCTAAATAAAATATAATTTCTCATGAATAGCTTAACGTTGATTCGATACCAAATTATATCTTTTTCATCATATATTTTGGAAATGGATAAAATAGGATACTATTTACACCAGCCACCTAAATTCTCTTTGGAATATCTTTCAGTATAGATAAATTTGAACAAGCGTGTAACAAAAAATCATATAATAAAGGTAGGTTAGTTTTAATTCAATTAGAATGATTGTCTATTTTTTAGCTCTACTTTGAATACCTTTAAACCGCTATACCCAAACACTAATTATGTCAAAATCAATTAAATTCTGCTCAGTGATTATACTCTTTAGTTTGATATCATTTTCAACAAAATCACAACCTGTTTTAAGCAATCATACTTTTTCAATAGAAAATAATCAAGTTGGGGTACTGAGTTTACCTGGTTTAGATGCTGAATTTAAACTGAGCGGAGCCAATGCAGGTTTATTCAGATTGAAAGCAAATAAGTTGTATATCCGTAAAGGCAATATTAAACCTGAAATTAAATGGTATGATTTGACCATTTCGGCTCAAACAAAATCAAGGAGTTTTCAACAAACATTCAGACTGGTGAATGATGAGTTTATTAGGAACAGTGTAATCGCACATCGCGGAGCATGGAAAAATACAGGAGCAACAGAAAACTCGATTGCGGCCTTGCAGCAGGCCATCCGCTTGGGGTGTCAGGGTTCTGAGTTTGATGTTCATATGACTATTGATTCGGTGCCTGTGATCAATCATGATCCAACGATACAGGGGCAAACTATCTCTACAAGCTCTTCAGAAAAGTTACTGGCCTTAAAACTACCAAGTGGTGAAAATATGCCTTCGCTCGAGTCTTATATAAAGGCAGGAATGACACAGAATAACACAAAACTTATTTTGGAAATAAAATCAACCATAAACAAGGAGCGCGCTCTTCAGCTTACTAGAAAGGTAATGGATGTGGTTATAAAGTTAAAAGCACAAGCATGGATAGACTATATCAGTTTTGATTATGCAATATGTATGGAGCTCATGCGCCTAGATCCACATGCTAGGGTGGCCTATTTAAATGGAGATAAAACACCAGAAATGCTGGCTGCCGACAAATTTTGGGGCTTAGATTATAACCAAAGTGTTTATCAGAAGCATCCTGATTGGATAGCTCAAGCCAAGCAAAAAGGGTTAACCATCAATGTATGGACCGTTAATGATCCAGCATTACTGAAGTCATTCCTTGATCAAAAAATTGATTTTATTACTACAAATGAACCAGAATTACTTTTACAAATGATCAATCAATAAAATCTTTTGCTAATCATAAGCATAACAATTGATAAGCTTTTTAAAGCCACAAAACTAACAATCTAGTTTCTAGAATACGCACATTGTTCTTTACGATGAGGTTTACCTTATCAACTGATTATCACGATTGTAAAATATAGGGAAAAACCAAATTTGGCAATTCTCTTAAAAAATAAAGCTCAGACAAAGTTTTCAAATTCAATAATCTTCAAATAGCATTTGAAATTAAGTTTTCATTATTATCTTCACAGGTTTATAAGCAGAAAAAAAAATGAACTCAACATTGAAAGTTTCATCTACAATTTTTAAATCGATTGGTGCCCTCCTATTTATTTGTTGGTCAGGAAAAGCATTTGCACAAACAGCATCTCAGGAATCTCTGAATGATCTATCAGTATTTAAGGCACCTTCTAAAAGCTGGCAAATAGCCGGTTCAGTTCAGGCAGATATTAATAAAACCAATGTCCTTTCCTTTTCAAATGGCACTGGAATCCTGGTTAATTTTCCTGATAAAAAAAACAAGGGAGAGGATCTCTATACTCTTGCTGAATATGGAGATATCGATCTAGAATTGGATTATCTTATGGCTTTAGGTGGTAATTCAGGAATATACCTACAAGGACGTTATGAAATCCAACTTGAAGAAAATTGGGGTTTGCTCAATCCTAAATCAGTAAATAACGGCGGAATTTATCAGCGTTGGGATGATAGTAAGCCCGAAGGACAGAAAGGTTATTCAGGATTCGCACCAAGGCAAAATGTAAGTAGAGCTCCCGGTTTATGGCAGAAATTGAAAATTTCATTTCAGGCACCACGCTTTGATGCTGCGGGTAAGAAGATTGCCAATGCTGTCATGTTAAAAATCGAATTGAACGGTGTGATTATACATGATAATGTTGAACTTTCAGGTCCAACACGTGGATCGCTTAGTAATACAGAAGCAGCAACTGGACCTCTTCGTTTGCAGGGAGATCATGGAGCGGTAGCCTTTAGGAATATTAAGGTCACCAAATTTGATAATCCGCGTCTAGCTGAAAGATCTACTACGAACGCCAATGCAGTTGACCCCATCCATATCGGTGCTTCTGAAAATATTGTTTTGAGAAGTTTCATGGATCTTCCAGGTTTGCCTAGGGTAGTGCATGCAGTTTCTGTTGGAAGTCCACAAAAAGTAAATTATACCTATGACATGGATAATGGTATGCTTGTTCAGGTTTGGAGAGGTGACTTTTTGAATGCTACACCGATGTGGCATGATCGGGGCGATGGATCATCAAGGCCATTGGGAATGGTACAAGGCCTAGGAAAACCTGTGCAATCTATTGCTCGTCTGTCTACTGATCAGACACCTTGGATCAGTGATACAGCAGGAACCGGATATAAACCCAAAGGATATGTTCTTGATGAAAATGGAATTCCTTCATTTCTTTATAAAAGCTATGGAATAGCTGTAAACGATCAGTCAAAGGTATTGGAAATGGGAAGAGGAATCAGTCGTAAGATCACGATTTCTGATCAAGTGAATGATCTTTATTTTAGATTGGCTGATGCCGAAAGTATCATTCAAACTGCCGATGGGATGTATCTTATCGATAATCAATCCTATTATCTACGCCTGGATGATGCAGCGGGTTCGAAGCCAATTATCCGTGACCAGAATGGTCGGAAGGAGCTGATCATTCCTATAGTTAAGTCATTAAGCTATTCAATTTTATTCTAATACAGGACATGAAAAATATCAATAAACTAGTTAAAGCAGTCCTTTTTTCGGTCATCATGTTCAGTGGCAATTCTGCCTTTGCACAGGAAACACCAAAGGAAGAAGATTTCTTCAAGATCATGAAAGTTGCCACTCCTGAAGGTATAATACTTGAAGTGGGAGGGTTGGTAAATTTGCCAAATGGCGACCTTGGAATTTCTACCCGTCGTGGAGATGTTTTTATCGTGGAGAATCCAACAAGCAGCAGACCCTATTTCAGAAAATTCGCATCCGGTTTACATGAAATTCTTGGATTAGCTTATAAAGACGGTGCATTTTATTGTGCGCAGCGTGGCGAGCTGACCAAGTTAGTTGATACTAATATAGATGGAAAGGCCGATGTATATGAAACAATCTATTCATGGCCGCTATCTGGTCATTATCATGAATATAGTTTCGGACCAAAGATTGCTCCCGATGGCTCTTTTTTTGTAACCGGAAACGTAGCTTTTGGTAGTGAAGAATGGTGGCGTGGTGAAAGCCGAGTGCCATGGAGAGGCTGGGCTATGCGCATCACAGCAGATGGAAAAATGGAGCCCTGGGCTACTGGAATGCGTTCTCCGGCCGGATTAGGATTTTTAAATAATGAATTGTTCTATACCGATAATCAGGGCGATTGGATGGGTTCTGGTGCTTTGTGGAAGGTTGAAAAAGGCGATTTTATGGGACATCCGGCAGGTTTGGCCTGGAGTGGAATGCCAAATTCTCCGCTAAAATTAACCACAGAGCAGTTTAACTCCAAGATTGATCCCCGTAAAGTAAAGAATGAAAAGGGTCGTTATATTAAACCTGAAAATGTGGTCAACGAGAATTTTAAAACTCTTTTTGACATGAAAAAAGAGTTTCCTGAATTGCGTCTGCCTGCCGTTTGGCTGCCTTATGGAATATTAGGTATATCTAATTCAGAGCCTATCACTATACCTAAAGGCTATTTTGGTCCTTTTGAAGGTCAAACCCTGGTAGGTGATCAGGGAATGAGTATCCTGTCAAGGGTGTTTTTAGAAAAGGTTAATGGCGAATTTCAGGGCGCATCTTTTATGTTTCGGTCAGGATTCAGATCAGGGGTAATGAGAATGTCATGGGCCAAGGATAGTTCCTTATTCATTGGTGAAACAAACCGTGGATGGGGTTCTGCTGGCGAGGCTAATGAAGGCTTGCAGCGTCTGGTTTGGAATAATAAAACACCTTTTGAAATGAAAGCTGTCAGAGCAATGCCCGATGGGTTTGAAATTGAATTTACGCTGCCTGTTGATCCGAAGTCAGCTGAAGATTTGGCATCTTATTCAGTAGAAAGTTATATCTATAAATATCAGCCTGTTTACGGTAGTCCGCCGGTTAATACCCAAAATCTGGTAATTAAAGGAGTTAAACTCTCTTCAGACGGACTAAAAGCCAGGATCATTGTAGATAATCTGCGTAGGTATTATATCCATACTTTAAAGCTTGATGGTATCCGTGAACGGGATAATTTCTATTCGCTAGTACATCCCACCGCTTATTATACCTTAAATAATATACCTGAAGGTGCCAAACTTTCTATGACAGAAGTTAGTACTAAAAACTCGGCTATTGTGATAGCACAAGCGCCACCGGTAACAAGTGGAGTAAAGAAAACAACAGTTGCTGCACCTGTAAAACAGGTAGCCCAAGTTCTTGCAAAAGTTGACAAGGTACCTACATACAATGATGTTAAGGGAATGCTAGCTTCATATACTTGTTTATCTTGTCATAATCCTGATAGAAAGATAGTAGGGCCGGCTTTCAAGGATATTGCTAAACGTAAATATAGTCCTGAAAAAATTGTTCAGCTGATTCATAATCCGCAGCCTGAAAATTGGCCAGAGTACCCTACACCCATGCCACCCATGCCTCAGGTAAAAAAGGAAGATGGCTTGAAGATAGCTGCTTATATCAATTCTTTACGGTAGATACTGTTAAATCTATTCCAACCCGGTCAATCCTGAAAAAAGGGGGCCGGGTTTTTTTGTAATAAATTTCAAAAATTCATCTACTCTTCATGTTCGACAACAATCTTTGACTATAGCTTATCGCATTATTCAAACTAATGGACATGAAAAAACAACTTTTATTACTCGCCACTTTATTATTCACAGCTACTGCTTATTCACAAATTAGCCCTGATCATGGCAATGGGGTTAGAACTGCTACCAGAACTCAAACAGACAGGCCCGAAACCAGTACTGTTGCTGCTGATGGTTCTCAGGATCCAGCAAAAGCAAGGGGAGGTAAAACGGATCGTATGAAAGGAAAAGAAGGATGTGGCCCTTCGGGAAAAACACGTGGAGCAGGTTTGAGTGGCGGCGTAAATACCAGTGTCAGACCTAATTCAGGCACAGGGTCCAAGCTCAGCCGTCCGAATATTGGGATCAATAACCGCGGTAATGCCCGTAATTTGTAAGGCTTGTATCCTAAATTACCTTTAAACCTCAGAATGATTGTTTGCCTCTAATTGAGTCAAACTTTCATTATTTTTACACCAGATGAAATTATTACCTGTTTATCGTACTATTATCCTGATTGCCATTCTTGGTATTTTTCCGGCTATGCTTTATGCCGGCGATAAGGAAATTGAAGATAAATCCCTCTTAATTATGGGGCGTGATGAAATTTCAATAGTTTTTATAGATTCTATTCCAGTAAAAAGAGGTGGGGTTAAAAAAGAACAAGATCGTCAAGCTGGTGAAAACAGACCCGGTGATAAAGGCACAGGTAAAAACAGACCCGGAGTAAACAGGCCAGATGATCTCAGACCCGTTCAGGAAATAAACGGGCGGAATCAACGAATTCGTCAGCGTTCAGGAATTAAACAAGTTCCACGCTCAATGCCTAAACTGAAGCCCAAGACAGTAACTGACCGCATGCCAATAAAAAGACCACCGATGAGAATACCTAAGAAGGGATTTGGAGGCATTCATTTTTAAACGTCGTAATCATTTTTTATGAATAGAGGGTATATTTTTCTTGTTGCTAGTTTGCTTATGGCAATTAATGCCTTTGCGCAACGAGATTCTACAGCAGTAGAAGCCAAAAGAACTACTCTTACTCTTGCGGGTATATACGGCAATAATGCCAATTATTATGGTCAAACAGCTGAAGAAAAACTTCCCTATATACTTACAAATGCTGCTTTGAGGTTAATGAGCGGGTTTTATTTTTCTGCAGGTTCTTATAAGTTGATCAATGTAGGAGGATCAGCAATCTCTGAACTGGATCTTTCAGCAGGATATGAAGCCGATCTGGCAAAAAATTTCAGCACTGCACTTGGATACACCCGTTCAATTTTTGCCAAGAACTCGCCTCTTTTAGGTGCAGCTAATGAAAATACGCTGAGTGCGTCATTTGTTTACGATTTGAATCTTATAAAAACTAGTTTGAATACCTATTACGCATTTGGTACTCAGCGGGATCTGTTCATGTCATTCACAGCGTCAAAGGCTCTAAATCTTGGTAGTTTGTTTAGCGATAAGGATTTTATTTCTTTCGAGCCTGGCTTGGAGCTTGTAGGAGGCACCTTGCATTATCTTGAAGAATATATTGTTAGACGAGATAGATTTGGTAATATGATTCCAATTGATCCACGCTTTAATAATCCTAGGGAACAGAATTATAAGATAACCAGGAATGTAAGCAGTTTCGATATGATTTCTTACAATATGAATTTTTTATTGGGCTATAACAGAAATAATTATCTAATTGAGACCGGATGGCAGGTTTCAACGTTAGGTAAGAATGTTTCAGAAAATAAACAAAAACCACGTTCATTTTTTAATTTAAGTTTCTATTACCAATTCTGATTTGAAAGTACTACTAATCGAAGATGAGAAAACGCTGGCTTACGAAGTTGAGGCGTTCCTAAAAAAGGCATTTTATATCTGTGATATGGCTCATACCGCAGGTAAGGGTTTGGAAATGCTCGGAGTTAACCCCTATGATTTTGTCTTGTTGGATCTTGGATTACCTGACCTTGATGGACTAAAAGTACTTCAGGAGGCCAAAAAGTTAAATCCTGATGCGGCATATATAATTCTGACTGCTCGTGGAAATATTGAAGACCGTATTGTCGGACTAGATCTTGGTGCCGACGATTACCTCCCTAAACCATTTTCATTGCTTGAACTTCAGTCGCGGATGCAGGCAATTTCTAGAAGAAAATTTAATTTAAATACCCATGAAATTCTTTTGGGAGAATTTGTCGTTGATCTTCAAAAAAGAATGGTGAGTCATCAGATGAACGAGATTGACTTGACTAGAAAAGAATTTGATTTATTGAGTTACCTACTGTTGCATAAAAACAGAGTGCTAACTAGAATGCAGTTAAGTGAGCATATTTGGGGTACATTTGCTGATGATGATTATGACTCGAATTACATTGACGTACATATTAAGAATATCCGAAAAAAATTGGGTGCTTTTGGGCAGGTAGAATGGCTTGAAACGGTTAGGGGTGTAGGTTATAAAATCAGAAAATAGGTTGAAATTAATAAGCAAGCTTACGTTATTTATTACATTATCAAAGCTTGCGATAGTTTTGCTGTTCGTACTTACCTTACCTTATCTGATTGGGGAAATTGCCCGTAACTATACCGATTATTACCTACAGCAACAGCAAAAAAAAGTTCTTGAAGTGGTAGCCAAGAATGGTGTCGATACCTATTTACAGGGCGAGCAAAGTTATGGAAGTTATACCATGCTTAAGGAGGAATATATCTCTCTTGAACCTGTTGAAAAGGGCTTGGTTCTGGATACCATCTATACTGATGAACGAATCATAGAGCAGGATACGCTTAATTACAGGGTTTTAACGCATTCCTTTATAACAGAGAATGGCACCTTTTTGATGGAGATTGGAAAAACCATTGAAACCATCGACCAATATGAACGGCCACTGCAACGTATTGCCACCTATGTTCTTCTTGGATTAATTCTTATAACCCTGATCATCGATTTGTTTTATACTCGGTATCTGCTCATGCCGCTGAACCGTATCATCCGTACCAAAATAATAAACAGGAAGTTCCCTTTTAATGAGAATTCTGTTCCTATCCAAACAAACACTACTGACTTTAGGTTTCTGGATGATTCGCTCATTAACCTGATGGAGCAAATCCATGAGGCATTTGAGAAAGAAAGAGAATTTACCGCCAATGCATCTCATGAGCTGATGACTCCAATTGGAATTTTACAAAATAAGATTGAGAACCTGATGGGCGAACCCGAAGTTTCCGATTTTGTTCAAGAACGCCTGATCGGGATGCAAAAAACACTGAACCGATTGAAACGTATCGTTCATTCGCTTTTATTGATATCTAGGATTGAAAATGAACAGTTCAGCAAAAAGGAATCTGCACCGGCAGCCGAATTATTTGCCGATGTGATGGATGAGATTAGCCACAGGCTTAGCGAAAAAGATATTAGCCTTAAAATTGAAATTTCAAATGAGATTATTCTTGAAAATATCAACCGTGACTTGCTTTTTCAGATGCTATATAATCTAGTTAATAATGCGATAAGGTATAATAAACCTTCGGGATTTATTCATATTGTGAATCGTATGAATCCTGATGGCTCTTATGATGTTGATCTGATCGATAGCGGCATAGGTATCCCAAAGGAAGATGTCGGAACTATTTTTAATCGCTTCAAAAAAGCCAATCAGTTGGAAGATTCAGCAGGTTATGGACTTGGATTGTCAATTGTAAAGAGCATTGCCGATTATCATAAGATTGCGATTAGCATTAGTTCTGAGATTGCTAAGGGTACAACCATTACCCTTTCTTTTCCAGCAGAATTGATACGAACTTAATCATTTCCAATTCTTTTGGATCATTTAGGGTTTAAATATTTCTACGTGTATTCTTAAAGTTTTTCATTGCGAGCGCAGCAATCTCAATTAACCAATGTATTTAAATTAGGAGATTGCTTCTTCGTGCCTTCTCGCAAAGACAATAGAACGTATGCATGCATGTTGAATATGCCAAGCTAATTTTTTTACAATTGAGTGTAACCATTTTGAAATCCTGACGTCTTACTATAGAATTGGTTTAAATGTGTTGATGCCCTCTACATTCATGAGGAGTTTGAACGGGGCATTATGTTATGGTTAATTGGTTGAAGGCCCGGAGTAATCCGGGTCTTTCCTTTTAGGTTAAATACTAAAGTCTTTTCTTTTAAAATACTTGCGTGTTATAGCAAGTTTTTCATGTCTATTTGGTGTAGGATGAATTCTACATCCTACTCATTCAGTGCTGGCACCCGCACCAACCTTATCATTAAAAATGGAACCAATGACATCTTGTGTGTTTTTTTATTTTGGCCAAGCCATTAAGGCTTACTAATCCACCTCATAGTTGGCAGTAAAATTATAAGGCTTTCCCCAATTGTTTTTTTCTAAACATTCTAGAACGGTCAAAATAAGTATCCAGAAGTTCAATATCGAATTCCTTTGCCATCTGCAGGGCACTAATGGCTTTATCTTCGCTTGTAATCATTATTGAGCCCACTTTTCCGGGATCATGAATACTAACTGCATCTCCATATTTCGCCTTTAGCTTCTTAAGTTTATCCCAGTTATAATCCAGATGGGCTAATTCATAATCTAAGTTAATGGTGGCAAGGGTATAATTGAAATAATTGGTACTGCTTGCTACAATCTCTCCAAGCGGATTTAGAACTTCAGAAGGCAATTGTACAACTCCTATGGCACTTACAAAATAAGAACGGCAGGAATAAGCCCATGTGCTTTGCATCAATCCGCCATGGTAAACTGAGGAAAAGAGGATGATATCTGGCTGTTGTTGTACATATTTTGCACGCAATTCATCATAATTCAAATCAAAACATATTGCCATTCCGACCGTGCCGAAATCACATTGAAAAATCGGGCTTTGATCGCCGGGGATAACTCCTTGCTCCATTTCAGGAATAGTTGGAAAGTTCTTATGATAGGTTCCTGCAATTTTTCCGGCCCTGTCCAGTAAAATCAGAGAATTGCGAAGACCCTTTTCAGTATTATGTAATGATCCAAAGGCGATATAGCAATTATTTTCTCGGGCTATTTTGGCAAAAAAGTCTGAAAGCTTGTTTTTCTTTGCTTCGACATAAATTTTTTGCTCTGAAGTACTCATGCCGACTGGCACATCACAAATTTCGGGTAATACAATCAAATCCAGTTTAGAATTAAGAACCTGATTGAGCTGGCCCTGCCAAAAACCAATCATTTGTTCGACTAAGGCCTCTGGCGACTGATTTTTATTGATGGAAGGGGAAGCCCCGATCGTTGCGATTCTTACAGGTTTAGATGCCTGAGCAAGTGGTGCCAAAAATAATAATAGGAGTAGGCTAACGATGGTAAACTTTGATAGGTTTTTCATAAGCTTGTTTTCATGCTATTTTTTAAAATAGACAGTGGTCAAATTTGAAGTATTCTCTTTTTCCTGAATCTGGGTATTTAATTTTAAGAAACAGGATGCTTCAATTAGGTTCTCAACAAACAATATAGGTCTTTGTATTGATAATTGGAATTCAAAAGACTAAAATGAATCTAAATTGAATGTTATGCCAGGTTACCGCAGGCAGGCCGAAACCTGTAACAAAGGCACGCGCGCGCCATCATATGGTTATTAAAGGTCTGTGCAAGCGTGTCGGATAAGAATCACCACGCATAGGAAAATGCTTGGTGGTACCCACCAAGCATTTTATAATTTCATTCCGCTCATAGCCGCGGGGGCCTAGTCCTTTTTCTGTAGGAAAAAAGTACCAAAAATCCCACCGCTACGCCTGCTGCTATGAAAGGTTCTGCGAGGGCTAGGACTGTAATTGCCGCACCAGTCAATGCGGAAGAGAGTTGAACGGAGGTTCAGTGAATGGACGATTTGTTTAAGATTGATATGAGTTTTCCTGTTCCTGGATTTAGCTGTCTACCATTCATAATTTCACTCCGCTCATAGCCGCGGGGGCCTTACCTTTTTCTGTAGCAAAAAAGAACCAAGCCGAGGCGGTACGACGAGACCATGAGCGCCTTTAAAAAACAATAAACAACAGCGAATAAACGCTACCGCTGCGCCTGCTGCTATGAAAGGTTCTGCGAGGGCTAGGACTGTAATTGCCGCACCAGTCAATGCGGAAGAGAGTTGAACGGAGGTTCAGTGAATGGACGATTTGTTTAAGATTGATATGAGTTTTCCTGTACTTGGACTTAGCTAGCTTTCATTTATAATTTCCTTCCGCTCATAGCCGCGGGGGACAGTATATCGGATAAAAAGATTTCGAAAAGAGGATATAATTTAATGATAAAATCAAATTTTCCTTAGGCATCCAGTGTCCACCGCTGGCGGGGGAATAAAAGGGGGTGGTTTTTAATTTTAGTGTTGAGAATCATCAAGCATGTATAATTTCCTTCCGCTCATAGCCGCGGGGGCCTTACCTTTTTCTGTAGGAAAAAAGTACCAATGCCGAGACGGTACGACGAGACCATGAGCACCTTTGAAAAACAATAAACTACATCGAATAAATCCCACCGCTACGCCTGCTGCTATGAAAGTTAGTGAGTTGGCTGGGTCTGTAATTGCCGCACCAGTCAATGCGGAAGATCGGGTATTAAAGGTCTGTGCAAGCGTGTCGGATAAAAAAATTGTGGTGCAATTTCATAACCGTCTTGCGAGGCATTGCCTGCCTACTAGTAGGCAGGGTTAAAACCTGAATAGCGATTGAAATAAATTTCAATCTAAATCCAATGTCATCCCGAAACCTGCTCTTCGGCGGGTGAGGGACCTTCGTGAAAATAAGCACAGATCTGCTTATTGTAAAGACAAATCAGAGGGGAATAATAATAGTTTAGGAACAGGCATACGCGACGCGCGCGTTAGCAATTGGGAAATTTCAAACGCCAAAGGCCTGGGCTATAAAATCTACTTTGCGTTTTTTAGTTTTCAGTAAAAGCGATCAATGCCTTCTGAATTCTGCTGATCGTTTCCTTTTTTCCAATAAGTAAAGCAATATCAAATACGCCCGGACCGAATTTCCCGCCAACCAACATGACTCTGAATGGAAGCATTAATTCTCCAGGTTTGATACCTTTTTCTTCAGCTAAGGTTTTGAAAACAGTTTCCAGATTCAGAGCTTCCCAGTATTCAGATTCTGAACTTGCCTCATAAGTTTTGATGAGTTCAAGAAAGAATTCAGTCTTGGTATCTGCCCATTTTGGCTTCACTGCGTTCAAGTCATAATCAACAGGTTGTTCAAAGAAGAATGATGCCTGCTCCCAGAAATCCTGCAGAAAGATCATGCGCTCTTTCACAACCGATAAAACTTTTATAAAATAGTCATCATTTGCAATTTGAACACCTTTTTCTTGAAGAATAGTAAAAACCTGA
>NZ_JBIKSU010000166.1:0-2527 GCF_044348475.1 Daejeonella sp. | reverse complement strand
AGGACTGTTTCTGGCATTTGTGTTAGACAACACAATTTTAAATTTCAGGCAGGGAATTGATGAAGATAACCCTGCCATATATTTTTCTCTGATCGCGATATTCGGTGGAATAGGACTATTTGTTTCACACCTGATCGAGAAAAAAGCAAACGAAGAAAAATAAAATTGTAATAAGCATAACAAGTCGTTCACCCCGGATTTGATCCTGGATGAGTGGCTTGTAATCTTATGTTTTAGGAATTATCGCGACAGTAAGCCTGCTGATACAATTCATTTTTCCTCTATCGTCATAGAGCTTAATATCCCAGACATGGGTTTTACCACCGATATGGATGGGTGTACAAATACCCGTTACAAAGCCTGATTTTACAGGTCTGAGATGATTTGCATTGACCTCAAGTCCTACACCTATATATTTATCAGAGTTGATGACCATATTTGAAGCCACACTACCCAGAGATTCAGCCAGAACTACCGAAGCGCCTCCATGCAGGATACCATAAGGCTGATGGGTCTTTTCATTGACAGGCATGCGCGCTGAAATAGAATCATGACCAATCTCTGTAAATTCAATTCCTAAAAGATCGCCAATATGGCCTTTGGGACGCCCATTAAGTTCATCAACAGTGTATTCTCTTGACCAGATCATAAATATCTTTGCTTCAGAATAGCAGAGTGATGGTTTACATGCCCGGCCATAATAAAGATCAAAGCTCGCACACTGATTGGCTTTTCATTTGAAATACCAGATCGGTCGATCTCAATGTCGTTCAGGGATCTGATTAGATACATATTAGCCTTTCGCAAAGCTGCAAACTCCTCCGCAAGGCTTTCCAAACTTCGGTCTGCAAAGTGAGCATTGGACACATAATTATTTTCGTCAAATCCCGGTAATGGGGTAGCATCATTACGTGAAATTCGCAAGGCACGATAAGCCATTATCCGTTCAGTATCAATCACATGACCGGCTAGTTCTTTTATTGTCCATTTTCCTTCGGCATAGGCAAAAGAAGCCTTTTCTTTGGGTACATTCTTTAACAATGCGGAAAATGATTCAATCTGCTGTTCCAGTTCTGCCAACACATCATCGCTAACCGTATCAACATACCCTTTATAAAAAATTGGGAATTCTTCAGCTTGTGGTGGCTTCATAAGTCATGTTACTTTTTAAAACTATCCGAAAGGTTGTACCCTTTCCTAATTCAGAATCTTTTACAAAAACGCTGCCCTGATGGTAATTTTCTACAATTCGCTTGGTGAGAGAAAGACCAAGTCCCCAGCCTCGTTTTCTGGTAGTATATCCAGGCTGAAAAACCGTATCAAATTTTGATCTGGGAATGCCTGCACCCGTATCTGTGATATCAATGAAAACCTGTTCTTTTACCAGATTCTCTTTGATCTCAACCTTAATGCTACCCTGTCCCTCAATGGCATTCACAGCATTTTTAAGAATATTTTCGATGACCCAGTCAAACAAAGGCACATTAACCAATGCAACAACCTGCTTATCTCCTGATAAGATGAATTCAATCTTATCGCTCACCCTGACCTTGAAATAGTTAACAAATTCTTCAACTACCTCATACACTACGTGATTATGCAGAATGGGCTTTGAACCGATCTTGGAAAACCGATCAGCAACTGTTTCAAGTCGTTTAACGTCATTCTCCATTTCAATAATCAATGGATCATCGGGGGCATTAAACTTAGATTTAAGAAGCTCTACCCAGGCCATTAATGAAGAAATTGGTGTGCCTAACTGATGGGCTGTTTCTTTAGCCAGTCCTACCCATACCTGGTCTTGCTCCGATTTTCTGGAAGAATTGAAAACTCCATAAGCAACCAGCAAAAAGATTGCAATCACCGACAATTGTACGTAAGGGAAAGCCCTCAATTGAGTTAACAAAATAGAATCCTTGTAATAAACAAACCATTTCTCATTATTCCGATTGTTTAATTCAAGTACTATGGGCTGCGGATGCTGAGATTTCATCTCTTTCAATTGAGATTTAAAATATTTAGGGTCGTACTTTTTCTTAGAATCAGCCTCCAGGTCAAAATTAGTTTTTGTACTGTCAAGGCCACGCCAGGTGATGATATTCTCAGCAGAATCAACCACGATTGCTGGAACTGCCAAACTATCGCGCATGCTGTAGATAAAGGTGATATATTCATCATTCACATCGGGCATCGCGATTATGTTACGGGTACTTCTTGCCCATAATTCGGCCCGTGTACGCTCTACGGTGGATATATTTCTTACCAGATAATCGGTATACCATACCGATGTACCCACAATAATTAGTGCAAATACAATTAAAATAAACTTCCAGCGCCGTTTCCTATCGTATGGATTCATATATTTCAGCAAATTACAAAAGGAAATTGAAAGGTAGGAATTTAGTTGGTTAGTTGATGTTAGTTGGTTAGTTGGTTAGTTGGTTAGGAATGTAGCGGTTCATTGAAAATCAATTCTCAACTATTCCCTGAATAAGCATTGTATTGGAAACTAAACTAATTTACTCCG
>NZ_JBIKSU010000068.1:0-10607 GCF_044348475.1 Daejeonella sp. | reverse complement strand
TATTAACTTGCTAAAATAGTTAGTTTTAATGCTGTTAATTTATATTTTTTATATGTAATTTAAATTAATATAAATTATATAAAATACTGATTTGTAATTACTTATTTAATTTAATTAATTCAATATTTTTGATGTAAAATTGAATTTAAATGGTATAAATTTAGTTTTTTTTATTAATTTTCTTCAGAGCTGAATTGCCTTTTTAATTAGGCTTTTTCTACACTAAGCTATTTCATTTTTTATGAATGTACGGTATTTGAAGGCCGCCTTCTTACAATGAAATATAGAACAGTGAAATTAATTCATAAAGAAATTATTGATCACCTTTTTGGTGAATAAATCATTGAAATTAAAAAAATAAATTTGAGTTTGTACAGCTTTTTATACTATTCAAAAAGACCAAGTTTTTAAAATATTGCATTAACTACTAGTTGTTTTAGGCCCTGCTATTTTGTAGGTTTCCTGGTAGATAGATTTATGCTATTTTAAAATTTGAATGAGGATATTTCGTAATGAAACGATTGGTTCCTTTTTGTTTGGTTGTTATTTAATTAGAATGTAAAATTTAAAAATAACAAAGTTCTTTGGGGGTTTAGTGTATTGAACTACCCCCCTACCCAATAGTTTATTTGGATATTTTTTTTCTTTTTATGTTCTTTATGTATGGAAAAATAAAGATAGTGCCAAGTATTACCAAGGCGCCTACATAAAATCCAGCGGTCATTTGTTCCTTTTTTCCAAAGAAAAGAAAGGCTAGAATTATTCCATAAACTGGTTCAAGATTTGTAATAAGTGCAACCCTGAAGGCTGATAATTCTTTCATTACTGCTACTCCGGATACATAAGCAACAGAGGTGCAGACCGTTCCGAGGATGAACAAAAAGGCAAGATCTGTTGGATTAAGGCTCACAGGAGCCTTGAAACCTTCCGTAATTAATAAGTAGATTGAAACCCACACCCATGCCCCAATGAGCTCATAGAAGCTTATAATAGCTGCAGGGCGATTTTGGATTTGTTTGGAATTTATGATTGAGAAAATACTGGCACAAAAAGCACTTAATAGACCGTAAATTATTCCGACCGAATACTTGGATTCAAACTTGAATATCATATAAATACCGATGATTATTAGGAATCCTGTAAGTATCTCTAATTTAGAGATGCGCTGTTTTTTTAGTACTGGTTCTAAAATAGCAGTGAACAAAGTAAGAGACGAAAGGCTTACTAATGCCACAGATACTGTTGATGATTTAATTGATTGAAAGAAAAAAATCCAATGCAAGGCTACGATTGCTCCTGTAAAAAAGAGTTTTAAAAATGTTTCTTTAGAAACTTTAATAGATATTTTTTTATAGTAGAAATAGGCATATAAACTAACAAATGCTATAAGTACTCTATACCATACAAGATAACTTGCATCAATAGTGATTAATGCACCCAGAATACCCGTAAAACCCCAAATAAAGACCGTAATGTGTAATATGACTAAATTGCGGCTGATGGGGATTTTAGCTAATGCCATGAAGGTGTTATTTTGGAGCTTTTATTAAAAGATATATACCCAAGATCCCGAAAATTATATTCGGAACAAGTACTGCCACTAATGGTGGTAAGCCTCCCTTCAATGCAAACATATTGGCAAATTGTATGAATAGGATATAAGTGAAACTTAGCAATATACCAAGACCAAGTGGCAGTCCAATACCACCACGTACCTTTCTTGATGATAAAGATACCCCCATAAGAGTTAGTATATAGGCAGAAAAAGGATAAACAAAGCGTTTATATTTTTCTAATTGGAGGTCTACCATTACCCCAGTTCCCCTGGTTTCTTCTTTATCAATTCGTTCATTTAGCTCACGCATATTCATTGCCTGGTAAATATTATCATAAATTTCAAAGTCTTTAGGCCGCATATCCAACGTGGTATCTTTCTTTAAACCCATATCCATACTTTCTTTCAGTCCATCAATTTTTCGAATGGTATAGTTTTCAATAATCCACTTTGATTTTAATGAGTCCCATGTGATCTTATCAGCTACTAATTTTTCTTTAAGGTCATAACCGGTGAATTTTTCTAAAACGAATTTGTAACCAATTTTCCGATTATTATCAAAGTTTTCTATATAGACATAGCTGTTCTTATCAATCTGCATATGCGTATACATCTTTGAGTTATCAGATTTTGGATCGACATAAATATTTTCAAAATCAATCTTTAATTCATTTGTTTCCGGAATGATAAATAAATTGAAAATCAAGGTAACGATGAAAATTACAGTTGATGAAATGAAATACGGCCACAAAAAACGCTTAAAACTAACTCCACTACTAAGAATAGGAACTATTTCAGTTTGATCAGCCATTTTGGCTGTAAAAAAGATGACTGCAATAAAATTGATTAGTGGAGAAAGAAAATTTAAATAAAATGGAATAAAGCCGGCGTAATAACTAAATATGATTTCATATAGTGGTGCATCATGCCGTAAAAAATCATCCAGTTTCTCGGAAACATCAAAAATGACAATAATCACCGTGAAAATAGCCAGGGTAAAAGAAAATGTACCCAGGTATTTTTTAATGATGTACCAGTCAATAATTTTGATCATGCCTTTATAAACGTTGAGCTAGCTGAATAACCATTTTATTCTTCCAATCTGTAAATTCTCCGGCTATGATTTTTTCTCTTGCTTCATTCATCAGCCATAAATAAAAATTCAGGTTGTGTAACGTAGCAATCTGTGCTCCGAGTATCTCTTTGGAATGCGTAAGATGTCTAAGATAAGCCTTTGTATAGTTTCTGTCTGCATAAAGATCGCTATCTTCTTCAATTGCAGAGAAATCATTTTTCCATCGCTCATTTCTAATATTAATGATTCCATTTTTTGTAAAAAGCATGCCATTTCTTGCATTTCTGGTAGGCATTACACAATCGAACATATCAATACCAAGAGCAATATTTTCCAAAAGATTAATCGGAGTACCCACACCCATTAGGTAACGTGGTTTTTCTTTAGGGAGGATATCACAAACTATTTCTGTCATTTCATACATGTCTTGAGCAGGCTCACCAACAGACAGCCCGCCGATTGCATTACCTTCCCTTTCAAACGATGCGATCACTTCTGCCGATTGTTTCCTAAGGTCTTTATACACTGAGCCCTGCACAATAGGGAAAAGTGTCTGATTGTATCCATAAATAGGTTCTGTTGTATCAAAACGTTCGCAACATCGTTTCAGCCATCGGTGAGTCATTTCCATTGATCTCCTTGCATAACCATATTCACAGGGATAGGGAGTACATTCATCAAAGGCCATAATAATATCGGCGCCAATAATCCTCTGAGTATCCATAACAGATTCAGGAGTAAACAAATGTTTAGACCCATCGATATGAGATCGGAACGTAACTCCTTCTTCCTTTATTTTGCGTACTCCTGAAAGAGAATAAACTTGATATCCTCCACTATCGGTAAGTAGAGGCCCTTTCCATCCATTGAATTTATGTAATCCACCCGCTAATTGAAGGGTTTCAAGTCCGGGTCTTAAATATAAATGATAGGTATTGCCAAGTATGATCTGAGCTTTTATATCATTTGCTAATTCATGCTGATGCACAGCCTTAACTGATCCTGCAGTACCTACAGGCATGAAAATAGGTGTTTTTATCACGCCATGATCTGTAGTGATCTCTCCTGCACGTGCCTTTGAATTTTTATCTTCTGCCTCTAGTTTAAATTTCATTTAAAAATTAATAATTAGGGCAAAAATAGCAAAATATAAACTGCTGCTGCGGGGAGTGGAAATTATGAAGAATTTATTTTAGTTTATTTTAAAAACAATGCTAATTGTTAGTTTAAAAATTAGAAATTTACTTCCATTCAAAAGTTTAACATAGCGCGTGGATTATTTTTATATTTCTATTGTAATTTCCTTACAAATCTGTTTATTACTTCAACTTTTTTATGTTATTGTAATTCATCGAAAATTAGCTTCTTTTAGAAGTATTGAACTAGATGAAGACCTAAAATCACCTCTATCAGTGATTATTTGCGCTAAAAATGAACTAGAAAATCTAAAAAAAAATCTAGTCCCTATCCTTACCCAGGATTATCCTGATTTTGAAGTTATAGTTGTTAATGATTGCTCAAATGATGGTTCAGACTGGTTTTTGCGCGATCTTTCTGTGGAATATAAAAACTTGAAAGTAGTGACTATACTTGAGCACCCACGTTTTAAGCATGGTAAAAAATTTGCAGTAACTTTAGGTATTAAGGCTACAACTAATGAAAATTTGATTTTTACAGATGCTGATTGCAAACCTGCATCAAACCAATGGCTTAGGCATATGCAAAACAACTTTACTGGAAATACTGAGATTGTACTTGGATATTCTCCTTATGAGTTAAAAGGAGGATTCCTCAATAAGTTCATTAGATTCGAAACATTTTTGACGGCACTAAATTATCTATCATACGCACTGAAAGGCATTCCATACATGGGTGTAGGGCGTAATATGGCCTATAAGAAGTCTTTGTTTTTTAGTGGTAAAGGATTTGCTTCGCATATGCATATTTTATCAGGAGACGATGATCTCTTTGTGAATCAGAATGCTAACCGCCTAAATACCCGCATTGAGATACATCCCGATGCTCAGGTTTGGTCGGAGCCTAAAAATTCTCTTTTTGGATTCTTTTCGCAGAAATTTCGACACCAGGGTGCCGGTAAGGCGTATAAAAAAAAGCATAAAAGCATGCTAACTATCCAAGTGTTGTCTGGGATTTTATTTTATGCCTTATTGATTACCTTAATTGTATTAAAAGACCAATGGTGGTTAATTGCTTCTGTATTTTTTATACGAATGCTAGTACAATTGCTGGTTTATATTCCAATATTAAAGAAATTAAAGTACATAGATCTTGTTTGGTACTTACCTGTATTTGATTTCATTTACTACATTTATATCATGCTTTTAAGCTTTATATCCATTTTTAGGAAAAAAGTGGAATGGAAATAAAAAAATCTTAGTTTGAATTCTGAAATAATATATCATTATTTTCCTGACTTAAGTCAGACTCAAAAGGATCAATTTGAAGCCCTTGATGAGCAGTATCGTTTTTGGAATGCGAGAATAAACCTCATTTCAAGGAAAGATATTGATATGCTTTATTTACACCATATTCTACATTCACTCGCTATTGCCAAAGTTATTTCTTTTTTACCCGGCGAAAAAATTTTGGATGTTGGTACTGGTGGAGGATTCCCAGGAATTCCTCTTGCAATTATGTTTCCTGACACTCATTTTCATTTGGTTGATTCTATTGGAAAGAAAATAAAAGTTGTTCAGGAGGTTTCAATGGCTTTAGGTTTAAAAAATGTAAGATCAACTCATGCAAGAGCTGAGCAGATTGATGATAAGTTTAATTTTGTTATTTCAAGAGCAGTCACCAAATTGGCTGATTTTTACCCTTGGGTAAGAGGTAAATTTGAAAAAAAATCGATCAATACACTTCAAAACGGAATTTTATATCTTAAAGGAGGTGATCTTGACCAGGAAATAAAGGAATCAGGGTTAAACGCAGAATTGATCCCGCTTCCCAATTATTTTAAAGAAGATTATTTTGACACAAAATACGTGGTATATATCCCACAATAATATTCAGTAAATTTTTACTGAAATACGGCATCCCCAAGGCTGTTAGTTTTTAGCTTTTCTGAGTTTAATTTTAACAAAAAAGTATTAAGGATGTCTTTATTCCATCAAATTGCCCTTTCTTGCCTTCCAGGTATAGGTTCAGTTCTTGCCCGTAATCTGCTTAGCTATTTCGGAAGTGAAGAAGAAGTGTTTAAAGCCAAAAGTCAGCATCTCGGAAAAGTGCCGGGTATTGGGCCTAAGACTTTAGAACTGCTCCTGAATCATGAAGTATTTAAGTTTGCAGAGGCTGAACTTAAATTCATCGATAAATACAAGATCAAACCTTTGTTTTTGACAGATGATGATTATCCCAAGCGACTTAGAAATTGCGCTGATGCTCCAGTAATGCTATATTTTAAGGGTAATGCTGATTTAAATAAGTCAAAAATAATTAGTGTGGTTGGAACAAGAAATGCGACCGATTATGGAAGAGAAATATGTAAAAATTTGATTGCAAACCTACAGGTGTATGATCCGCTAATTGTAAGCGGACTAGCCTATGGAATTGATGGTGCTGCACATAAGGAGTCTTTAAAATTAGGGATCCCTACTATTGGAGTGCTTGCTCATGGGCTTGATCGTATTTATCCGGCGCAGCATCGAACTATGGCTGAAAAAATGCTTGATTGTGGCGGTCTTCTTACTGAATTTATGTCGGGTACAATCCCAGTCACTCAGAATTTTCCAAAGCGGAATCGAATAATTGCAGGATTATCGGATGTTACCATCGTGGTTGAAGCAAGTATTAAAGGAGGAGCCCTGATCACTGCCGAGCTTGCAAATTCATACAATAGAGATGTTTTTGCATTCCCTGGAAAGATTAATGATGAATTTAGTTTGGGATGTAATTATCTTATCAAAACACATCGCGCCAATCTGATCACCAAGGTTGAAGATATTGACTATATTATGGGATGGAATAGGGATATTGAAGTGCCAGCTAAAACCCAATTAAGTTTGCCACTCAATTTATCAGCAGATGAACAGATTATTGCCAATGTTCTTTTTTCAAAAGGAAGTGTAGCTGTAGATGAATTGTCTTTCCTAACCGGATTACAACAGAGCAGGCTAGCAGTTACTATTCTTGGAATGGAGATGAAAGGAAATATTATTTCCTTACCTGGGAAGGTCTATAAATTGGTATAGTCATAGTTTATATAAAACTATTGTTTTTGGGGAAATCAAAAAATACCAGCTCTCCAGTACAAAAACTTAACATTTTCCATTGATCAAATGGAAATTTAATGAGTGCCATTCCGCATGTTGGCATATGAGATATCTCTTGATTGCTTAAATAATTAACTAAACCAGTAATTCCTGGATTATGGCCAAATAAGGCTGTGAAATTAGAACGATCATCCAAATTGTTTACTACTTCCAGTAGTGAACTTGTCAAAGCATCATAGATTGCTTTCTCTAGTATGATATCTGCAGTATTTATGTGGAGTTCTTTTGCAAAGTATTTTGCGGTAGTTATGGCACGCAATGCAGGGCTGCTGATAAATTGCTGAGGGAATAATTCTTTTTTGGCAAGCCTTTTGGCCATTTCAGGAGCATTTATTTCTCCTCTATGATTTAATGGCCTATTAAAATCAGATAGCATTAAATCTCCCCAATCTGATTTGGCATGTCTGATCAACAATAATGTTTTAGCCATTTGCCTGATCAATCACTAAGTTCAAATTTATCTGATTCATACACTTGAAATGACCTTTAGGACAAGTATTGTGTCCAATTTTTGAACAAGGACGGCAGCTAAGCCCCTTAACTTCAAAAATGTGTGAATGATCAACTTTATAAGGATACATTCCAAATTCAGGAACGGTGTTACCCCAGACAGATAAAATTTGCTTATTAAACGCTGCTGCTATATGCATTAAGCCTGTATCGTGACTAATAACTTTTTCAGACATTTTAATCAGGAATGCACTTTGGTCAAGCTTGAATTTTCCGCATGCATTGAATACATGTTTACCTGCTTTTAGTGCAATTTTTTCGCCCCGTTCTGCATCTTCTAAACCACCTAACAATACCACAGGATGATTGATTTTACTGCATAACTCGATTAATCGATCAACAGGCAATCGTTTTGTATCATGCTGAGCCCCAATTACCACAGATATGAAATTTAAATGTGACTCAGGTAGCATATTTTTTAGATCATATTCATTCGTTAAAAAATAATCAAGACCTTTTCCATCATTTTTAACCCCAAGAAATTCTATGGTCTTGAGATACCTGTCAACAATATGTTTTGCAGGAAGTATATTTTTTTTAAAATTAACCAATAACCATTTATGCCAATTTAGCTTATCAAATGATCTAGAATTAACCCCAAGGCTGGTTTTGATTAGTAAGGTTCTTAAATTATGGTGAAGATCAATTACATAATCAAATTTCTCTTTTTTAAGCGCTGCTATGCATTCAGAAAGCGAGTTTTCAAAAAAATGAAGCTTATCAATATGTGGATTTCCTGCCAGAACTGCTTCAAATGTTTTTTTACTTAGGTAGTGGAGCTCAAGACCCTCAATTTGTTCTTTCAGGCATCTCACAACAGGGCTTGTAAGCACAATGTCCCCAATTGAGCTAAAGCGAATGACCAGTATTTTAAGATTCTTATTTTTCAAGATGAAGCTTTGTTTTTTGTTGCTCAAACACTCTGCAAATTTGCTCAAGATTCATCGCATTCAGACAGTTTAATCTACTTATTCCACCTTTTCTGGCTATTAAGGTACCATATTTCATGTCAAGATGCCCTTCAACTCGATGTGCATCCGGATTTATTGATAGAAGTACTCCATTTGAAATTGCATATTGGTGCCAGCGCCAATCCAAGTCGAGTCTTAAGGGATTGGCATTGATTTCTATAATGACATTGTTCGCTGCACAAGCATCTATAACTTTTTTATGGTTAATTGGATAACCACTTCTGCTAAGAAGTAATCTTCCTGTTGGGTGCCCAAGGATTGTTGTATAAGGGTTTTCAATTGCTTTTATTAACCTTTCTGTGGCTTTCTCTTCAGTCATATTTAAAATGGAATGAACTGAAGCTACTACGAAATCGAAACTTGAAAGTACTTCATTAGAATAATCAAGTGAACCGTCATAAAGTATATCTGATTCTATTCCTTTGAATATTTTGAAAGGTGCCAATTTTATATTCAATTCATCAATTTCACGCTGCTGGGCTGCTACACGTAAGTCACTAAGCCCATTGGCATAAAATGCCGATTTTGAATGATCACAAATTCCAACGTATTCCAGATTTAATTCATTTCTGCAATAGACTGCCATTTCTTCTAACGTGTGAATTCCATCACTCCAGGTACTGTGATTGTGCAAACTTCCTTTAAGGTCTGCGTATTCAATGAGTTCAGGGAGTTTATTTGATTTAGCTAGTTCAATTTCATTAGTTCCTTCACGTAATTCTGGTTCAATAAAGGATAAGCCCGCAACTTCGTAGATCTGTTTTTCGGACTTATCTTTTAGATCAGCCTCTCCAAGAATTGAAAAAATAGAATTAGTATGTTCTTCGCTACCTGTTTTTACAATCAATTTTTTGCCTAATTCTTCTGAATGACAAAAAGTGAAGTAAATACTCAGCCCTGATTCGGTGTTGCATTTTATTTCCTGACCATTTATTTCAGCATTTTCAAGTCCATTAAGGATGAGCTCCTCCTTAATTTCTTCATTTGCTTGGCCTACAATTAGAAAGTCAAGACTATCGATGATCTCACATTTTCTTCTGAATTGCCCTGTACAATAGATTTGTTCGGTATTAAATACCTTTTTTGCCAGATTTAAGAGTTCTTCTGCCAAATTTTCAACTTTTGCATATAGAAAACGCCCATTACTGGCCATATTGAATTCTATCTTTTGTTTGATCTCTTCCTGTGTTTTTAGTCCGAAGCCTTTAGCTTCTATTAGCCTATTTTCATTACAGGCATAATAAAGTTCTCCAACTGTATCAATACCTAGATCTTTCCAAATCACTAGAATTTTTTTTGGCCCAATTCCTTTAATCTGCATCATTTCAATGATTCCAGGTGGAGTAACCTTAATCAGATCCGCTAATTCCTGAATGGAACTAGTTTGTATCAGCTCATTTATTTTACTGGCAATACTTTTCCCAAGTCCGTCTATCTGCTCCATTTCAGCCAGACTCTTGGTATAAATAGGATAGGGGAGTTTGTCTACTTTAAATGCTGCATTTGCTACAGACTTTACCTTAAATGGATTTTCATCGTGTAATTCCAATAAAGAGCTTAATAATCTTAAAGTCCTTGCAATGATTTTGTTTTCCATACATCCAAAAATAAACAACCCTTCCCTGAAAAGGGAAGGGTATGTCATTTTTTTTAATAAAAATAGGAATGATTACCTTATTTGAATAGTATAAGGTATCCGAGCTTGAACCCCTGAAAGGTTAAGCGCTGATTTCATTTGTTCGTAATAAATAAAATTATCGCCCAATTCACGTTGCACAAAATAAGTCTTTACTTTATCAGCGGAGTTGTCAAATAATGAAGTGATTGGATCTACCTGTGCAGGGTATTTAACAATTTTATAGTCTTTGATTTTTGCTTTTTTTGCTGCAGATGCAATTGCATCATCAATATTACCTAATCGATCTATAAGACCCTTTTTTAAGGCTTCTGTTCCACTCCACACTCTTCCTTGGCCAATGCTGTCGATGTAAGATTGTGATTTTTTACGTCCATCAGCTACCTTTTTTGTAAAGGTATTGTAGGTTTTATTGACTTCTAGCTGAAAGATCATTCGCTCTGCATCTGTTAATGGCCTACTTACGGTTCCTAGATCTGCAAACTTTCCTGTTTGAACTCCATCAAAGGTTATCCCAAGCTTATTATTGAAGAATTTTTGCATATTCGGAATGATACCAAATACACCA
>NZ_JBIKSU010000067.1:0-10712 GCF_044348475.1 Daejeonella sp. | reverse complement strand
TTTCTTTAATTCAGGAATTGCCTCTTTGTTCCACAAACCAAATGGGTAGGCAAAATACTTGACATCTTTACCCGTGATCTCTTTTAGCGTTTTGGTTGGTTTTTCAATCTGTGTAATCCAATCATCTCCCTGGTATTTTTTAACATTCTGATGGTCATAGGTATGAGAACCAATAACATGTCCTGCTTCAGATAATTCTTTAACCTGTGCTTTGCTCATGTAATTTGGCTTCCCCAATGAAACGGTCATGATATAAAATACAGCCTTAAAACCATATTTTTTCATTTCAGGGATAGCTACAGTATATTGGTCAAGTTTGGTGTCATCAAAAGTTAGCATGATGGGCTTTTTAGGCAATTTAGTTCCATAGGCTAAATAGCTATATAATTGGTCAGGCAAAATGGTCTGATAACCACTATCTGCAAGCATTTTCATTTGCGATTTAAATTCAGCAATTGGCACGATATAATCTTTACCCATTTTTCCATCAGTTGCTGTCCAGTTTCTTACCTGGTGGTAACAAAGAATTGGTACCTGGGGGCGAGCCAGAATCTGGGCAGCGCTGGCTATTTTTCCTGAAGTGTTAGTAGGCTTCTCCTCATCGTTACTTTCAGTAGTACCCGTGTTCAATTGTTCTACAGAAGTGCTATCTGTGCTTTCAGATGCTTGGTTTGACGAATTTTGCTGACATGAACTCAGGTAAATTGTGGTGATCATTAAAAGGGGTAGGATAATTTTTGTTTTCATGGTATGGTAGAAAATTCGATTTTGTAGAATATGTTTTACGAAAATAAGGAAAATTGACTCATCCCAAACCTTAGATTGAATTAATTTATTATTGAAGGGGCACGAATAAATTGATTGCTAATAATTGCATTACCTTTGCAATTTAAATGGCTAAATGATAGAGAAGGTATTAAAGAATTTAAAGATTGCATCACTCAATGAGATGCAGCGTGTTGCGATCAATTCTGCTAGCAATACCGATACTGTAATTTTGTCGCCTACGGGCTCTGGCAAAACTATTGCTTTTTTAATACCGGTATTAAGCAGGTTGGATCATGCTAAAACAGGCATTCAGGCCATGATTTTAGTTCCTTCAAGAGAATTAGCGCTGCAAATTGAACAGGTTTTTAAAGCCATGGGTACTGGGTTCAAGGTCAATTGTTTTTATGGAGGGCATCCGGTAAAAACAGAAAGAAATAATTTAATTGAAGCGCCAGCTGTTTTAATTGGTACACCCGGCCGAATTGCCTACCATATTCGACACGAGAACTTTAATCCGAATGCTATTCATACCATCGTACTCGACGAGTTTGATAAGGCCTTAGAATTTGGTTTTGAAGAAGATATGGCCTTTATTATCAGTCGTTTGAAAAACTTAGGACGTAGAATTCTTACCTCTGCAACAAAAATGACAGAGATACCCTCTTTTACCGGTTTAGGCAAGTCGGCTGAGGTAAACTTTCTTAGCGATTCCAATAGCTTGCCTGATCTAGTCATCAAATCTGTGGTTTCTGATGCAGCCGATAAATTGGAAGCTTTATTTTCATTGATCTGTAAAATTGGAAACCGATCTACTCTGGTTTTTTGTAACCATCGTGAAGCAGTTGACCGTATAAGTGCTTTATTATGGAATATGGGCCTTGATCATGGGGTTTTTCATGGCGGCATGGAACAAGAAGACCGTGAAAAGGCTTTATTGAAATTCAGAAATGGAAGTTATCGGTTTTTGATTACTACAGATCTTGCTTCGCGTGGCTTGGATATTCCAGAAATTGAATTTGTTGTTCACTATCAGCTACCCCATAATGAAGAGGCTTTTTTGCATAGAAATGGGCGTACTGCCAGAATGCATTCAAGCGGAACAGCCTATGTTATTCTTACTGAAGATGAAAAGCCTTCATTTTTAAAAGATAAAACGGTGATTGAAGTTTTACCAGAAAAAGCTAGTGTTCCAGAGAATACCTCTTGGGCAACTCTTTATTTAGGAGCCGGTAGAAAAGATAAGATTAATAAGATTGATATTGTTGGCCTGTTAATGAAAAAAGGAAAACTAGAAAAGGATGAATTAGGTTTGATCGAAGTTCAGGATTATGCTTCATATGCTGGGGTGAGCCGTAATAAGATCGCCAATATTGTAAAACTCCTAAAAAACGAAAAAATAAAGAATAAGAAAATCAAAATAGAAATCTCTCGGTAAAATTATGAGCAATAACGACATCATGAAAAAGCTTCGTGTAGCCCTTAAGCTAAACGACCAGGAAATTGTAGAAATTCTAAAACTAGTAGATTTTTCAATAACTAAAGCTGAATTGGGGGCTATTTTCCGCAATAAAGAACATGAAAATTTTAAGCCTTGTGGTGATCAAATTCTACGAAATTTTTTAAATGGCCTGATCATTTATAAACGCGGCCCTAAACCCGAATAGTCTTATTTTATGCTATTTTCCTAACATTGGAAAAAGCTTTTTTATATCCGCTTCGGTAGGTCGGCTGCCATATTCGCATATCTCAAATGCTTCTGCGTAGTTAACTCGTTCTGCTTTTTCTGCGCCATACCATTTTTGAAGGCTAGCTTTAACTTCTGCCGAGATTGATCCTGTTCTTTGCTTCTTAAGCCATACTATTCTTTCTGCAGGGTCAATGGGTGCCTTTTCTGGATTGCCGCTAATCCAAGGTAGCCACTCATAAAACTGTGATTTATGGGCATCAAGGCCATATATTTTTTTATCAATCACTGAAGTAATGTCAACTGCAATGTCGGGCTGAAATGGATTAGGCTTTTTGAAATTATCTTGAAAATAAAGAAATACAGGGTTTTTACGCAATGGGGGAGTATCAGATGCAACATTGGGTACTCCAACCATGAATGCAGCATCCTGAACTAAAACACCTGTGTATCGATGGTCTGGATGGTAGTCATTGGGTCTTGGGGCTATCACTATATCTGCATTCCATTCTCTTATTCTACGTATAATATCAAATCGGATAGCCAGAGTTGGCAATAGTTCTCCATCATGATTGTCGAGTACTTCATAGCTTACTCCTATTCGTCTTGCAACTTCTTTGGTTTCTTCGAGCCTTCTTTTGGCCAGCATTCCGCCGCCTTCATTCATATGCCCTGCATCGCCGTTGGTTACCGAGAGGAATTTAACGTGGTGCCCCATGGCAATAAAAAGAGCTGCAGTACCTCCGCTTTTAATGTCGCAGTCATCAGGATGAGCACCTATCATCATAATTTGAAGAGGTTTTTCTTGTGCATTTAACAGGCTTAGGCAACAGGTAAATAAGATGATGAATAATGCTTGAGCTTTCATTTTGTTTATGTTTAGATTCTCTTAATGAAGATAAGTATTAAATCGATAGTTGAATATTTTGTCAAGTAAAAGTCTTTTAGGTTTTTTCCGTAATTATCAATTTATTTTGAATTCTTCATTGATATTTTTGCATTGAAAAAGGTTTTATTACCTTCCAAACAAATTAAAATGTAAATCCAGATTTTATGGGCTTTTTTACACCAAAGTATTTTAAAGGAACATCATTGCAGATAGGCTTATATGCTGCTGTGACCGTATTTCTTACCTATACTATGGTTTTTGGATTTAGAAAATCATTTACAGTTGCAACTTTTGACGGCATTACCGTAGCTGGATATAGCTATAAAACAATTCTGGTAATTAGTCAGATGTTAGGATATATGCTTGCCAAATTTTATGGTATTAAATATATATCTGAGCTAAAGCGCCATGGAAGAGGGCAAATTATCATGCTTCTGACGGTTATTTCCTGGTTAAGTTGGTTATTTTTTGCACTTGTACCAGCACCCTATAATATCGTTTTTCTATTTATCAATGGCTTTCCTTTAGGGATGCTTTGGGGAGTAGTGTTTTCTTATGTAGAAGGTAGGCGCAGTACTGATTTTATTGGCGCCACACTTGCAGTGAGTTTTATATTTGCTTCAGGCTTTGTAAAAACCGTAGGTGCCTGGCTGATGCTGAATTTTGGCATTACAGAATTTTGGGTTCCGTTTTATACAGGGTTGGTTTTTGCTGCTCCGCTCTTACTCTTTGTTTATTTAATAGAAAAAATTCCATCTCCAGATGATAAGGATATTGCATACCGTACGGCTCGGGTTCCAATGCTTGCGCAAGACCGAAAAAATTTTATTCGGATTTTCCTTCCTGGTTTAATTGCTTGTATCCTGATTTATGCTTTTGCAACCATTTTTAGAGATATGCGGGATAATTTTAGCGCTGAAATGTGGAAGGAAATGGGATTCTTTGATAAACCTGAACTTTTTGCAAAAACAGAAACCCCAATAACGATTATTATCCTCCTGCTTATTGGAAGTATGGTCATGATAAAGGATAGTTTTAAAGCCTTGATGCTTTCACATTTTTTTATCGGATTGGGATTTATTATTGCAGGATTTTCTTCCTATCTTTTTACCAATCAAAATATACCTCCTATTTGGTGGATGACTCTGGTAGGTTTAGGATTATATATGGTTTATATACCGTTTAATTCAGTGTTTTTTGACCGTTTAATAGCAGCTTTCAAGCATACGGGTAATGTTGGGTTTTTAATTTACCTGGCCGACTCTTTCGGTTATGTAGGGAGTGTTGGTGTGATGCTGAGCAAGGAAATTTTTAAAGTTCAGTTGAATTGGGTCACCTTCTTCTCTAATAGCGTAATTTGGCTTTCGCTTGTAGGGCTTGCATTAACAATTTTTTCTTCAGTTTACTTTTACGCTAAGTATAGAAACTTAGTGCTAAAATAATCTGAACTTTGTTTTTTAGATTTATGAATTGCTTTTAATAGAAATGGAAGTCGAAATTAATGAAACGGTTTTAAGTGAATATGGATTTAAACCAGCTGAGGTTATATTGAAATCATTTGGAACTGGCCATATCAATTCAACCTTTTTGCTTACTCAAAATAATACTGGCGAGCAGTTTATTTTACAAAGTATAAATATCAATGTTTTTAGAAAGCCTGATATCATTGCTAAAAATGTGAAGCTGGTAGCAGATTTTTTGGGAGAGCATTATCCTGAATATTTATTCGTAAAAGCTATTCCAACTGTAAAAGGACAGGAAATGGCAGTTGTAGAGGGGGTCTACTGGCGATTAACATATTTTATAAGTAATTCGATATCCTTTGATACCTTAAGTGATCCGATGCAGGCCTATGAGGCTGCCTTACAATTTGGAAGGCTTAATAAGCTTCTGTCTGCTTTTGATGCATCACAATTAAATGAAACTATTCCTGGTTTCCATGATCTGGGCTTACGTTATAAGCAGTTTACCGATGCATTGGAATTAGCCTCAGAAGAAATAAAACAAAAGGCAGCCAATGAAATCGGTATAGCACTTCATTACCGTTTTATTCTTGACTATTTCAATTCATTTAAGAATTCAACCGAGTTTCCGGATAGGGCAATGCACCATGATACCAAGATCAGCAATATGTTATTTGATAAAGATAGCATGAAGGGAATCTGCGTAATTGATCTTGACACCTTAATGGCTGGTAAATTTATTTCCGATTTGGGTGATATGATGCGAACCTACCTTTGTGCTTATTCTGAAAATGAACCTGATATTAGCAAGATCACTATACGCATAGAATACTTCGAGGCAATTGTAAATGGGTATTTGCATGAAATGGGTGCGATATTAAGTCCGGTTGAAAAAGAACTGATACTCTTTTCAGGGAAATACCTGATTTATATGCAGGCAATCAGATTTTTAACCGATTATCTTAATGGGAATATCTATTACCCAATTGCTTATGCCGAACAAAACCTCGACCGCACTAAAAATCAATTCAAGTTGTTGAATGAGTTATATGAAAACGAGAAAATATTAGTAGATATCGTAAATAAATGTTTGAAAGAACATAAATACCAGAGCTAACATGCTGACTGTTTGGCGTCTTAAAAAACAAGCCTGATCCAATTTATGATTCAATTAAATTTTTTCTTAAATTATTTTTGAAATTTATATGTTTATTTATTCCAATATATTTCACTAAATTGCAGTAACACAAAACTAATTAACAACTAAACTATTAATTAATGGAAACCGGTACAGTAAAATTCTTCAACGAGTCTAAAGGATTCGGATTTATTACCCAAGAGGATGGCAAAGAAATTTTCGTTCACGTAAGTGGACTAAAACAGGATATAAGACAAAATGATAAAGTTGAGTTTGAAGTTGAAGAAGGCAAGAAAGGCCTTAGTGCAGTAAACGTAAAACTTGCTTAATTTATTTAGTGTAATAAGATTACATCCTAAAACTAAAAAATCCCTGCCGATGATATCAGCAGGGATTTTTTATTCGTTCCCTTTTTTGAGTTAATTCAGAGTTTAATCTGCTATTTTCTCATTATTTAAAAATACAAACTGATTATCGAATACATCCAGTTTGATCTTACTATCCTTGTCAATTTTTCCTGAAAGGATTTCTTTTGACAACTCATTCAAGATTCGTTTTTGGATAACCCGCTTCAACGGACGAGCACCAAATTGTGGATCATATCCTAACTGAGACAACCAATCTAATGCTTCATCACTGGCTTCAATCTCAATTCCCATTTCAGAAAGATTGGCCTGTACACCTTTGAATTGAAGTGATACAATATCTCTAAGTTCGTCGCGGTTTAATGGAGTGAACATGATTAATTCATCTATCCTATTTAAAAATTCTGGACGTATGGTTTGTTTCAACAGTTCAAATAATTCACCTTTAGTTTTGGCAACCACATGGTCTCTATTCAGGTCAGTTAAGTCTTTAAAATTGTCTTGAATAAGGTGCGAGCCAATATTAGAGGTCATGATAATGATCGTATTCTTAAAATCAACCAGTCGGCCTTTGTTGTCGGTTAATCTTCCATCATCTAAAACTTGTAATAATATATTGAATACATCTGGATGTGCTTTTTCGATCTCATCGAGTAAAATTACTGAATAGGGCTTTCTTCGCACTGCTTCAGTAAGCTGTCCTCCTTCATCATATCCAACGTATCCCGGAGGCGCACCAATCAATCTTGATACTGCATGGCGTTCCTGATATTCACTCATATCAATCCGGATCATGGCGTGTTCATCATTAAATAGATATTCTGCTAGTGCCTTAGCAAGTTCAGTTTTACCTACGCCAGTAGTTCCAAGGAATATGAATGATCCAATAGGTTTGCGTTTATCTTGCAAGCCTGCACGTGAACGTCTTATTGCATCAGAAATAGCTTCAATTGCTTCCTCCTGTCCGGCAACACGCTTGTGAAGTTCAGTTTCCATGAATAGAAGTTTCTCGCGTTCACTCTGTATCATTTTAGTAACAGGCACTCCTGTCCAACGTGAAACTACTCCTGCAATGTCTTCGGCTGTTACTTCTTCTTTCAGCATCCGGTTGTCGAGCTGTGTTTCAGATAATTGTACTTTTAATTTTTCAACCTGATCTTGTGCTTCTTTGATCTTGCCATACCTTAATTCGGCAACTTTACCATAATCACCTGCACGTTCAGCCTGATCAGCCTCTAGTTTATAGCTTTCAATTTGCTCTCCTTGATTGTTAATGGCATCAACAAGGTCTTTTTCTGCTTTCCAGCGGGCTCTTAAAGAATCACGTTCATTAGATAGATTAGCAATATCTTCAGAAAGTTCTTTTACTTTCTTCTCATCGTTTTCTCTTTTAATAGCTTCTCTTTCAATTTCTAGCTGCATGATCTTCCGATTAAGTTCATCTACAACTTCGGGTACTGAATCCATCTCTAACCTAAGTTTTGAGGCCGCTTCGTCCATTAAGTCAATCGCTTTATCAGGCAGAAAACGATCAGAAATATAGCGTTGAGATAATTCTACTGCTGCTATGATTGCCTCATCTTTGATTCTTACTTTATGGTGTGTTTCATAACGTTCTTTTAAACCCCTAAGGATAGAAATGGCATCCTGAGTATTGGGTTCATCCACGATTATTTTTTGAAAACGACGTTCAAGAGCCTTGTCTTTTTCAAAGTATTTCTGGTATTCATTCAATGTGGTAGCACCTATAGCACGAAGTTCGCCACGCGCTAGGGCAGGTTTAAGAATGTTGGCAGCATCCATTGCTCCCTCTCCACCGCCTGCACCTACAAGGGTATGTATCTCATCTATGAAAAGAATTATTTCGCCGTCACTTGAGGTAACCTCTTTAATAACAGCTTTTAAACGTTCCTCAAATTCACCTTTATATTTTGCTCCTGCAATCAGAGCACCCATATCAAGAGAATAAACTGTTTTAGTTTTTAAATTTTCAGGAACATCGCCCTGAATTACTCGAAAGGCAATGCCCTCGGCAATTGCAGTTTTACCTACACCAGGTTCACCAATCAAAATGGGATTATTCTTTGTTCTGCGCGAAAGAATCTGAATTACCCTTCTAATTTCTTCATCGCGCCCAATAACCGGATCTAATTTGCCTGATTCTGCATATTCATTCAGATTTCGGGCATATTTATTCAGGGCATTATACGTGGCTTCAGCATTCTGATCAGTAACCCTTGAATTTCCTCGTAATTCCAAAATTGCTTTTTTTAGGTCTGCCTCGTTCATGCCGGCATCTTTCAAGATCGCGCTTACTTTATCGCCAGTGCTTAATAAGCCTAATAGTAGGTGCTCAACAGAAACAAATTCATCTTTAAATTCTTTTAAATAGGTCATTCCTTTCTGCAGGGCAGCGTTTGCTCCTGATGAAAGATAGATTTCACTTCCACTCACTTTTGGGAAGCTCTGTATCTGAGCATCAATTACTTCTGTAATTCTATTGCTATTGATATTGAGCTTTTTAAATAGGTAGCTGATCACATTTTCATCAACACTTAACAATCCTTTTAGAAGGTGTGCAGTTTCAATAGCTTGTTGCTGATTGCCGCTCGCTATTTCAGAAGCCTTTTGTACAGCTTCCTGAGCTTTGATGGTGAAGTTGTTTAGATTCATAGTGCTTAACTAGGCTCAATTTAACTGCCATAAACCAAGACTTACAAACGAACTGTAATTATGTCTGTTAATTTTGATTTGCTCTGACTAAATGTCTGATATGCAATAATTTAGCCTGATATTTTGTCGGGCTGTACAAGGTAATTCTTGGATGGATTGGGTTATTTTAATCCAAAAAATTACTCGGCAAGATAAGCGGGAGTTTTAAATAGAGTAGTATTGAATGGTAAGTGCAGGATTATTTCTATGTTGAAAGTATAGATTTCAAAGCCTGGGCTTCATGATCAACAAGTTTTTGAAGAGGGGCTGAAACAATCATTTTCATCATCATATTCAAATCGGCTGAAATGGTATGAGTTGCTTGTGTATTGCCTTCTTCATCAACAGTTAAGTTCCATTTTAGTTCAAGTTCAAATGGTGCTTCTTCAATAGGTTTTACACTAATTTCTTTGTCTTTGGTGATGGATGAAACCTTTAAAGCTAATTTTGCCATATTCTGAATAGTAAACCTAGCTTCATCTTTTGTAGATGACCAATTATAAATAGTGTCAGGCATCAGCTGCTGATGGTTATTCAGGTCAGACAAAAACTCAAAAACCTCATTTACGGGCTTGTTAATTGATACCGTGCTTTCTATAATGGTCATACTATAAGTCTAAGATTCGATGGTATTTCCCCAGCCTTCTGGGTCTTCGCGCCATTTTCTTAATATTTTGATATCATCGGTAGAAACAAAATGATGTTCAGCAGCAAATTCAATTAAAGCATTGTAATTAGATAGCGTCAAGAACCGGCATTTTGCATTTTTGAAATTTTCCTCTGCGGCATCAAATCCATAATTAAATATTCCTACAAGTCCGGCAATTTCACAACCCGCTTCTCTTAAAGCCTGAACGGCCTGTAAACTACTTTTTCCTGTTGAAATAAGATCTTCAACAACAACTACACGCTGGCCCGGCGAAAATTCTCCTTCAATCAAATTACCTCTACCATGTTCTTTGGCTTTGGCACGAACATAAATAAACGGTAAACCTAATTCTTGGGCAACTAAAACACCTTGGGGTATACCTGCAGTAGCTACTCCGGCAACAACTGAAGCCGATCCAAACTCTTCCTGAATTAAGGCAGAAAGTTTTTGGCGAATATAAGTACGAATTCCCGGATGGGATAGTGTAATGCGGTTATCGCAGTAAATTGGAGATTTCCAACCCGAGGCCCATGTAAAAGGATTGTTGGGTTGCAATTTAATTGCTTTAATTTGTAGCAGAAATTCAGCTACTTTCTGTTCAATTTCACTCTTATTAGTCATGGCTCAAATTTATAAAATTTATATCAACGAAGTAATTTTAATCCTGACTGAATCACTTCCTCCAGATATTGAAGATTATCAGGAACTTAAAGTCTCAGATTTTGATTTTTTTAGCTTCTATAAGCGCATCAGTAACCATCAAAGTCCTAAAACTTTTCTTCTTTTAACCAAAAAATTTAAATCTGTTTTTAAAGAAATTAAGCGCGCCATGATTTTAATCAAAGCTGCCGGCGGGATAGTTAGTAATGAAGCAAACAAGTATCTGTTTATTTTTAGGAATGGGAAATGGGATCTTGCGAAGGGAAAAATAGAAAAGGGAGAGAATTCAAGGGTGGCTGCTGTTCGTGAAGTGCAGGAAGAATGTGGAATTAGGATTGATAGTTGCAGAGATAAGGTTTGCAATACCTATCATATATATGAAAT
>NZ_JBIKSU010000066.1:0-10961 GCF_044348475.1 Daejeonella sp. | reverse complement strand
ATGATTTCATCTGTACGATAATTGGATTTCATAAACAGCTGAATATCTTTTTTCTTAAAGCCTTTTACTGATTCGGGGGTTCCCAGAATATTTCTGCCTAGAGGATGACCTTCAAAAAGCAGATCCTCAAAATCATCGTTAATGGCTTCATCAGGCTGATCTTGATACGAAGAGATTTCATCTAGAATCACCTCTTTTTCCTTATTCATTTCTTCTTCTGGAAAGACAGAATGAAATAAGATATCCTCAAAAAGATCAAGTGATCTTTCCAGATGTGGTTTTAAGAAAGAGGCATGAACACAAGTATATTCTTTGGTAGTATAGGCATTCAAATCTGCACCAACCAGTTCCAGTCTATTTAAAATCTGATTTGTAGTTCTATTCTCGGTTTGCTTGAACAAAAGATGTTCAATAAAATGAGCCAGTCCATCTTTAGCCTGATCTTCATCGCGCGAGCCGGCATTGATTATAACGCAGGCATGCGAAATATTTGAAGGGCTTGGTTTATGCAAAACACGTATTCCATTTTGCAGTTGGTGAACCTGGTAATCCATTTAGTAAAGGTAGAGAATAGAATTAGCAAATTTGAAAATGAGATAATTAGCAAATTGATTTGTCGATGAGTTGATTTGTTGATCTGAAATAGCAAATAGGAGGACTTACGAATTTACATAGCCATCATGCAAGATAAATTCGTAAGTCGCGTTTACAAATTTGACTGACGAAATCAAATACTAAACGCATAGGTGATTTCGTAAGTCTCTAAACAATTTGAGAATGAGATAATAGAATTAGTAAATGATGGAATGAGCAAATTGATTTGTCGATTAAATTTCCAGTTTTTATTCTAATTTCCAGGTAAAGATGAATGAAAACCTACAACCTATAACTTATTACTTACAACCTAAGCTTCCCCTTATACGTTTTCTTGAACAACTCAAATCGTGGAATAGAAACCGCCCTTACATAACCCTGATTTGGATTGTGTTCGATATAATCTTGATGGTACTCTTCTGCTCTGTAGAATTCTGTGAGTGGTTTTAATTCAGTTACTACTGACTTTCTAAACCTTCCGGAGTTCGTAATGTCTTTCACAGCCTGTTGAGCGGCTAATTTTTCTGTTGTCCCAGTATAAAATAATACGGAACGGTAAGATGAACCTCGGTCGGGTCCCTGCTGATTGGGAGTTGTAGGGTCATGTGAAGCAAAAAATACTTTACATAATTCAGCATATGAAATTACTTTAGGATCATAGTAAACTAGTACTGTTTCTGCATGCCCGGTTGTTTCGGTATTTACCAAATCATAGGTTGGGTTTGGCACTGTACCTCCGGCATATCCCGAAATAGCCGAGTCTATGCCAATTACTGCTTCAAAAATATGCTCTGAACACCAGAAACATCCTTCAGCAAAAGCAGCAATGGCCTTTCCTTTAGGTGCTGTGAGTTTCACTTTTCTAACATCAGTTTTTTTCTGAGATATGGCATCACAGGAAAATAAAACTAGGATTAGCGATAATGCGGGTATGATACTTAGATGGCGTTTCATTTTATAACTTTAGTTTAAGATACGTAACAACTTATGGTATAGATTTTTTTTCTGGATCAATAGGTGGGTTAATCAATCCTATTTTCAATCCCATCTGCTAATACTTTGGCCAAACGTTTATTGATTAATTTCTGTTCTTCATTTAAATTCAATATTTCGGCATCAATACCCATACGTTTTAATGACAATCTATTCTTTGTGTAGTGCTATAGACTATGATATCTGTGAAATTAAAGAATCAAATACAATTTTAATTAGGTTTATTAATGGTATATGAAAATCATTATTTTAATTCATTCAACCTTCTTAAGCCTTCTTTGGCTTGAGTATCAATACCAATTTGGTACTCATGATTTTTCATTCCAATGGTTATATTATATAGATCTGTTGCCTTTTTATAGTCTTTAATGTATTCGTAAATATTGCCTGATTTTAAGGCTGAATTTGCTGCAAAATAATAAGTTTGATTTTTACCTAAATTAATTGTCCGCTGATAATTTAGCAGTGCATCATCAAAATCATTCATCATATCATACGTACGTCCAAAGCGGTAGTAAAGCTCAATTTTATCTTTCAGGGTTTTTAAATCATTAATTTGAATTGATTTTAATTGAGCCAGCGCATTTGTATAATTACCCCCGTCAAAATAGATTCTTGCCCTCAATAAAGTTATATTGGGCTTAACGTCATTCGCTTCTTTCAAGGCTTGCTTATCTTTTTCATTAATTACTGAGCCCTTAGTACGCACCATGTTGAGGTAATAATTGTATTGCGGAAGATTATTTCTTAGCAGATAATAAAAAGCAAGCCTTAGATAGGTATCCTTAATATAATTTGTACTTAGAGTTTCATTCGCAAATTTATTCAGGTAGATATTTGCATCCGAATCCATCCGACAAAGTTTAGCATTACCCATCAGGTAGTTCATCAGTGGAAGGTCGGCGTATTGGTTGCCTTTGGGTGCGGCTTCAATAAATTTAATTGCTGCATCTGCACGCCCGGTTCTAAAAGCAGTGTAACCTTGTAAATAAGCTTTGAGTAGGCTTTTGTCATTCATGCTATTTAAAAGTGGTGCCAAATCTGTGTAGCTATTTCTGCTCTGAATCACATCTACATTTGTAAAACAAATAAAAAACACAATTTCATCATTGTAATAGCTATACTTACTATTGGCAATCTGTAGCCTGAATCGTTCTAATTGCTTATTTCCTTTCGGAATATTTCCATGAATACCTAAAATACTGGCTATTCCTTTCATATTTGTTGGAATAGCTCCAAAAATTACTTCTATCAATCCCAGGCTTTTTTGATTGGGCAAAAAGTCCTTAAACTTTTGATTGTTTTCAGTTAATAGGTCTTTTGCCTTTTTAAAATCATATGTAGAAGACATGTATTCACCGAATTTAGCCTTAATCATTCCTGATTGAAGATAAATTTCTGCCTGTGCAAAAAGGTAATAGGGAGAAGTTTTATCATTTTTTCTGATCGCATCTATCCTGCCTGATTTTCTTTCCTTAAACTTTTCGAATTCAATTTTGTTTTCTGACGTAAGCAGGAATAAAAAATCAATATAGTTATCGAGCAAGACCGGAATGCCGTTTTGTGGGTTATTAATTTTCTCGTCCCGGATCAATTTCCTTGCATCGTTAAAACGAAGGTCAAATATGGCCTGATATGCTGTTGCTGAATTGGTATTGAATACGAAGTTTGCATTTACCGCTTCATGGATACTAAAGAAAAGAAGCAGGGTTATCAAATATTTATAATGCATTCCGGGATAATTCGCTTTTAGAATATGAATTTTGATACTGCCTTTTGAAGGCCTTACAAAAATAGATTTATTTTCTCAATTGAGTTTATTGGTAGATGAATTGAGTTTGGATAGTATCGCATTTTGCGATACCATATCCCCAGGCTCTTTTTCAGATAATTAAAGCCTGAAATTTTCAGGAAATAGCTTTTTTTACGTTTTACTAAGATGTTAAGATTTTTTGGCTCACGTTCCAACTAACCCGCCCATCCATCCCTATCCAAACTGCGGTAATGTATTGCCTCTGCAAGATGTTCCAGCAATATCTCGTCTGTACCGGCTAAGTCAGCAATCGTTCTGGAAACTTTCAGGATCCGGTCATACGCTCGGGCAGATAAACCCAGTTTCTCCATCGCCTGCTTTAATAGGGTTTGTCCGGTGTCGCTGATGCGGCAAATGTTCCTTACCATGTTTGGGCTCATTTGGGCATTGCAGAATACTTCTTCTTTATCTTCAAAACGTATGATCTGAATATTTCTTGCCTCAGTAACCCGTTCGCGAATCTCTTTGCTTTTTTCACTCAGCCGTTCGGACGAGAGCTCATTAAAGTTTACAGGGGTTACTTCTACATGGAGGTCTATGCGGTCTAAAAGCGGACCAGAGATCTTGCTCAGGTATTTTTGAACTACTCCTGGCGCACAAATGCATTCTTTTTCGGGGTGATTAAAATATCCACATGGGCAGGGGTTCATGGAGGCCACTAGCATAAAACTGGCAGGGTAGTTCACGGTTGATTTTGCTCTAGAGATGGTTACCCTGCGTTCTTCTAGAGGTTGTCGCATGACTTCGAGTACGGTCCGTTTAAATTCGGGCAGTTCATCCAGAAAAAGCACCCCATTATGCGCAAGGGATATTTCTCCGGGCTGGGGGTTGGTACCGCCGCCAACCAAGGCCACATCGCTGATGGTATGATGCGGAGATCGGAATGGCCTGATGGTCATCAATGAATCGGATGCAGAGAGTTTTCCTGCTACAGAATGGATCTTGGTGGTATCGAGGGCTTCATAGAGGTTGAGAGGCGGTAAGATTGTTGGCAAACGTTTGGCTAGCATGGTTTTTCCGGCTCCCGGCGGACCGATCAGAATCACATTATGACCACCGGCGGCTGCAATCTCTAGCGCCCGTTTGATGTTTTCCTGCCCTCTGACATCCGAGAAATCGCTTTCGTAATTATTGATATTGTAGCTGAACTCTTCTTTAGTATTAACTATGGTTCTTTGCAGTTCCAGGCTATTATCAAAAAAACCAATTACTTCTGCAAGGCTACTTACCCCGTAAACCTCAAAATCATCTACAATTGCAGCTTCACGGGCATTTTCTTGTGGAAGAATCAAACCCTTGAATCCATCTCTTTTACCCTGAATAGCTATAGGAAGAACCCCTTTTACAGGTTGTATGCCTCCATCCAGAGAGAGTTCTCCTAGAATGAGGTATTCATCGAGTTTAGTGCTGAAAAATTGCCCGGAAGCAGATAAAATACCAATCGCAATGGGCAGATCATAGGCTGAACCCTCTTTTCGTATATCGGCCGGAGCCAGATTTACGATGATCCTTTTCCTGGGCATGCGATAAATGGAACTATTCAATGCGCTCTCAATGCGCAACATACTTTCTTTTACCGCATTATCGGGTAAACCAACAACAAAATACTTGAGCCCTCCACAAACATTCACCTCTATGGTTATAGTAATTGCTTCGATCCCATAAACGGCACTTCCAAAGGTCTTTGCTAGCATGTTGAGCTAATATAAAAGACATTTGACCTAATGGTGAGAGTGGATTTAGTAAATGGGGCTATTTATTTAGTGAACGGTATTATTACACTTCCGGTCCTAAATTTCTTTTTATTTGGTGTAGGTATGGTCAGGTTTTTTACAAGCCTACGATTTTAAGGGCTTGGATGAGGCCAAGGATTGGTAGGATACCTTTATTTCCAAAAAAGCACTGGAACTGGGATTCAAAAATACTGTGCTCATGCACGCGCGAATTTGGCATCGCCCCTGGAAGCATCTCAAGTAAAGCAATCTGCTGAAGTACTATTTTTTGAAGTTTTGGAAGGGGTTGGATGAGATTTGAGTATTGTCAATAGACCACGGTCGATAGCACATTTAGCGAAGAGTAACCCTGTTCAGAAGAAGGAGAATAATTTATAATTTTCCGAAAAGTTTTAGCAGGCTATTGTAGGGTTTGGACCAGGTGCGCTGAATCCGTAGGGGCCCATTCAGTTCCCGCTCAAAAAAATCGACATGCTTGGCATTGAGGTAGGCAATGCGGGCCTTTTTTAAGGCTCTTCCTCCTGTTTTTTTCCGTTGACTCGTAGGCGTAAGTCGGTAAAAAAAGCCTACCTCTGGAAGCTGAACTACCTCCCCTCCGTTTTTGAGGAGCTTGATCCAAAATTCCCAGTCCTCTCTACCCAAATTCATGTCTTCCGAAAATCCTCCCACGGCTAACGCATCGGCTTTTCGGAAAAGGGCAGATACAAAAATCATGTTGTCCTTGGCCAATTGCTGCAGACTAAAAGTCTTTAATTTCCAGGGCTTGCGGTTCGTAGCGGTAAATTTTTCAGCTAGGCAGTAGACCACTTTGACTTTTGGACGAGTAGATAAGATAGCCAAGCCCTGTTCGATGTAGGTAGGGGCAATCAAGTCGTCTCCGTCTAGTGGCAATATATATTCCCCTTGGGCAGTAGTAATCCCTGTATTTCTGGCTTTGGAAACGCCGGCATTGGCTTGGTCGAGTACCTGAACTTCTGGATGTTGGGCTTCCAATTCCTGGGCAAGTTGCAAGGAATTATCCGTGGAGCCGTCGTTGATGATGAGGATTTCGATCGGTCGGTAGGTGGAGGCCAGTGCCGATAGGATGGCTTCTTTCAGGTACATCCCTTGGTTGTAGCAGGGGACAATGACAGAAATCAATCCAGGTGTCATGCGTTAAAAAAAGTAAGCAAATTCACCCAGCGGCTTTTGCAGGGCTAGGGTGTTGGGTCTAAATTTTTTCAATTGGTATTGCTGTTTCTCCATAAGTTACACATCACCCACCTCTATTTCCCAAACGGCATTTTAGGCATGCCTTTCATCATCTTAGCCGCTGCTGCCGGGTTTGAGAATTGCTTCATTACTTTACGCATATCTTCAAACTGTTTGATGAGCTTATTTACTTCAGTTAGATTGGTTCCAGAACCATTGGCAATTCGAGATCGTCGGCTCTGGTTGATTGAATCTGGATTTTCGCGCTCATAAGGAGTCATGGAACGGATAATCGATTCAATAGGAGTAAAGGCATTATCATCGATTTCTACATCTTTAATGGCTTTGCCCACACCCGGAATCATCCCCATCAGATCTTTCATATTACCCATTTTTTTGATCTGCTGAATCTGGCTTAAAAAGTCGTTGAAATCGAATTTATTTTTGCGAATCTTTTTCTGGAGTTCAGCGGCTTCTTTCTCATCGAACTGCATCTGAGCACGTTCAACCAACGAAACCACGTCGCCCATTCCGAGAATACGGCTAGCCATCCTATCCGGATAGAACACATCCAGGGCTTCCATCTTTTCGCCGGTACCGATGAATTTGATGGGTTTGTTTACAACCGATTTAATGGATAATGCAGCACCGCCGCGGGTATCACCATCTAATTTGGTTAATACCACCCCGGTAAAGTCAAGGCGGTCATTGAATGCTTTGGCAGTATTAACGGCATCTTGTCCAGTCATGGAATCGACCACAAACAGAATTTCATGCGGTTTGGTTTGTGCCTTTACCTCGGCAATCTCTTTCATCAATCCCTCATCAATTGCCAATCTTCCGGCGGTATCAATGATCACTACATTTTGCCCGTTCTTTTTTGCTTCAGCAATTCCGGCCATTGCAATTGCCACCGGATCTTTGGAAGCGCGGTCGGTATAAACCGGAACCCCAATCTGCCCGCCAAGAACTTCTAGTTGATCAATCGCTGCAGGGCGATAAACGTCGCCGGCAACTAGTAATGGTTTTTTATTCTTTTGTGTTACCAGATAATTGGCAAGTTTCCCAGAAAATGTGGTCTTACCCGCACCGTTTAATCCGGCAATTAGTATGATCGTTGGATTTGCAGAAATAGCTAATTCCTCAACAGTTCCACCCATTAAGGCTGCCAGCTCATCGTTCATGAGTTTGGTTAGTAACTGTCCAGGAGAAATGGAGGTTAAAACGTTGAGTCCGAGTGCTTTTTCTTTTACATCATCGGTAAATGCTTTGGCAGTTTTATAGTTCACATCGGCATCCAGAAGAGCTTTGCGTATCTCTTTCATGGTTTCGGCCACGTTTATTTCTGTTATGCTTCCCTGCCCTTTTAATACCTTAAAGGCTCTGTCAAGTTTATCCTGTAAATTTTCAAACATCGTATAAATCAGCTTTTAGCTTATACAAAGTTAAACTTTCTGAACAATAGGACTAAAATAATTGTTGATTCTGACCAAATTCTGTTCAGAATCTTAAAAAATGGAAGAAGAGAGTAACATTAACATTGCTTTGTATGGAATTTTGATACAATTTAATTTCTTTGCATCCTGATAATTGGTGAATGAAATTTGGGTGGGTATTAATTGTAGTTTTTGTTCTAATTGGTAATTGCTGTATTGCGCAGGAAATTAAAAAATTTACTGCAACCAGGACAGATTATTCGCCTAAAATTGATGGAATTCTAAATGATCGGATTTGGAACGAGGTAAAAGCCGCTAGTGGATTTGTTGAGATTAAACCAATTCCGGGTCGCGCTGAAAGCTATGACCGTAGAACTGAGGTTAAAATTGTTTATGATAATTCGGCAATTTACATAGGTGCCAGAATGTATGATGAACCGGATAGTGTTGTCAGAGAAGTTGTAACCCGCGATCAGCTTGGTAATTCAGATATTCTGGGGATTGTTTTTGATACGTATCTCGATCGCATAAATGCTTTTGGTTTTTATGTAAACTCTACAGGTGCTCAGTTTGATGCAAAATATTCGCAGTCGGGCAGAGAAGATGTTAGTTGGGATGCCGTTTGGGAAAGCCAGGTAAAAATTGATAGCCTGGGTTGGACCGCAGAATTAAAGATTCCGTATTCTGCCATCAGGTTTGGTTCAAATGATGTTCAACAATGGGGGTTAAACATGACCCGCCGCCGTCAAAAGGTTAATCAGCAAACCAGCTGGAACTTTATTGATCCCAAAGTTGCTGGTTTTATTAATCAGGAAGGCGAATTAAGCGGAATAAAGGGAATTAAGGCGCCAGTAAGATTGTCTTTTTCACCTTATCTTTCTTCTTCAGTGAACAACTATCCACATAATCAGCCCGGAGTAAAAAACACATTGAGCACATTCAATGGCGGCATGGACATTAAATATGGCATCAATCAAAGTTATACTCTTGACATGACTCTTGTTCCTGATTTTGGGCAGGTTCGATCTGATAATCAGGTTCTTAATCTTAGCCCTTTTGAAGTTAGGTTCAATGAAAACCGCCAATTTTTTACTGAAGGAACCGAGTTATTCAATAAAGGGAATCTTTTTTATTCCAGGCGCATCGGATCTAACCCAGCATATTCAGCAAATATTACATCGAAGATTCTTCCTGGTGAGACTATTATAGAAAATCAGCTGGAAAGCAAACTGCTCAACGCTACAAAAATTTCAGGCAGGTCACAAAATGGAATGGGTATCGGTTTTTTTAATGCGGTTACAAAACGTGGCTTTGCCACAGTACAAAACAGTACCGGGGAGGAGCGTTTGATTGAAACACAACCTTTAAGTAATTATAGTATTCTGGTATTAGACCAATCTTTAAAAAACAATAGTTCAGCAAGTTTTGTGAACACGAATGTTTTGCGTCAGGGATCTGCCTATGATGCAAATGTGAGTGCATTTTTGTTTAATCTTAATAACAAGCAAAACATTTATAATATTGCCGGTGCTGCTAAGCTGAGTCATGTGGGTTCGGAGAGTCCTGGAAATCCGGCCACGAACGGATATTATTATGAGATTGAAGCAGGTAAGAAAAGTGGAAATTTTACCTGGCGTTATTCTTATGATTTGACTGACGAAAAGTATGACCCTACAGATCTAGGTTATTTTAATAATAACAACTTTATTCGAAATGCCATTGATTTTGGGTATAATAGTTTTAGTCCCGGTAAAGTTTTTAACCGCTTTAATACCTATTTAGGGATTTTTCGTACCGAGCGATTCAAGCCACGTACTTATCAATCTTCAAGAGCTTCAGGCGGCGGTTTTTTTGAATTTAAAAATTTCTGGTCATTGAGTTTAGATTTTTACCGGCAGTTTATTGGAAAGGATTTTTATGAGCCCCGTGTAGCAGGACGAGAGTTCAGCACTCCTGCCAGTAGTTTTGGAAATTTATCTCTCAGATCAAACAGGGCTAAAAAATATAATGCAGGGGTATTTTTTTCTGCCAGGTTTAGGGAGCAGTTTAGTGGCGTTGGGTACACTATCGGTTTTTTTCAAAATTACAGGGTTAAGAACAGACTTTCGCTCGGACTTGATTTTAATGCTCAGCCTCAATATGATTATTCTGCCTGGCTTGGTGTAAGTAGCAACAAAGATGTGATCTTTTCAAGGTTTGACAGGAGTACGGTAGAAAGTGCCATGGATGCTACTTACACCTTTAACAGCAATATGGGCTTAATGGTCAGGGCAAGACATTACTGGTCAAACCGCAGGAATAAAGAATATTATATTCTTACGGCCGACGGCGGTTTACAGAGCCATGATGGTGCTGAATTTAAGGGTAACCATACTAATTATAACGTTTTTAATATAGATTTTATTTATTCCTGGCGCTTTGCTCCCGGTAGCGAATTGAGTTTAGCTTATAAAAATGTTGCTCAAGATATGGAATCAGAGAATAGGCTTGGGTATTTTCAGAATTTTGACAGAATTGTTGGATTGCCACAGAATAATAATGCCTCATTAAAAATATTATATTTTCTTGACTATCTGCAGTTTAGAAGGAGATAGCACTTTTGAAGTATTAGATTCCTTTTTGTTTATATAAAGTATTAAAAAGAATAATCTAGTTTGCTAGTCTGTAAACTAAACCAAATGTCATGGTTTGGCTAGCCTGCATTTTGTTGGCAGTATCATCATCATAAAGAATTATTCCAGCGATTGATACATTAATCAATCTATTTACATGTGCGGTTAAGGTAAGGTCTAGTCTGTTGTCAATACTCGCAAGCTTTTCATAATTCGCAAACAAAGCATAACGGCTTTTTAGGGTCAGATTTTTGGCTATATCCTTATCAAAAGAGCTTACAACCTGGAATGCAAGCTCATTTCTGAATCCTTTACCTGGCGTTACACCAAAGTTTTTAGGGTTGGTTAAGTAGAGTGATTGATCAAGTACAAATGTTTGCCTGGCGGTTCCAGTACCTATACGAACAAAAAAGTGCTTTGCCGGTTTGTACTCAAATCCAAATGATTCTGTTAAATATCCTGGTGCCATGAATTTGGATAGGAGCGTTCTTTTCTCTTTTCCTTGTGCATCTTTTGAGAAGGTGTAACCAAAATCAAATTGAGATTCAAAGTTGACAGATCCGAAGAAATACCAGCTATTGTAAAGTTT
>NZ_JBIKSU010000165.1:0-2638 GCF_044348475.1 Daejeonella sp. | reverse complement strand
ATATTTCATTGCTCCACCAATTGCTTCCCATTTTTCAGGTCCTCCCAAAAGTTTTGGATATCCATGCAGCATAAATAGTATGCCTAGTCCAATTCTGGTCATTAATAATCCGGTATTCCGGTATTTTCCAAGTGATCCTAATAAAGCCATAATTAATTGTTTGTATGATTCATTTTAAATTTTAGTGTTGAGATTCTGAATAAGTTAAGCTGACATTTTCTTCCTCAACAAGCATATTAACCTTACGTCCAAAGATGAGAGCCTGGTTATCATTGATATGTCCGGCTGGGAAATTAAAACAAACAGGAAAATCAAATTCGTTAACATGCTCCATGATGATTTGTTCTGCAGTTTGCCCGAAAGGAATATCATTATCTTTCATTTCTGTGAACGAACCCACAATCAGTCCTTTAAGATTGGTCAACTTGCCCGATCTTTTTAAGTTCCACATCATTCTGTCGAGCGAATAGAGGTATTCTCCAACATCTTCCAAGAAGAGGATCTTCCCTGCATAGTCTTGTTCGGAAACTGAACCAGCCATCATCACTAGGAGTGTTAAGTTGCCGCCTATTAATACAGCATTGGCTTCACCTGATCTGTTCTTGATTGCGCTTGTGTATTTATAATCAAGGGCTTCATTAAACAAGGCCTTTCTTAAAGTTTCTAATGAAACACTTGACCCATCTGCTATGGTTAAGGGCATTTGACCGTGTATACTTTCTGTTTTGTACACCGCCTGTATATGGCTATGTAGTACGGTGATATCGCTAAAGCCAATGATCCATTTTGGGTGCTTTTTGAAATTTGAAAAATCTATACGATCTATGATCCGTATGGTTCCATACCCACCGCGTGCCGCGAAAATGGCCTTAATGTTGGGATCGTCCAGAAATCGCTGCATATCAGATGTCCTGAGCTCATCGGTACCCGCAAACTGATGCCAGGATGCCTTTACGGTTTCACCCAAAACAACATTTAATCCCCATGATTCCAGAAGTTTAACTGCATCTAAAATATCTCGTGGTAGTTTTTTGGCCGGACAGGTAATGGCTACAGTATCACCAATGGTTAAATATGGAGGCGTATGATACGTGCTATTCTGATTATTTGTCAAGGTATTGATTTTAATAATGGGGTTATAAACCGGTAAATGCTGCGATAATACGTGATTATTCCTATATTATATAAAGTATAAATTTACAAATTGCTTTAAAACAAATTGTCTATTTATGCTATTAGCAAATTAGCACATTAGCCGTTATCTTTGCAAAAAAATTATTTAATAGTAAGATTTTGGGAAACGATAAATTCAAAAGATATACAGTTACTGCAGCACTCCCCTACACCAATGGTCCGGTACATATTGGACATCTAGCCGGTGTTTATATTCCTGCGGATATCTATGTCAGATTTCTCAGATCAAGGGGTAAGGATGTTATTTTTGTAAGTGGCTCTGATGAGCATGGAGTTCCCATTACACTTAAGGCCAGGAAGGAAGGAGTAAGCCCGCAAGAGGTTGTAGATAAGTACCATAAGATTATTGGCGACTCGTTTAAAGATTTTGGTATTGCCTTTAATATTTACCATAGAACATCTTCACAAACCCATCACGATACAGCTTCTGGGTTTTTTAGAACCTTGTATGACAAAGGTGTTTTCAATGAAGAAGAAACTGAGCAGTATTTTGATGAACATGCCGGGCAATTTTTAGCTGACCGGTATATTATTGGAACCTGCCCTAAATGCGGGAATGAAGAAGCTTATGGCGATCAGTGTGAAAAATGCGGATCTTCTTTAAGTCCAACAGAACTAATCAATCCGCGATCTACGCTTTCAGGAGCAAAGCCTGTATTGAAGAAAACAAAAAACTGGTTTCTTCCGCTAGATACTTTGCAGCCTCAAATAGAGGCCTATATTGATTTACATACTGATTGGAAGCCCAATGTGTACGGCCAATGTAAATCATGGCTTAGCGGTGGTTTAAATCCGCGTGCAATGACACGTGATCTTGACTGGGGTGTTAATGTTCCGGTTCAAGGTGCAGATGGAAAAGTACTTTACGTTTGGTTTGATGCACCAATTGGGTATATATCTGGCACCAAAGATCTTTGCAATCCAGACTTAAGTGCTGAAAAGAAAGCTGATTATTATCTTAACGAAAGCCTGAAGCCGAAGGATAGCTGGGAAAAATACTGGTATGCTGATGATACTAAACTTGTTCATTTTATAGGTAAGGATAATATTGTATTTCATTGCATCATATTTCCTGCCATGTTGATGGCCCATGGATCTTTTCACCTTGCGGATAATGTACCAGCAAATGAATTTTTGAACCTTGAAGGGGATAAGATCTCAACCTCAAGAAATTGGGCAGTATGGTTACATGAGTATCTTCAGGATTTTCCGGATAAGCAGGATGTATTGCGGTATGTTTTAACTGCTACCGCTCCTGAAACAAAGGATAATGACTTTACCTGGAAGGATTTCCAGGCAAGAAACAATAATGAGCTGGTTGCCATTTTTGGCAATTTTGTTAACAGGGTTTTGGTATTATCGCATAAGTATTTTGACGGACAAGTGGTGATGGGGTCTGATTTTATGGACTCTGACCTTAAAGTGATGGATGAGTTGAAAGACT
>NZ_JBIKSU010000065.1:0-10989 GCF_044348475.1 Daejeonella sp. | reverse complement strand
AGCTGCGGCGTATTGTTGGGCAATCTCTATCTCTGCCACAGGATTTCTATTACCTTCCACAAATTCGATACGTACTAATCTGGCATCCGTATTTTTTGAGAACCAATTTGTGCCATATTCAAGAACATACAAGGCACCATCCTTACTAAACTGCATGTCGACCGGAGCTTGAAAAGTATAATGCTTTAAAAAAGGTTCTGTACGTAGATAATTACCGTTTTCATCTAAGGTTACTGCCATGATCCAACCACGGATCCAATCATAAATAAACAATTTACCATTGTAATAATCATGCAGTTTAAAAGGCGCAGTTGGAAAAAGATCACTATAATATACTGGTCCGGCCATAGCTGAAGCACCACCATTGCCTAAAATCGGAAAATGTTTAGAGGTCTTTTTACCATACCAGATCATAGCAGGTTGGGCAGCTGGTAATACCCTTTGACCGGTATTATTCGGAGAATCATTTATTGGATTCAATGGATCTTTTTTGGGTCCTTCCTTCTTTGTTGCGTAATTATACTTTGGGAATGCCTCATTGTTGCCAAGAAAATATGGCCATCCATAAAAGCCTGGTTTTCTGGCCTGATTTATTTCATCATAGCTCATTAACTCACCATCCTGACCCTGTACTTTGGTGTCGGGGCCCACATCGCCCCAATACAAATAGTTATTTTTTCTGTCTACACTAAATCGATATGGGTTTCGGGATCCCATCACATAGATTTCAGGACGTCCTTTTGAATTACCTTCAGTAAACAAATTACCCCTAGGAATGGAATACGTACCATTAGGCATCGGTTTGATTCTTAATATTTTACCTCTGAGATCATTTGTATTTGCTGCAGTAGCCTGATCATCTGCTAATACTCTCCCGGGTCGCTCATCTACAGGCGTATAGCCTTCAGTTTCTTCAGCATTGGTATTGTCGCCAGTTGACAGATAAAGAAGTCCATCCGTATCGAATGATATATATCCTGCAGAATGGCAACAGTATTTCCGCTGAGTTGGAATTTCGAGTAAAATTTTTTCGGAAGTTTGAACAAGACTGTCTCCATCAAGTAAAAATCTTGACAAACGGTTAACTGATCGATCCCCACCTAGTGCATAATAAAAATAGATCCAATGGTTTTCACTGAATTTTGGATCTATTGCCAAACCTAAAAGTCCATCTTCAATACCACTGAATACATTAAAATTGGATATTAACTTAATTTGTTTGGTTAAACGATTATAGATTTTCAGGCTACCTTTACGCTCGGCAAGTAAAACATCATGATTTGGAAGAATTGCCATCCCAAGAGGCTCATCCAAACCCTGCACCAAAACTGTACGCGTATATCGGGTGCTATCTGGAACAGACAAAGTTTTTACACCGGCATAATCAGGGGCAATACTCTTGGATAGCTTTTGTGAAATTGCACGCTTCAAATCTCCCTCATTAAAATCTGATCTCAATTGAGCCACCCAGCCTTTATCCTGCAGCCATTCTGCATCATCTTTTTGTAGATTCCATGACTGAAGCCAGGGCCATTGAGTCTGTAGCAATGTCGTATCCTGAATTGTCACAACTCCACCACGGCCAGCCTCTAGATAGCGCTTCAGGATTGGCAATTCCTGATAAGTCAATTGATTTAAAGAAGAAAAGGGAAGGAAAACAGCATCCATTTGTGATAGAGAGTCTTCATGAAAATAGTGTTTGCTAGTAGTGATCAAAAAGCTCCAATCATTTTTTAGGGCAGCCTTTTTAAATTTAGCTACATCCTGGCTATTGGTATCCGTTGAAAAATATAGAATCCGAATTGATTTTTTAGCCGGAGTACAAGCCCCGAAGATCAGGACTAACAAAAGAAATATATAATGCTTCATTAAATGAATAATGTTCTTAGTTCGGGCATTAGTATAAAATATCAAATCCTTCCAATGACCAAAATGCATTGAAAGGATTAGAGTACGAATATAAGAAAATAGCATTATTAGATATTTAATAAGGCCAAAATTACTTTTTACGGCAATAATGCAGCGGTTTCTGCTTCAGAAGTTACACCAGGTGCAAGTTCAATAACTTTTAGATTTCTGTAGAAGATTTGAGCCCCCTCAGATTCTAGGCAGAGGTATCCTTTTTTCTGGCTAGATTTTCTTATACCATTCACAAACTTACCGTTTACAGAAAGTTTGATCACACCGTCAACACAAACAACATCATAGGTATTCCATTCACCCTTACCTTTTACACGGTTTTCAATTGACTTGCTTCGATCGCCTCTTGGATTATCAGCAATAGTTGTTACACCTTGCACTCCAAAAAGTTCGCCATGAACATAGGCAATTGGAGGTTTAACACCATTTCTTATATTGAGATCGACCCACTCCAGGTCGAGCATTTGAATCTCTACTCCATCTGGTAGTGGATTTTTACCAATAGGCTTTGCACCGCTCCAAGCAAATACGCCAGAATTACCGCCAGCTTCCATATGCTTCCATTCCACATGTAAAATGAAATTTTCATATTGCTTTTCAGAACGTATTACACCAATGGGTAGACCTGTATTAGAAAGTGTTCCATCCTTCATTAATTTCCAGGTTTCTTTTGTTGTATTGACATTCACCCATTTCAATTTATTTTCCTTCTCTTTTGCTTTGGATAGCACAGCATCCATACTAGTAGATGTTCCAAACTCAAATAAAGTTTCCTGAGAATAGGACATATGGCTGCTAATTAGCAGCATACTAAGGAACATCAATCCTTTTTTTAACGTGTTATTCATAAGTTGTTTTTTTGGTTCTAAATTCATTCTATAATTCTTATTACTCCTCTGGAATTGTCTTTGCGAGACAATCCATCTAAAAAAATATACTCTCGCAAAGACGCGAAGGGTTTTCAATTAGTATGAAATTTTGTTTCCGTCATTGCTTTGCGTCTCTGCTTTGCGTCTTTGCGTCTCTGCGAGACAACCTTTTAAATAAATATATCTCGTAAATTTGTCTCTTCGAGACAAACCTTCTAAAAAATATACTCTCGCAAAGACGCGAAGACGCTAAGGTTTATATATTATTTACAATTCTGGTTATTCCATTTTTAATATAAGGTTCATTAAAATTAATTAATAATCCAAGTTTTATACCAGTAACCTTTAAATATGTAAGCAATTGTTTAGGATGAACTGGTGCAACCGTCTCGACTGATTTCAATTCAACAATTACTTTATTTTCAATGATTAAATCTGCTCTGAAACCAATTTCCATTCTTAGCTCATCCCAAATTAAGGGAATTTCTTTTTGTCTTTCAACAGTCAATCCCTGTTTACACAATTCATAAAACATTATTTCTTCATAAACTGATTCAAGTAGACCTGGTCCAAGTGTATAATGAATTTGGTAAGCAGTGTTTACAGTTATTAGAGATATTTCGTTTTCCGTCATTCCTTTGCGTCTCTGCGTCTCTGCGAGACAACCTTTTAAATAAATATATCTCGTAAATTTGTCTCTTCGAGACAAACCTTCTAAAAAATATACTCTCGCAAAGACGCGAAGACGCGAAGGGTTTTCAATTAGTATGAAATTTTGTTTCCGTCATTGCTTTACGTCTCTGCTTTGCGTCTCTGCGTCTCTGCGAGACACCCTTTTGAATAAATATATCTCGTAAATTTGTCTCTTCGAGACAAACCTTCTAAAAAATATACTCTCGCAAAGACGCAAAGACGCGAAGGGTTTTCAATTAGTATGAAATTTTGTTTCCGTCATTGCTTTACGTCTCTGCTTTGCGTCTCTGCGTCTCTGCGAGACACCCTTTTGAATAAATATATCTCGTAAATGTCTCTCTTCGAGACAAAACTTATACCACCTTCGTCACTCCTGGTATCGCCGGTTCAGGAACAGGCCATTTCAAGTCCCAAGAATATTGATTAAAATCAGGACCAATAACCTGATTGGAATTCATTGCCTGTTCCCAAGTAATGGTTTGTCCGCTATAGGCTACCATCCTACTCAAAATACCAAGCATGGTACTGTTAACCATAATCTCGCCATCATTCATAGGCTTACCTGAACGAATGGAAGCAAAAAGCTCATCATGCTGAACCTGATACATATCCTTCTTTTCTCCTTGGTAATCCCAAGTATTTTTTCCGATTATTTTATGGGTCTGCCCTTGATAAAGTGCAGTACCTTCTGAACCTATGATCTCTACTGAATTTTTGCCTGAACAGCCATCTTGCTGACGGCAAAAATTATACCCTTTAACGCCATTTGCAAATTCAAATTCAATAGCAAAATGATCGTAAATATTACCCCATTGCTTTTCTACTCTCGACTGTCGACCACCTGTTCCAAACGCTCTTATTGGCATTTGACTACCTAAGGCCCAGGTCATCATATCTAGGTTATGAACAACCATTTCTACGATAAAATCGCCAGATAACCAGTCGTAATAATACCAATTACGCATCTGATATTCCATTTCTGTCCATTCGGGTTTGCGAGGAAAATACCAGAGTCCGCCACCATTACGCGTAGAGTTAACCATTCTAACTTCGCCAATGTCGCCGTTCTGAACTCTTCCAAAAAGCTCTCTCTTTGGAGGATCATAACGGAAGCAAAAACCTGAAACAAGTGAAAGGCCTTTTTCTTTGGCCTTTTTTGAAGCGGCTAATACCTTACGAACTCCCGGGGCATCAACAGCAACAGGTTTTTCACAGAAAATATGTTTACCTGCTTCAACGGCGGCAACAAGCTGATCGGGGCGAAAACCTGGAGGCGTAGTCAATAAAACCACATCAACATCCGATTCCATTACTCGTTTGTAGGCATCAAAGCCAACAAATCTATTCTCCTTTGGTACCTTTACCTTATCGGGATGGGCTTTCAGAAGTATGTCATAAGAGCTATCCAAACGATCCTGAAATATATCAGCCATAGCTGTAATGATTACGTTAGGATCGGCTTTTATTGCCTGACTGGCTGCACCGGTTCCTCTTCCACCACATCCTATCAAAGCAACCTTCAACACACTTTTACTTTGAGCGAAGGTAGTTTTTGGGAATGCTGCACTTAATCCAATAGAACTACCTATAACGACTGCTCCAGTTGATTTAATAAATGATCTTCGATCTGTTGTTCCATTATTTGCCATATCTATCTTATTGATTTGTATAGTTTTAAATTGTAAATTATATCAGCCAATTTTTATTAACTCAATCAAACATTTTAGAGCCAATGCTACTAGTTGATAGCAAGAAATTATCTGTGTAAAAATAAATTCATCTATTTTAATGCACGCCTAAAATAGTTAACACTTTCAGTCACATCTGGAACATTGTTATACCAGTTATGCTCATATTCAACTGATAATAAACCTTTAAAACGCTGACGCTTCAGCTCCATAATTACTCCGTCGATATTTGAAACACCTGTTCCCCAATGAACATCATGTGCCTGTTTCTTATTTTTTTCATTTAAATCTTTAACATGTAACTGGATAACATGTCCTTCTAATTTTTTCAAAGACTCAACCGGATCAAGCCCAGAACGCACCCAATGGCCAATATCAGCACAAGAACCAAGGCGTTTACTTTGTCCTTGAATAGACGAAAGTACAATATCTGGATTCCAGTAAGGAGATGGTTGGGGATGATTGTGAATAGCTAGATTGATTTTGAACTGGTCACACAATTTTGATATCAGAGGAATATCTTTTACATCAGGTTCGGATGTAAAGTTTTCTAAACCCATTGCTTTCCCAAATTCGAATAATTGTAACCAATCTGCATCACCTTTAGCATTAACCACGCCATAAGAAACCATTTTGATTCCTTTTTCCTTCAATTTCTGTAAAATTTTAGTCCTTTTTGCAGCATCCATATGAAAATCCATTTTACCTTCAATGCCCCCACCAATAGCCTGACCTGGAAAAGCTTCTACATATTTTAAACCGCAGCTATCAATTTTATCAATGGCCTCAAAAAATGTAAAGCGGTTAAAGGTATAGGCTTGTGCACCTAGTTTCCAGCCTAATTTAGCTTCTGGATTTTGTGCCAATAAATTATTTACTACACCAAAAAGGCATATATTAAGAACCAAAAAGAAAATCAATTTACTTTTCATGAGCGTATAATTTGTTTAAAATTTGAATGATATGAATGAATAAAACTAGTAACTAATTAAAAAATACTACCAGAAACTATCTGATCAATTAAGGCCTTATTCATACCATGAATAAAATGCCATATTCTACATCAGATATTTGACAGTGGCTCTTTTAGTGAAGGTAATAAAAATATTAATATTACTAATTTCAATCTTAGGAGTGTTACTTCCGGAATACTATAAATTCCTAACGTAAAATAGTATTTCGGAAAACATGGAATGTCAAGTAGATAAAATACCTACAACTAATACATAGTTACATTTGTTTGATTTGAAAAATCCATACTTTAGTTTCTCAAATAATGCGTCCAAAATCAATCCTAATTTTATCAAAAATCCGGGATGTACTGTTTGGTCTTCGTCGAAGATTGGCCAACGTGACTACTGGTCGATTCATAAATAAATTGATTTAGAGCTTTTTAAAAAACAAAGAGTAATTTTCCGAACAAGACCTGAAAAGCAAATACCATCAAAACGAAGATTAAATCTATAGCATATGAAAAATAAAATCGACTTGAACTTCCAGATAAGTAAAATAGCTTGGTTAATTATCCTTTTCCTTTTAACAGGAAGCATATTGGATACAAATGGCCAGCCTACCCCAAACTACAGCACGGCAAGAAATGGAAAAATGTTCCAAATCTTTCAATTTCCCAGAAATCAAATGCCGCGAATCGACGGTGATAAAAGTGATTGGGACATGGTGCCTAAAAACTATACATACGGAACAGATCTTTTAAATGATACTGAAGACGGTAAAGGCACCAATATCGACCCAAAAGATCTCGACGTAAAAGTGAAAATAGGCTGGGTAAAGGGATTAAACCGTATCTATTTTCTATACGAGGCCTATGATGATTTTTGGGATTTTGAACGTTTCAATCCCGAAGGTTATTTAAATGATATTTTTGAATTGGTAGTAGACGGCGATTTGTCTGGTGGCCCTTTTATTCAAAATCCCTCATTAGATCCTGCCAAGCTAAAATGGCAACCTCAAAGCCCTTCCTATATCGAAAATCATTTTAACTTTAGTGGCGTACATGCACAGAATTACCATATTTTTACACCCCCTGTAAATAATGCATGGGTATTGGTATGGGGTAGCCAACCTTGGGTTTCCGAGTTTCCGCATGCAAACCAAGCCTATTCTTACAATTTTAAACATGGCGAAAGCGGAACTTTGATTTTGGAAGGATGGATTACTCCATATGACTATGCTCCGTACCAAGGGCCACAAAGGGCCATAGAATCTGAACTAAAAGAAAATAAGGTAATCGGGCTATCTTGGTCGATATTGGATTTTGATGGGGGTAAAAGAGAAGGCCATGTCAATCTCTCCCATAATGTTAAAATGGTTAGTAATGCCTCATATCTTTGTTCATTTCAATTGATGCCTTTGGAAAAAGAATTTTTGGAACCAATTAAGGCAGCATGGACGTTCAAAGTTATCGACGAAGAAAATGGAATAGTAGCCTTCAAAGATGAATCTATTGGATCCATCAAAAAATGGAAATGGGATTTTGGTAATGGTGAAACCTCAACGGAACAAAACCCGATTCATACTTTTAAGCAAAAAGGGGTACGTACAGTGATTACTTTAGAGGTTGAAGGGCCCGAAGGCAGCTCCAAACGTACCCGGTATTGGGAAGTGATGATACGGTAGGGCCATACCACTTCCAATATCGATCATAGTGTTTTATTATAAATTATTTATGTAAACTTATGTTAGGCCAAAACGCTTACTTTTTTGGACCTGTTAATCCTCGAGGTCCAACAGAGCTCATATCAATGGCGTTGAACCCCAGTTTAAAAGCGGGCGAACCTGATTTTAGTGAAAAATTGTAATTGGCAGCATCTACAAACATCGGGTCGGCATATTGAGAATGAATATCCTTTCCAGCCTTTTGCCATTCAGCCATGCTTTTGCCGTTAAAGTCAATTTCTGAAAGGCTTTTTGATGGATTGAAATAAAGGTTTCGATCCATTTCAAATGTTGAAGTTAGCTTCTCTTCTCCTTTATGGATGGGATGGTAATAAAACGTATAGGGTTCGTCATTCCATTTCTTATCTAACAATATTCCTTCCTTCCAGAAAATAATGTTGTTTTCGAAATAAACACTTTGATGTGGTTCACTGAGGCTGCGGCTTAGCTGCTGTAATCTTCCCAATGCAAAAATATTATTCCTGACGGTAAGTTCTTTTGCGAAATGAATGTTGTATCCTGCGAATTTGGTATTGTAAACGATATTGTTTTCGATTAAAATATGAGTTGAGCCTTCATCGTTGTAAATTCCCCATCCTCCGTAACGATTGGCATCCACATCATGGATGAGGTTATTTCGTAAAACAGTACCTGGAGAAACTCCGAGGGTATAAATTCCACCCATATCCGAAAGTAATCCCTGACCGATATGATGAATGTGATTGAATTCGATGACATTGTCGCGGCTAATGCTTCGTTTGTAGCTCCATACCCAGCCAACCGAAATCCCGGTGTAAAAACCATTATGGATCAGGTTATGAGCCACATGATTTGCTTCTGTTTGTTGTAAAAGAATTCCTACAGCCGATGGATACTTTTGACCGAAATAACCAATTTCATTATCTTTAAATTCATTTTTGGCCGTTCTCAAAAAAGGAGAATCTGCAAAAGTTCCGCCATTTACCTTGAATCCGCCGGCGGCAATTTGGCTTATCTGATTGTTTTTAAAACGATTGCCAACGCATCCTGCTTGCAGATCTAAAGCCCAGTTTCCCAGCTGAGTAAATTTACAATTGCTGAATTCGCAATTGCGAGCTCCTTTCAAAGTAACTGAAGCAGAAACGGTTGATGAGCCTTGTCCGTTATTTGTATCACCTTCAGGAAGCTGGAAATTGGTATGCCGAAATTCAATATTCCTAAAGGTAATATCTTCAACAAATTGCTGGTTTTCGGGGTCACCTTCCAAACGAACTAATTCTTTTATGACTGGAGCAAAGAATGTAACATCTTCAGGTTTTTCCTCTGGGAAAGGAAAATAGCTCAGTTTTCCGGTTTTTCGATCGAGGTACCATTCGCCAGGAGAATCCAACTCTTCCATCACATTTTCGACTATATAACGGGCTCCTTCTTCATTAAAATCGTCAGCAAATACTTTTTTTGAAGCATGTTTAAACGAGACAAGGTTATTCTTTTCATCAATCGATTCAATAGAAAGGTGGGTATCTGTCCAGAAATGGTAAACTATCACTTCAGCATCACCCAAATTGGTCCATTTTGGGTTTATATCTCCTTTAACAAATTCAAACTTCTGACTTGGTTTATTATAACCTGTAGTTTTTGGTGTTCCATCTGGCATTCCTTTTACACGTAGAAAACCGTTGTTGGGCTTCCGTGCTCGGGGTCGCGAATCACCATTGACAAAAAGTTGATTGAATTTCCATTGTCCAGCAGCAACTTCAGGAATCGTGGTGATCCACCATCCATTTTTCTGCTTCTTCCAGCCTTTTATTTCCCGTCCGCCACTTAGGATCACAGCTTGATCCTGATACCGGTCAATCAGCATCGCTTGTTTTTTTGATCCTTCAGCTACCGGTTTTATTATCAGGGGTTTCTTTAGTTCATAGGTACCTTCCATCAATAAAATGGTTGCAATTTCTTCAGGCTTGGATAGTTTTCCGTTTTTTCGGATCTCATCCACAGCCTTTTGGATGTTTGCAAATGGTTTTTCGGGTTGAGATCCGGAATTCAGATCATTTCCATTTGGTGAAACATAATAGGTTTGGGCTTTGGATTCATTTTGAATTCCTAAAAAACAAAATAATAAAAGCAGACTAGATAAAATTTTCATTGATCTATAGATTAAATAGTTATAATTTAAAAATCGAAATTTAATTGTAGATTTTCAAAAGATTCTTCAATTTGACCAGGTATGACAGCCTTTTTATTTACGAACATGGTTTTTCCTTGATTACCAAAATTAGTACTTATTGGGCGGCCTATATTAGGATAACCCAATTTCTTATTGCTTCTAATTAGATATCCCTGCTCCTCTTACTGACCAGTGTATTTCTTCCAAATCTGTTTTTTACTGAATCCATTAGAAATTAACTCTTGGATGAAAGAATTTTGGCCTTCTTCTGTGAAATACTTGACTGCTTTTATTATAATTTTATATTGATTCTTATGCCTATTTGTGTAAACCTATGTTTAAACAAGACTGTTACCTACACTGCCTCTATGTTTTACATTTTTGTTATTAAATGTTTAGGGAAATCCTGTACATTTTCACAACAAATTTGTTCCATAACTTGCTGTAACTCTGTTTTTAATAAGGATATAGTATGATTGCCGCCTAGCATGTATTTAAACTAAAAATTTATTTAGCTGCAGCAATCTCTGCTATAGCTTTTACGAATTTATCAAGTTCAGACAAACGGGTATATACATGTGGAGTTACTCGAACACAATTTGCTGTATCGTATACAATTGGAACGGTATGAATTTTATATTCATTAAACAATTTACTATCCAGATCTCTTGGGTTAACCCCATCAATACTAATGCCGCATATTGCACATGAATATTCAGGTTTTAAAGAAGTGTGAATTTTAACCCGCTGAATTCCCTTCACTTTCTGTACCCAATAATTTTTTAAATAACGAACCCGATCTTCTTTCCTCTTACTCCCTATCGCATTATGAAAATTAATTGCCTCACCAATACCCTGCTCAATAGGGAAGCTTCGAGTGCCAAGGGTTTCAAATTTTCTAATATCTGACGATTTAGGATTTGGATTACAGACCAAAGGCCAAATTTTTTCAATTTTTTCTTTTTTGATGTACAGCATCCCGCTTCCAATTGGG
>NZ_JBIKSU010000164.1:0-2644 GCF_044348475.1 Daejeonella sp. | reverse complement strand
TCTTCGGTGAAGATTCATCATAAATTCATCAATTCTTTTATCTGCCTTTTTGGGGTTATAGATTAAAGCTATGCTATCTACTTGCTCATCAGAAAGCGTTCTCTTCTTTCTTTTTTCAAAAGGAGTAGAACTACAGCCCTGAATAAGGACAATAAAAAACGAAATAATCAGCAAGTGACGGAAATAATGGATCATCGAAAATGTTTGATATAAAATTTAATGCTGAAAATTAGAAAATATTATAATCAGCACAATAAAAGAGTTATAAACACCCCCTTAATATATTAGAATAAAAGATAGTAAAAACTAAATTTTTGGCAGCAACACTAGGTAAAAAAATCTAAATTTGCAGCAAACAACTAATTCCATTCCAATGAATTACAGAGTAGAACACGATACGATGGGCGAGGTAAAGGTGCCTGCAGATAAATACTGGGGAGCACAAACCGAACGTTCAAGAAATAATTTCAAGATAGGACCCGAGGCCTCAATGCCTACGGAAATCATTGAAGCTTTTGCCTTCCTTAAAAAAGCGGCGGCATTTACAAATGCAGACAGTGGAATTTTATCTGTTGAGAAACGCGATCTCATTGCCCAAGTTTGTGATGAAATCCTTGAAGGTAAACTAGCATCTGAGTTTCCTCTGGTGATCTGGCAAACAGGTTCTGGTACCCAATCTAACATGAACGTAAATGAGGTAATCGCTAATCGCTCTCATGTGCTACAAGGAAATAAGCTGGGTGTGGGCACAACATTTGTTCACCCCAATGACGATGTAAACAAATCGCAGTCATCAAATGATACCTATCCAACAGCTATGCACATTGCGGCTTATAAAATGGTTTCAGAAGTAACCATTCCGGGAGTTGAGAAACTTCGCGATGCTCTTCAATTGAAAGTTGAAAAATTTAAGGATGTGGTTAAGATTGGCCGTACTCACTTAATGGATGCAACCCCTTTAACATTAGGTCAAGAATTTTCAGGATATGTTTCACAACTTAACCACGGACTAAAAGCACTTAGAAATACCTTAGACCATTTATCTGAACTGGCATTAGGAGGAACCGCAGTAGGTACCGGTATTAACACTCCAAAGGGATATGATGTAAAAGTTGCAGATTATATCGCAAAGTTTACGGGACTACCGTTTATAACAGCAGAAAATAAATTTGAAGCACTTGCAGCGCACGATGCCATTGTAGAAACCCATGGAGCCTTGAAACAAATTGCAGTTTCGCTGATGAAAATCGCAAATGATATACGTCTTCTTGCTTCGGGCCCGCGTTCCGGAATTGGAGAGATCCACATTCCAGACAATGAGCCAGGATCATCAATAATGCCCGGAAAAGTTAACCCAACTCAAAATGAGGCAGTAACAATGGTTGCGGCACAGGTTATGGGTAATGATGTTACCATAAGCATAGCAGGATCAAACGGACATTATGAACTGAACGTTTTCAAACCAGTAATGGCTGCTAATTTTCTGCAATCTGCACGGTTAATTGGCGATGCATGTGTTTCATTTACAAATAATTGCGCATCCGGTATAGAACCCAACTACGAAGGGATCAAAAAACATCTTGAAAACTCATTAATGCTGGTTACTGCTTTGAATCCACACATTGGTTACGAGAACGCAGCAAAAATTGCGAAAAAAGCGCTGAAAGAAAATAAATCACTCAGAGAAGCTGCTCTTGACCTGGGTTTATTGACCAATGAGCAATTTGACCAATGGGTACGTCCTGAAGATATGATTGGCGGACTAAAATAATTCATTTACCTCTCTGGGTTTATACCCAGAGAGGTTTAAAATCTAAAAATGGCAAAACACCCCTATTATTTCTTCTTAATCTTAAGCCTTCTTGCTTTTACATCCTGTAAATTCAACCCAAATCTTCAGGGAATAGGAACAGAAAGTTTTCAGGGTACATGGGAAGAAGATAGCGTGGATTTTCAGGATCAAAAACTGCAATATTCTAAACATCGGTTTCGCTTTTCATGCGACTCTGTTTATGTTACTATTCAAACATTTGCAAAAGTAAATATGTATCCTGACTCATGCTTTAACAATGGAACGTGGACAGAATATGCCAAAGGAACTTACCTTACAAAAAAAGATACCCTAATTGTTACGGCAACTTTTACAAAGCCCAACTTTAAGCAAAAAATATCAGGATGCTATCGAATTGGTCAATATCTACCGGCATTTGTGATCAGAAAAAATACTGCCGATAGCCTATATTTGGAGAGTATACAACAGCATCTACAACTTAAACTATCATTAAAAGAAAGAACGATTTGCGTTCAAAAACCCCTAAATTAACTTGATTATGAACATATTGTCTTTAAAAAAACTATTCCTTTTTGGAGCACTGCTCTATATCCCATGTCAAAGTATGGCCTGGGGAATGCTTGGTCACAGGGTAGTTGGACAGGTTGCAGAGAGCTATTTAAGTAAAAAAGCAAAAGGCGAAATAAAAAATATTCTTGGAACAGAATCTATGGCTATGGCCAGCAATTGGGCCGACTTTATAAAATCAGAACCTGCGTATAATTATTTAGGTAACTGGCATTATATTAATCTTCCAGCCGGATTAAAATCTGAGCAATTAGAATATGCTTTAAAGCAGGACACAGTTACCGA
>NZ_JBIKSU010000163.1:0-2724 GCF_044348475.1 Daejeonella sp. | reverse complement strand
ACATTAATCAGCTACAAGAATAATGTGGAATATCCATTTATTGATCAGGAGGTGAATGGATTAAAACTAAACTTCATTCCCAATAAAGGCAGATTTCTCTATTTTGAATTGGGCGTATTATATTACCTATTGAATAACTCAAAATCCATTGATGTATTAAACCTATTTCACTTCAAAAAAGACAATATTCTTTACCTGCTAATCTATAAACTGGTAAACCCCCAAGGTAAGGCCTATATCAAACTAGATATGGATATTCTGTTTTTCAAGAATTATAATGCCTTCCTATTTTCAAATTACCGAATCAAAAATTTCTTTTTAAAGGCTTTAACCTCCTGGATTTTCAAGCTCACCGACCTATTTTCAGTAGAAACCGATCAAGCCAAAGAATATTTGCTACACGTTTATCCTGAACTGGAACATAAACTGATATGCATCCCCAATGGCGTTGATAATCTTTATCTGGACAAGGAAATTCCGGTCAAAGCCTTCCATGAAAAAGAAAATATTATTTTAACTGTGGGAAGAATCGGTACCGAACAAAAAAATACAGAGCTATTGCTTGATGCCTTGAAAATAATAGACCTCAAAGATTGGAAAGTATACATTTTGGGGCCCATTGAAGAAAACTTTAAGAAATACATCGCTGATTTTTACAGAGAATACCCACAGCTTGAAAACAAGATCATTTTCACAGGTAACATCACAGACCGAAAAGAGTTATTTGATTGGTACAACCGATCAAAGGTATTCTGTTTGAGTTCACGGTATGAAGGATTTCCAATCGCTTTTCCAGAAGCAATCTATTTTGGCAATTACTTGATTAGCAGCCCGGTTTCAAGCGCCGAACACATTACCTCAAAGGGCAAATATGGCACAGTTGCAAAAGCAAATGCACAGGAATTTTCAAAGGCAATACAAAACAGCATTGAACCGGGTTTTCTTTCATCTCAACGCTATCAAGAAATCAGAAGCTTTTCAAAAGAGAGCTTTACCTGGCCAGTTATTGTAAAAAAACTTGCTGATCAAATAAAAAGCTGATGCGTAAACAATTATTGAAAGATTCAGCTGTATATATGGGGGGTAGTGTTATTGTCCAAATTTTGGGCTTTATCGGGCTTATTTTCCTGATGCAGTTTCTTCCGGTTTCAGAATACGGAAAATACATCTACATCATAGAATTCATTTCAATCTTCGCCTTTTTCTCGGATGGAGGGTTCACGCAACACATTATCAAAGAAAGCAGCCAGAATCCAGATAAAATTCAAAGTATCTATTCAAAGGCACAATCGGCGCAACTACTAATCAGTGCCGTAATGCTAATACTCATATTGAGTATCAGCTATGCAAGCAATTCAGTGAATGATTTCTATTACTTAAGTGTATTCGGGCTCAGTGTTGTTATTAGTGCTTTTTTTGCGCCCATGCTGGCCATTTTTATTGCATCCGGCCGCAAAGATCTAATCTTCTATAAAGATGTATCTCTGAGCGTCTTAAAATTGATCTTCATGCTGGCCGGAATTTATTATCAAGCGCCGCTAGCGTATTTTATTTTTCTAGGATTTATTAATTGCTTTGTACTGTTAATCCTGTTGCTCTATACCCGATATAAAAAGGAATTTACCTATCTATTTCAATTAAAATTAGATCTGTCTGGAAGCATGACATTTATCAGGCAGGGGATTTTATTTACCGTTTTGATGGCTGCGAATGTTATATATAATAAAATTGACATCATCATGCTTGAAAAAATGACGGGCAGTATAGAAGTGGGATATTATGCTGGTGCTACCCGATTTATATATCCATTTATGTTTATTTCAGGTGCATTTATGACCGCCATCTTTCCGAGCCTGGCAAAACATGCCGAGGATAAAGATAAATTTAAACGCATTCAATATCTGGCACTGTACTGCCTGGGTGGCATTGGAATTTTGCTAAGCACCTTTCTATACTTTGGTTCAGATATTCTTTTTGAACTATTTTTTGATACTAAGTATGATCAATCTATACCTGTATTTAAAGTACTGGTTTGGTATCTGGCTATTGTATTTATCTACGGCTCAATCAGTAATAACCTCGTTGCTAAAAACAAAGTTAAATTTCTTGTCTATCTCAACCTGATCATGATTATTCTGAATGTTGCTTTGAATTTCTTTCTTATCCCGGTTTATGGAGCAAAGGGTGCAGCAATAGCTACGATTGTTTGTGAGTTGTTGATTTTGGTTTCGGCTGGGGTTTATTGGAGAGTGGGTATGAGGGGGGAGCAGTGAGGTAGGAGGAATGAGGTAGGAGGTAGGAAGTCTGAGGTATGAAGTATGAGGTAGGAGGTATGAGGTATGAGGTAGGAGGTTAATTTGGAATTGAATTGTTTAGGCGCTATGCACCTGCGTCTTTGCGAGAGTCTTTTTTACCTGTAGCCAGGGCTAAATTTGTGCTAAGAACAACGAAGGTCCCTCACCTGCTGAAGGGCAGGGTTCGGGATGACATATTGGAGGTGGATTGGAATTTGTTTTTTAGGCACCGCTGGCGCATGCGTGTCGCGTGTGATTTTTCAAAAACATAGCTTTCAGAAAAATTTGTTGTTGGTTTAATCTATTGTTTTAATAAGGGGATTTTTTATCAAAACGAATTTAACTAGGCGACCAGTGTCCACCGCTGGCGGGGGAATAAAAGGGGGTGGTCTTTACAATTAAAAAATAAAAAATTATGATATTTCCTAAA
>NZ_JBIKSU010000162.1:0-2753 GCF_044348475.1 Daejeonella sp. | reverse complement strand
TGATTAAAACCAAGGCTCTTAAAAATTGTATAGCTAATGCTTAAATTTTTCTGAGTCTGATAATTCGAAGATGATGCATTAACTTAATTATAGGGTATGATGGATCAAATTCATACCATTTTAATGCAAAATTTACATTGTTTGGCTTTTTATGATGGTTATTCTGAAACAATTCACCCAACATCAGAAAGTCTAATGGCAAGGAATTCTTACTGTGGTCATCATTGTCATAATTAGAATAACCGTATTTATGACCGCACCAGTTCACTACTGCTCCATGAATTGGGCCCATTAAAAAATGAATGGGTAGCAATAAGAACATCCACCAATACTCGGCAAATTGACTATAAAAAGTAATATAAAACACAATAAATAATGAGCGGGTGATCCACAAATCGCCGATACGATCAATCAACGGCCAGGTTGGATAATTGTCTCGAAATGCTTGCTCCGGTTCTATTTTAAACCTCACATAATCCAGATAAATGTTTTTAGTCTGGATCATCATCCCAATCACATCTTTAAAGAAATGCGGAGAATGAGGATCTTTCTCGGTATCGCTATAGGCATGATGCATACGATGCATGATTGCATAGGCACGTGGATTTAAAAAAGAAGATCCCTGTGCAAGGAATGTTGACATATAGAAAAATTTCTCCCAAAAAGGGCTCATTTTGAACATCTTATGAGAAGAATAGCGGTGAAGGAAAAATGTTTGAAAAAACAGGGACAAAAACCAATGACCAAGAAAGAAAATTAAAATAACCATAAATAGATAGCGCTTTGGTTTAAAAAGCGTGTGAAAATAAACAAATTTACTTGTTAAAAAATAGAAGAAATGTCATGTTATGCTGACTCAAGACACTACCTGCCAAAATCATCCTGCAGTCTTACAATGTCTGATTCATCAGACGGATTTGATACATCTGTATGCTGCCAGATTTCTGCAACCAGGCCCCAATCATTTAAACCTACCAATCTGTGGCGCTCGCCCTGTTGTAAAACAATCCGTTGTCCCGGATGATATGACCTCAATTCGGTTTCTTCATCTGATAAACTTTTAACAACTCCAACTGTTCCCTGAATTACCTGCCAGATTTCGGCCCTACGATGATGGTATTGCCAAGAAAGACGCTTATTGGGCGAAACGATCAAAAACTTAGGACTAAGTTTTCCTGAAATTTTTAAGTTCCCAATTTCTATTCCGTCAAAATACGTGTTTGCGAATTTTTGTGCCTGTTGTTCATCGATTACAAAAAAACCACCCCAAGGGCGATTCAAATCTTGTTGAACAATATTAAAACCATTTTTTTGTAAACTTTCCTTTGCTTCAAGGAATATTCCTTCTTCTTGTGTTGAATTCATTTCATGCAATAATAATTGTAATGTATGAAAAATGCAATTTGAAAAGGCCTTTAAATAAAAGCAAAGGAGCGATTACTGATTCATGCCTACCGAAATCTTCCAAAAACCAGCCTCTTTCATCTCCACATCCAAAACCTGGTTAGAAATGGTTATTCGAAGCCTCAACGGATAAACAACATCCATCAATTGAATGGACTCTCCTCTGCCTGATTTTGAGATTTGTCGGGTTAGATTATAATTGCCAATAATTGCTAAAACCTGTGATATCTCTGCACCCGGCAATACTTCTCCTCGAATCAAACCAGATCCGCCGCTAACATTAAGCGCATCAATCTGTACAGTGTTTTCTGTACCCCTTAACTCCTTTCTAACATCAACCTTGGTCATATATTGACCCTTTTCATAAATCATAAATTGCTTTAACGGCTTTTCTGATCTTTCTTTTTTTTGCGCATGCACTGAAAGAGATAAACATATCATCGCTACTACAGAAAGGGATTTGAAAATTTTCACAGCTTCAGGCTTAATGAATTTAAATATATCCATAAAAAATGTACAAAATATCTTAATTTAAAGTTCTGCTGTTTAAGTTTTATTGGTCAAACAAATAAGTATACTCATCAATATCACCAACTTTAGTAACAGCATTCATGTCCAGAAGATCGTCTGTTAATCGTTCCAAAGCTTCAAATCGCTCATCCAAAGAAAATTTCGCGTTAACCCAGACATTTGCATCATCCAGATTTAACAAACAGGGCATCCTGTCATGTAGAAATTTCATCGCTGTGTTTGCAGGTTTAGTAATGATTGTACAGCTATTGATCAATTCTCCAGTAGTTTGATCAATCCAGGTATCCCATAAACCAGCCATTAATGTAAATCTCATCCCCTTCATGCGTATCAGATAGGCTTGTTTTTTCGTACCTTTTTGATCCAATTTTTTCCATTCATAAAAGCCATCGGTAATAACTACACAATGCTTTTTACCTAACAAATGCTTCCAGCTACCCGATTCTTTTAGATTTTCAATTCGGGCATTAAAGGTGCTGAACTTTGGCTTTTCCTTTGCCCAAAATGGAATTAATGTCCAACTGAGGTATTGAAGTTCTGAAGGTTTTTGATCGGTAAAAACCGGCAGCTCTAGTGTTGGAGGAACATTGATATTCGCCGGTCTTGCCAGATCATCTGCCAGCTTAAGATGTAACTTCTTAGCAATGATAGTTTGTTCTGAAATACTTACTCTACCGCACATATGCTATAAATTTAATAAATAAATAGATAAACAAAAGACCGGCATTTTAGTAGAAAAAATTCTGCAGTTTTACTCCTAGAATGTTTGAAATCATCTCCATAATATTTCTGAAACCCAATCTAAAAATCCGAAATTA
>NZ_JBIKSU010000019.1:0-37802 GCF_044348475.1 Daejeonella sp. | reverse complement strand
ACGGCCCATTCGGTACGTGCTTTAGGATTGTTGTGTACCGATGCAGGGGCAAAGCCATCAAATAGAAGATCATAGGCCGGGTTTACAGCCACTAGCTGTCCCTGTAAGTGGGTAGATAGCTCGGTGATCTCTAAACCACATTCATTTACTAATCCCTTAATCTCATCAGCATAGGTCTTGCTTTCTGCTGCCTTTTGAAGATCAATGCAACGGGGGTCCCAGGTTGGGATCTGTACTCCGGCATAACCAAGGCTTTTTGCCCATTTACATATTGATTCTAGGCTGTTAAAGGGAGCTTCATCGCCTAAAAACTGGGCAAGAAATATTCCGGGTCCTTTTATTGTAGTCATTTTTTATAGATTAAACTTCAAAATTTGTCCATTTTTCATTACTTGAACTGCTTTTAACCACATTGTCGATAAAAGCCATTCCTCTGATTCCTTCATCTACTGATGGGAAATCAAGTGCTTCAGCTGGAGGAGTTGTACCCTCTATCCTGGCAGAAAGACATAAGGCAAAATTCCGATAAAGATTGCCAAATGCTTCGAGATAGCCCTCAGGATGCCCTGCTGGTGTGCGGCTATTGAAGGCTGCATAATTTGAAAGATGATGACCACCCGTTCTTAAGATCTGAACCGGCTGATCCAGCCATTTTAAAATTAACGTATTGGGTTCTTGTTGTGCCCATTCCAGGCCTCCATTTTCTCCATACACTCTAATTTTTAAGGCATTCTCTTCACCTGCTGCTATCTGTGAGGCTACCAGCACGCCATTAGCTCCATTGTCGAAACGAAGCAGCACATTCCCATCATCATCTAATAATCTACCATCAACCACAATACTGAGGTCGGCACATAGCTTACTGATTTTTAATCCGCTGATATATTCAGCTAGATGGGCTGCATGTGTTCCAATATCTCCCATACATCCGCTTTTGCCCGATCTTTTAGGATCTGTTCTCCATGCGGCCTGTGGGTTGTTGTCTTTTTCGGATAAGCGGCTTAACCACCCTTGAGGATATTCTACTAAGATCTTTCTGATCTTACCCAACTCTCCGGCTTTAACCAGTTGTTTAGCCTGCTTGACCATAGGATAACCAGCATAGGTATGGGTAAGCAGTAATAAAAGTCCGGTTTGTTCAACCTTTTTCTTTAATTGTTTGGCTTCATCCAATGTAAAAGAGATGGGTTTATCTATTACCACATGGAAACCATGATCTAGGGCCATCATTGCCGGTGCAAAATGGGCATGATTTGGAGTTACTATGCTTACAAAATCCATGCGCTGATCTGCAGAAAGCTGACTTTCTTTGATGATCATATCTTCAAAGCTGTGGTAGATTCTGCTCTCTTCAAGAAACAGCATTCGGCCACTTTCATCTGCATTTACCGGACTCGTACTCAGCGCCCCACAAACTAGATCGATCATGCCGTCCATATTGGCAGCTATGCGGTGAATGGCTCCAATAAAAGCACCCTTTCCTCCACCTATCATCCCCATTCTTAGTTTTCTATTCATTCCAGGCTAATAAATTAACTAGTTTAAAACAAATGTGTCAGGAACTAAAGTAATTAATCAGCTTTGGCTAAAATGTCGCTGTTTTAACAAAAACTATCTCATTTAAAACATTTTTGCTTTATATGATAGCCTAATAGTATGCTCTTAGAAGTTTTTCTGACCGAAATTTAATTTTAATATCATATTCCAGAAATTGATTACTGTTTTTAAAAAATCGGTTTGCCTATTCGTAGTATAATTTTTAAATCGTTAAATATTCATTCTCTTATTATTGATTTATTAATGATTAAGTCATTTTGATTGAACTGCGCTAGGTTTTCTGTTTGATTTGGTTTAATAGTTTGATTTGGTAAGAAATATGAAAAACAATATAATAACCTTCTACATAAATGAATTAAACTGATTCCCTATATTTATGTTGAAATAAGTTATCATTTACTCAATAGTTCAATTAATTGCATGTATTTAATATTAATTGTCGGATTTTTTTAAAAAATATAGAGAAATATGAAGAAGCCCATTATTTTGCTGATTTTATTGATTTTAATTCAGACTATCGCCTTGGGCCAAGATGCGGTTTCTCTTGCCAATCGTTTTATTTCATTGCTTAATGATGCCCAGAAAACAGAATCTGTTTTTGCATTTGATACCCAAGAGCGCTATAATTTTCATTTTGTGCCAAAAGAGAGGAGGGGGATCACATTTAATGAAATGAACCGAGCACAGCAAGAAACGGCTTATGATCTGTTGAAATCTTGCCTTGGAGGCGATACCTTCCAAAAGACGAAAGATATCATGCAATTAGAAAACGTGTTAAAAGAATTGGAAAAAAGAAAACCGGAAGATAAATGGCGTGATCCGGGTAATTACCACTTTACAATTTTTGGTACACCCTCATCAAAAACCATTTGGGGTTGGCGTTTTGAGGGTCATCATATTTCTTTTAATTTCTCATTTAATAAAAAGACTCTTGTAGCAGGCACCCCCGGATTTCTTGGAAGTAACCCAGCCATTGTACTTAATGGGCCAATGGCCGGTAAGCAAGTTTTGAAACAGGAGTCGGACGTTGGTTTTGCCTTATTAAACGCTCTTTCCAATGCACAAATTAAAAAGGCGATCATTGATACTGCAGCATTTCCGGATATCTTGACATTAAACAAGCGTAACGCTATGCTAGGAAAACCTGTAGGTATCAGCTATTCCGAATTGTCAAAAGAACAACAATCTTTAATGTTACAGCTGATGAGTATTTATGTTCATCGCTATAAGCCTGCTCTTGCAGAAAAAATGATGAGTGATATTCGCAAAGCGGGGTTGGATAATGTTTGGTTTTCATGGGCAGGCCATACAAAGCCAGTTATTGGCAAGGGAGCATATTACCGAATTCAGGGTCCTACCATTATAATTGAATACGATAATACACAGAATAATGCTAATCATGTGCATTCAGTAGTGCGTGATTTAATGCATGACTTTGGAGGAGATTTATTATTAGAGCATTATAAAAAGGGGCATTCAAATAAATGATCAGCTGGCTTCAGCATAAAAAATAGAACTAAAATTAAAGGCCCCGATTCAAGGATATGAATCGGGGCCTTTTTAATAGACTCTATTTTGAAATTTTTATATTTCAAATGAGAAATCATCATCTGCTTTAGTTTGCTCTGTATGATTCTCTGAATATTCGTATCGTTTTTCAACAACTTCCTGATTAGCTTTGATGTAATCAATGGTTTCTTTCAAGCCTTCTGCAAACTTTTCAAAGTCTTCTTTGTAAAGAAAGATCTTATGCTTTATAAAAACACCATCTTCCAAACGTTTCTTACTTTCTGTTACGGTTACATAATAATCATTTGAACGTGTAGCTTTAACATCGAAAAAGTAGGTGCGCTTCCCTGCTCTTACCTTCTTCGAAAAAACCTCTTCTCTTTCTTTATTGTCGAAATCTCCCATTGTTTTTTTTAGTTTCTTGAGGTAAATATAATAGATATTCGGAAAGTAACAAATTGATTTTTTTTAGGGTTGATATATTTTAAAAACGAATGGTCATGACTTCTGAATTCCTGAACTATTATGATGTCTACGCTTCAGGCATTTTTTTTAAAGGTGCAATCATGCAGGTATCTGCTCTTCCAGAAGCTGTTTTTCGAATAATTCGAAATAAATCTTTTTTAATGCCATCAGCTCATGATGAGTACCCTGCTCAATAATTTGGCCACCATCCATAACCAGTATTTTATCTGCATTCTTTATTGAAGATACCCGGTGAGCAATTAAAATGCTGGTTTTATTTTTCATTAATCGCCCCAGATTATTAAGTATCTCTTCTTCAGTGCGGGTATCAATGGCAGAAAGGCAATCATCAAAAATAAGAATCTCTGGCTCTTTAATTAGCGCCCTTGCGATTGAGAGCCTTTGTTTTTGTCCGCCAGAAAGGGTTATTCCCCTTTCCCCAATCATTGTTTCAAAGTTTTTTTCAAATCCTATTATATTATCATATAAAGCTGCATCTTTTGCTGCCTGTTCTACCTGATTAGATTCTACTGTTGACAAGCCAAAGGCAATATTATTAAAAATCGTATCCGAAAAAAGAAATACCTCCTGCGGTACAAAACCTATCTGGTCTCGATAGGCGTTCAGATTGAGCGCTTCAACTTTTTTATTGTCAATTAAAATAGTGCCTTTATCAACGTCATACATTCGCATTAATAAGTTTGCGATGGTTGATTTACCGCAACCTGTTCGGCCAATAATTGCAATAAATTGCCCAGGATCCACTTTAAATGAAACGTTTTTAATGGCCTGAATACCGGTATCCGGATAGGTGAAGCTTACGTCCTTGAATTCAATTCCGCCTTTTAATTTAATTTTATCTGATGATGAAGAAATAATCTCTGGTTGAGTCTGTAAAAACTCATTGATTCTTTTCTGAGAAGCCGATGCTCTTTGGATCAATGAAGTTACCCAGCCTAGTGAAGTTACAGGAAAAGTAAGCTGATTAACATAAACAATAAATTCGGCGATATTGCCTGATGAAATTGTTCCATTGATCACTTCAACACCTCCGATATAAACGGTAATTATTGTACTTACTCCAACCAGTAATAGCATCATCGGATAAAATAAAGCCTGAATCTGAACAAGTGACATAGAATGTGTTTTGTAATCCTCACTTTCTTGATTGAATTTTTTCCGGATATCATCTTCTCTTACGTAGGCTTTGATCACTCTTATTCCTGAAAATGTTTCCTGCACAAAGCTTGACATCGATGAAAGCTGCTCCTGTATTTTTTCACTTCGTTGATTGATGATGGTATGAACATAATAGATCGTAACTGCAAGAAGAGGTAAGGGCAACAAGGCAAAAATTGCGAGTTTGGCATTTACATTAAACATCGCCACAATGATTAGAATAAATAATACTGTTGTGTTGATGGTGTACATGATGGCAGGTCCGAGATACATTCTTACTCTGCTAACATCTTCTGTAACCCTGTTCATGAGGTCGCCCGTATTATTACGGCGATAAAAAGCCATGGATAGCTTCTGATAATGCTGATAGATCTCATTTTTTAGATCATATTCGATATGCCTTGACATCAGGATAATAGTTTGCCTCATGAAAAAAAGAAAAATGCCTCTGAGCAGAGCAAGAGCAAGTACAATCAGGCCAAAAAACAACAAACTTTGTCCAAAAATAGTTGCGATGAGTGCTTGCTTTTCAAAGCCATTAAAAAGCCTATAAATAGCTATATTTTCATTGACAAGATCAAAGGCAATACGAATCACTTGTGCTGGAAGCACAGCAAACAGATTCGAAATTATTACAAACAAAACCCCTGGTAAAAAGCGCCAGCGATAGGTGTAAAAAAATTTATTGAGATATGCCAGTTCTTTCATCTGATCCTTGAGTGGCAAAAATAGGCATTAATGTTGTAGCTTATATGTTTTAAATTTTAGATTTCGGTTTAATTCATGTTCATGATTTCAGAAAGTTACACTCTAAAATTTTATGAATTAAACTCGTTTATTCGGAATAAGAATGAAATCATACTAGAGTAATTTATTTCTGGTTCGGCTATTTTAATTCAAGCCGCCCAGGTTCTTGAATGGTGAAAAAGCGAGAACATAATTTTACTTTAAAATGATTAAGAATTTTGATTTGGGGCATAGTTTGGAATTTTTACTACTTTTGTGGCCTAAAGTCAGGCAGGTAACATGATAGTATCTAAATTTGATGAACATTCAGTTTTTAGTCAGCTTGATGCTTTTGGACATCAAAAAGTAGTGTATTGCAGTGATCCCAGTACTGGCTTAAAGGCTATTATTGCAATCCATGATACCACCCTTGGGCCTGCATTGGGAGGAACCCGGATGCAGCCATACAAGTCTGAATACGAAGCCTTGCAAGATGTATTGCGTTTATCACGAAGCATGACCTACAAGTCGGCAATCACAGGTTTAAATCTTGGTGGTGGCAAGGCGGTGATCATTGGTGATAGCCGATTACATAAATCAGAAGCTCTGATGCGACGCTTTGGTCGTTTTATTGAAAATTTGAATGGCTCCTTTATTACTGCAGAAGATGTAGGTACTAATCCAAGGGATATGGAATTTATCCGTATGGAAACCAAACATGTAACAGGAATTCCTGAATCAATTGGTGGTAGTGGTGATCCATCGCCGGTAACTGCCAAAGGGGTTTTTATGGGTATCAAAGCCTGTTTAAAAGAACATTTTGGTAATGATAGTTTGGCCGGAAAGTCAATTGCCGTTCAGGGAATAGGGCAAGTTGGAGAAAATCTAGTTGGACTTCTCAGAAATGAGAATGCTAAAGTGTATATCAGTGATATAGATGAAGACCGTTTGCGTCAGGTTGCTAAAAAATATGGGGCCACTGCAGTAGCAAACAACAATCTTTTTGATTTGGATATTGATATTTATTCACCTTGCGCCCTTGGTGCCACGGTAAATACAGAAACTATAAACCGTTTAAAATGTTCGATTATAGCCGGATCGGCTAATAATCAGCTTGCTGATGAAGTAATACATGGTTCCATGTTATTGGAGAAAGGGATCATGTATGCACCAGATTATCTGATCAATGCCGGTGGACTAATCAATTGTTACTCCGAAATTGCTGGGTTCAATAAAAAGAAAACGCTACAAATGGCCGAAAATATTTATGATGCCACCAGAAGAGTATTACAGAAATCAAAACTTGAGAATATCCCAACAAACGAAGCAGCAAATAAAATTGCTGAAAAACGTATTGAGGATATCAGAAAAATAAAAGCATCCTATTGATTAATAGGTATTAAAAAATAAAATCGTTCTTATACATGTTAAACAGAAGGCATCTGAGGGTTAAAGCGTTACAGGTATTGTATTCATATCAACAATCGCATGTTAAGGAAATTTTGCCTTACGAAAAAGCATTATTGCAAAGTGTTGATCAAGTTTATGAAATGTATAACTGGCTTTTATCCTTGCTTGTAGAAGTTGCAGATTATAGTATCATTGATGCAGAAGAGCGGGCAAATAAGTATTTGCCTTCAGAAGAAGATCTGAATGCAAGTATTAAGATTCAAAACAACCTCTTTATAGTTTCTTTAAAGCAAAATATTGAATATCAAGCAGCTGTTAAAAAGTATAAAATATCATGGGATTTTGATCCAGAGGTCTGTAAATCTATTTTTATAACATTAAAAGCCTCAGAAGAGTACACCTCTTTTTTAAATCTAAAAGAACATACTATCCAGTCTGATAAAGATATCATCAAATATATTTTCAAAAAATTGATTCTAAAATCGCCGGGTATAGAACAGATATTCGAAGAAAAATTCATTAATTGGCCGGTTGATAAGGATGTTCTTCAGGCATTGGTTGCTAAGACATTCAAGAATTTTTCAAGTACGGTTCCAACCGATAATAAACTTGCACAGATTTGCCCTAATTGGGATGAAGACCGTCCTTATTTGATTGATCTGTTTAAAAAGGTAATAGTCTTTGAAAAAGAATATCAGGAACTTATAGCTCTGAAAACTAAAAACTGGGATTCAGAAAGGATTGCATTGATGGATACATTATTAATGCGAATGGCCATAACCGAACTGATTCACTTTTCATCTATTCCAATAAAGGTTACCATGAATGAATACATTGAAATTTCAAAAGAATTCAGTACTCCTAAAAGCAATTCATTTATAAACGGTATTTTAGATAAAATTTTAGTGGATCTTAAAGCATCAGGAAAAGTACAGAAGGTAGGAAGAGGCTTGCTAGAATAAATAAAAATGTAAAATAGTATGATTTAGCACAGCCACAGACGAATATTTATAGTTCAACACAATTTATCTGAGGTCAATCGAGCAATTAAAAAACAAGTAGATGAAAAAAGTATTTTTATCAATCATGTGTCTGTCTTTATTAGCAGCATGTACTAATCAAAATTCAACTGAAGCTGATCATTCTACTCAGTCTCAGGAACAGACAACAGTTGCTACAGCAGATACTGCCAATGCGCCTGCATTTAAATTCGAAAAGGAAGTATATGATTTTGGTGAGATTAAAGAAGGCGAAAAAGTAACATATGATTTTAAATTTAAGAATATTGGGAATAGTCCTCTAATTATCAGTAGTGCAACTGCAACCTGTGGGTGTACAATTCCTGAGTATCCTAAAGAGCCAGTTGCCCCAGGAGCAGAAGGGCTAATCCGAGTAGTATTTAACAGTGCTGGCAAAGCAGGTATGCAAAATAAAATCGTTAGTATAACAGCAAATACAGTTCCATCACTTACCGAATTAAATATATTGGGTAATGTTTTGGCACCAAATTAATTTTAAACCAAATAGAATATAATATGAATATGGAACAGATCGGGCAGTTTTTACCAATGCTGCTTATTATTGTGGTGTTTTACTTTTTTATGATACGCCCACAAATGAAAAAAGCTAAGGATCATAAAAAATTTGTTGAAGAATTAAAAAAGGGTGATAAAGTGATCACAACATCAGGAATTCATGGTAAAATTGTAGAGATGAATGATTCAACATTTCTAATAGAAGTGGAGAGCGGTACAAAAATCCGTTTTGAAAAATCTTCAGTGTCTTTGGAATCTTCTAAAGCACTTAGCCCCACGGCTACTAAATAATTTTGAATTTAAATTAGTTGATCGCCGCTTCTTTTGGAGGCGGCGTTTTTATTTAACTAAATTTGATAAACGATAGTTAAATATGCCATTCATAAAATTCAGTAAAGTTGAACGTCGCCGTATTTCACTTTTTTTCGTCTGCCTTTTATTTGCAGTTGGAGCATGGATGTTCTTTGCACTTTCAAATAGGTATGTTTATCAGGTCCAAACTCTGGTTCATTATGTAAACTTTCCTGATAATAAGGCCTTTCATTCATTACAATCAGATACGATAGATCTGCAGGTAGAAGGTACAGGTTGGCAATTGTTATTCTCTAAACTGCGGATAAACCCTCAATCTGTTAATGTTGATCTTGAAAAACTTAAAACGCAAACATTTATTAATCTTTCTGATCAGCTGACTACTATTAACAAGCAGTTTGAATCTGCTCAGAAAGTAGTAAATGTACGTCCAGATACCTTATATTTTGATTTTTCATCACGTGCAGTTAAAAAAATTCCTATTCGCCTTAACTATGATATTCGCTTTGAAAATCATTACGGTATTTCAGATACAGTACAGATATCTCCATCTTATGTAACGGTTACTGGACCATTAAATGAACTTGAAAAGATTGATTATTGGTATACAGATACACTGAAGCTAAAAAATATCAATAGTAATTTAAGTAGCAAAATAGCATTGCAGAAGCCTCTGAAAGCTAATATCAATATTTATCCTAAACTGGTTGATTTAAGGCTGATGGTTGATGAGTACACCGAAAAAGTAATGGATGTGCCAATAGTGCTGCTTAATAATAATGAATTCAGAAATGTAAAGTTACTACCCGATAAAGTTAAGATTACATTTCTTACAACATTGAGTAATTATTCAAACATAGAGCGGGGAGATTTTGAAGTTAGTGCAGATTTAAATAATTGGAAATCAAAAGGCTATGTACAATTGCCACTGGTAGTAAGTAAGTTTCCAGAATTCTGCAAATTAGTGAAGATTGAACCCCAAAACATTGATTTTATCATTCAAAAGTGATGCTGAAAATTGGTATAACAGGTGGTATAGGAAGCGGTAAAACAACCGTCTGTAGAGTTTTTGAATTATTGGGTATCCCAATTTTTTATGCCGATACTGTTGCAAAATTGATCATGAATACTGATCCTGTGTTAAAGGAAGAGATCCTGAAAGCATTTGGCGAAAAATCATATTCAAAAAATGGAGATTTAAATAGAGCATACCTATCATCTATTGTTTTTAATAATGAGTCTGAGCTAAATAAATTAAATGCCTTAGTTCATCCTGCTGTATTCAGGGCCTTTGATCAATGGATTGCCATTCATCATGATGCCCCATACATTATTAAAGAAGCTGCACTCTTATTTGAAACTAAATCGTATACCATGTGCGATTTGTCTGTATTGGTAGTTTCGCCTGAAGAATCCAGGATGCGTAGGGTTATTGCAAGAGATGCAATTAGTCACGATGAAATAGTGCTGAGAATGAAAAGACAATTCAGTGATGAACAAAAGATCAAACTAGCAGATCATATTCTATTCAATGATGAAAGTCAGCTATTGATACCCCAAATATTAGCATTAGATCAGCATTTCCACACAATTGGTAAGCAATCATGATCATTGAAGACTTTTTAACGCTTACAGAAAATGGCTTGTATTGCAGCATAGGAGATTTTTATCTTGACCCCAAAAAAGCAGTTGATCACGCAGTCATATCTCATGCACATGGCGACCATGCAGTAAGGGGTAATGTAAATTTATATTGTACAGCTGCCAGTGCTGCAATTATTCGACATCGGTATCATAAGCAAGCAGGGAAGAACTTTCATATCTACACATGGTCGGAGGTTTTTGAGTTGAATGGGGTAAAAATTAGCTTTATTCCTGCAGGTCATATTCTCGGATCAGCGCAGATTTTATTAGAATACTTGGGCATAAGATATTTATATACAGGAGATTATAAGCTGCAGGAAGATCCAACTTGTGAAAGAATCGAATTTGTAAAAGCAGATGTATTGGTCACTGAAACTACATTTGCGAATCCATCTGTGCAGCATCCTAATGCAATAAAAGAGATCATGAAGCTGAATGCTTTCAATCACAATGTATTGTTAGGAGCATATTCATTAGGTAAGGCGCAAAGAATTTCCAAACTGATTACAGATCATTGTCAGCAACGAACTACACTAGTACATCACTCCATTTATAGTCTGAATAAGATTTATGAATCTTTTGGATATAGTCCAGGTAAATATGAGCTTTATAACAGAAAGCAAATGAAGCAACCTGATATGAATCTAGTTTATATAGTGCCTCCTTTAACCTTTAATAGCTATATAAGAGCTAAAAATGTTGTCAGAGCATTTGCCTCTGGATGGATGAAACTTCAACTAAATAATGATCTGTCTTTATTGATCTCTGACCATGTTGATTGGAATGACATACTCACTATGCTAAAAGAGGTAAATCCTAGTCAAGTTTGGACATTGCATGGTAATGGGACCTACCTAAAAGAGCATTTTAAAGATAAATTAGTGGTAAAATTGTTGAATCATGCTGATTGAAAATATTGATTACTACCTAGATCAAGAGGGGAATCTTGTTTTTACTGAGACTTACCATTTGAAAAGAGGGAATTGCTGTAAAAATAAATGCAGACACTGCCCCTGGAAATATGGGCAGGAAGATAAAAAAACATCATCAAAAGATAAATAACCTACTTTTTGTAAATTTTCAGCTTCCACTGGTAGCTTTTTTTCAGTATTATGGAAATAGAGAAAGAAATTTTTAGTACTAAGTTTGAAAATAATCATCACAAGGCGATCATTAACCTGATCTATACCTATGGCTGGATAACTAATTTACTTAAACAACAGCTTAATAAGTATAAAATTACCCTACAGCAATATAATGTTCTTCGAATTTTACGCGGACAACACCCCAATCCGGCAACTATTAATATGTTGAAGGAGCGAATGTTGGATAAGATGTCTGATGCTTCAAGAATTGTAGATCGCTTGGTACAAAAAGAATTGGTTATACGTTTTATTAATAGTAAAGACCGGCGTGCAGCTGATATTCTGATTACACAAAAGGGCTTGGATCTTTTACTAAAATTAGATGTTGAAATGTCATCTAAGAACATTCTCGATAAAAATATCAATAGCGCAGAAGCCGGCATATTGAGTGATCTGCTTGATAAAATGAGGGGATAGGGATCAGTTGTCAGTTGTCAGTTGTCAGTTGTCAGTTGTCAGTTGTCAGTTGTCAGTTGTCAGTTTGCAATATAACTTATAACCTACAACCTATAACCTACAACCCCCTAATGGATAAAAAAACCTGCCAGGGCAATACTAACTCCAAGTAGAACAGCAACTACCTTTTTCAAATTAAATTTATGATCTACACTTGATTCGAACAATATAGTGGTAGAAATATGAAGAAATATTCCAATCACTACGCCCATTATTCGGTCAAAATAGACTTCAATATTGCCTATGGCTCCTTGCCCAATCTCGAAACTTAGCCAGTAACCTAAAGGGCTCATCAGAGCAAATAATATCAATAGAGAGGATATAGAGAATTTGCTTAATTTATTCTCCATTAGAACGCTTCCCAATGCGAATGCTGCTGGAATATGATGCAATGCAATTCCATAAACCAGTTCTTTATGTTGCCCTTTGGCTAATGGCATGCCCTCAAGAAATGCGTGTAAACAAAGGCTGATCATAATACCTAAAGGGAAAACAAAGTGCTGATGGCTATGTTTGTGAATGTGACCGTGCTCAATTCCTTCAGAAAATTGCTCCATGAAAATCTGAAGTAGAAAACCACCGAGAATAAACAGACCAATCTGAGGATTTCCCGAAGAGTAAACGTCGGGCATCAAATGCAATACTGTAATTGCGAATAAATAAGCACCACTGAAAGATAAAACCAGTTTTAAACGGTTTGAATTGTCTTTTTTAAATAAAAATATTCCCAATCCGCCCAATAAAGAACTGCCGAAAAGAAGTATCAGTTGCCAGGATTCCATGTTCCGAATGTTTTACTTGCCAATAAAATTTTACCCATAATAAATCCAATCATTCCGCCAAGCATTGCCCCCGCGAGTATATCAATAGGATAGTGAACGCCAACATACACCTGTGCGAAACTTATAGATGCTGCCCATAATAACCCCATGGGCAAAATTAGCTTCCATTTCGAAAAAAATAGCACTATTAAAAACACTGCCAATCCAAAATGATTAGATGCATGTGATGATGGAAAGCTATAGCCGCTACCACAATCAACTAAATTTTTAACATCTGATTTAATTTCAGGGTCATTACAAGGTCTGAGCCTTTGAACGGTTGGTTTTATTAGTGAAGAGGAAATAAAATCAGTGCATCCAAAGGTAAGTGCTAAAAATAATATCATTATCCAGCCTTGTTTTCCATAATTACGGATTGAAAATATAATAATGAACAGATATAAGGGTGTCCAGAAAAAACGATTTCTGAGTGCTGGCATGAGCCAATCAAAAAACGAATTGCTTAAACCATGGTTAATGGTAAAAAATAGGTTCTGATCAAACTGAATTAATTGTTCAAGCATCGGCTTTTTGGCAAATAAAAATTAAACGGTCAGATTTGATTTCATTGAATGGATTTAATGCATAATCACCAAAGTGTTCCAAAACCTTGAAGCCACTTTTTTCAAACATTCTTTCAAAATCACTTTTGCTGAATGCCTTTACTTCTTCCTTAAATGAAAAATTTTTACTCTTATGTTCAAAGGAAATGCTTTTTATGATATTTCCATTTACTACTTTCTTAGTGATATAAAATTCTATTCCATCCACCTGTTTTACTTCCTGATGGGCCAGATTTTGTACAATTTTTTCGCTGTTGAAATAATCCAATACTAATATGCCGGATCTTTTCAATGATTTATTAAATGCGCTGAGTGCGTTTAAATGATCTTTTTCTGTTTCAAAATATCCAAAACTAGTAAAGAGGTTAAATGCAATATTGAAATAGTTAATATAAAATGAATTTCGCATATCATGAACGTAGAATTGCAGATTCTCATTTTCAAATTGCTGAGCAAATTTTATACTTGCATTTGAAAGATCTATACCCGTTACATCATATCCTTTTTTATTTAGGTACACTGAATGCCTTCCGCGGCCACATGCAATATCAAGTAGCCTAAAATTTTCAACTGGCTTAAGAAAGTTGCAAAGATTATCTATAAAAAATTCAGCTTCTTCGTCATTTCTTTGATGATACAAGATATGGTAATATGGAGAACTAAACCAGTTTTGAAACCACTTTTTTGGCATATGCAGGTATCAGAATTATATCGCAAATATATACATTTACCTTTTTACAGTTCGTGTATACAATGGATTTGTTATTTTTGAACCATTAATTTAATAAAGTGGCTTTAATCAAATCAATCTCGGGTATCAGAGGTACTATAGGTGGTATATCAGGCAATAATTTAACACCCCCTGACATCATTAAATTTACAACAGCCTTTGGTCAATGGGTTATTGCAAACTCTGGTAAGAAAAAAATAGTAATTGGCAGAGATGCTAGGATATCTGGCGAAATGGTCAGAAATCTGGTTGTAGGAACTCTTCAGAGCATCGGGATCGATGTTGTTGATCTTGGGCTTTCTACCACTCCAACTGTTGAACTAGCCGTTCCTGACGAGCATGCAGGCGGTGGCATCATTCTTACCGCAAGCCATAATCCAAAACAATGGAATGCCTTAAAACTTCTTAATCAAAAAGGAGAGTTTATTTCTGATCTGGATGGTCAATGGGTACTTGAGATGGCCGAAAAAACAGATCTTGAATACTCAGAAGTTAACAGCCTTGGTTCTGTAGTTTACGATGATAGTTATCTTCAAAAACATATAGATAAAGTTCTGGCATTACCACTTGTTGATGTAGATGCCATTCGAAAAGCAGATTTCAAGGTGGTGATTGACTGTGTTAATTCATCAGGAGGTATTTTTGTTCCTGCATTGCTCAAGGCATTAGGAGTGAATAGTATTCATAAACTTTATTGTGAACCCAATGGTGAATTTCCGCATAATCCAGAACCTCTTCCAGAAAATCTGATTGATCTATCGCGTGAGGTAGTTTCTAAAAAAGCGGATCTTGGTATTGCCGTTGATCCGGATGTTGATCGTTTATGTTTTGTTTGTGAAGATGGATCAATGTTTGGAGAAGAATATACCCTTGTTGCGGTTTCTGATTATGTTTTGATGCATACTCCCGGAAATACGGTATCAAATTTATCTTCAACCCGTGCATTGCGAGATGTAACAGAAGCTGCCGGGTGTACGTATACCGCAGCTGCTGTAGGTGAGGTAAATGTGGTCAATGCAATGAAAGAAACTAATGCAGTAATAGGTGGCGAAGGTAATGGCGGAGTAATTTATCCTGAATCGCATTATGGCCGCGATGCATTGGTTGGAATCGCTTTGTTTTTGACCCACTTAGCCAAGAAAGGTCAGACTGTTTCTGTTCTAAGAGCGTCTTATCCAGCTTACTTTATTTCAAAGAATAAGATTACGCTCACCCCTGAGATGGATATTGATGCATTGCTTGCTGAAGTTGAAAAACGATACGAAATGCAACCTCATAGTACAATTGACGGATTGAAAATTGAATTTGATAATCAATGGGTTCATCTCAGAAGGTCAAATACAGAGCCTATAATCAGAATATACTCTGAAGGAAGTTCAGAAACTATTGCTGATAATCTGGCTCAAAAAATCATTTTAGATATAAAAGAAATATTAAGGCTGACTGAATAGTCTATTTAATTTATTAATATCGCTTAAATTCAGGAGCGAAAAACTCTCTTCAGGTTTGCATAGTTTTTACCAATGGCTTATGCAAACTGTTTATACGGTTATAATTTTTAGAAATGCGTGTATATCTAGATAATGCTGCAACAACACCCTTTGATAAAGAAGTGTTAAAGGCAATGTACGAAGTGATGGAAACTGATTATGGTAATCCATCTTCAATCCATTCTCACGGACGTGAGGTACGTACACATATTGAAAAGGCTCGTAAAACTGTTGCAGGATTATTGCATGCATCACCATCTGAATTTTTCTTTACTTCAGGAGGTACAGAGGCAGATAATATGGCTATACGATGTGGTATTATTGATCTCGGAATCAAACATGCTATTACTTCAATAATTGAACATCATGCTGTGCTACATACACTTCAGGCTCTAGAAAAAAGTGGTGATATTCGTTTAAGTTATGTTAATATCGATTCAAAAGGTTTGGTAGATTTCAAGCATCTAGAAGAATTGTTGCATTCCAATGAACGCAGCTTTGTTTCATTGATGCATGCGAATAATGAATTGGGAACGCTCACAGATATTGAAGCGGTAGGCCACTTGTGTGAACAATATAATGCTATTTATCATTGCGATACGGTTCAAACCATGGGGCATTATTCTCATGATTTGAGTAAATTAAAGGTTCATTTTCTGGTTTGTGCTGCACATAAGCTACATGGGCCAAAAGGAGTAGGTTTCCTTTATATCAATCATGCTATAAAAATCAAGCCCATGATTTTTGGTGGTTCACAAGAAAGAAATATGAGAGGAGGAACTGAAAATGTGTACGGAATCATTGGATTAGCAAAATCTCTGGAAATCGCATATCAGGAAATGGAAGAGCATCATGAATATATTCAGGGACTTAAATCTTATATGATGGAAGAGTTGGTCAAAAATGTTCCAGGAATAGAATTTAATGGTGAAACTGTCCCTGAAAAAAGTTTATATACGGTCTTGAATGTATCTTTTCCTGAGATGGAAATGGCAGAAATGCTGCTTTTTAGTCTGGATATTGCAGGTATATCAGCTTCAGGTGGAAGTGCTTGCAGTTCTGGAACCAATATAGGCTCACATGTTTTAAATGGTATACATGCAAACCCAGATCGTCCTGCAGTAAGGTTTTCATTTAGTAAATTAAATACACGTGAAGAAATTGATTATGTGGTAGAAAAGGTAAAAGAACTTTGCTCAGTATCATTGAAAGCATAATTTGAAAATGATTTAGTAATTATATTGATTTTTAAACTATAGTTATTTTTAACATAAAAATCTTAATTGGATGCAACGTAGAAAATTCATACAACATGCAGGTCTGTCACTTGGAATGATAGCCTTATCTTCTCATCAAACCTTTGCTGATAGTTTATTGCAACCAAAATATAAGTTCAGTTTGCTTAGAAATAATGTGGGCATATTTACCGAGCAGGGTGGAACAATTGCCTGGTTGTCAAATAGTTCAGGAATGGTAGTTGTGGATACTCAATTTCAGGATCCAGCAATGCACCTCATTGCTGAATTAAAAAAAGGATCAGAAAAACCAGTTCAATATTTAATCAATACCCATCATCATGGTGATCATACCGGTGGTAATATTGCCTTTAAAGGCTTAGCTGAAAAAGTAGTCGGGCATGTAAATTGTCTTTCCAATCATCAAAAAACAGCAGCTGCACAAAAATCTGAAGATAAACAGTTGTTTGCTGATACGGTATTTCAAGATCAATGGAAGGCTAAAGTAGGCTCTGAACGTATTCAGGCACACTATTTTGGAGCTGCCCATACCAATGGTGATATCATTGTTCATTTTCAGGATGCTAATATCGCCCATATGGGCGATCTGATGTTTAACAGACGTTATCCTTTTATTGATAGGAGTGCAGGAGCTAATATTCAGAGCTGGACCGAAGTGCTTGAAAAAGCGATAGCTAAATATGATAATGATACATTATTTGTTTTTGGACATTCATTAGATCCAGAGAAGGTTACTGGAAATAAGGAAGATTTAAAAGCAATGCAGAACTATCTTGAAAAGCTTCTGGTTTTTGTTAAAAATGAGATTAAATCAGGTAAGTCTAAAGATGATATCCTAAAAGTAGTTAGTATTCCGGGTGCTGAAGAATTTCAGGGTCAGGGTATACAAAGGAGTTTAACTGCTGCTTATGAGGAGTTAACAGCTTAAAGATCAGTTAGGAGTGATAACTTATCGGTTGAGTTTCTTAAACATACAAGCATATAATAAAATAGGTTAAACCCCATCTACACTGAGATTGTTGAAAAACTGGCCCACGCGATGGCAAATAGCAAAGATGCTTATGCCAAGATTTTTGTTCCTGTAATTTCTGAGGTTCTGTTTTCAACTCCACTGGTTGCCACGGGTAAAAGTTTTAAACTTGATTTTAAAGCACCCAACAAACCTGGCGAATATCCGTTCATATGTACCTTTCCAGGGCATTGGCGCATCATGAAGGGTGTAATAAAAGTTTATTGAGTTTCTTGAAAGTAAATAAGATTTTTAAACTTGGTTGATAAATTTAAATGAAATTCTAACCTAATACCTAGGTAGTTAGGCTATTATTTAAAGTGATAGGGGCTAAGAGATTACAATTTACTTATGCCTTTTACCAGTAAAAAACTAAATTGTAATCTATTGACATGTATATACTTAAGATTATGGCAAATACGATTAGTTTAAATTCAATTTTCAGTCAATTTATAAAGCAATTATTCAAAGCTGCATTATTCATTTCTGTTCTTAGTTTGTTGATTATTTCAACCGATGTTCAAGCTAAGATAAAGGCAGGAGTAGCAAAAAAGGATATTACTGATCGAAGTGCTGGTTTAGTAAATGACCCGCTTTATGTGAAAGCACTGGTATTGGATAATGGCATCACCAAAATGGTGATAATTACTCTAGACGTAGTAGCAATTGAAGAAATCGGCCCAATTAAGGCGGGTTATCTTGCCAAAGTTCGTTCGCAAATTCAGAATGAACTGAATATCCAGGCTTCAAATATTCTAATTAATGTAAGCCATTGCCATGGAATTGTACGGGCTGATACGGATAGTCTGACAGTTGTGGCGGTTAAGGAAGCCTTTCAAAATTTGGTTGCCGTTACTATTGGAAGCGGGACAGGCTATGAGGATAGAATCATGGAAAATCGCCGGTATTTGATGAAGGATGGATCGCAGACAGATGCCCGGCGAGCCTATTCACTTCCTCCTGATCATGAGATTGCAGAAATAGGCAAAACTGACCCCGAAATAGGCATTTTGAAGTTAAATAAGTTAAACGGAGAAACTCTGGCAGTACTTTATAATTTTGCAGTTCACCCAATAGAGGGGGTTCCAAACGGGGGAAATACTGCAGATATTATTGGCTTTGCTTCTAAAGTAATTGAGGATAATTTAAAAGGTTCAATGGCTCTTTTTCTACAGGGCTGTGGTGGAGATATTAATCCTGTGAACTATAAGGGGCTTGATAATCCTACCGATGCCGAGCCGCTGGGTAATATGCTTGGTTTGAGTGTCCTTAAGGCTTTACAAAACATTCAAACAACAAATGATTCAGAAATAAAAGTCATCAATCAGCAAATTGAACTTCCGAGAGCAAACTTCGCCGAACGAATTAGATCCTTAGAAGCCGACCAAAAACGAATATTGAATGCACTGACTGGTACAAACATGAACCTGAAAACATTTATCGCTTTAACAATCAAGTATACTAATTCTACAGAATACCCTTCGTTTTATGGACAAAGGTATTTAAAAGACAAAAAGCAGAATAAAATTGATATGATTCGATTGGATTCCGTAAATAGAAGAGACTTGGAAAATTATCGATCAAATATTTATTTGATGGAACGTTTAACCAGGATTCGTGAAAATCTATCTCTTGTGAAAATGCATCAGCTTAAATCGGCAGGTGCAGAAACAATTAATGTTGAAATTCTTGGCCTGAAAGTTGGAAATATGCGCTTGGTTACTTTTCCTGGCGAACTGACTGTGCAGATTGGTTTAAATATTAAAAAGAATGCGCCCAATAAAAACACCTTCGTGGCAGCATACACTAATGGTTATATTTATTATGCGCCAACTGCTGAACAATTAAGGAATACAGGCGAAGCGCAAGAAGATTCAGATACCAATTTAGCACCCGAATGGCAAATGATGTTTGAACGAAAGGTGGCAGAAATATTGCAGAAACTTTAAATTTTATCTATTCCCAAAAAAAATGTTGAACAGAAATTTATTGTTTTAAGACAAATCTGATATTATTTTTGGATGTGTATTGAATTAGTTCTACTAAGTATTAACTATTAAGCATCCTTAAAAACGATCCCAATTTAGTTTTCATTTGTCGTCTATCAACTATAAAATCAAGGAAACCGTGTTCTAAAACGAATTCTGAAGTTTGAAATCCTTTAGGAAGATCCTTTTTAATGGTTTCTTTAATTACTCTGGGGCCAGCAAATCCGATCAATGCTCCAGGTTCAGAAATATTAATATCCCCTAGCATAGCATAAGAGGCTGTTACGCCGCCTGTTGTAGGGTCAGTCAATAAAGATATATAGGGAATCTTTGCCTTGCTTAAAAGGGCTAATTTGGCCGATGTTTTTGCCATCTGCATTAATGAAAATGCGGCTTCCATCATTCTGGCACCGCCAGATTTAGAAATCATCATGAATGGAATCTTGTTTTTGATACTATAATCAATAGATCGGGCAATTTTTTCACCTACAACTGAACCCATTGAACCACCAATAAAGTTAAAATCCATGCAAGCAATTACAATATCCTGTCCGTCTAATTTTCCAGTTCCTGAGCGAATAGCATCCTTTAAACCGGTTTTTAAATAACTTTCTTCAAGTCGTTCTGTATATTTTTTGGAATCTGTAAAATTGAGAGGATCTCCTGAACGAATGTTTTCGAAAAGCTCAGTAAACTGATTGTCATCGAAAAGAATTTCAAAGTATTCTTTAGAGCCAATGCGTAAATGATATGCGCAATATTGGCAAACGTATTTATTTTCCACTTGCTCTGCATAATGCAAAGGCTTTTTACAGGAAGGGCATTTATTCCACATCCCATCAGGTGTCTCTTTTTTATCCTCGGTAGAAGTAATTATCCCCTTTTTTTCTCTCTTGAACCAGGCCATTTTGGATATATGTATAACGTACAAATAAACGAAAATTTTAAGAAAGCAATGCTCTTGCCTTAACATTGAGTTAACATAAATTGGATTATTCGGATTAATTGGCCCTTTTACATTGAATTTGAGCCTATTTTTCATAATTTAGCAACCTATAATTATTAAAAAAAAAGATGAATTTAAAAGGATTTAAAGGTGTATTGCATGGTGATGCAGTTCAAGAATTATTCGAGATTGCCAAAAAACATCAATTCGCACTGCCTGCCGTTAATGTAATTGGAACCAATTCAATAAATGCAGTGATGGAAACAGCAAAGTCAGTTAATTCACCTGTGATTATTCAGCTTTCAAATGGCGGAGCTCAATTTTATGCTGGAAAATCTTTAAATAATGACAATCTGAATGCGTGCATTCTTGGTGGAGTATCAGCAGCCCAGCATGTTCATCTTCTTGCCGAACATTATGGTGTTGCAGTTATTTTGCATACAGATCATGCGGCAAAAAAGCTTTTACCCTGGATTGATGGTTTACTTGATCATGGTGAAAAATTCTTTGCAATAAATGGAAAACCACTTTATTCTTCACATATGCTTGACCTTTCTGAAGAGTCAATAGAAGAAAACATAGAGATTAGTAAAAAGTATCTTAGCCGCATGAAAGGTATGGGCATGACTCTAGAAATTGAATTAGGTGTTACCGGTGGTGAAGAAGATGGAGTTGATAACAGCGATGTTGACAGTTCAAAATTATATACACAGCCATCTGAAGTGGCTTATGCTTATAAAGAATTGAGTGCAATTAGTGAGAAATTTACCGTCGCAGCTGCTTTTGGTAATGTTCATGGGGTTTATAAGCCAGGCAATGTGAAATTACAACCAGTAATACTTAAAAACTCTCAAGACTATGTTCGTTCAGAATTTAAAATTGCTGCAGAAAAGCCTGTAAATTTTGTATTTCATGGAGGTTCAGGTTCATCTCAGGATGAGATCAGGGAAGCAATTTCTTATGGGGCGATCAAAATGAATATCGATACAGATATGCAATGGGCATATTGGGAAGGGATTAAAGATTATTACAAATCAAAAGAAGCCTATTTGCAAAGTCAAATCGGAAATCCGGAGAGCGAAGATTCACCGAATAAAAAATATTACGACCCGCGCGTTTGGTTACGTAAAGGTGAAGATACTTTTGTAAAGCGTCTGGCACAGGCATTTGAAGATCTCAATTGCTTGAATGTTAATGATAGGCTATAACTAGTGTAATGGTTAAAGGGCCTTAAAAGGGCCCTTTTTTGATAGGTTAAACTACTGGATTCGAGTTGCCTTTAAACTATATTTCAAATTAAAATGAATCAATCAATCGAAGTTAGAAGGGTTAGCACTAAAGAAGAGCTGGAGCAAGTATTTGCAATCCGAAGAATTGTTTTTGTGGATGAGCAGAACTGTCCCCCCGAACTCGAATGGGAATTTGAAGATGAATCTGTACATTTTATTGGAACAGTGAATGCTGAACCTGCAGGTGCAGCTCGTTGGAGGAAAACAGATAAAGGATATAAATTGGAACGCTTTGCCGTTTTAAAGCAGTACAGAGGAATGGGGCTAGGTCAGGCTCTTGTAGGCGCTGTAATAAATGATTTACCTCAAGATGCAACTTATGTTTACCTACATGCTCAGCTAGCTGCAATGTCTTTATATGCTAAATTCGGATTTAAAAAGGCCAGCGAGCAATTCGAGGAAGCTGGGATACAGCATTTTAAGATGGTTTTATCAGTTATCAGTTAAAAGGCGAAAGCTAAAAGCATAAAGCTAAAAGCATAAAGCTAAAAGCATAAAGCTAAAAGTGGAGAAGAGCAATCATTTGAAATGATTAGTAAGAGGCAATTTCCACTAACTAAGCATCTAACCACCTAACCAACTCATAACAGACAACAGACAACAGATAAAAGGCGAAAGCTAAAAGCATAAAGCTAAAAGCATAAAGCTAAAAGTGGAGAAGAGCAATCATTTGAAATGATTATTCAGAGGCAATTTTCACTAACTAACTAACTAACTAACTAACTAACTAACTAACTAACTAACCAACTAACTAACCAACTAACCATCTAACCAACAGACAACAGAATCATTGTTCGTCACCTCTGATCTTGAAAACCATACCATTTAGGTTTTCAGTTATGCGAATCTGACAAGCCAATCTGCTATCAAAACCTGCATCATGCAAGGTATCTAGCATGTCCATTTCATCATTTCCAGCTATTGGCAAATCTTCTAGACCCTTTAATACCTGTACATGGCAGGTAGCACAAAGCGCAATGCCGCCACAGGTTGCCAATATAGAATAGTCTGAAGCCTTCAGTACTTCCATCAGGCTAAGGCTTATTTCTTCAGGTATTTCAACGGCTTGTTGATCTCCGTTCCTATCTTCAATGGTTATTTTGATCATCTTAAAATGCATTTACTCCATAAACAGTTGTGTATTTAAAACTTAATTTCTGATCGGGGTGAACATATTTGAATGCGCTTTGTACCATTAAAGCGGCTTCATGAAATCCACATAAAATCAGTTTAAGTTTCCCAGGGTAGGTATTGATGTCGCCAATTGCGTAAATACGATCTATGTTAGTCGAATAATCAAATGTATTTACCTGAATGGCTGATTTATCAATAGTTAATCCCCATTCTGCGATTGGTCCTAATTTGGGGCTAAGCCCAAATAATGGAATTAAAAAATCTGTCTCAATTGATGTCTTAACCTGGTCTCTTCCTATAAATGATACTTCTTTTAGTTGGTCTGTTCCTGAAACACTCAATAGATTGGATTGAAGGATCAGATCTATTTTGCCATTGTTAGCGAGTTCATGTACTTTTTCAGCTGAATCAGGTGCCCCACGGAATGTATCACCCCGATGAATCAGCGTAACACGTTCTGCAACATCAGAAAGGAATATGGTCCAATCAAGCGCTGAGTCTCCACCACCTGCCAGAATAACTCGTTTGTTCCGGAATGTTTCAGGATTCTTAACCATGTATTCAACCCCTTTGCCTTCAAAATCGATTAGCCCCTCAATATCTGGTTTGCGTGGTTCAAAACATCCCAATCCACCGGCAATTAATACTACTTGGCACTCGATCATTGTGCCATCATTAGTTCCAACTAAAAATGATCCATCATCCTGTTTAACTAATGTTTCAACTCTTTCTCCAAGTGTAAATCCTGGATCAAAAGGAGCAATCTGCTCCATTAACCTTTCTACAAGTTCCTGAGCCTTTATTTCTGGATACCCAGGTATATCATATATTGGTTTATGCGGATAAATTTCAGATAATTGTCCACCAATCTGAGGCAGCGTGTCGATGAGATGACACCTCATCTTTAGTAAGCCTGCTTCAAATACTGCAAAAAGTCCGACAGGTCCGGCACCAATAATACATAGGTCAGTTGAAATCATTTTATAGGTATTAATTTAATTGATAGCGATGTTTAATCAGTATTATATTCATTTTCCTGGTCAAGATTGTTATAGATGGTATCCAGAATTCTTTTCAAATTGATGTAATCTTCTTCCGTTAGGTTTTCCCATGCTTTCATCCGTATCTCCGACATTTTTGGACTCCATGCAGTTACCTGTTTAGTTCCAAGATTGGTCAGATGGACTTTAAAAGATCTTCTGTCAGCAGGATGAACTTTCCTCTCCGTGAGCCCTTTTCTGCAAAGAAGGTCTATTATACGCGTCAGGGTTGGATGATCTTTACCGGTTATTTCTGCCAGCTGACTTTGATTTAAATCATTGTCGCTGCTTAGGTTTTTTAGTATTAACCATTGATCAACCGTTATGTCGTAATTTTCTGCATTAAAGCGACGCTGTGCATATTGCTTTACTTTTCTGGCCGTACGATCGAGCAGATAAGAATAGGTACTAAATAATTCTATTGCCATACTTATTGTTAGTGTGACAAATATCTATATAATTTTATTAGTAAACAAAAAAAAGCATCCGCTGTTGCGAATGCTTTTTAATTTTTATTAAAAATTTTATTTAAGAATTATGCTTTCCCTTTTTCTTTAATGAATTCTACAACAAATGGTGTTGCAACGAACAAGGAAGAATAGGTTCCGAAAATAACACCTATCAACATCGCAAAAGAGAATCCTCTTAATATCTCACCACCAAAGATGAATATGATCAAAAGAACAGCTATTGTACAGATACCGGTGATTACTGTTCTGCTTAGCGTACTGTTCAAGGCATTATTGATCACTGATGGAAGATCTTCATTTTTAGAATGATGCTGACCAATATATTCACGAACACGGTCAAATACAACAACCGTATCATTTATCGAGTATCCCATTACAGTTAATATGGCGGCTACAAAGGCTTGGTCAATATCAAGTGAGAATGGAAGCCATCCATTAAATATGGTGAATATAGCAAGCAATACAAGAACATCATGTACTAGTGCTAGTATTGCTGCAAAACCAAAGGCCATTCTTTTGAATCGTATCAAAATGTACAGGAATATGACTAGGATTGAGAAAATAACTGCCCATATAGCTGATTTTTTAATATCATCAGCAATAGTAGGAGTTACCTTTTGTGAATCCTTTATTTCGTATACAGGGTTAATCTTTTTCAATCCTGAGGCAAGTTTTTCACTTACCTGAGCATTAGCCTGATCAGTATTATCATTGATCAGGTAGGCTGTTGTAATCTTAACCTGATTAGATGATCCAAATGTTTTTACTTCTACTGCAGTTCCAAATTCATCAATTAAGATTGAACGCACGGCTTCAACTTCAACAGGCTTATCGAAAGCTACAAAATAAGCTCTTCCGCCCTGGAAATCTACACCCAGGCTAAATCCTTGAGTAAATGCGGATATTATACCGGCAACAATGATTGCAGCAGATAAGAAATAGAAACGTTTACGACCAGTAATGAAATCGAATTTAGAATCCTTGAATAAATTCTCAGTTGCTTTTATAGAGAAACTGATTGGTTTTTTTCTATCTAATAACCATTCAAAAACTAAACGTGAAATAAATATGGCAGCAAACAGTGAAGTAATAATACCAATCATCAGGGTAGTTGCGAAACCAACAATTGGACCCTGTCCAAAAATATAAAGAATAACACCAGTTAAGAATGTGGTGATATTTGAATCTAAGATTGATGGCATGGCCTTATGGAAACCTTCGGTTATTGCTAATCGGACAGATTTTCCTGCAGTAATTTCTTCACGAATACGTTCATAGATCAATACGTTGGCATCTACCGACATACCTAATGAAAGAACAATACCTGCTATACCTGGTAGTGTTAATACAGCTCCCAATGAAGCAAGTACACCCATAAGGAAGAATAGATTCACCAGTAATGCAATATTTGCAACGATACCAGCAGTGCTGTAATACATTCCCATGAAAATCAAGATGAAAATGATACCAGCAATGGTAGAAAGTAAACCTGCAGAGATTGAAGCTGCTCCAAGAGAAGGACCAACAACATAATCACTAACTATTTTAGCAGGTGCTGGTAATCTTCCGGCTTTCAACACGTTTGCAAGATCCTGTGTATCTTCTACTTTAAAGGTTCCGCTGATGGATGAAATGCCATTTGGGATTTCGCCCTGTACGGTAGGAGCAGAATATACCAGATTGTCTAATACGATAGCAACACTTTTCTTGTTATTTGGATCTGCAGATGCAGCAGCAGTAATTGAACGCCATGCACGAGCACCATCAGCATTCATAACCATAACTACTTCCGGATTACCTTTCTGATCATAATCAGAACGTGCATCCGAAATTACATCTCCTTCAAGAGCCGGACCACCAGCTATACTACTGGTTTTTAAAGCATATAACTCAAAAACTTTACTTTCTTCAGTCATTGGTTTAACGCCCCAGTATAACTTAACATTCTGAGGAATTACTGCTTTAATTGCAGGAGATGAAAGGTATGCATTAACTTTCGCTGTATCCTTTAGAGCTGCATAACCAACAACCGGACCCGGACGTAAGTTAGACTGTCCGTCTTGCCCCTGAAAAGTTGCAGGATTCAAAAGTGCAAATAATGGATTTTGTTTAGCTTGTTCAGCTTGAAGTTTGCTTTTAATTGACGCACTATCAGTTTTATTACTGTCTTTTTTACCTAATGCAGCAAGTTTGCTTTTTGTGGTATCCTGAGCCGCTGCACTTGTTGTATCAACAGACTTTGCTGTGGTGGCTAGAATACTGTTTACATTCTGTAGTAAACCAAAGATCTCAGTATTGTCATAAGTTTCCCAGAATTCAAGCTTTGCCGAACCCTGTAATAATTTACGAACACGATCAGGATCAGTAACACCAGGCAATTCAATCAGAATACGATTGGTTCCTTGTTGTTTTTGAATATTAGGAGAGGTTACTCCAAATTTATCGATACGTGTACGTAGAATATTGAAGGAAAGATCAATAGCACCATCGGCAGATTTTCTAAGGAAGTCTAAAACTGCCGTATTATCTGCATCAACCTTTAAGTTGGATGAATTTTCTTTTGTTGCGAATAGGGTAGCAAGTCTGGTATTCGGACTTACTTTTTCGAATTCTCTTCCAAAAGCAGAAATGAAATCATTATCGCCTTGAGCTATTGCTAATTCTGCATTTTTAATTGCTGCATTGAAATTTGCATCAGTGCTATTGTTAGCAAGATTTCGTACCATTTCACTTAATGAAATTTCCATGGTTACGTTCATACCACCTTTTAAATCAAGGCCTAGTGGAATTTCGCGTTCCTTAGCATACTGATAGGTGATATAATCCAGATTTCCAAATACAGGTAACGATGCTACCGAATCGAGATAACTTTTCTCTTTAGGGGCATCTCCTTTAGCAAATTCCTGAGCATCTTTTTCAACTTTATTCGCTATCCATGTGAACGAGAGGGAATACAAACACGCTATTGTAAGCGATATTGCAGCGAATTTTATTAATCCTTTACCTTGCATTTTATTTTAATTGTCTATTAATGTTGATTTAAGCCTATTTTGGTTAAGACGCCAAAGCTAATTAAATTTTTGTTTTTTGGAATAATTCTTTATCAGAGAAATATCTAGTTCATTCAAAATCTTGTATATTTTTTAAAATTATAGGAATAAATATTCTTTTCATCAGGCTTGTGGATACTATTTGAGCTTTCTTCCCATGTTTGTTCATCTAAAGGTGGGAAAAATGTATCTGCATCAAAATCATGTTGAATAACTGTCAAGAAAATACAATCAACAAGCGGAAGAGCCTGTTCAAATATTTGTGCTCCACCAATGATGTAGATATCATTTTCCTTTGTGCATAATTCTAAAGCGTCTTGAAGTGATCGGCATACCTCTGCACCAGGTATTTCAAGGTTTGATTGTCTACTGATCACAATATTTCGTCTGTTTGGCAGTACTCTCCCAATAGAATCAAAGGTCTTTCTTCCCATAATTATGGGAAATCCTGTAGTCAGTTTTTTGAAATGAAGCAGGTCAGCTGGCAAATGCCACGGTAGTTGATTGTTTTTTCCAATCCCATTCTTTTCATCTACAGCAACTATTAGGTTTATTTTCATCAGAATAAAATTGTTTTTTGTAATGATTATGCCCGCCAAACAAAAGTTTATGTAGGGTTTTAAAAATATTATATCGCCACAGCTCCTTTAATATGAGGATGAGGGTCATAATTTTCGAGCTCAAAATCTTCGAATTTAAAATCGAAAATATTTTTTATCTCAGGGTTCAATTTCATGACAGGTAGTGGTCTACATTCACGACTTAATTGGAGTTTGGTTTGATCCAGATGATTATTATATAAATGGGCATCTCCAAGGGTATGTACAAAATCGCCAGCCTGAAGGCCGCATACCTGAGCAACCATCATGGTTAGTAGAGCATAGGATGCAATATTGAAAGGTACACCTAGAAATATGTCTGCGCTCCTTTGATAAAGTTGACAGCTTAATTTGCCGTCGGCAACATAAAACTGAAAAAAGCTATGGCAGGGTGGAAGTGCCATGTTTTCAATTTGCGCAACATTCCATGCAGATACGATCAGTCGCCTTGAATCTGGATTTTTTTTAATCTGATCAATCACCTGACTAATCTGATCAATATGTCCGCCATCTGGTTTGGGCCATGAGCGCCATTGTGAACCGTACACTGGTCCGAGTTCTCCATTTTCATCAGCCCATTCATCCCAAATACTAACCCCATTCTCTTTTAAATAACTGATATTGGTTTCACCCTTCAAAAACCATATTAGTTCATGAATAATTGACCTCAGGTGCACTTTCTTTGTTGTAACCATTGGAAATCCATCCAGCAAATTAAATCGCATCTGATAACCGAATACACTGATCGTACCAGTACCCGTACGATCATGTTTTTGGGTTCCATTTTGCAATACATGCTGCATTAAATCGTGATATTGTTTCATGATGGGGGTATCAGTTGGTTGTCAGTTGTCAGTTATCAGTTATCAGTTGTCAGTTATCAGTTATCAGTTATCAGTTGTCAGTTATTAGTTATCAGTTGGTTAGGTGGTTAGTTATTAGTTGGTTAGTTATTAGTTGGTTAGTTGGTTAGTTATTAGTTGGTTAGTTAGTTGTTAGTTGGTTCGATTTGAATTGGACTAATCATTTCAAATGATTGCTCTTCTTTGCTCTTCTTTGCTTTTACCTTTTCGCTTTCAGCTTTCCCTTTCAGCTTTCCCCTTTCAGCTTTCACCTTTTCGCTTTTCGCTTTCCCCTTTCAGCTTTCACCTTTTCGCTTTTCGCTTTCCCCTTTAAACTTATAACCTATAACTTAACACTTATAACTTATCTACAAATAAAATAAATGTATTTTTGTCATCCTATAAATGTTCATAAATAATAGTGATGTTCACAATATGATCGTGTTTCCAAATGCTAAAATAAACATCGGATTAAACATTCTTAGCCGTCGTGAGGATGGATTTCATAATCTGGAGACAATTTTTTATCCTCTAGCTGTTAGGGATGCTTTAGAAGTAGTTGAAGCTGACCAACTGAAGTTTACTTCTTCAGGATTGGAAATACCGGGAAATCCTACAGATAATTTATGCTTAAAGGCTTATGATCTTTTATCCAAGGACTATAAATTGCCTCCAGTACATATTCATCTTCACAAACATATTCCAATTGGTGCTGGTTTAGGAGGTGGATCAGCCGATGCCTCATTTTTTATCAGGCTGATGAATGAAAAGTTTGAATTAGGGATGGATGCCGCTCAGATGGAGGCTTATGCTTCAAAATTAGGCTCAGATTGCGCATTTTTCGTACAAAATAAGCCCGCTTTAGCGCATGGAAAGGGTGATCAACTACAAACTATTGAACTTGATCTGAGTAATTATTTTATCATTTTAGTGATGCCCGTAGTTCAAGTTTCTACATCTGATGCCTACAGGGGTATTCGTCCTGCTGCAATGGAAAGTTCATTAGCTGATCTGATAAAATTGCCTGTTGAAGCATGGAAAGCTGTAATAAAAAATGATTTTGAACCTTCTGTTTTTTTGCAATATCCCATAATTGCTGAGATAAAATCAAAATTATACAGTGCCGGTGCTCTATATGCATGTATGAGTGGAAGTGGCTCTTCAGTATTTGGGATATTTGACAAAGAGTTAAAATTGCCTGGTTTAGAGCAGGATAATAAGGTTTTTTATGGAGTGTAAATGAAGTTTGACAATTGAATATCTAATTAAAAATACAATCAATATATCCAATTGTCAAACTACTATATTTAAGATAAGCCCTACCAGATTTAACGTCTAAATTTCTATTTCTTACCTATTTGTTAGCTTTCTTTTTAAAAAATCGGCAGTAACTTCACTAACTTTTAAGGCATTGGTAAATTTCATCCAGTGATGTGTATCATCAGGAATTGCTAGATATTCAAAAGCAAATTTTTTATTTTCAAAACGTCTTGCAAGATCAACACTCTGACTGAAAGATACATTTCTATCATCATCTGCGTGTATAATTAGAGTGGGTGATGTCCAGGTATCTAGATAACTTACCGGCGAAGATTTTTTTACTGCCTGTTCAGCCAGTGCTGCATCTGGTGCGGGTTCTTTACCGGTAGTTAACGGACTACTGAATCGATTGTTTACTCCGTGAATATCTACTCCTGCTGCGAAAAGCGGTGAATCTTTACCCAGTCCAAGCGCGACCAGATAGCCACCATAAGAACCACCATAGATTCCTATACGTTTATTATCAATTTCTGGTTGACTAGCAAGCCATTCACCAGCTGCTTTTACATCCAGGTATTCTGACGCACCTAAAGCTCCGGCATTTACAGCTTTTTGAAAATTATATCCATAACCGATACCCAGCCTGTAATTCACAGACAGAACTGTAAATCCAATGCTCGTCAGATATTGGTTTAGCGCATAATCTATTGAGTAATAATCCATAAAATGCCAACCAACCAGCATTTGACGCTGTGGGCCACCATGAACATAAACTATAGCCGGTCGTTTACCTGATGAAGATTGTTTAGGTTCAAATAACTGCCCATAAACTGTTTGGCCGTCAGCAGCTTTAAAGCTGATGTGGCTGGGTTTAACCAATTGATTATGAGGGAATTCTTTGGGAATCAAATCTTCCGAAAGAAGTTTAGGTTTACTGCTATTGAAACCCATTACTGCAGGTAATAATGGTCTTTGGGCCGTAGAGCTTAAATATGCGATGTTTAACATATCACCAGTGAACACTGGATAGGCTTCAATACCGGTTCCTTTGGTAAGAATTTCCATGTCAGCTTTTTCTACAGATACTTTTCCAATATGTCTTCGATCAATATCTTCTTTATCCTTGCCGGCATTTGCAGCAAATACTAGACTTTTTCCATCTCCGCTAAGCTTGATTTGTTCAACCATGAAATTTCCAGGAGTAAGTAGTAATTCTGGACCACCTGTAGATTTTATTGAATACAGATGCGGCCATCCATCCTGATAAGAAACAAATACGATCCGGTTTAAAGCTGCCCAATGTAAATTAGTTCCACCTTCAGTAGATGGGTATGAGCCTTCTAATGTTTCAGGAGCCTTCCAAATGGATCTTCCTTGTCCGCTTAAAATATCTACTGTCCATATTGCCCATGGCTGATGCTTTCTTGCAAATATGGAATCTGTTTCTCCTCCTGATCCAGGTGTTCTTATAAATGCCACTTCTTTACCATCTGGCGACCATCTAGGTGTTGCATCTTTTGAAAATGAAGGCAGTAGCCAGTTTATAGGAGTTTTTTCATCGGTATAGATACCAATAAATGAATGGTCGCCACGGGATGAAACAAATGCAAGTTTGCTACCATCTGGCGACCATAATGCAGAGCCATTTGATCCGCGAGAATTAAATAGGGGTTTTGCGGGTGTAGCACCATTAATGGCGGTTGACCAGATCTGTCCACCTTTTGTAAATAGTACGCTGTCATTATTGGGTGAAATAACAGGATTGTCACCTTCAGCAAGAATTATTGGCTTTGCTCCTTCAAATGGAATGCTAATTAGCTGTACTTTAGCGCCCGCTGGGTCAAATGAAGGGTTTACAGGCACGTTTCCTTCTCGTGAGCTATGATCTCCACCTCTTACAAAAACAATCCATTTGCCGTCGTCTGAGAGCGTCAAACTGCTGATCTCCTGTCCGTCATCTTTAGTAAAAGCTGTTAACCTTCTTGGATTGAATTCAGGACCTTCTGCTACATAAATATTTCTCAATCCTTTTTCATTCATTGCCCATGCAATTCTTGAACCTGTGGCGCTGCTGGTTAATTCTGTTGGAAAGGGATAGCTTAAAATATTTTCTAATGAAAACGATTGTGACAGTGCCTTGTTAGAACTTAGTATAAGAACAGACAGGAATAGGGGAAGTATTATTTTCTTGATCATTACTTATTGTTTTTTAGTTTGTGACCCTTAACCACTATAAATTCATTAGGCATAAAAAAGCCCTGACTAAAGTCAGGGCTTTTAATAATATCAGGAAATTTTTATAAATCCCACCATAATTTAGTAGTTCTTGCAACGCCTGCGGGAACATTTACACCATTTTTACTGCGTTCTCCCAAAGGATAATCGAGTCTTCTGATAAATGATGTTAGTACTGAGCTTTGCGGTAGTGTGAAATCTTTATACTTATAATCATACCTACGGGCATCATTGAATGCTTCAGGATTTAAATAGGTAGCTACATATTTCTCTTTGAAGATCAAATCTAACGTTAAATTAGAAGAGCCAACTGCTACCCGTGTATCAGCCATATAAGCATCGCGCTCTGTGGCTGGAACCTGTAATTTATCCATATTTGCACGGATACCAGCTAAATATGCTGTGTATGCTCTTGCACGATCAGATGAGAATGCAGCTTCTGCCTCAATGAATTTAAGCTCTGCAAAAGTTGCAATTAACAGTGGCGATGTATCGCTGGTCCATGGTGAGTTGAATGAAATGTAGTTTTCATCCTTGGTAGTGTTATTAAAAGTTCCATTGATTCTGTTTCCAGCGCCATTTACTGTACCTATATAAGGAGGGTAAGTAGGGTTGCCCGGAACTACGGTTGCATCTGTAATTCTTTTGATCCTTGGATCAAAAAGACCGTATGTTTTTCCGTTTAGGTGATCAACAAATTGTTCTGATAACCAGCCTCCCAAACTTAATGCAGCATTGTTTCTTGAAACAGTTGCCCAGTTATTACGCAAAACAAATGTGGCCATTCCTGCATCATCTGCATTTGATGAATAAGAATTAGTTGTAGCAGCTAAGACAGCTGTTGCATTGAAAGTGGTAGTCTTCCTTACTTTAATAAGGAGACGAGCTTTTAATGCATAGGCAGTTTTTAACCATTTTGCACGGTCGCCAGCGTGGATCAAATCACTTGCACCTGTTAATTTAATTGTTGCAGTTGTTTTTGCAAGTTCAGTGATTGCTTCATCAATAAGAGTCATCGAGGAAGTATATACTGCCTGATCGGAATCATATTTAGGTGTAAAATTGCTCGAGTTGAATGCTTCAGAATATGGAGCAGCCCCCCAGAGGTCATTAATCATCATTAGGTTATATGCAAGAAGAACATTTGCAACACCTAGATATTCACTTGAACTTTGTTTGATTGCAAGCTTCTTCATTTCATTGACATCAGCCATAGCGAAATAAAGGGCATCCCACATGCCTGTGAAATCAATGGTTTCATAGATATCACTTGCTGCAGCAGCCGTTGGATTTGCAGTGTACTGAACGTATGAAGAAACATTACTTCCAACTGTGAAAGAGTTTAATCCGGCCTTGGCTGTTGAAGTTGCCAGAAGTGCCGGAAGTGTAGCTACAGAAACCTGGTTAGGATTGGTGCTAAGCTCATCAAAATATTCTTTACCGCAACCTTGTAAGGTTAATGCAGCGCCGGCAATTATGATTAGAGAGTATTTATATATTTTGTGCATGATCATAATCTTTAAAATCCAACATTAAGTGTAAATAAAAATGTTCTTGCGGCAGGGTAGGTCATACCCGCAGAACCGTCCACATTACTTCCGCTATCTGCAGATAATGACTCTGGATCTAATCCATAGTAATCAGTACGCAAGAATAGGTTATTTCCTGTGATCGCTATATTCGCATTACGAATAGTCTTTGCAGGTAACCATTTAGATGGTAATGAATAAGATAAACTTGCAGAACGTAAACGTATCCATGATGCATCCTGTACAAATGGTTCTGAAAGTGATCTGTGATATAGTCTATAATATCCTTCACCATAATTTACACCATCAGGACCTGTTCTTTGATCCAGCCAAACTGATTTAGTATTAGCCGAACCATCAGCAAGATTACCAGGGAAAGTATAGAATGATCTACGATTAGCAGTGTAATCTGCAATACCAAATGCAGAGTTAAAGTTTTCTAATCTATTGAACTTCTCAAAACCCCAACGGGCATCAATAAGCGTTGATAACGTGATTTTCTTGTAAGTAAAGTTATTTGAGAATCCACCGATCCAATCTGGTTGTGAATTACCCAGTAATTTTTGCTTAGTTAGTGAAGATATAGGGAAGCCATTAGCACCGATCAAAAGTGGTTTTGATTTATCAGTACGCATTGGATCTTCTACATCAGTTCCATAATAACGCAAGTAATAGGATCCATAGATATTTCCATAAGCTTGTCCGGGAATGATCTTAAACGTTACTGGTGAGTTAATGTAACCACCTGTTCCTGCTCCATAAACGATCTCACTTAAACCTTCTTTAAGACTGATAACCTTGTTTCTGTTTGCAGAAAAATTAAGTGTTGCATCCCATGTAAAATCTTTTGTTTTGATTGGAGTTCCACCTAAAACAAGTTCAATTCCTTTATTACGGATAGTTCCAGCATTGATTGAAGCAGTTACATATCCAGTTGTTGAAGAAATCTGTGCTCTGGTAATCTGATCTTTACTTAATGAATAGTAGTAGGTCAAATCAAAGCTTAAACGATTTTTAAGGAATGCCATTTCAAGTCCTGCCTCGTAAGTATCCGTAAACTCTGGTCTTAAGTTAATATCACCTAGGTTAGACGCAATGGTAAGTCCAGTTGTTCCTGTAGGTAAGCCCGAATAGTTTGAGAAACCGGTTGAAGTAGAGTATGGAGAAGCATCCTTTCCAATTTGAGCATAAGATAATCTCACTTTACTTTGTCCTATAAATGCAGGCAATTTCAAGTTATCAGAGAAAACATAACTTAAACTTGCAGAAGGATAAAAGAATGATCTGTTATCTGCAGAAAGTGTAGATGTAATATCATTACGTCCTGTTAAAGTTAAAAACAAATAGTTTTTGTAGTCAAACGTAGCTTCACCAAAGAAACCATTGGAACGATATTCATTCAAACCTTGTGATACTGCAAGAGTTTTTGCATTCATTAGTCTGAAATCATTATAGATACTTAGAACACTTCCTAAAACACCATTGTCTTTCGTGCTTCTATCATAAAGTTCATAACCTAAACGAAGAGTTCCACTGATGTCTTTCGTGACTTGTTTGGTAGCAGTTGCAAGGAATGTAGAGTTAATAGCTCTGTAAGAAGTCAGGTATTCGCCAACAAAACCATCGGCATTATCATATACGGCTTCACCCGGAATGCCTAGTCTTCCTGGAGCTGTACGCTTACGGCTATCTGTATAAGTATCAACACCAACACGATAATTGAAATTCAACCAGCTGGTTGGAGCATAACCTACATTTGCACCTGCTATATAGCGATTTACATCGTCCTTTAATCTGTTAGTAGCTGCACCAAATATTGGGTTGTTTGTACCTCTCCATTTTTGAGTGCCATTTTCATTTATGTAATCTCTTACATCCCAGCGACCTGAAAAATAGGTCAAACTTTCACCATAGCGATCGGCATCAAAACGATAGCCTCCAGAATTGTTAAAGCTCATGTTTACTCCTGCAACGATTTTCGGACTGATCTTAATATCGGTATTCAATCTTGCTGATAAGTTCTTATAATCAGTAAATGGTAACATACCATCATGATTGAACTGAGATACAGATGAGAAAAATTTAACGGCCTCTGAACCGCCGGCAACAGAAACTGTGTTTCTTAACTGGCTTCCAGTATCAAAGGCGTTTTTATAGTTCTCGTAAATAAAATCTGGGTGAGTTGGATCAATCGCTTTTGCTTCGGCAATTGTTGGCCCCCATGCTGGTCCTAGTCCAATTGGAGTATAAACCCCAAGAATTCCTGCAGTATATTCTTTTTGAATAGCAGGCGTTTTATTAACATTTTCGAAACCATAAGTGCTGGTTAAGTTTGTTCTTACGCCAGCACCTTTTCCTTTTCTAGTAGTAATTAATACAACACCATTTGATCCTCTTAGACCATACAAGGCTGTTGCGGCACCACCTTTCAGAATATTGATCGTTTCAATATCATCTGGGTTTATATCTGAAGCTCTGTTACCTACCGAACGCACGTTTACTCCTGATCCAGAACCTTGAGTTGAAGTAGAGTTGTCAATTTGTATACCGTCAATTACATATAAAGGATCATTTGAAGCAGATGCATCAATAGAGTTAATACCTCTAATGCGGATGTTCGCACCCTGACCAGGTCCACCACCTACACTCGATATAGTTGCTCCGGCAATTTTACCCTGCAATGCATTTAGAATATTTGGCTGACGATTAATATTCAGTTCTTCAGATTTTACTCCCTGAGCAGCATATCCTAATGATTTTTGTTGACGGGAAATACCTAAACCGGTAGTTACAACAACTTCTTCTAGTTGTTTACTATCCGTATTCATTGCAACATTTATAGTGCTTTGAGTACCTACGCGCACTTCTTGTATTGAAAAACCGATAAACGTAAATACCAAAGTAGCTTCATTTCCAGGTACCTGGATGCGGTAATTTCCATTAGGGTCAGTTGTGGCCCCAGTACTTGTGCCTTTTACTCTAACGCTTACTCCCGGAAGCGTGCTTCCGTCTTCGGCGATGGTAACCTTACCATTTATTTCTCTTACCTGGGCGCTGGCGCTCATGGTCAGAAATAATAAAATGGGAAGAAAAAAGAGGGTATAGATTTTTTTCATAAAAACATGATTAGATTGTTAATAATTTGGAAAATTATGAAATAATATGAAAGTAAAGAAAAATATTCTGATTTTTTCGAATCAACAAAGCGGTTTTTTGACACTTAAATGAATTAATGTTGCAAATAATTTATTCGTGTATTCCTTTTGTCTTTTGAATAATTAAAAGCACTGATTGTCAAATAAGGTACAATTAAATGCCCAATGGAATTTAATTTGACTGCTAAATTTACTATTGACTGATTGCGATTTTATAAACTGATGAAATCCTATCGAATATATTCCCGATCCTCATCGCTTAATTGGTCTTGTTTTTCTGTATTTGAGTTTATATAATCATCTTCATCGTTCTCAGAATCATCTTTGATCATAGATTTTTTCCCTGGTCGTCCCGCCAAATATCCTACAATGAGTCCCAAACCAAACATGAATCCTAGAACAGCTAATTTTGGAATTTCGGCATCTCCGAAAATCCAGAAATCGATTTCTTCAGTATT
>NZ_JBIKSU010000063.1:0-11537 GCF_044348475.1 Daejeonella sp. | reverse complement strand
TAATTTAATTGATCAAAGTTCAATCAACAACCAACATATATATGGAAACAATGTTTAGCTGGCTATCGCTGCATCAGGAAATGATTTACATCGTAATTTTGAGTGTATTTCTTGGAATTGAAGTTATTGGACGCGTGCCAAGTGTACTGCACACTCCTTTAATGAGTGGTGCAAATGCTATTCATGGCGTTGTTATTATTGGTGCCATTATAGTAATGGGAAAAGCTGAAAGTAATAATCTGTTGGCGCTTATTCTTGGATTTTTGGCAGTAATCTTAGGTACTTTGAATGTGGTTGGAGGATTTGTGGTTACAGATCGTATGCTAGAAATGTTTAAAAAGAAGAAATAGAAATTTAGCGCTTTTGGCTATTTACCATATATAATGTTATAATTAGAAATTTAGAATAGAATGGAATTAAATATACTAATCATTTGTTACCTAATCGGATCTGTAACCTTTATCATCGGATTAAAGATGTTAAGTCATCCTGAAAGTGCCAGAAAAGGAAACCTTATTGCAGCAGCTGGAATGGCCATATCTATTTTGGGCACCATATTTCTATACGAAGAAGAAGGTATAAAACTCGGAAATTATATCTGGATCTTCGCAGCATTGATTATTGGTACCGTTTTAGGTACCATTGCAGCAAAAAAGGTTAAGATGACCGCTATGCCTGAAATGGTTAGTTTATTTAACGGAATGGGGGGTGCCTGCGCTGCGTTAATTTCAATAGTAGAATTCGATCATCTTAATCATCAAATTCAGTTGGGTGGAGCAGTGAACAGTGGAACACTCCTAATTATTTTTGCTGGTTTAATTATTGGAACAATCTCATTTGCCGGTAGTATGGTGGCTTGGGCAAAACTGAATGGAAGAATCAAAGATTTTGCATTCAATGGTCAGCATATTATGAACCTTGTTATTTTTGCTGTGATCATCTGTCTTTCAGCATACCTAGTTATATCAGGTGATCCTGCAGCAGGTTCTTTATTCTATTTGGTTTTTGTATTGTCAATTATTTATGGATTATTCTTTGTATTACCAATCGGTGGTGCAGATATGCCGGTTGTTATTTCATTGTTAAATTCATTTACAGGAGTTGCAGCAGCTTTTGGCGGATTTTTATATGATAACCCTGTGATGCTTACTGGGGGTATTCTGGTAGGTTCGGCGGGTACAATCTTAACCATACTGATGTGTAAAGCAATGAACCGACCATTGAGTAATGTTTTAATTGGCTCATTTGGTAGTTCTTCGTCAGGATCTACAAGTAAAGATCAGGGTGCTTATAAAGAGATAAGTATCAGTGATTCAGCAGTGGTAATGAGCTATGCAAAAAAGGTTATGATTGTTCCAGGATATGGTTTGGCTGTTGCTCAGGCTCAGCACGTATGCCATGAACTTGAAAAATTACTATCCGACAAAGGTGTTGAAGTTAATTATGCGATCCATCCGGTTGCAGGCCGTATGCCTGGACATATGAATGTACTTCTTGCAGAGGCAGATGTTGATTATGCCAGATTGTTGGAAATGGAACATGCAAATGAAGAATTTCCTCAAACAGATGTTGTTTTGGTTCTTGGAGCAAACGATGTTGTAAATCCTGCAGCCAAAACAGATCCAGGATCGCCAATTTATGGAATGCCGGTTCTTGATGTAGAACTTTCTAAATTGGTTATAATAAATAAAAGGAGTATGAATCCCGGTTATGCTGGTATTGAAAATGAGCTCTTTTTCCAACCTAAATCTTCTATGTTATTTGGAGATGCAAAATCAGTACTTCAAAAATTAGTAGCAGAAATTAAAACACTTTAGATAAGCTTAAAGGGGAAAGCTGAAAGCTTAAAGCTGAAAGGGGAAAGGTTAAAGCTGAAGGGGCTGTTTTTGAAACATTCCTATTATTATTTTACAGTTTGAGTTTTATTTTTCACATTCTGTAATATTTTTGGATTCCTTTTTAAGGAATTAAGGTTAAAAAAAAGCAAGCCTGTAAGCCGGGTTCTGTTTTCCGATTAATCGGAAATTCTATCATTTATCTAGTCATACAATTGCTTATATGATCTAACGACCTACCCATTCCGGATAATGTCGCATCTGCGACATAAGGAAACGAGCAGCTTCGCTTCCGGAACCTATTTGGTCTTTCAACTCCTGGGGTTTACCGTACTTCATGTCACCATAAAATACTGTGAGCTCTTACCTCACATTTTCACCTTTACCCACCTAAGCGGGAAGTTTATTTTCTGTGGCACTTTCCGTCTCCATTTTCATGAAGCCTTCCTGTTAGGAAGCAGAATGCTCTGTGTTGCCCGGACTTTCCTCCTTGATTTGCATCACGGCGATAGAACAGCTTGCTTTTCAAAGATAGCTATTTTGTTTTTAAGGAATTTACGGTATTTGTCTTAATCTTGTTTAAGTCCTTATCAAGCTTGATTATACTCCTTAATATAGCCGTAGATGCTGAATGGAAGAAGTTCTGATTAATAGTTGCAAATTTATCACTTGGCTTATGATAATCTTCATGATCTTCGACTCCAAAATAAATAAAAGGTATATCTTCTTTTGCAAAAGGACCCTGATCGCTTTGCATGGTCCAGTCATCCTTACCTGAATTAGGAATATCATGTCCAAAAAGAATATTTATACCTGAATTATCATCTGCATCTTCAATGATTTCTTTTAAAATTGGTGTTTTGTAAGTCCCTACAGCATAAAGCTCTGACTTTTTGTTATGTGAAATCATATCCATATTAACATTCATAATAATAGATTTTCTGGATATGATAGGCTCCTTTAAAAAAGCATATGCTCCCTGAAGCCCCATTTCCTCGGCATCAAAGGCAATAAACAACAAGGTGTTTCTAGGTTTATGAACCTTGAAATATTCGGCAATTCCTAATAAAGCGGATACTCCTGATGCATTGTCATCTGCTCCATTATATATTTGAGAATTATTGACTCCTACATGATCATAATGTGCTGAAATTACAATTACATCATCATATTTTCCCTTTACAAAACCAATTAGATTGGTTCCATTGATCAGCTCAGACTTCCTGTTTTTAAAACTAAATGGATGTCTGTATTTATCTTGAAATGATTTTAATCCAGCTTCGGTGAATCTTGCAGAGATATAATCTGCAGCGGCCTTATTGCCTTCTGTTCCAGTTTTTCTTCCAGCAAACAAATCTGCTGATAGTGTTTCTATATCTTTCAGTAATTTAGAACGATCTATATTCTGTGCATTTGCATAAAAAACAGAAAGCAATGCAATTGTTAGTACTAGTTTTTTCATGTTAATTTATTTAGATTATTGCCAATAATCAATTTTAAGCAACTTCACGGATGTCAACTGCAACAACTCTTGATACCCCTTGTTCGGCCATTGTAACACCATAAATAATGTCTGTACTTGCAATTGTTCTCTTATTATGTGATACTATAATAAATTGTGAGCGGTCTGAAAATTCACGAATGATATTATTGAACTTGTCGATATTGGTATCATCAAGAGGAGCATCTACCTCATCAAATATACAGAATGGGGCAGGTTTCAATAAATACAATGAGAATAGTATCGCGGTAGCAGTCAAAGTCTTTTCACCACCTGATAATTGATTGATGGAAAGTGGTCTTTTCCCTTTTGGCCTTGCAATGATATCAATATCAGATTCTAATGGATTTGAAGGGTCAGCTAATATCAGATCACAACTATCTTCATCATTAAATAAAGACCGGAAAACCTCTATGAAATGTTTTCTAACATTTATAAAAGCATCCATAAACTTCTCTTTTGCAGTATCATCTATTTCTTTAATGGTTTGCAATAAGGATGCTTTTGCTTCTGAAAGGTCTTTTTTCTGGGTTTGAATAAAAGTGTAACGTTCATTCATCTCCTGATAGGCTTCCATAGCCATAGGATTAATAGCTCCAAATTCATCCAGTTGCTTTTTGAGCCGTTCTGTTTTTTCACGTAGATCTGCCTCATTTTCTGATCCGTTTTCTGTACTTATTTCATCATCTAAAAGATCAGAAATATTAATTGCAAATTCAATAGATAAACGCTCTTTTAATGCATTTAAATCGAATTTAATTGCGTTTTTTTGATCTTTTAAGTCATTACTAATTAGGTCTGACTGATCTTTATTACGTCGCAATAAACTTATATTTTCTTCAAACTCAGTGATTTTTCCTCTAGAGGCATAATAAACTTGTTCTGAATCTTTTAAGGCATTTTCAAACTCTTCCTTTTGTGCATACATCGCAATCAGGTCTTCATCAGAATGATCAGCATAAAGTAAGGCTTCTTTAATACTTAAATCAGTTTTTTCAATTTCTACCTGATTTAATTCTATTCTGGTTTCAAGAGAACGCTGCTGGCTTTCCCGGTATTCAAGGTCTTTCTCAATTCCCGAAACTTTATTCTGCTGCTGATGAAACCGTATGTTTTCCTGATTGTAAAATCCCGATTTAGTGTTCAGTGAATCAGAAAGTTCATTGTATTCTTGCTGATAATTGAGCAAATGTGATTGTTTAATTTCCAAACTATTTTTCAATTCTAACAATAGAGGCTCAGAAGCTACTAATTCATTGCTGATACTTGAAATTTTAAGCTCTATATCTTGCTTTCTATTCAGGCTATTTTCAATAAATGCTAAATATTGTTCTTGCTTTGTTTTAACCGAAGTGAACTCATTCTCTAGTTTGTTAATTTCTAATTGGAGTACTTGTAAATTTTCTTTCTGGGATGATTCCTGCAAATTCTTTAGTTTTTCATCTTCAAATGATAGCGCATCTTTTAATTTTATAATGCTTGATTCTGTGCTGCTAATCTCTTTACTGAGCTTTTCAAGGTTTTTGGCACGTCCTATTCGTTTACCTTCAAATAATCCAACAGAGCCTCCTGACATGCCAAAACGAGTTTTAGAGAACATGCCTGATTTACTTAGAATGACATATTGTTCTTCTGGCAATTCCGACTTAATTTCTTGTTCATCACCTGATTCAAGGAGATAAACATTGTATAAAAGTATTTCGCAAAGCGGACGGTATTTAGAGTCGGTATCAATGATATCTAATGCTGAAATCAGGTTTTGATTGGTTAATTTATCTGAATTTCGTTTAGATATTTTATTAAGTGCATCCAGAATAAAGAAGTTTGCTCGTCCTCTTGATGAATCATTTAACAATTGAATAGCCTGTATCGCCTCCGTTTGTGTTTCAACAACATAATGGTTCATTACAGGTTCAAGAAAGTTCTCTATTGCTATCCTATATTCCTCTCGGCAAAACAAAATATCTGAAAATAGGGGAGCCTGCTTAGCCCAGCTTGTATTTTTTTTCAGAAAACGAATAGATTCAGGAAAACCCTCCAGATTATCAACCATTGATTTGGTGAGGTTATATTCGTTCTGCTTAGAGTCAATTTTCCTGCTTTCCTGATTCAGTGATTCATTAATTCCTTTTAATTGTTCGGTGCTTCGCTGAATTTGTCTACTTAACTCATCTTCCAGTTCTTTATTTTGATTGAATTCCTTTTGCTTGCTTTTTAGCTTTTCACCAATCTCATCAATTACTTTATTAAATTCATTCAGTTCTGTTTCCTTAGAACGGGTATCCTCCATATTACGGCTACTTTCCTGATAAAGAGCATCTTTCTGAATATGAAGAATAGCAATATCCTTTTCAAGTTTATATACTTGATTCTGTAGTACGTTATTTTCGTTGCTGAATAGATCCAGATCAGTCTTAGATTTTTGTTGTTTAGTTCTAAGTTCAGTAATCTCAAGATGCTGAGTTGATGTTGTATCTTTGATTTTTTCAAGAATTTCGCTCTCCTGGAGATGTTCTTCATTCAATCGCTTTTGATTGTAAAAAACATGATTCAATTGATTTTTATCTTTTTCTAATTCATCATTGAGCCTGTTTTTTTTATCTTCCAGAAACCTTAATTGTTCATTTTTTAACTTCTTATCACTTTCATAGTTACGAATCTTAGCAATAAATTCATTACTAGCTTTTTGTTGAACTGAAAGATTTTTTTCCAGGTTTAAACTTTCCAGTTTTTGCTGCTGTAGTACTGCCTCAAGGTTACTTATTGTAGCACTGATATCGGTATTGCTTAGCAATTGTTGTTGTTCCTTGTCTTCAAGTCTAGTAAGAGCTTCCCTAAAGCTAATTATTCGAAAGGAAGCCAACATCATACTAAGACTTTTATATTGTTCTTTTAATCTAAAATAGCGTTCAGCTTTTTTAGCTTGATTTTCAAGAGTCTTCAGGTTTTTATCAATTTCAAAAAGTAAATCTTCAACTCGGCTCAGATCTGCCTCTGTATCCTTGAGCTTGTTAAATGTTTGTTTTTTTCGAAGTTTGTATTTAGATATTCCAGATGCCTCTTCAAATAATGCACGTCTCGAATTGTCTTTATTAGCAATGATCTCATCGATCATTTTAAGTTCAATGATAGAGTAGGAGTCTGATCCGATTCCAGTATCTAGAAAAAGGTCTGTAATGTCTTTCAAACGACAATGAACATCATTTAATCGGTATTCACTTTCGCCAGAGCGATACAGCTTTCGGGTAATGGTTACCTTTGTAAAATCTGTTGGAAGTATATTTTTTGTATTGTCAAAGGTTAGAGATACCTCAGCAAGGTTAGAAGGTTTACGTGTTTTTGTTCCATTGAAAATAATATTTTCCATTTTTTCGGAACGAAGCATACGTGTGCTTTGTTCTCCGAGAACCCATCGTATTGCATCAACAACATTTGACTTTCCGCAACCATTTGGTCCAACGATAGCAGTCACACCTTCATTGAAGTTGATTGTTATTTTATCGCCAAAGCTTTTAAAACCTTTGATTTCTAGTTGAGTAAGCTGCATTTTCTATATTTCGTAATTGCGAATCTCAATTACATTTTGAATGTGCCAATTTAAAAAATAATACAGACCTATGTAATTTTTTAGCTCATGAAATCATAAATGTTTTTTTTGGCTTGTAAATTGTTAATTTAGAATACGAAATTAATACTAATAAATTAAACATAAAATAATGGAATACAGGCGTTTAGGAAAATCTGGATTAAAAGTTAGTGCACTCTCACTTGGAAGCTGGTTAACTTTTGGTCAGCAGATTGATGATCAGGTTGCTGAAGAACTTATGGATATCGCATATGAAGGCGGTGTTAATTTTTTTGACAATGCTGAAGGGTATGCTGGTGGTAAATCAGAAATAGTAATGGGTAAGATCCTGAAAAAGAAAAATTGGGATCGTAGTTCTTATATTGTTTCAAGTAAGATATTTTTTGGTGCAGAAGAAAAAAAGCCGAATATGATTGGCCTATCTAAAAAGCATCTTTTTGAAGGAACTCACAATGCATTGAAACGCTTACAACTTGATTATGTCGATCTAATCTATTGTCATCGTCCTGATAAAGAAACACCTATTGAAGAAACTGTTTGGGCTATGCATCAGTTAGTTCAATCAGGGAAAGCGCTTTATTGGGGCACTTCAGAGTGGAGTGCTTTAGAGATCATGCAGGCTCACTATTTTGCTGAAAAGAATCATTTAGTTCATCCAGTAATGGAGCAGCCACAATATAACATGCTTTGGCGTGATAAAATGGAAATGGAGTTTTTATTGTTATTCCGCGATTTTGGGATGGGAACTACCATCTGGAGTCCGCTGGCTTCAGGTTTACTTTCAGGTAAATACAATGAAGCTGATCCAAAAGATGCACGTTTTAGTATGGATAATATTGAATGGCTCAGAAATAGGCTTCTTATTGAAGATAATATCCGCAAAGTAAAATTACTGAAAGATCTTGCTGACAGGTTAAATACCTCATTGGCAAAATTGGCCATTGCATGGTGTCTAAAAAACCCTCATGTAAGTACTGTTATTTTAGGTGCTTCTAAAGGAGTGCAATTAAAAGAAAATTTAACTGCTTTAGAGGTTGTGCCATTAATGACTAATGAAGTAATGGATGAAATAGATCAAATAACCGGCACTAAGCCTCAGGTGGTTATACCATAAATCTGATTTTATCAATGAATCATGAAAGATAATTGGGGATAGAAAAAAAAACAAGAGCCATATCTTTAAAGGAATGGCTCTTGGTTCTAAATACTATATTATATCTCACTTAATTTAAAGGTATCCTTAACACGGATACCTTTTTCTGTTACTTGTAGCGTGCAGCATTCATTAACCGGATCGTGCTCTAGGAATAGAATGTAATCATTTTGAACGGCCTCTTCAAGGTATTTCTTTTTCTCTTTCAAGGTTTTGAGCGGGAACATATCATATGACATAACGTAGGGCATTGGAATATGCCCAACAGATGGCAGCATATCGGCCATGTACAATATGGTTTTGCCTTTATAACTAATCTGAGGTAACATCATTGCATCAGTATGTCCAAAAGCAAAGCGAATCTTGATGTTCTTTGTAAACGAAATACCGTCTTCAGCATCAATAAACCTTAGTTTTCCGCTTTCTTGAATAGGCAATATATTTTCCTTTAAGAATGAAGCTTTTTCACGATCATTTGGTTCAACAGCCCATTGCCAGTGTTCTTTATTACTCCAATAGATAGCATTTTTGAATGCAGGAACTAAGGCTCCATCTTCTTGTCTTTCAATAGATCCGCCACAATGGTCAAAATGCAGGTGAGTTAAAAAAACATCCGTTATATCATCTTTAGAGAATCCAATACTTGCAAGCGATTTTTCAAGCGTATCATCGCCATGTAAATGGTAGTGTTTTAAAAAACGTTCATCCTGCTTATAACCTATACCGTTATCAATAAGAATAAGGCGCTCTTCATCTTGAACTAATAAGCATCTCATTGCCCAACTACACAGATTAAATTCATCTGCCGGATTAGTTTTTTGCCAGATAGATTTGGGAACTACACCAAACATAGCACCTCCATCCAACTTGAAAAAACCCGTATCGATCGTATATAATTTCATATTAGAATTTACTGCCAATGCTAAAATTCATTTACAAGTGAATTACCTCACCATAGGCATCAGCAGCAGCTTCCATAATTGCCTCACTCATTGTAGGATGTGGATGCACGGTTTTGACAATATCCATGCCTGTAGTTTCGAGCTTTCTTGCAACCACCACTTCGGCAATCATTTCGGTAACATTGGTGCCAATCATGTGAGCGCCAAGAAATTCACCGTATTTAGCATCAAAAATAACTTTAACAAATCCATCTTTTGCTCCGGCAGCACTGGCTTTGCCTGAAGCTGAAAATGGAAACTTCCCAATTTTTAGTTCATATCCAGCTTCCTTTGCTGCTTTTTCGGTATAACCAACTGAGGCAATCTCAGGTGAGCAATAGGTACAACCTGGTATATTGTTATAGTTTAATGGTTCCGGATGATGGCCAGCTATTTTTTCAACACATATGATTCCTTCTGCCGAAGCAACATGTGCAAGTGCCTGACCTTTAACAATATCACCAATAGCATATACGCCTTCTATGTTTGTTTTGTAAAAATCATCAACCTGAACACGCCCTTTATCAATCTGAACACCAACTTCTTCTAGGCCTAAGTTTTCGAGATTAGGACTATAGCCAATAGCAGAAAGTACAATATCGCATTCAATGATTTCAGTACCTACAGCGGTTTTGACCTGTACTTTACAACCTGAACCGCTGGTATCAACTGACTCTACATTAGTGCCAGTCATAATTGTTATTCCTGATTTTTTGAAGCTTCTTAATAATTGTTTAGAAATATCTTCATCTTCTACAGGTACAATATTATCTAAGTATTCAACGATGGTAACTTTAGTTCCTAGGGTGTTATAAAAATATGCGAATTCAACACCTATTGCACCAGAGCCTACAACAACCATAGATTTTGGCTGCTTTGCTAGTACCATTGCCTGACGATAGCCAATAATTTTTTTGCCATCCTGCTTTAAATTTGGTAATTCTCTTGATCGTCCACCTGTTGCAAGAATTGTATGCTTGGCAGTATATTCTTTTGTTGATCCATCAGAATCAATAACGTCAATTTTTCCACCCTTTTTTATTTTTCCTGTACCCATGATGACATCGATCTTATTCTTTTTCATCAGGAACTGAACACCCTTACTCATTCCTTCGGCTACGCCGCGGCTTCTTTTAATTATTGAGCCAAAATCAACTTCTGCCCCCTGGACATTGATTCCATAATCTGTTGCATGAGTAATATATTCAAACACATTAGCGCTTTTTAACAATGCCTTTGTAGGAATACAACCCCAATTCAAACAAATTCCACCGAGAGATTCGCGTTCAACAATTGCAACCTTTAAGCCTAACTGTGCTGCACGAATGGCGGCTACGTATCCGCCTGGCCCACTTCCGATAATAATGATGTCGTAATTCATATCTAATAATTGTAGTACAATGGAGAATTAAGGCAAATCTAACAAAATACTCAAGTGGTTTAAAATATTTGCCCTGACTAATACTGATTTATTTGATTAGGTTGTTGATAACATTAATTATGTAGATAATTATGTTTAAAATTTAACATTTACTTAATACAATTACTAAAAAAAATTAAGGAATGGTATGTACATTTGCATGGTTTATATCAACCAATTAATTAAAAACCATTTTATGAAGAAAATTTTACTTGCTACGCTTGTTGTGTTATCAACTGTGTTTAATCTTTCTGCACAGGTAACAACTAGTAGTTTATCGGGTACTATCCGTGATTCAAAGGAATCACTGATTGGTGCAACAATTAAGGCTACACATCAGCCTACCGGAACTGTATACGGTTCCTCTTCCGGTGTAGACGGAAGATTTAATATCCCTAACATGCGTGTTGGAGGTCCATATCTTATCCAAGTAACTTATGTTGGTTACCAAGCCGAATCATTTAGCGAAGTTGTTTTGAAGTTAGGTGAGCCTTTTGTGTTAAATATTTCACTTAAAGAATCTGGAAGACAGCTTCAGGAAGTTGTAATTACAGCGCAAGATCCTAATTCAGTATTAAATGCTAATCGTACCGGTGCAACAACCAATATTGGTCGTGATCAAATTCAAAATGTACCTACAATTAGCAGAAGTGTCAATGACCTAACAAAATTTACTCCTCAAGCTAACGGTGCTTCAATTGGTGGGGGTAACTACCGTCAAAATAACTTTACAGTAGATGGTTCAGATTTTAACAACCAATTTGGTATTGGAAGTAACCTGCCTGCTGGTGGTTCTCCAATCTCAATTGATGCTATTGAAGAAGTTTCAGTAAACGTTGCACCTTATGATGTAAGAATGTCTGGATTTGTAGGTAGTGCAATTAACGCGGTAACTCGTTCAGGAAGAAACAACTTTTTCGGAAATGCTTTTTTCGGAATGCGTAATCAGGGTAACCAAGGAAATAAGGTTGGAGATAATACCATTGTTTTACAACCACTTGACGTTACTCAATTCGCATTAAGTTTAGGTGGGCCGATCATTAAGAATAAACTTTTCTTTTTCGCAAATATTGACCGTACTGATGAGGTTAGACCTGGTCA
>NZ_JBIKSU010000020.1:0-36909 GCF_044348475.1 Daejeonella sp. | reverse complement strand
AAGCAATCGCTGTAGGTGCTTCATTTACGTTTACTATAGTTACCGTAAATTCTTTTTGAAAACTTAATCCAGCAGCATCAGTGGTTTGAATACGAATGCTATAACTGCTTTTGGTTTCAAAATCAAACGCTTCTGCAGCTTTAAGGGTGTTTCCAGAAAGGGTAAATTTGCTATTATCAGTGCTTCCGGCACCGCTTACTAGGCTATAGGTAAAACTATCTGCTGCATCCGGATCTGTAGTTGTAAGTGTTCCTATGCTAGCGTCAATGGCATTATTTTCATCAGTAGTTGCGTTACTTAAAGCAATCGCTGTAGGTGCTTCATTTACGTTTACTATAGTTACCGTAAATTCTTTTTGAAAACTTAATCCAGCAGCATCAGTGGTTTGAATACGAATGCTATAACTGCTTTTGGTTTCAAAATCAAATACGTTTGCTGCCCCTAGGGTATTTCCAGAAACTCTAAATATGCTATTATCAGTGCTTCCGGTACCACTTACTAAGCTATACGTAAAACTATCTCCTGCATCTGGATCTGTACTGCCAAGTGATCCTATGGGCTGGAATTTTAAGTTGTTTTCATCAATAGTTGCGTTACTTAAAGCAATTGCCGTAGGTGCTTCATTTACATTTGCTATAGTCAGGGTAAATACTTTCTGAAAACTTTCTCCAGCAGCATCGCTGGTTTGAATACGAATGCTATAACTGCTTTTGGTTTCAAAATCAAAGGCTTCTGCTGCTTTAAGGGTATTTCCAGTAATGGTAAATTTGCTATTATCAGTACTTCCGGCACCGCTTACTAGGCTATAAGTAAAACTATCGCCAGCATCTTGATCTGTACTGGCAAGTGTTCCTATAGAAGCGTCAATTGCGTTATTTTCACTAATAGTTGCGGTACTTAATGTGATATTTGAAGGGGCAATATTTGAAGGGCCAAAATAATTCGATCTTCTTATGCCGGGTGTACCAAATAAACCACCTGTGAATGCCACATTCATTACAAATAAATTGTCAGTCTCTACCAATGAGCTTGCTCCAGTCTTATATACAGTTACTCTGGGACCACCCGATGGGCCAGCTAGTGCAATAGGATAGATTATACCATTAGCATCTTCAGCTACCCCAACATTAATGGTACCTGTAAAACCAGCAAATGGAAAAGCGGCTATACCTGCGGTATTTGAATCTAATATAACCCCAAATCCGCCATTCGAAGTCCCGACAATTATATCGGATATATTTCCATTATTAAGGTAGCCGGAAGCTATGCTTAGGCCGCCAACAGAAGTTGTATTATTGAAAGCAAAAAAATTATCTATTACAGTTGGCGAGTTGCTTTTACCATTAGTATTAAATGATTTGATATTATATCCACCATTACTGGCTGGTGCAGTTATTACCTCATCAACTCCATCTCCATTTCTGTCTCCTGCAGCAACCCTCACGCCTCCCGTAAATGCTGGAGAATAGGCAAAAAAATCATTGAGTGTTGAACTGGTAACTAAACCAGTTGCACTACCAGCGTATACTTGAACCCTTGATCCGCCTGTTGCTCCTGTTCCAACTATAATATCGTCGAAATCATCTGCGTTGGTTCTTCCAGTTGCCACATACACTCCGCCTCTAAAACTGGGCGCATTATATGCAAAAAAACTGTTCTGTAAAGATACTGCACCAGTTGATGGGTTTACATTATATACATTAACCTGTGGTCCTCCGCCTGGCCCTGCTCCTGTAATAACATCCATATTCCCGTCACCATTGATATCCCCTAAGGCAACTCGAACCCCTCCTGTAAAAGTTGAGGCATAAGCAAAAAAAGATACGTAAGTTCCATTATTAAAGGTGATAGTAACTAATGGTGCACCACCCGCATCAGCTCCAACGGCGGTAAATTTTGATAATGAAGGCTGTCCAGCAACCATGGGTTGTGCAGGCGCAGTTGGAGCTAGAATATTTGGAGTTGTAATTTGATTTGATGCAGCAGAAGCAATACTGGATCCTATTCCATTTACAGCTTTTACACTAAAAGTATAAATGGTACTATGCGTTAAATTGCTGATAGTAATAGTCCCTGATCCTGCTCCAGTAAAGGTACCTGTACCTCCTGCCGGCGATGAAGTGACCACATAACTTGTAATGGCCGACCCGCCATTATTGCTTGGCGATGTAAAAGCGACAGTGGCGGTAGTAGGCCCAGTTGCAGTGGCAGTTCCAATAGTTGGGGCATCAGGAACAGTAATATTAATTGGAGTTGTAGTTCTAATTTGATTTGATGCAGCCGAAGCAATACTGGATCCATTTATATTCCTAGCCTTCACCGTAAAGGTATAATAGGTACCAGCTGTCAAATTGCTAACAGAAATAGTACCTGATCCTGCTCCATTAAAGGTACCTGTACCTCCTGCCGGCGATGAAGTTACTTCATAACTGGTAATGGCTGACCCACCATTATTGCTGGGTGCTGTAAATGCAACAGTGGCGGTAGTAAATCCAGTTGCTGTTGCAGTTCCAATAGTTGGAGCATCAGGAGTACCTGGTGTAACACTGTTGGATGGGGCCGATGGCGTGCCTTGTCCGCCCATTGAATTTTCGGCAGTAACAACAAAGGTATATGCAGTTCCATTCGTTAGTCCAGGAACTATAATTGGAGAGCTTATACCTGACATCATACTATTGCCGGGACTAGCAACTACCATGTACATAAAAATTGGTGTTCCTCCATCATCAGTTGGAGGTGTAAACGAAATACTAGCTTGTTCATTACCCGCAACAGCCACCACGTTTGTTGGTTCATTTGGCCCCCTAACCGGAACTACCCAGTTGGAGACTTCTGAAGGGATACTTGAACCTACTGCATTTTCTGCTTTTACAGTAAAATTATATGGTGTATTGGTAGTTAGGCCAGTGATGGTAATTGTTCCACTTCCAGCCCCAGTAAAGGTACCTGTAATTCCACCGGGCGAAGATGTAGCTACATATCTTAAAATGGCTGAACCACCATTATTTGTTGGCGCGGTAAATGAAACAGTGGCCGAGGTAGCACCTGTCGCTGTAGCCGATCCAATAGTTGGGGCACCAGGCACAGTTTGCGCATTTATAGTTATCGGTAGTATAGCAAATAGAAAATAACTAAACCAATATAGAATAGAGGTTTTCTTGGGTAGCGTAGATTTCATAGATAAACTGGATTATTAGAACCAAAAACAACGAAATTTAATTCGTTTTTTAAAACTTCGAAATTAGTGCTCTATCCAGTGCAATTCATTTGATTTTAGGGTTAAGTTGTATGATTTTATTAAAATCATACAACTTAACTGAGCTTTTGGAGTTCATTATTTTTTTGCCAAATAAACTCGGAGGGGGTACAATTCATTATTTTTTTAAATGCAATATTGAAGGTACTCTTGGAGGCAAAACCAGCCATAATAGAAAGTGATTCAACAGTAAACTTATCACAAAACCCATCTTCTATTTTGTTAATAACAAATTCAATTCGATACTTATTTACAAAGTCTGTAAATCGTTGATTAAATTTATGATTAATAATAAAAGAAAGTTCTGAGACTGAAATATTTAAAGAATGAGCTACCTCGTTGATACTAATGGTTTTTTTTAAAAATGGCTGATTCATCTTAAAATGCCGTAGTAATTCTTCTGTAGTTTTCTCGTAATTTTTGGTTAATAATCGATGGCTAACTTTTAGTTTAGAAGTACTTTCTATCTCTTTATTGGAAATAATATACGGGAAACCAAAAAGCACTGCTGGATTTAATAATAAAAACGAGCTCAATATTAAATACCCTGATGCAATCACTAAACTGGGTATTATTATAATCATTTTTGAGGTTCCTATTTCGGGGTTGAAGTAAAATAAAGCAAAAAGAAATACAACTGAAACTAAGATTAAGCTGCTATTCCAGTTAAAAATATTTACCCATTTTAAAACATGTTTTTTGTGTGTTTCATAAATAGGCGCAATCTTTTTTTTATTAAAAGTTAGTAGTAATTGCCACTGTAAAAACAAATAAATTGGAATTTGAATTATTCTAGCTGCTCTAGATATATATTCTGGAAAAATACCATCTTTTGAGGTGTAATTAATGGAATAGTCTTCAATAAGCAGCGCAACTAATTTTGATTTTTCAGTTGCACCCATCGTGTATAATGGTAAATAATTTATTACGAATGCTACAAATGGAATAAAATGTAACCAATCATATTTTTGAAAGGCAACTTCATTTTTTAATAAAGTTCTGATGTAAAGGTATCCTAAGGGGGGTATTAAATAATTAAAGGGAGCGGCGGTTTTATAAAAGTGAGGTATATAAATAATCCAACCAGAAATAATGAGTAAGTATGCTAAGGCACACCATGTGTTTGCAATGAAAAATACCCCTAAAATTCTGGATGAAAATAATTGATTGCTATCAGTTCTATAGAATAATAAATATACCGTTATTACAGAACAAAATATGGATCCTAAAAGAATTACTTCACCCATTTTTGGTTTTTTATCTTCTTGTACAACTAGATTTAAAGATTTTTAAATATAGTTACTTTTAGCATGAGTTTTTCTCTAAAAAATATTTCAACTGAAAATTCAAAATATTTCAGCAATTTTATCTCAATCTTAATAAGTTAGAATGATAACGACTTTTAAAAATAAGCTATTCCTTACCTTCATTTTTGTTTCTATTTCCCTTTCAGCTTTATCTCAATCAAAACTTGATCCCTATAATGTAGTTTGGACAAGCCAAAGTAAGAGCCCCTCTGGTTCGATGCCTTTGGGCAATGGAGATATTGGTGCCAATCTTTGGGTTGATGAACAAGGGCAACTGTGTTTATATATTTCGAAAACTGATGCATTTAGTGAAATAGGACGTTTATTGAAAGTTGGCAAGATAATTTTACGCACCAAGCCTCAAATTTTAAGTGCCAAAGATTTTAATCAAATCTTAAAAATTGAGGACGGATTGATCCAGATCGAGGCCACAAACGCTGAAAATCAATCGCTGTCTATTACCTGTTTAATTGATGCAAACCGCCCTGTTTTGACCATTTCTGGCAAAAGTACTATCCCTCTTGAAGTTGAATTGGTGAATGCCATTTGGCGTACTAGTATTGATTCTTTGAAAGGCAGTGAAAGGCGAAGTGCTTATGGAATAATGGATTCTAAACAAGCAATAATGAGAGAAATAGATAGCATCATTTCTCAAAAAGATCAACTGATTTGGGTGCATCAAAATAAGTCGTCTATCTGGCAGTCTACCCTCGATAATCAGAATATTTCTGAGTTTAATCAATTAAGTAAAGATCCTTTATTGAATCAAAATTTTGGGGCGATTGTTTCTGGAACTAATTTTTATAATCAGAATAATAAAACTCTATTAAGTAAAAAGCCTCTTACAGAATTTGAACTCAATATCGCCGTATTGAAAACGCAAAATGTTCAGCTAAGTACCTGGACAAAAGAAGCTCAGAAGATTCTGAAAAATGCAGAAAAAATTCCTTTTAATGAGCGGTTATTATGGCACAAAAACTGGTGGGCCGACTTTTGGAATCAACATTATATACTGATTACTGCTGCAGATCAGGATGCAATAACCATTAAGGATACTTATGCCGTTAGTCAGGGCTATTTATTACAGCGTTATATGAATGCCTGCGCGGGCAGAGGGGGTTTACCAATCAAGTTTAATGGATCTATATTTAATGTAGACGTTGAAGATAATATGGGTAAAAAATATTTATCAAATTATGATGCCGATTTTAGAGATTGGGGAGCTAATTATTGGTTTCAAAATACCAGGCTCCCTTATTATTCGATGCTTTATTCCGGTGATTTTCAATTGATGAAACCACTATTTGATATGTATTTAAAAGCCCTTCCCTTAGCTAAATACAGAACTCAAAAATATTTCAATCATGCCGGAGCCTATTTTCCAGAAACCATGACTCCATGGGGTACATTTACCATTGATAACTATGGTTGGGACAGATCCAAGCTTAATTTGCCAGATGGTATTTCGCAAAATAAGTACATCCGTTATGTTTGGGAAGGGAGTATTGAACTTTCTAAATTAATGATTGATTATTATGAGTTCACCAATGATCAGGCCTACTTCAAGAATGAACTTTTGCCCTTTATCAAAGAGATTGTTATTTTTTATAATTCCCATTATCAAAGAGATACGAGTGGTAAAATTTCTATTCAACCTGCCCAATCATTAGAGACTTATTTTGAGGGGGTTATCAATCCATTGCCAGAAGTTGCAGGCCTACATTCGGTGCTTGACAAATTAGTGGAGCATGAACAGATCATTGCTGATAAAAATTTTATGCAAGAGGTGATTGTAATGAAAAAAGCACTTCCTGAGGTTCCTACAAAGCAAATAAATGGCTCAACAGCCTTATCGCCAGGCTATAATCTGGGTGAAAGAACCAATATTGAAAAGCCAGAGCTCTATGCAGTTTTTCCTTATCGGGTTTATGGTCTAGGTAAGGATAAAGTAGAATCGGCTATAGTATCATTCAATAGTAATGTGAAGGATCAGTTTAGCGGCTGGCAGCAGGATGCTATTTTTGCGGCTTATTTAGGTTTGACCGATGATGCAAAGCGTATGGTTACGCATAATTTTACTACCAAGCATACAAAAAGTAGATTTCCTGCATTCTGGGGTCCAAATTATGATTGGGTACCTGATCAAGATCATGGAACAGTAAACATGCGGGCTTTGCAAAATATGCTGGTACAGTCAGAAAATGATCGGGTATTATTATTCCCAGCCTGGCCAAAAAATTGGAATGTAGCATTTAAAATGCATGTTCAGGGACAGCAAATTATTCAAGGTAATTATGACATGAGTAAAGGAGTTACATTGACTAAAGGCGCTACTGCTCCAATCAAATATTATTTGCCAAAAAGCAATTAAACAATCATTAAACCTAATTCTAAGCATCATGTTCGCGTTAAATAACAAGGTAATTATAGTCAGTGGCGGCACCGGTATTTTGGGTGGAGCATTTATAAAGGCCATTGCCAGCCAGGGAGGTAAAGTGGTTATTCTGGGTAGGAATGAACAAGTTGGAAATCAAAGAGCTGCCGAGATCAATAAGGAAGGTTTTAAAGCCATATTTATAGCTGCCAATGTTCTTGAAAAGGATCAACTTGAACGGGCAAAAGATAAAGTATTGAGCACTTTTGGCCGAATGGATGGTTTAGTGAATGGAGCGGGTGGAAATATTCCAGAAGCTGTTTTAACTCCTGATAAAGATGTATTTGATTTGAACATTGAAGGTGTTCAAAAAGCAATGAACCTAAATCTTTGGGGAACGGTACTACCTGTTCAGATATTTGGACCAGAGATTGTTAAGTCTGGTAATGGAAGCATTGTGAATATTTCTTCAGTGAGTTCAGTAAGAGCAATTACTAGGGTTTTGGGTTATAGCATGGGAAAGGCAGCTATTGATTGCTATACTAAATGGTTTGCTGTTGAGATGGCGAACCGCTACGGCGATAAAATTCGAATGAACTCGATCATGCCCGGTTTCTTTTTAACTGAACAAAATCGCACATTATTAACCCAGCCTGATGGGTCTTTAACCAGTCGGGGGCATTCCATCATCAGTCATACTCCCTTTAAACGATTTGGTGATCCTGAAGAATTATGTGGTGCACTGATCTGGCTCTTGAGTGATGCATCAAAATTTGTTACTGGAACAACTATTGGCGTAGATGGCGGTTTCACAATCAATGGAGGAGTTTAATTAATTAGTCTAATGGAACAAATTATTCATCCATCGTATGCAAATGTTCAGTATCGTATGGAACAAACTATGCGCTGGTTCGGTCCAAATGATTCCGTTTCCCTTTCTGAAATCAAACAAGCCGGATGTACGGGTGTAGTATCGGCATTGCATCACCTGCCAGTTGGTGAGGTATGGTCGGTAAAAGAAATTACTATCAGAAAGGCATTAATTGAGGCCGCAGGAATGCAATGGACAGTAGTGGAAAGCGTTCCGGTTCATGAGGCTATAAAAACTCAGGCTGAGGGTTTTGAACACTATATTTTAAACTATCAGCAAACCATTCGTAATCTTTCTGAATGCGGAATCAAAAATGTAACCTACAATTTTATGCCTGTTCTGGACTGGACCAGAACCGATTTGAACCATCAATTAGCCGATGGTTCAAAAACTATTCGCTTTGAAATGGCTGCATTGGCTGCATTTGATATATTTCTCCTAAAAAGAAAGAATGCAAGCCATGACTATGATGCCCCGACCAATAAAAGGGCTGAACAATTAATCTCATCCATGACTGAAGCTGAGGTAAATCTTTTGGTTCAAAATATGCTCAAAGGCTTGCCGGGTAGCGATGAAGGCTTTACGATGGAACAATTTAAAAAAGCATTAGCCACCTATGATACTATTGACAGAGATCAATTGCAGAAGAATCTCATTTATTTCTTAAAAAATATTGTTCCCGTGGCCCAAGATTCTGGTGTGCTTATGTCTATTCACCCCGATGATCCACCATTTGCTGTTTTAGGATTGCCCAGAGTGGTAAGCTGTGCAAAAGACATCGAAGCTTTGATTTCAGCAGTTCCGTCGATTCATAACGGTCTCTGTTTTTGTACCGGTTCATTTGGTGTACTAGCAAGCAATGATTTGCCAGCTATGGCCCGAACTTTTGCCGATAGAATTCATTTTATCCATTTAAGAAGTACCAGAAGAAATGAATACGGCGATTTTTTTGAAGATAATCACCTGGAAGGCAATGTAGATATGTATGCAGTGATGAGCGAATTGGTATTAGCTATGCAAAATAGAAAATGCTCCATTCCTGTACGGCCAGATCACGGTCACCAAATTCTGGATGATTTAAATAAGGTTACTTACCCGGGATATCCTGCAATTGGGAGGCTTCGCGGACTTGCAGAACTACGTGGTCTTGAATTGGGGATTTTGAGAAGTTTGCAGGAAGAGAAATAATTGCATGGCTAGATTAGCACTGCCCTTTGATTTTATTGCTACTCTTTTATATTTTCAATCAGGCTGGATTCTATAATTACTTTATAATATGCTTCATTTTCAGAAACCTCATCATCTTTTTGTTGTAGTAAATCAAGTAAAATTTCTGTAGCTTTTTGACCCTGTTTATATGGAAATTGTTCAACAGATGCAGCTGGAATATGATTCATATATTGTATAATTGGGAGGTTAGAGTAACTCACAAATACAATTTCTGCTGCTTTATTTAAGTCTTTTTGGCGTGTATAATTGATAGCATACAATGCCACATAGTCGTTAAAAGCTACAATTGATGTTACTTTTCTTTTATTATTCAACAGTTCATCGATGGCTTCTTTGGTACCATTTTCTGTTAAGTCACAATTTATAATTAATGAGGGATCAAATTTGAGTCTGCTTTTAGTTAGTCCCTTGATGTATCCTTCTCTGCGCTCATTACTTGAATACATGTTTACTGGACCATTAATTAATCCTATGGTTCGGTGCCCTTTTTTAATTAAGTATTGTAAGGCTTGAATGGTACCAGTTTCAATATTGCTGGCTACATAATGTATATTTTTTAAAGGTGGAATCCGGTCAAAGAATACTACTGGAATATGATGTTTTTTTAATAAATCAAAATGTTCATAGGAGCTTGTATTTTTTGCAACTGAAATTAATAGTCCATCAACACGATGGTTTTTCATTTTTTCAACTAATTGTTTTTCCCTTTCTTCATCATCATGTGATTGAGCATATAAAACCGTATAATTTTTTTCATTTGCAATATCTTCTATTGCATTCACGGCAGTTGCGAAAAAATCTTCTGAAAGCTCGGGTAGAATAACGCCTATAGTTTTTGTTTTACCTTGTTGTAAAAAAATAGCTGTTTGATTGGGCTCATAGTTCAATTCTGCTGCTAAATTTTTAATTTTTAAGCGGGTGGCAATTCCAATACTAGAATGATCATGGAGTGCCCTAGAAACTGTAGAAGCAGAAATGTTAAGTAAACGTGCAATTTCTTTTATGGTTGTTGGTTTTTTATTCATCGCAAATTTATTGTGTAACTAAATTAGGCATATAAAAATAGAATATGAAATTAGATACTTTAAAGCACTTTTAACAAACGTTTGCGTTTATTTTGGTTCACTAAATTCGTTAAGTTGATCAATTTTAATAGTAGCTTTAGTTAAGTAAATTTTAGTTTAATCAAATCAATTAATCCATTCTCAATTAATCAATAGTATGAATAGAAAAGAGTTTATCAAAACTGGAGTAATTGCTGGTGCAGGCTTTACTATACTTCCCTCCGGAACCCTATTTGCAAAATCTGAAGGAAAAGTTAGACTTGGTTACATTGGCGTTGGAGCAAGAGGAATGAGTCATATTTCTGCGGCACTTTTAAGGGACGATACAGAAATTGTGGCTATTTGCGACATCCAAGAACGTTCTTTAAATATTTGTCGCTCCGCTATCTCAAAAAAAGGCAGAACTCCGGCTAAAGAATATACTGGCGGTCTGGATGCTTATAAAAAGCTACTTGAGCATAAAGATATAGATGCGGTAATCATTGCAACTCCATGGCAATTTCATCATATTCAGGCAGTCGATTCTATGCTTGCCGGAAAACATGTTGGTTGTGAAGTTATAGCTGGTTTGTCTGTTAAGGAGCATTGGGACATTGTAAATACAAGTGAAAAAACTGGCATGAAGTATAGCACATTAGAAAATGTTTGCTATCGCAGAGATGTTTTGGCTGTATTAAATATGGTACGCCAGGGTGTATTTGGAGAAATGCTTCATGCAGAAGGAGGCTACCAACATGATCTTAGAAACGTATTTTTTAATAATGGTAAACAAATTTATGGTGGTGGGGTAGAGTTTGGGCCAAATGCATTGAGTGAAGCTCAGTGGCGTACGCAATTTAATATAGATCAGGATGGTGATTTATATCCTACTCACGGTGCAGGGCCTGTAATGCAGTATTTCGACATCAATCGAGGCAATCGTTTTACAAATTTGGTTTCTTTTAGTTCAAAAGCAAGAGGTTTGGCAGCTTATGTTGAAAAGGAATCTCCGGGTCATCCGAATGCTCTTATTAATTATAAGAACGGAGATATTACTCAAACAATGATGAATTGTGCAAATGGTGAAACCGTTATGCTTACGCACGATACTCATTTACCAAGACCCTATTCGTTAGGCTTTAGGGTACAGGGTACAAAAGGACTTTGGATGGATTTAAATAGATCAATTCATGTTGAAGGAGTTAGCAAGGCTCATGCTTGGGATGAGGCTAAAATCTGGTTTGATAAATACGATCATCCTCTTTGGAAAAAATATGAAAAAAAGGCTTTAGGTGCTGGTCATGGTGGGATGGATTGGTTTGTGTTCAATGGTTTTATTGAGGCTATTAAACAAAAGAAAACCCCACCAATTGATGTGTATGATTCGGTTACTATGAGCGTAATTTTACCACTCTCAACAAAATCTTTGAAGGAAGGAAATAAACCTCAGGAGTTTCCAGATTTTACAAGAGGTAAATGGAAGTCGCGTAAAAATGTATTTGCATTAGATGATAGTGGATTCTAAAACTTTTATTGCTATTTAATATATTTTGGCCCTTGTGTAAAGCAAGGGCTTTTTTTATAATTTCAAACTTTTGCTTAAAATCTATCATTAGATAAGTTTGATTTTACCAGCAATCTAATTTCAATGTTGTATTATTTTGATAAGCTAACTTTTAGTTTTTAGGTATTATGTTTTAAGCATTCGATAGTTTAAAATAAAATTTAGGTCAATTAAGGTTCCCAAAGTGTCTTTTATTTTTTAAGACGATCGTTTTTCTCCTTACAATTATTATTTAATTTTTTAGAAAAAAAATAGTTAAATCAAACGTTTGCGTAAAAATTTAATAGAAAAAAATTCTTTTTTTGAGATCAACTATGTTAGCTTCATGTTTTAAATTCCCAATAAGATATGGGTTATCGTTTATTTAAAACAGACAAATTATGACGAACATGTACACACAAAGTATCTTTAAAAGTACTTTTAAAAGCAAAATTCTTTCTTCGGTGAGAATGCTTAGAGTATTTAAACTGCTTCTGCTGTTAACATTGCTATTTTTCAATGGAGCGGATGTTTTTGCGCAAACCAATCGCCAAATTTCTGGTACGATTAGGGATGAATCAAAAGAAAGCCTTGTTGGAGTTTCGATTAAAATCAAAAACACCAATATTGGAACATCAACTGATATTGATGGAAAGTTTAAGATTATGGCATCTTCAACTGATGTACTGCAAATTACTTATATTGGCTATGAGACAATAGAACGAGTTGTAGGTACTGCAAATCAGATTGATATTACCATGAAATCTAGCTCAACAGGATTGGGTGAAGTTGTTGTGGTAGGTTATTCATCTAAAAAGCTTGAGCAGATTTCAAGTTCTGTTTCTGTGGTAAGTGGTGAAAAACTTAGAGATGTTACTTCGAACGAAGTTTCTAGCTTACTTCAAGGTAAAGCTGCAGGGGTATTAGTATCAACTGGTTCTGGTTCACCAACTTCTGGTTCAACCATTGTAATTAGAGGTGCTGGTAGTATCAATGCAAGTACTAGTCCGCTAATAGTAGTTGATGGAAATATTGGTGGTACTTACAATCCAACCGATATTGAAACTATTACTATTTTGAAAGATGCTGCTGCAACTGGTTTGTACGGCTCTAGAGCTGCCAATGGTGTAATTATTATTACTACTAAAACCGGAAAAGCTGGAACTACTGTAATGGATTTTAACACCAGTGTTGGTTTAAGTAATCCTAATACCGGTAATTTTAAACTCATGAATACAGCTGAGCTTTATGATTATCAATCAAAGTTTTATTCTGGTTTAACTCCTGAGCGTAAAAATAACGACACCGACTGGTGGGATTTAGCATTCCGTCAAGGTATGGTTAATAGCCATCAACTTTCAGCTTCTGGAGGTAGTGAAAAAACGCAGTTCTATGTTTCTGGGAACTATTATAAAGAAGAGGGAACTCAGGTTGTGGATAGTAAAACAGGCTATAACTTTCGTTCTAATTTAACTCAGAAACTTTCTGATAAATTAAAATTGGGAGTTTTGTTAAATGGTATTTTTAATCAAGACGCGTACAATCCGACAGGAACTTTGTATAATGCTTACGTAAATTTACCTTTCGATGCGGCTTATGATGCAACTGGAAGTCCAATTGATCCAAGATTTGGAACTTGGTATGGAAGAGATCGTGATAACTTTTTACACACCTTACAATACAATACTTCAGGGGCTAGGAGCTTTAACGTAAATGCGGATATTAACCTTGATTATAATATCACTAAAAACTTAACTTTCTCAACTAATAATAGAGGAAGATTGAATAACTATAGATCAGATAGTTTTAATGATAAGAGGTCTAAAGGTGGTGCTACCAATAATGGTACGGCTTATGCATCAGCTAATTATTCTAACTCATTTTTAACATCAAATCGTTTAAGATATTCAAACAATTTTGGTAATCATAGTGTTGGAGTATTGGGCGTTGCTGAAATTGAAGAGGGTTATAATGATAGTTTTTCTGCCAATGTAAAAAATCTACCGGCTGGTAGAAATGCATTTAGTACTGCAACTGACATTATTACAAATCCTGCTGGTGGTAGAGATGGGTATCAATTCAGTAAATATTTAGGTCAAGTAGATTATGGCTTCAAGGAGAAATACTTTGCTGTAGCATCTTATGTGAATGAATATTCTTCAAGATTCGGTACAAATAATCCAAGAGGTAATTTCTATCAGTTAGGTGCATCATGGATTGTTAGTAAAGAAAGTTTTATGGAAAATATAAAGCCAATTACTTTCTTGAAAGTTCGTGGTAGCTACGGTACTACTGGTAATGCTGATGGTATTGGATATTATGCTGCACTTGGTTTATATTCTATTTCTTCAAGTGCTAGTTATGCTGGTTTACCAGGAGCGGCACCTAGCCAGAAGGCTAATCCAGATTTAACATGGGAAAAATCGAAATCTGCAAACATTGGTTTTGAAGTAGGATTTTTTAATCGCATTGATTTAAACGTTGATTTATATCAAAAAGAAGCGGCTTCATTATTGTTTTTCAGACCTCTTCCTGCAACTTCTGGTTATAGTGGTGTTTTTGAAAATGTTGGAAACGTTCGTAACCGTGGTGTAGAATTTAGTTTAACTAGTAAAAATCTAGTTAAAACCTTAAAGTGGGAAACTAATTTTAATATTGCGTTTAACCGTAACAAGGTTTTGGAAGTTAATGCCGGACGTACAGAAGTTAGTACAGGAGCTAGACAACCAATTGCTGTGGGTCGTGATATGGATGAGTGGTTTATGCCAGTTTGGTCTGGAGTAAATCCAACCACGGGTGCGCCACTTTGGGAAAACAGAGTTAAGGATGCCTCTGGAAAAGAGTACCTAACCTATACAAGTAATTATAATTCGGCTACTAGACAATATGTTGGACAATCATCTGCACCTAAATTTGCGGGTGGTATAGCTAATAATTTTCAGTACAAAAGTTTCAGCTTGAATACGTTCTTCAATTTTGTTTATGGAAACAAGGTGTATAACGATAGCCGTTTCTTCTTTGATAGCGATGGTTTATATGAAAGTTATAACCAAATGAATTTGGCAGATGGTTGGAATCGTTGGGAAAAGGCTGGCGATTTAGCTACGCACCCAAAACCAATTCATGGTAGAGCAGATAATTCAAATGCTACCTCAACTAGATTTTTAGAGGATGGTAGTTATATTAGATTGAGAAACGTAACATTAGGATATGATCTTCCAAAGCAACTATTAGGAAGAGCGAAAATATCAAGAGCGAGAATATTTGTTAGCGGTGATAACCTTTGGACAGCTACTAATTTTTCTGGAACAGACCCTGAAGTAGTTTTAGGTGACGGTGTTTCTTCGATCAAATACCCAATAAGTAAAAAAGTAGTGTTTGGTTTCAACATGAGCTTTTAATTTAAATAGATGAATAAATACAAGATTTTTCAATCAACAATTAATTATAATCTGATGAAAATAAAACATGTAACAACAGCTCTTATGGCAGGAATGATTGTCCTGGCCAATGTAGCCTGTGAAAAATCATTTGAACCATCAACTTCAATTGATGAGAGTTCTGCGTTAAGTAGTGCGGCTGATATAGAAACAGCAACCATAGGTACTTATGCTCTTTTTAAAGATGCAGCTTATGTTAGAAGTGGCTATTTTTTTACTGAATATCCTTCTGATGCAATTGCTCAAGGGCAAAACTCATCAGATGATTTAAGTAATATTTACAAATACACGCCAATAAAGACATCTAGTCATGCAGCAAGTTTTTGGGTTAGTGCATACCGTTCTGTTGGTGCTGCAAACCGTGTTATTGAGGCAATTCCAGATGCAGCAGCAGCTGATGCCAAACAATTAAAAGGAGAAAACCTGTATATCAGAGCCATGCTTCACTTTAATTTGGTTCGAATTTTTGGTAGACCTTACCCTCAAAGTCCGGAAGTTAATTTAGGCGTGCCTATTTTAAAAGATGGTTTAACTGATGATGAGAAATTAGTATTACCAAGAAGTACTGTTAAGCAGGTTTACGATTTCGTGATTGCTGATTTATTAAAGGCAATTGATTTCATGACTCAAAACAAGAGTAACTCTTTTGCATCAAAACAAGTTGCTGAAGCTCTTTTGGCTCGTGTTTATCTGTATAAAGGTGATAATGCTAATGCTCTAGTATATGCAAACAAGGTTATTAATTCTGGTCGCTATAGTTTATTAAGTACTTCAGAATTACCAAATTACTTCAAGAGTAGCCCTGATGCTAATAAGGAAACCATTTTCTGTATCAGACACATTAAAACTGAAGATAGAGGTTATAGTGCTATTGGTTCTATGTATTTCAGTGGTGATGCTAGTGGAAATGCATTGAATCAGGCAGCAAGTGGTTGGGGAGAGCTCTATGCATCAAAGAAAATTTACGATACCTTTATGCAAAATCCACAAGATGTAAGATTGAAATTCTTAAGTCCTTTGATGGAGAACGGTGTTGTTAAAGTAAACAATAAGATTACACCAAACGTACCGATGTATTATATCAATAAGTATAATCTTCAAGAAGGTATTGTGAATTTAAGTTCACCTGTTTACTTGCGATTAGCAGAAATGTTTTTAATTAGAGCAGAAGCAAATGCAAAAACTCCGGGAAATGACTTGGCAGCACTTGATGATGTAAATCGTATTCGTACAAGAGCTGGTATTCCAGCGCTTACGCTTGCTGGGCTTACTACTGCGGGTAAAACGATGCTCGATGCGGTTCTTGATGAGCGTGCTTTAGAATTAGCATTTGAGGGTCATCGTGCTTATGATTTGTTCCGTAACAACAGACCTGTTGTTCGAAACTATCCAGGTACTGGAACTTCAACAAATCAAACTGTTGATCCTGGAGATAGTAAAGTGGTTGCATTTATTCCACAAAATGAAATCGACAAAAACCCTAAGCTTGTTCAAAATCCATAATATTTATCTTGGTCTGTATTGAAATTTTCAATACAGATCTTTAAATAAAGAAAAAATGAAAAAAATAACTTACATGATACTAGCCTTTGCTTTGTTAGCAATTTCGGCTTGTGATGAGAATGATGCAGTATTATTTAAAGATGAGTCAACTGCAATTACCGCTGATAGAAAAGCATGGACAATAACTGCTTCTAGCTTTTCTACTTCAGAAGGAACAAATGGATCACCTCAAAGATTATTAGATGGGGATAGATTAACTTATTGGCATACAGATTATTCTGTGGTAACTCCTTACCCTCATTGGGTATTACTTGATATGAAAGTTGCTACTAAGATGATTTCTGTTGGAGTTACCAATCGTTATGCTGCAACTCCTAATGCTGTGGGAATGAAAAAATTCAAGCTCGAAGCTAGCAATGATGGTACTGCCTTTACTTCCTTAGGTGAGTTTAATTTTGCTATTTCAAATGATCTTCAGAATTTTCCTGTACCATCTGCTACAGCCTATCGCTATTTAAAACTTACCGCTTTAGAAACCCAAAGAGTAGGCACGAACCATACGTTCTTGTCTGAAATTGATGTTTTTGCAGTTAAATAATTTTATTTGTGATCAAACTAAAAGCCCAATAAGTTTAAACTTATTGGGCTTTTTAAATTTTAAAAATTTTGAGAGAGAATGGCCTCGTTTTTTTGTTTTTAGTGTTAAACATTTTCATAGTTGCTTGTAAAAAGGATTTAAAACAGCCCGAAGCTAAACCAACTGAACCTCTTAAAACAATAACTTATACAAGTAGCCAAGTACGCAATTTAAATGTTGTATATTTTGTTCCTGCAGATTTAAGTGCTTATGCCGATTATGAGCGTAGAATTAGTGAAATTATGCTTGCAGGGCAAAAATACTTTGCCGAACAAATGAATTTGAATGGATATGGTTCAAAAACCTTTGGTTTATTAAAAGATGAGGTAAATGCTCGTGTTAAAATTATAACCATCAAAGGAAAGCTTAGCCGCGAAAATTACAAGGCAGAAACGCATAATAACATTCTTCAAGAAGTGAACGCCTATTTTTTAGCTAATCCATCCGAAAAATCGAGTGATCATACATTAATTATTTTACCAGCCTTATATTTAAATGCTAACTCCACTCTTCCAATAGATGGTGTAAATCCTTATTTTGGAATTGGTAAAAGTTGTTATGTGTTAGATTACCCAAATTTTGATTATAAATATTTTGGAACAAATACCTACGATTTTACAAAATGGTATGGAGGTTTGTTTCATGAGCTGGGTCACGCATTAAATTTGCCACATAACCATGCTAAAAAAAGTGAAATGTCAGTAAAAGGCACGGCCCTAATGGGAGCAGGTAATTATACTTTAGGTAAAACGCCAACTTTTTTAACTGCCGCTGATTGTGCTGTCTTGGATGTAAATCAGGTATTTAATGTAAACACAAAAGCATATTATGATCAGGTTAATGCAGGAATTACATCAATTGATGCTACGTATAATTCCAGTACATCTTCTATCAATGTAAGCGGTAAATTTTCAAGTGAAGTACCAGTAAAACAAATACTGTATTATAATGATCCTGAAACAATTGCCGATGGTGGTACTGGCGCCAATAAAGATTATAATGCAATTACCTGGACATCCAAGCCAGTTGGATCAAATGAATTTAAGATAGACTTTCTTATTTCAGATTTTATTGAAAAGGCAGAAGGTATTAAGTATGAATTAAGAGTAAAGTTAGTTCATGAAAATGGCTATGTAACACAAACCAGCTATAATTATAAATTTATATCAGGAATTCCTTTGCTTGATTTTAGTACTAAGCCAGAAATTAGCAAGTTGAGTTGGAAAATTAATTCAGTTAGCTCTGAAGAATTATCAGGTGAAGGCAGTTTAAATGGAAGAGCCAATACCTTAATTGATGGGAATGGATCTACTTATTGGCATTCAAAGTGGACCGGAACTTCAACTAGCTATCCTCATGATTTTGTTGTTGATATGGGAATTACAAATACCCTTAAAGGTTTTGCCCTTGTTCAAAGAAGTGGCCTCTCACGTTCAATTAAGGATTTTGAATTACTATCAAGCGTTGATGGTGTTACTTTTGTTTCTATAAAAAATTTTACAGCAGCCAATACTAACGGTAGCCAGTATTTTACTTTTGACATATCACGTACATTTCGTTATTTTAAAGTAGTCTCAAAATCAGCATGGGATGGTCAAGCTTTTGCTGCAATTGCTGAAGTAGGTATGTTTTAATTTTTAATCTTATAATTTTTGATGATGAAGAAGCTATTAACAATCATTTTTATTCTTTTTATAGGTGCAAATACCTCTGCACAAGGTTTAAAAGCAATCATTCCATTAGGTGGTAATGGATATGTTGGAAAAGGTGCTAAAATTACTACTAAAGGACTTGCAGAATGGTCTGATATACAAGCAGTTACTAGTATTTATTTCAGAGCATCGATTCCTCAGTTTTTAAATATTGCTTTGGTTATGAGAGTTCCAGAAGGAGAAAGTCTTATCAAGATCAAATCTGGAGCTAAGATTTTTGAGAAGAAAATTTCAAATTCCTCATTTGATACTATTTCAATTGGCAAAATTGAAGTTAAAACAGCAGGTCATTTTAAAATTGATATTCAAGGATTAAAAAAGACGCATACTTATTTTGTTGAAATTACAGACCTTATAATCAGTGCTGACAAGGTGGATCAAGATTTGGTTTATGTTAAAAACGGAAGTTCCTTTCATTTTGGTCGTAGAGGGCCATCGGTACATTTACGATATGATATTCCGCCAAGTATTAAAAATAATGTAAAGTGGTTTTATAATGAAATTAAAGTTCCCGCTAAAAGTGATGTAATTGGATCATATTATATGGCTAATGGCTTTGGAGAAGGGTATTTTGGTATGCAGGTAAATTCACCTACTGAAAGAAGAATATTGTTTTCTGTTTGGAGTCCCTTTGTGACCGACGATCCTAAAAGTATTCCCGATAGCATGAAAATTATTATGTTAAAAAAAGGTTTAACAGTAAAAACTGGCGAATTTGGAAATGAGGGATCTGGAGGTCAAAGTTATATGGTTTTTCCATGGAAGACTGATCAAGCTTATGCTTTTTTATTAGGTGTAAAACCAGATTTAAAAAACAAAACTACCGAGTATACGGCTTATTTTAAGGATCCAGAACAAGATAAATGGTTTTTAATTGCGCGTTTTAAAAGACCTCAAAAGGCCACTAACCTAACTAATCTTTATTCGTTTCTTGAGAATTTTGCAACCACAACAGGTAATATAAGTCGTATGGGGTATTTTCAAAATCAATGGATTATGGATAGTACTGGCCAGTGGCATGAGCTAACTAGCGCTAAATTTACTGCTGACGCTACAGCTAGAGGTAATTTCCGGAAAGATTATGCTGGCGGGGTTAAAGGCCATAAATTTTTCTTGAAAAATGCAGGCTTTTTTAATCAATTTACGTCGATGGATCAATTTTTTAAGCGCGAACCAATGCGTGTTAAGCCAGTTATTGATTTTGATGAATTGGAAAAATTGTAAGGACGTAAATTTTTTCTCTCTTTTACCAAAATAGATTCAATTTTTTAACGAATTTTCTTTATCATTAACAAAAACTCAAAATGAAAAAATACCTATTAATTTTATTCCTTTTTCTAAGCCAATTGAGCTTTGCTAAGCCAGCAGACAACCGATTTTTCGAGTTAAGAGTTTACTATTGCAACCCTGGAAAACTGGATGCAATAGTTGCCAGGTTCAGAGACCATACGGTAAACTTGTTTAAAAAGCATGGAATTGAAGGACTTGGATATTGGATACCCACTAAAAACACGGATAATGCATTCTATTATTTGACGGCTTACCCAAGTAAAGAAGCTAGAGATGCATCATGGAAAGCTTTTGCAGCTGACCCAGAATGGAAAGAAGTTGCCAGAAAATCGGAAGAAAATGGAAAGATTATTGCCAAAGCCACGATTCATTTCTTAAAGGCAACAGATTATACCCCTAAAATTAAAGCTTCAAAAGGCAATGAAATGCGCACTTTTGAAATGCGTATCTATACTGCAATGCCTGAAAAACTTCAAAATCTTGAATCTCGTTTCAGAGATCATACCATGAAGATCTTCAAGAATAATGGTATGGATAACATCGCATATTATACAACCATTGAAAGTGATTCTTCGGTACAGCCCAAATTACTTTATTTTCTTGCTTATAAAAATGAGGCTTCTGCACGATTATCTTGGGAAAATTTCCGCAAAGATCCTGATTGGATAAAGGCAAGCACTGCCTCTGAAGTACAGGGTAAACTTGTAGAAAAGGTAGAATCTGTATACATGCAACCTACAGCATTTTCAAAATTTAAATAAGTTTTATTGATTTTCAGTATTAATAAATAAAGAAGGGCTCTAAAATTTTAGAGCCCTTCTTTTGCTTTATAGATTATATTCCTTTCAAATCAATGCTGCTATTTGGTGCAAAGTCTATTTGAATAAATCCTGATTCAGGTTCGCTAATCTTTACTTTTCCGTTGATCTTTTGTTCAAATTTTCCGAAAGGAGATTTTACTTTCAAGCTTCCGCCTTTCTCGGAATGAATGTTTATTGTTGTAACTTTTCCGTTTTCTTTTTTGGCACTGACAAGGTATGCGCCCTCAGCTCTCAAAGTTTTGAATGAAGCTGAACTCCAATCTGCTGGTATTGCAGGAAATAGCTCAAGATAGCCTGCATGCGATTGGATCAGCATTTCCTGTAATCCGGAAGCAAAAGCAAAGTTTCCTTCTAGCGTAAATGGCCTGTAAACAAAATCTGAATAGCCTGATTTGGTTTGATCTCCATTTAAATGAAAGCTATTTGTAGAGCAAAATGCAGTCGAAAAAATGTTTAGTGCCTTTGCAGCGCCTTCACCGTCTTTTGCTCTTGCCTTCAAATTGCCTAGCCAGGCATAAGAATACCCGCACCACATTTTTGGCCCTACACTATCCAATAGTTTTATACTGGAGCGGATAATATTTTTTGATTCTTCAGAATCTTCCCATTTAATCAAGCCCAGCGGATGGATTGCCATGGTATTTGAAAAATGACGATGCGATGTAGCATAGGGGTAGTCAGGAGCAATCATTAGTTCCTTATTTTTTGAAAGTGCAAGACTAGGTAATTGCTCATAAATTTCCTGCCAATGCTTGGCTTCTTCAGTCAGATTCAATTCTCGAGCCAAGTCTGCAGCAGTTTTAAAATTAAACTGCATGAGTGATAGGTCGTAATTGGTAGTTTTTGTGAACCATGCACTACTATCATTGTCATTGATCTCCGGGCTTGAGCTGATTACGAGCTTCCTTTTTCCAGTCTTTGGATCTAAAACCGAAATTTGCTCTAAAAATTGGGCAGTTGATTTTATCCAGGGGTAGGCTTTGTTTTTTAAAAAATCTTTGTCCATACTGTAGCGCCATTGCAGATAATAATGCTGCGATATCCAAGCAGAAACCGTTGGGGATAGTGAATACTGGATCCAGCCTCCCATTTCAGTTCCATCCAGGGTGGTTACCCCTGGCACGGCAATGCCTTCTTTGCCAAAAAATTGTTTTGTATAGCGTTTGTAGTTCTCTTTATTGGTTTCGAAATGATCCAAATAGGCCATGGCCTCTTCCAGATGATTTCCGCTGTAGGATGGCCAATAACTCAATTGGGTGTTCAGGTCATGATGAAAATCACCTTTCCAGGGGGGTATCCGGCCGTTATCGGCCGACCAAATAGCTTGTAGCGATATTGGCGGTGCATTTTTTCTGGCAGTAGATCCAAATTTATAGTGCTCCATTTCCCATTGATGCTGAAGAGTTTGGTCAGGAACTTTTAAGTCAGACTTAGCCCAGAATGCTGACCACCAGGCCAAATGGCTTTTTCTGTTTTGGTCAAAACCTGTATTGAGCATTAGCGATAAGGCTTTTAAATCAAGATTGCTTTTGAATAAATCTGGATTACTGCGGATAGTCCAGACACCCTCTACTGTGTTGGTATTTACTTTTTTCCAGGTTACGATCACATCATATGAGAAATCGCCCCAACCTTTTTGATGATAGGTGATACTGTTATTTACTTTAGTTACACTACCCTGTTCATATCCTAAACGCCCCAGATCATCTCCTCCAACAGGATCACCACTTACTTTTATCGCTGCCTGATAAGAAGGTGGAATTAATTCGATATTGAAATTATCAGGAAGATTTTCAAACTTAAACCATCCAACAGGATTTACAGCATGCACAAATGAAGTTAATCTGGTGCCATTCTTCCAGCTAATTTCAGAGCTGGCTTCGTCGATATTTAATTTAGCATCGGCAAGGATTAGGCCTTGGGTGAATTTAAACTCAAGAGCCGCTCCCGGAATTTTAGTTGGTGCCGGCTCCCTGTCATAGGGCTGATCAAAATATTCCTGAACCGGTTTATAATTATTATTTAGGCGCTGTTCTACAATCCATTGGTAACTGAACTCCTTGCGATGCAGGCCTTTCATTGGCCGGCTATCCCATAAGTCGGCGCGGTCTAATGCAAAGCGTACTGTTTTGTCTTTCTCCCAAACCAGCGATCCTATCATGCCATTTCCTAGGGGCATAGCCTCATCCCATTGTTTTGGTAATGGATTAAATGGGTGAAATCTGGTTTGTGCAGATACCTCAGCAAACAGACACAAATAAAGAACAAAGATTAAAACTATAGTCCTTGTTAGATTGATTTTCGGATTCATATTAAAATATCTCTCTTTGATTTTTTCGGCAAAAATTATTCTTTACTTGAAATCTTTAAAGTCTAGCTCTTGAAACACAATTCCTTCATAAGGCGATTTGATTCCTGCTTCATAAAAGCAAGCAAGATTTGAGTTGGCAAGCACTACCAAATTAGAATAAGCCGATGGGCCTTCATGCAATATATTTTTCAATTTCCAGGTCTTGCCCATGTCTGTAGAGATCCTTACGGTCATATTACTTCTTGAATTGATACTTGCTGGGTTTGAAAAAGCAAGAAAGGGCTTTCTTCCCTTTTTATCATACCAGATCATGCTGGCCTGACAGATGGGCTCAATCAATGTATGATCAGCTTTTAATTCCGACCAGGTTTCTCCACCATCTTTGCTCGTTGAGGTTTGCCGAACCCTAAATGAATTATAGTTCCGCATATTCAGCAAAAGTTCACCTCCAGGTAGCTCTGCCACGGTACATTCATTCACCTGGTCTGTTGGAGTTGTGCCACCAAGTTTCCAAGTAATGCCGCCATCATCAGAATGTATGGTATGCGAATAATATTTCTTGGTTCCAGATTCAATATGATCACTCGGTATTACCAAGCGGCCATTGTATTGTTTTGAGCTCAGTTGTATTCCATTAACCGGACCGGTAGCGTACCAGGTCCAATTCGGCTTTTTCACATCAGATGTTATTTCTCTCGGTTTTGACCAGCTATTGCCATCGTCAATTGAATTTAAAACAACTATCCGGCGCGTATTCTTGCTTTTTCCATCGATGATCATGGCCTCAGTATCACTGCCAAGATTCCAGGTAGATAGTAAAATGATGTTGCCTGTTTTTCGATCTACTACCGGAGCCGGATTTCCACAGGTATTATCTACATCATCCCAGATAATCATCATTTCTGACCAGGTTTTACCATTATCAGATGATCTTTTCACAACCAGGTCAATATCACCCTGATCACCGCCTCCATTTTTTCGTGCTTCGGCAAATGCAAGTAAAGTTCCCTTATTGGTATTTACAATTGCTGGAATTCGAAAAGACTTATAACCATTTTCCCCGCTTTTATAGATGTAATTAAGCTCCTTAGATTGAGTTGCTTGAATCAGTAAGCATATAAAAACAGATAGTATCGATATTTTTTTCATTGATTTAATGGATCTAATATAGATTAAGGTTAGGTTTTACTATCAATCTAAATGCCCTTTCTAAATAGTATTGAGGCTTTTAATTTAATATTCTATTCGCTTGATCAACACTTATTTATCCACTGCATTTTTCTCAATATAGTCACTTAAAGCAGAAACAGGATTTCCAATATAATGGTAAGCTTCTGCCCATTCCAATCCATATTTTTTACCAATTTCCTTGTCGGATGGTGTTCCTCTTTGGGCTTGAGAATCTATATCAAGTACAAAATGTTTGACATAGTTGAAGTCTGCTGACTCATCGGTATCGCCCAGTATTGGTAATTTTTTACCCTTTTCTGCCAGGCTCTTTTTAATTCTTGAACCATTATCTCCTCCAGGACCCTGAGTAGTAATTACCACATTGCTCTGAACTTTGGTATCGATATGCTTGCTTATATCTACTATTCGGTTCACCAGTTGCGGGCCTCTTGCAAAATAATAGCGCTCATTTACGGCATGCGGTTTTACAACATCCAGTTGCTCTGGGTAATCGACACTGCCCGACATCCACCTTGCGGCTTCTACAGCTTGTGCAGTTACATAATGATCCGGATTTTCTTCATAATGCCCCCAAGGGTCATAACTGAAAATAGTATCAACTTTCAGTAATCTAAATAGGAAAATCAATCGTCCTTTTATTTCCTGGGTATTGTATTCATCCATCCGATGGTTACGGTATCCCAAATTATATACTTTTTTAAGCCCAAGTACTTTGGCAACTTGATCATTGTCCTTTTCATTATTCAAAACTCTGTCGCCATCAGTACCGCTACCTGCTGCATCGTCATTGGTAATCCTGATAAGATAGCCAGTATACCCTTCGCTAATCAATTTGGCAATGGCTCCACCTGCAAATAAGGTTGCGTCATCAACATGCGGTTGAATAACAGCTAATACTTTACCTTCATGCGGCCTGCCTTTGAGGCTTCTTTCAATAAAGATATCATCAGCTGCTACAGCTTCATTCTGCTGGTGTTCTATTTTTTCGGAAGCCTGAGCCTCATTACTTATTAGTGTTGCATAGGCAGCTGGGATAATTGCTCCTGCAGCTAATCCCTTTGAGATAAAATTTCTTCTTTCCATATTGGGTTGATTTCTTCATTCTAATATAGAAAATATCTGTTGGAATAAACTTGATGAATTGGCAAAGCAATGCAAACAAAAAAGCCGCTCCTTTTTTGGAAGCGGCTATTTATTATGACTGTATTTATTTAATTATAATTAGAGCCGCCACCTTGACCGCTTCCTGATCTATTATACATTCCAGGCCCCATTGGTTGCATCTGCTGTTGCGGTTGCTTTCCACTAAATTTTTGAATTCTCATGGTAAAACTTAGCATGACATATCTAGATAAACGGTTGCTCTGACTATCGGTGATTACGTTACCAGTAACAGATCGCGAAACGCTGGTATTTTGATCTAAAAGGTCAAACCCTTGCAAGCGCAAGGTTGCGCTTTTATCTTTTAAGAATTGCTTTTCAAGATAGGTATTGATAATGAATGGATTAACAGCTAAGGCACTACTGTAGCCATTATTAATTGACTTGCTGAAATCAGAACCGATAAGCCATGATTTAAGGAAGAATACTTTACTGTTAAAGTTCAGTGTGTAAGTAGATACCTTGGTATTATTGTTTGTAATCGCATCATTTGTGTTGCTGTTAAAGCTATATCTCAAACCTGGATTTAATTCAAAATTCTTATTTGGATTGATCTGCATATTCAAACCCTGTGAGAAGATCCAGTTCTTGCCTGTATTTTTCTTATCGTCTGTGAATGATATATTATTGATGTAGTTTGCTGAGCCATTGAATGAGAACACATATTTTTTTTCCTGGAATGGTTTAGAATAATTGTAATAGGCATTGGTAGTGAAATAACCATCTGTGTTCAGGTAACGTGATTCCTGAACCAGTCCGATTGCCGGGTCCATCTTACGTACAATGTTTGAAACGATCTTATTCTCGGTATAGTTACCAGTTAAGTTGAAGAATAAAACATCGCCTGAACTAAAATTGAAATTATTATATCTAAAATTAAGAATATGTGCAAATTCAGCCCCCAGATTTGGATTACCATACACAGGGTATTGCGGATTAGAGATATCTGGTGTTGGTTGCAATTGAATGTATGTTGGTTCATTTGCTCTTCCATAATAATTGGCATTAAATGCTCGGGTACGCGAGAAATTATAAGAATATCTTGCTGATGGAATAATATTAAACCCGGTATTTCGGTTAGGTGTAGTAACTCCCATGACTACTGATCTGCCTTCCAAAACGTTAGGCTGAGCACTTAAACCGAATGAATAATTATATTTCTTTTGATTTACCCTGTAATTCATTCCAAAGCGGTTGGTGCTGAAGGAGTAATCAAAATCATTACTTAAGGAAGTATTGTAGGTAGATAGTCCTGCGGGAGTAATATCAAATGTTTCCCGTTGATTTTTATAGTTAGTAGTACTATGGTTATAATTGAATTCCAGATTTGTTGTTGCACTTAATGGCTCGTTATAAGACAGGTTAGCATTGATATTTGAATTCCTGTTATTATCATATAACTCCTGATTCCTGTAAACGGTTGAGGTTCCGCCATTAACAATATAATTGATGTATTGTGTTAACTGATCATCTTCCTGTTTAGTTTTTGCATTATTTGCAGAAACAAATAAGGAAAGGTTTCTTCCTCTCTTTTTTAGGCGATGGTTGAGTAGAATATTAGCACCAAAATTAGGATTCCTAGAAACTGTGTTGTTTACAGTAGTACCATCTGAACTCAAACGATTATTGTCTGATTGAATATAACTGGAGCTTCCAGCATCTGTAGTTCCACCATAGCTGAACGAGGGACTGAATTTAATGAAATTCATACTATCCGGTTTGTATTCAAGATTCCAGTTAAATCGGTGATTATCATTGATTAGATTTTTCACGGAAGTTTGATCAGTAGAGATCAACGAGCTTTGGAAATTATTTTGTTGAAGTTGATCACTCAAAACATCATTATTGCGGTCTGAATAGCTGTAATTACCATATGAGCTTAATTTAGTGCCATAATCTTTACGATAGTTCAAGCCGATAGATCCAACTGCGGTGAGTCCGTCGCTGCTTCCTCCAAATCCCTGGAAACCACCACCGCCACCACCCCATCCACCACCACCAGTAAAGCGCATGCCACCCCCGCCGCTACCACCTGCTGATTGAACACGAGCGCCACCGCCACCGCCACCAAATCCGCCACCGCTACCAAAATTAAATACAGAACTATTGGTATTATTCAAATTACCTATAAATGAAAATTGTTCGGTGTTATTATACGTGTTAGCGGTTAATGAACCCTGGTATCTGTCTTTATCGCCACCGCCAAGTGTGCCTCTGGCAAAATATCCTTTGTTTTTATCAGCTCTAATAGTAAAATTCAGAATCTTCTCAGGATCTCCGTTTCTAATTCCTGTCAGGTTTGCTTGATCGCCATAATCATCAATGATTTGGGCCGATTCAAGGATATTAGCAGGAAGTTGCTGCGTAGCAGTCTTAACATCGCCACCAAAGAAGTCTTTACCGTTAATTCTAACCCGGGTAATAGCCTTTCCTTGTGCAGTTACATTACCATCTTTATCTACCTCTACGCCAGGCAATCTCTTTAAAAGATCTTCTGCCAAAGCATTTTCTCTTAATGGATAGTCTGATGCCCTGTAAACAATGGTATCTTCCTTGATAGTAACTGAAGGGGTACCTGATATAACTACCTCTCCAAGCATTCTATTTTCGGCTTTCAGTGTAATTGGATCAAGTATTAAAGGGCTTGCTCCATCTTTGTATAAAAAACGCTTATTCAAAGCCTGATATCCAAGGCTTGATACGGTAATTAGAAATGTAGAAGACTTAATGCCTTTAAAAGCAAATTTACCATCTATATCTGTTCGGGTGAAAATAGTATCTTTTCCGGCAATAAATTTCACCGTAGCTGCAATAATGCTTGTTCCTGTTGAATCTTTGACTACTCCGCTTACATCACGGTTTGTTTGTGCCATGGTACCATAGCTTATAAACAAACCGATAATTAAGGGCAATATTCTTTTCATATTATTTTGTAATTGTTTCATAATTGGTTTTTATTCCGTCTGGCTATTTTTTATGCCCAGGCAGATTTTTTTATTTTACAGCAAGCGTACTCTTGATAAAAAACTCAGGTATAATAATGGTTTTACTGTAAAAAAAATTCCTTCTAGGCATTCCGCCATACATCCCATTGTAGTTCCTTCCGTATCTTCCATTATATCTTCCACCATAAGATCCGCCATACATATCTTCATAATCATTCATATCTCTTTGTTGAATTGCTGCAGGTCCTTGAAATCCATTTATACGGATTCGGTAGGTTATAAGTTCAGTACTGCCAGGTTCAATTCCAAGTAAGCGGAGCGGTATGGCAATTTCCTGAATCATATTATTTTTTTCATCAAATGCAGTTGCCGCCTTTATTCCATACGTATTGTAAAGAGATATCCCTCCGTCTACCAGTTCTTTAAATCCTTCTACTTTAATTTCTTTAATCTTTGAAATTATGCGCTTTTGAATTTCTTTAGGCTCCGGTTGTTCGGTTTCAATTACTTTTTTTCCAGGAGTTCTGTCAAGAATTGGAAATGTTACTGTGGGAGGAGTCTTTTTATTACTTTCATAGTTGGCAGAGAAGCTTATCCCTCTGGCAAGAATTTTAGTTAAACCCTCTTGTGAATTGTTTTTTATTGCGAGGTAAATATTTTCATTGTCATTGGATAAGCTGTAGTAAAGCTTGGTTTCCTCGTTATATAAGTCAAGGCTATCTTTCCAATCATTGATAAATCCATCAACCTGAACTGGTTTTTCTGCCCATCTTGTGTTGATCAATTCTGCCTTCTTCTGTGACCAGCCCTGAACCGGCATGGCTAGAAAAGTACTAATGCAGAGAATAAAAATGCTGTTGATTTTAATCATCATATGGGTTTAGACTTTATCGGCAATTAAGGTTTAATAATACTTAGTAATGATTTCATTACAATTGGATTTAGGTAACATAAAGCAAGAAAATTGAATTTTTTGGCAATTGGTTTTCAGCAAAAGCTGCAAATATACCGTAGTATTTACTGCCTTTTGTTAAAATCAGGTAAGATTACCGTTATAAAGCAATAATTTAATTACTCTTCTCTTCCCAGATCATGGCAAGGTTCACTAGGGTCTGAACTGCTTTTTGCATGTCCTGAACAGACACCCATTCTTGTTTGCTATGAAAAGCATGTTCACCGGCAAAGATATTTGGGCAGGGTAATCCCATGAATGATAGTCTAGAACCATCTGTTCCTCCTCTTATGCTCTGAAGTTTTGCTTTTAATCCTGAACGTTCTATAGCCTCAATCCCCAATTGAGTTAAATTCGGGTATCGATCAAGAACAGATTTCATATTCCGGTATTGCTCTTCTACAATAAATTCATAGCTAGAATTGGGATAAACTTTAATTGCTTGCTGAATAGTTTGTTCAAGTACCAGCTCATGACTTTTTAGCAATTCAGTATCAAAATCACGGATAATGAACTCAATTTCAGCTACTTCTACACTTCCACTAATTGAAACAGGGTGAATAAAACCTTCAAGATCTGAGCTGCTTTCTGGACAAAGTGTTGCTTTAGGTAACAGTGAAATAATTGCTGAAGCTATCTTAATGGCACTTTCCATTTTGTTTTTTGCAAAACCCGGATGAGCACTAACTCCATGGATGATTACCTTTACACCGTTGGCCGAAAAGGTTTCATTTTCAATTGATCCGGCACTCTCTCCATCAACGGTATATGCAAAATCTGCACCCAGCTTTTTGATATCAACATGATCAACCCCACGGCCAATCTCTTCGTCAGGAGTGAAAAGAATTTTGATTGTGCCGCGTTTAATTTCAGGATGATTAATTAGAAATTGTGCCGCATCCATTATTTCAGCTATACCAGCCTTATTATCTGCGCCAAGTAATGTTAATCCACTGGCAGTGATCAGGTCATTGCCTATCTGATTTTTTAGATCAGCATGATCGTTCATGTAGATGATTTGTGTAGGATCATCGGGCAAAATTATATCCTGACCCTGATAATTTTGGTGTACGATTGCCTTTACATTTTCACCCGAACAATCGGGCGAAGTATCCATGTGCGAGCAAAAACAAATGACAGGCACTTTCTTTTCTGTATTGCCTGGAATACTTGCATAAACATATCCAAAATCATCTAGATGAGCATCTAATAAGCCCATTTCAAGAAGCTCAGAAACAAGCAACCTGCCCAGATTTTTCTGCTTTTCTGTAGATGGGCAAGTTGCTGAACTCGGATCAGACTGCGTATCAATTGCCGTATATCTTAAAAATCGATCGGTAACAGTATCACTTATATTTTTGTGAGCGCTCATTTTTATCTAGCTTTAGGTAGTTTATGCAAAATTAGCTAAAACATCCTGCATGAATAAATTAGCCCAATCTGACCAATAGTGTTTGGTCAATTATTCGTGTCAAATGAACATTGAAAGTTTAAGAGATTATTGTCTTTCAAAAAATAAGGCAGAAGAAAGCTTTCCTTTTGGTGAGGATACACTCGTTTTCAAGGTGGCGAATAAGATTTTTCTTTTATGTAGTTTAAATCAGTGCGATCGGTTTAATGTCAAGTGTGATCCCGAAAAGGCCATATTACTCCGCGAAGAGTTTGATGAAGTACAGCCCGGCTGGCATATGAATAAAACACATTGGAATACTGTATTTATGAATGGTAGGTTAAATGATTCCCAGTTAAAGCAAATGATCGATCATTCTTACGATCTGATAATTAGCAGTTTGCCAAAAAATAGACAATTTTAATATATAATTATGGCTTGGAAAGAAGTTGAAAACAAAACCAATGGCGCGCAGTATCTTGAAAAGGAATTCGTCTTTAAAGATTTTATCTCTACCTGGGCATTTATGAATAAAGTGGCATTATTGGCCGAAAAGTTTAGTCATCATCCTGATTGGTCTAATTCATACAATAAGCTAACTATCAGGTTAAGTTCACACGATGCGGGTAATATAATCACTGAAAAGGATAGGAATCTTGCTAATCTTATCGATAAGCTAGACCATTGATCGTATATTTGTTTCTTGCAACATGCTCAGAAGCGTCTTTTTAAATTTTATTAAGATGTCAAAAAATAATTCTACTATTTTATTTTTTGATACAGCATTTCAGAGTTCAACTAGTAATAAAAAAAATAGCTCATTGACCGCTTGATCGGTTCAATAAAATTAGATTTGAAATAAATGGAGAGTTTTATCAATGATACCCCGGTAGCTACACTAATTTTTATTTTCACAATAGTGACGAGCATTTATGCTTTTTCAAATGCTGAGGTATATGGAAAGTTCATGCTTCATCCCTATAGTGTGAGCCGTGGCCGCCGGCTTTACAGTATGATCACCAGTGGTTTGATCCATAAAGATTGGACTCATTTACTGGTTAATATGCTTTCTTTTTATTTTTTTGCCTTCACCCTCGAAAAAACATTTGTTTCACTGAGCAGCTGGGGTCATGTTCAATTTGGGGTATTGTATTTAGCCAGTATCATTCTAAGCGATATTACCTCAATCTTAAAGCATAAAGAAGATTTTTGGTTTAATAGCCTTGGAGCATCAGGTGCTGTTTGCGCAGTAGTATTCGGCTATATTTTATTCTACCCAATGAGTAAAATGATGATTTTTCCAATACCAATTCCTATTCCGGCGGTAATTTATGGATTCTTGTTTTTAGGATATTGCTGGTATGCATCACGTAATTCAAGAGATGCCATTAATCATGATGCCCACTTTTATGGGGCATTAACCGGAGTTCTTTTTACCATAGTTTATCACCCTGATGTGGCTGGTTATTTTGTAAACCAATTGACCGGTAGATAAGCGATAGTCTGAATCAGTTTTTCTTGTTAAGAAGGTAAATCAACTGAATGCGCGGGTAAGAATTCCTTGTTTTCATTAAAAAGATAGCTCATCGGATTTTCAGGATCCTTCAGTATTTCGAACAACAAGACACCCCATGGTTTCCAGAAATTTTCTAGAACTTGTGCATAGGTTTTATTTAGCCAGCTATCAAAGAGTGGCTTATTACTCATTCCCATTAATGGCATCGCTTCTATAAATACAGTATCGTGCGTTGGTATTACAGTATATTCTGGCAATCGGTTGAACAGGTAATTCGAATAAAAGAAACGCGCGCATACCTCCTCGAATTGGGCTGGATGTAAAGGTTTTATATTGATTTTTGTCAGGGTATCTTTATGATATATCGCATTTGTACCATTATCCTGTAAGCAGGCAATAATCCCAAAATCTTTCATTGCTATAGAAAAAGTAAGCGTATTAATTTCATCTCGGTAATTGAACAGATCCTGTTTGGCATCAATCTTGAAAACGCGAATTGACCATGGCAGATTTCCTTCAAAAACAATTGCCTGAGTAAGTGATTGTAGCATCAGGTGTAGGTTCCCAAACTTGTGAACGAGCGATTGCGAAAAAATAAATTCTTCGCCTTTAGCCTTCTGCTGAATCATGCCTATGCGTATTTCATTGAATAAAATACCATAAACCATTTTGCCAATCCATTGAAATAATTTTAATTCAGGCAATTGTATTACAGAATCATATCCTGTTAAAAAGGCAGTTCTTATTTCTTTTTCTAGGGGTTCTATGGCATCATCATAAACTTTACTCGAGCATGGCAGTTTCATATGGCTGTAGGTAGACATGCTTTCATCAAGAAGTTTGAAAGGCTTATCTTGAAGCTGGTACTCCTGCATAAGCCAAAGTGGGAAAACCTGGATCTCCTCTTCAGTTGATTGAAGTTTTTCGCCGCTCAGAAAGCAAGATTGTTTACTGAAATTTAAACGTTCGAAAGGTTTGTAAAGTTGAACTGCCATGGATAGCAAAGGTAGTAAACCCGCTTATTTTATTTCGGGAGCTTTGGTATTTGTATGGTACTATTTTTTTTACCTCGTCAATACTTTTTGCAGTAGGTTCTGCTTTTATAGAAAACTTCTGGTATTCTTCGATAAAGCTATTTTCTAGTTTAAAATCTTTGTTAATAAAAAATCAATAAAGGTTTTAATAGGAGGTAAAGCTCACTAAAAATTTAAAATTGTACTCAAAAGTATTCCTTTATTGTTTTGAAACACATTACTTCCATTTACTTCTCGGGATAGTTGTACAATTTGATTCAGGTAACCCCCTTCAATACGGAGCTTTGGTGAGAAGCGATATCCTAAAAGAATTCCCAATCTGTTTTGGTCTAAAACATTTTCATTCACGTTTTGCCCAAAACCAATTAATAGCTCATCATAAACAGCTGCGTAAGGGGTATTGTTGCCAATTGTATTTCCCTTCAAAGGAATTTGTAAACGAAACATATAACGGAATCTGTTAGAATAGACAAACTGCTCTTCTTTTTCTGATAATGCATTTGAATATCTTCCAATCCATCTTTGCTCTAACATGAAACGATGGCTGAGTTCAAAGTTTCTGATCTTATCGCTCAGGTTTACCATTTGCCAGGATCTATGTTCTGTGAACTGTTTGCCAAAACTATTCAATGGGATATCTCCGTAATTATAGGTTTCTGCTAATGCATAGCCTGCCCGAATACTAAGCTTTGGGTTTACTGTAAAGTTTATTCCTGTGCGCAGCAGGTTTTGCATGGGTTCTGTGATCAGATCATCGCGCCTCCACTGAACCTCAGAATTCAAGGTCCATGCATTGTTTAGTTTGATATTTGCGGTAAAAGCATACCAGCCGATACTATTTGGATCGGTTATTCTGGTATTCTGCGAATATGAAACCAGAGTAGTTGTACAAAATACAAGGGCTAGTATGAGTTTTTTTATTCGATTTTTTTGATCAATCACAGAATTGAAGTAGAAGGTGATAAATTTATATTTTATTTTTTCATGCCTTTAAGCCTATAAAAAAGGCACCTGATAGAGGTGCCCTTATATTATTTAGACTTATTTCAGGATCAATGTATCCTCATAAAATTCTACTTCGCCCGTTGAAATATCATGCGTTCCTCCAACTATTCCGATCTGTCCACTTTCAATCATCTCTTTTAAAATGGGGCTTCTTTCCATGATTGCTTTAACAGTACGCTTAACATTAATGCTAGAAACCTTTTCAACAAAAACTGAATTTCCTGAATTTCTGTTTTCCTTTACGGTAACCTCATCATCCACAGCAGGTCTTATTTTGGTTAAAAGTGCGGTAAGGTTTCCCATTTCAACATGATCACATGCTCCTTTTACTGCACCACATTTAGTATGTCCTAACACAACAATAATCTTTGAACCGGCTACTTTACATCCAAATTCCATGCTGCCAAGAATATCTTCATTAATGATATTTCCTGCAATTCGGACACTAAATACATCGCCCAATCCCTGATCAAATATTAGTTCTGCTGAAGTTCTTGAATCAATGCAGCTCAATATAACCGCAAATGGATGCTGTCCATCAGAGGTTTCATTTGCTTGCTGTAAAAGATTGCGGTTTATTTTCAGATTACTTACAAATCGCTGATTACCTTCTTTTAAAAGTTGTAGTGCTTTGGATGGAGAAATTGATTCCTGTAATTCTTTGGTAAGTGTTTTCATAATCTTAATTATGGATGGGTTCTATAAAATTGATGGTTTCTACTTTAATGTTTTTTGTTTTGGCGTTAGTTCGGTAATTGACTATTAATTCTACCACATCATGTGCAATGGATTTTGACTTTGTACAATCAATGATCACTTTAGAATCTGCAGGTATCTCATCTAAAACTTTTAATACACTGGCTTTGTTAAAGAAAGAAACTTCCTGTGCAAGCTCCAGATGATAAACCTTTTGCCCATCTTCAGTACTGGTATTTGACTGTAAATGGTGTGAATTTCTGTAACTGTGTCGCAGCGTATAGAAGATTCCGAAAAGTAAGCCAATAGTAATACCCTTGAGAAGGTCAGTTAAGAGGATGGCTACCACAGTTGCTACAAATGGGATGAATTGTTCCCAGCCTAATTTGTACATCTGTTTAAAAAGTTCTGGTTTAGCCAGTTTATAGCCTACCATGATTAAAATTGCTGCCAAACTTGCAAGTGGAATCATGTTCAAAAGGCCCGCAATGGTGATGGCACTGATTAATAGGAAGACTCCATGCAGGATAGCAGACATTTTTGTTTTCCCACCAAATGAAATATTTGCTGAGCTTCGAACAATTACCTGAGTAATTGGCAAACCACCAATCATTCCCGAAAGTATATTTCCTAAACCCTGTGCTTTTAGTTCCCGGTTTGTTGGAGTAACTCTTTTGAATGGATCTATTTTATCTGTTGCCTCCACGCAAAGTAGCGTTTCCAAACTAGCCACAATAGCCATTACCAATGCAATTTTATAAATTTCAGGGTTAGTTAATTGTGTAAAATCAGGAAACGTGAACTGGGTTAAAAACTGCGAGAAATTTTCTGCGACCGGAAGTTGTACTACCTGATCGCTCGCAAGACTAAAGTTCAAAATTCCGTTTTGGAATAGATAATTCATCACAATTCCTAGAATTACTACAACGATTGGCCCCTGAATTAGTTGAAATATCTTATGTTTTTTGGTTAAAACAGTATCCCACAAAATCAAAATAGCAATGGATATAGAAGCAATTAGTATTGCGCCTGGTGTTATCCATTCAAATGCTGAAGCCAATGCTGAAAATGTATTCTCACCGTCTGCCTGAAAAAATGCATCGTCACCTTCAGTGTCTTTATCATATCCTAAAGCATGTGGAATTTGTTTTAAAATAATGAGGAGCCCTATACCAGTTAACATCCCCTTTATTACAGATGAAGGAAAGAAGTAGGCTATAAAACCTGCCTTGGCAAATCCCATGGCTAATTGAATGACACCCGCTAAAACCACTGCCAATAAAAAAGCAGGCCATGAACCAAGTGTAGCAATTGATGTAAGAACAATTACTGCAAGTCCGGCTGCTGGGCCGCTAACACCAAGTGCTGATCCGCTGGCCATTCCAACAATGATTCCACCAATAATTCCGGCAATGATTCCTGAAAAAAGCGGTGCTCCTGATGCAAGGGCAATACCCAGACATAGCGGAAGAGCCACGAAAAATACGACAATACTGGCTGGGAGATCGCTTTTAATGTCTTTAAACATGTTTTTAAGTTCCATTTTTAATTCTTTTTTTGATGATACTGCAAAGATAGCATTATTATTTTAAATGATAGTATTACTATCTCATGTAATTGTAAAACTTTTATCTACTTTTGTAATCTTGATATAATGGAAAGCAATTTGTATTTACGATTT
>NZ_JBIKSU010000161.1:0-2811 GCF_044348475.1 Daejeonella sp. | reverse complement strand
AGATATAAGGTAAGCAATTTTGGGTATTGACTCAATAGCCATAAGGTAAACAGTTAAGGTACGTTAGCCAGACAACAGACAACAGACAACAGACAACAGATAAAAGGTGAAAGCGAAAAGGTAAAAGTTATAAGTTATAAGTTATAAGGATAAAGCTAAAAGCCTGATTTAGCTTCATTTCATATGAGCACTTCAGACAACAGATAACAGACAACAGACAACAGATAACAGATAAAAGCGAAAAGGTGAAAGAAAAAAGCGAAATTTTGTTTAGTATAGATTTATAGCACCTAACCACCTAACCAACTAGCCACCTAACCACCTAACCATCTAACCACCTAACCACCTAACAACTGTAATCAGACCTCATACCTCATACTTCATACTTCAGACAACAGATTTAAGACCTTAAAAAATCAATATTTCTCTTTAATCCGTTAAACTTTGTTCTTTTAACCGCTGAGTTCTTAAATACCTTTTTGAAGGTATCTTGAGTAATTTCTTGCCAATCTCGCTGTGTTAATTCTAAAAGTTCATCTCGTGGATTAAATAAAGGTTCAGTATTGAGTACAGAAAATTTATTCCAGGGGCAAACATCCTGACAAACATCACAGCCAAACATCCAATTATCCATTTTGCCTTTAAACTCTACGGGGAGTTCATTTTTCAATTCAATTGTTAGGAATGAAATACATCTGCTTGCATCCACAACATAAGGATCAACAATTGCATCAGTAGGGCAGGCATCTATGCATTTTGTACAGGTTCCGCAATGATCTTGTGTTGGTGCACTATCGTATTCTAAATCAAGATCAATTATCAATTCAGCTAGAAAGAAAAATGAACCTGATTTTTTATTGATTAGGTTTGTATGCTTCCCTATCCAGCCTAATCCTGCTTTTTTGGCCCATACTTTATCAAGCACAGGTGCAGAATCAACAAAGGAACGTCCACTAACTTCACCAATCTCATCCTGAATAACTGCCATTAATAGGTTCAGTTTTTCTTTGATCACGGCATGATAGTCATCACCATAAGCATACTGACTTATTTTAGGCGCAAATTGGTCTTTTTGTTTCTGATCAGTATAATAATTTAAGGCTAATGATACAACTGATTTAGCTCCATCAACCAATTTACGGGGGTCTAAGCGTTTATCGAAATGATTCTCCATATAGCTCATTTCTGCGTTATAACCATTTTTAAGCCAGTTTTCAAGTCGTGGAGCCTCTTCTTCAAGGAATCCAGCTTTTGATATACCACAGAACATAAAGCCCAGTTTTAGTGCCTCTGTTTTTATAAACTGCGAATATTGACTTTTATTGACCATTTTGTAGTTCAAATATAGAAAATATGCCTTTTAAGAAGTTCAGTATATGAATATTTGATTCTCGATGAGCATGGATACTAATCAATTCAAACAGAAAAAAGGTCAAATCCTAGAATAACTCTTGTTAAGTTGAATATATCCTTATCAATCAAAAGGGTGTTTAAAATAAGGTATTTCCACCTGATTTTAAACGTCCAAGATGCTTGTAGGCAATTTCAGTACATTCTCTTCCCCTTGAAGTACGCATAATGTATCCTTCCTGAATCAGGAATGGCTCATAAACTTCTTCAATTGTTCCTTCTTCCTCTCCAACGGCGGTGGCTATTGTTTTTAAACCAACTGGTCCACCCTTGAATTTATCAATAATGGTGATCAGAATCTTATTATCCATTTCATCTAACCCATGCTCATCCACATTCAGTGCGTTTAGGGCATATTTAGCGATCTCTGTATCAATATTTCCATTGCCCTTTATTTGAGCAAAATCACGAGTGCGTCGTAACAAGGCATTCGCAATACGGGGTGTGCCACGGCTTCTTCGAGCTATTTCATAGGCGCCTTCATCTGAGATTTCAGTTTTCAGTATTTCTGCCGATCGTAATACAATGGTTGTAAGCAATTTGGCATCATAGTATTCCAATCGACTGTTTATTCCAAAGCGAGCTCTTAGTGGAGCTGTAAGAAGTCCTGAGCGGGTGGTAGCACCAACTAGTGTAAAGGGATTTAAAGAAATCTGTACCGATCGGGCATTAGGGCCGGTTTCAAGCATAATGTCAATCTTGAAATCTTCCATTGCTGAGTACAGGTATTCCTCAACCAATGGACTTAAACGATGGATTTCGTCAATGAAAAGGATATCACCTTCTTCTAGGTTAGTAAGTAAACCTGCTAGGTCACCTGGTTTATCTAATACTGGTCCAGATGTAATACGAATATTTACTCCCATTTCATTCGCAATAATATGCGATAGGGTAGTTTTTCCTAATCCTGGAGGACCATGTAAAAGCACATGATCAAGTGCTTCACCTCTGAGTTTTGCCGCCTGGACAAATATTCGAAGATTAGCGAGAATTTTATGTTGTCCTGTAAAATCTTCAAAAACCTGCGGACGAAGAACTTTTTCTATCTCCCGTTCTATAGGTGAAAGATTTTCTTCGGCGGGGTCCAAGTTTTCGTTCATAGGATCAGGAGGTCAATGTTTATTAGTTATATAAATATAAAATTCAATTCTTATTTTTTCGAATCTAAATTCCTAGAATAATCTCTGAAAAAACTTGTCAATTTAATCTGAATCACACCTAAAAAGGCTTCTCTGAATATATGGGTGCTCATTTTTGAAGTACCTTCTGTACGATCAGTGAATATAATAGGGACTTCGCTCACCTTAAAACCAAATTTGATTGCCGTAAATTTCATTTCAATTTGAAACGCATATCCAATGAACTTTATTTTATCTAAAGGAATAGTTTCAAGAACAATAC
>NZ_JBIKSU010000160.1:0-2860 GCF_044348475.1 Daejeonella sp. | reverse complement strand
CCAATGAGCAAAGTGCTTGAAAAGGCAGTATCCTATGCTAGAAATGGATTTCCTGTGCACGGCGAATTAGCCAACTCTTTAAAAAATGTGGTGTCTTTATATGATCAGTATCCCAATGTTGCACAGCATTACTATCCTAAAGGTCAGGTACCTGTTGAAGGCGATGTATTCAAAAACCCCAACCTTGCCAACACACTTGAAAGGATAGGAAAAGAGGGTAGGGATGTATTTTATAAAGGCGATATGGCTCGAACGATGGATGCCTTTATGAAAAAAAATGGGGGTTTTCTGAGTTATGGAGATATGGCTTCGCATACTTCAACCTGGGTTGATCCGGTTTCGGTTAATTATAGGGGATATGATGTATGGGAACTGCCACCAAACGGACAAGGGATTGCGGCCTTACAAATGCTGAATATTCTTGAAGGATATGATTTTTCTAAGATTCAATTAGGAAGTGCAGAACATATTCACCTGTTCACAGAAGCAAAAAAGCTAGCTTTTGAAGACCGGGCAAAGTTTTATGCGGATATGGAATTTGCTAAAGTTCCGGTCAAAGAGTTAATATCTAAAGCCTATGCTGCTGAACGTAGAAAGCTGATAGATCCTAATAAGGCCGCCGAACGTGTCGATGCTGGTAATGCTGCCATGAAGGATGGAGATACCATTTACTTGACTGTTGCCGATAAAGACGGCAATATGGTATCACTGATTCAAAGTAATTTTCGTGGGTTTGGTTCGGGTATGATGCCCGACGGGCTTGGCTTCATGTTTCAAGATCGTGGAGAATTATTCAATGTGATGAAAGAAGGCGAAAGTAATACCTATGCTCCCGGAAAACGTCCTTTTCAAACAATCATTCCAGCATTTATGACCAAAAATGGGCAGCCAGTCATGAGCTTTGGAGTGATGGGTGGATCGTTTCAGCCTTTAGGACATGTACAGATAGTGATGAATATAGTTGACTTTGGATTAAATGTTCAAGAAGCAGGTGATTATCCGCGTATAAACCACGATGGGTCTTCTGAGCCTACTGGCGAAGGCATGGCTCCTAAAGGTGGCACCATCACGCTTGAAAGTGGATATACCTATGATGTAATCCGAGATTTAATGCAGAAGGGGCATCAGGTTGGTTATATTAATGGGCTATATGGAGGTTATCAGGCTATTCGCTATGATCCGGTAAGAAAGGTTTATTTTGGAGCTTCTGAATCTAGGAAAGATGGGCAGGCAGCGGGGTATTGAAGGTGAAAGCATAAAGGTGAAAGCTAAAAGCATAAAGCTAAAAGGTGAAGGCTAAAAGCTTTATATGTTAAAATCTAATGTCTAAATTTAGTTGATTATTAATCTTTAATATGGAATTTCTTGAAACTATTGTTAAGCAGATCTGGGGCTTTTTTAGCTTTGATGGGCTTATTGAAATTATCAAATCTGGTAATTATCAGTCTCTCTTAACTTACCAAGGTATAACCTCTATTGTTGCTCCAATTTTGCCATTTATTTTGATTTTAGAATTGTTAAGGGGGCTTTTGTATAAGAAATTCAAGGTTGTAGCTTATAAAATATCCTTTTTCAGTTATTTATTCAACTCGGTATTGGGAAGGTACATTTCTATTGGGATGACCCTTTTTTGTATCGGATTATTTGAACAGTATGCTATAATTTCCATTTCCTTTACCTGGTACTGGTTTATTTACGGATATATTATCTGGGAGTTCGCCCACTTTATTTATCATTTTTTGGCTCATAAGGTCAGGTTATTTTGGTGTTTGCATTCTACACATCATGCTCCTGAAAGTATGAATCTGGCAGTTTCGCACGCTCATTTCTTTCTTGAAGGGCCATATGCCGATGTGATTAGAACTTCAATTTGTATGCTTGCGGGGGTTCAGCCGGCTATGTTATTTGTGATCATGTTCATTGATGGCACCTATGGCTCTTTTATTCATATTGGAGAATCAGTAATGAAAAATGCGAGATTGGGTATTTTGGGAAAATTTATTTTAAGCCCTGCACATCATCGTGTTCATCATGCTAAGAATATTGAATACATGGATACTAACTATTGCAATCTTTTAAATATTTGGGATAAGGTGTTCAAAACCTATCAGCCAGAAAGGGATGAAATTAAGGTAGAATATGGAATTACCCGTGAGATAATACCCAATAGTTTTCTAGATGCTTATTTTGGAGAAATTACAGCCCTGGCAAAGGATGTTTGGCATGCACCCGGATTGACCAATAAGATATTTTATTTATTCATGCCTCCGGGATGGAGCCATACCGGTGATCATAAAACTACAGCGGCTTTGAAAAAGGCAATGTTAAAAAAGGAATAGATTTTTGACATTACTCCTCTCTTTTCAATATCGCAATATCTTCTTTTATTCGTTCAATTTCAACTAAGAGTGTCCCATTATATACTCCCCTGATCCTTCTATGCTTGTCTATCAGAATGAAGTTTTCGGTATGAAGAAATTCATTGCCTGTTTGGTAAAAGCCGATGGTATCTCCCGCAAAATATTCCTGTTTTGCAAGTCGATAAATGGATGATTTATCGCCTGTCAACAGACTCCATTTGTCTGATCTTATTTTATTATCAAGTGCATATTTTTTCAGTTTGGCTACAGAATCTGATTCAGGTGTAACCGAATGCGAGAGTAAATAGATTTGTTCGTCATCGGCAAATGCATCCTGAATCAGGTGCATATTAGTAGTCATTTTGCTACAGATATTTCTGCAGGTAGTAAAGAAGAAATTTGCTACATAAATTTTGCCTTCCACATCTTTTTCAGTAATGGAATTACCTTCCTGATTCACTAAAGAGAATGAAGGAATTTGATGAATTTTTTTATAGTCT
>NZ_JBIKSU010000004.1:0-109935 GCF_044348475.1 Daejeonella sp. | reverse complement strand
TTTAATCCAATGTTTACCTACCGCCATGGTACAATTTGCAGTACCTTTTAATACAATATCGATGATCGTAGAAAAGGCATTGGCTGAAAGGCGTTCAGTAGGTGAAATGAAGTTGCCGGCTGCATTGTTTAAGAGCCCGTGTACCTGACCAAAAGTTTCTAATGTTTTTCTTAAAACCTCATCAACTTCTTCAGGTTTGCGTACGTCACATTGAACCGCCAACACTTTTGCTCCTCCTTTATTGCTTGGAGCAGCTTCTTGTTCCATTTCTGCCGCAGTTTTAAGGAGCACATCCATCTTTCTGCTGGTGATCACCACATTGGCCCCAAGCTTTAGAAAGTAAGTGCTCATTGCTCTTCCAAGACCGGTTCCTCCACCTGTAACTAGTATTGTTTTACCACTCAGGGCATCATCACGTAACATGGGTTCATTATACATATTAGGCCGGTTTTTGTTGAAGATTTTGAATGATTGTTTTAAGAATGGATCGGGTAGAAGCCGACCACCATTGTGCAAGCATAGGTCTGAGCATTTCTGTTGGATCTGCACTTACCTTTTTTAATAACTCTGCACGCATATTCATTTTGCTTTGTTGCCATGTATTACGTTCCAATTGAATGTAAGTAAGCATTTTGCGCTCGGCAGCATGTAAAATACTTTCTGGGTTAACTACCTCATCAATCAAACCGGTGCTTAATGCTTGCTGCGTGTTCATCAGTTTTCCTTCAAGCAAAAAGCGATACGCATTTGGCTCACCGAGCCAGAATGAATACAAATGAAAAATGCTTTCCGGAACGATAATTCCAACCGGAACTTCATTTAGTCCGATGATGAATTTACCTTCGGCCATTATTCTGTAATCACAGCAAAGGGCAAGTACGCAACCACCTGCTGGGCTATGTCCGCTGATGGCAGCTATCATTGGTTTTTTAAATGAAACCAATGTGGTTACCAAATCTAAAAAGTCAATCCAGAAGCTTTTTATTGTTTCCTCATCGTAATTAAAAAGCTCAATAAGGTCAAGACCGGCAGAGAAAAAACCATCCTTACCTGTCAAAATTAATCCCGCAATCGAATCGTCATTTTCTATGTTTCTGACCATTTGATGAAGTTCAGCAACCATTTCTGCGTTGATGGCATTTGAACGACCGCGGTTCATTGACAGAACAGCAATTTTATCTTTGATATTAACCTTGATTGTATTCATATTTATTTAACGCTGAATCTGAAAAGTTGTCTTCCTATTGTTCCATTCACATTGATTCCCTCAACAATGGCCTTGTAATTTCCGGTTCCATCCGAATTAAAGAACTCCACACTTGCTTTTCCGGTTGAGTCGCTGACCACATTCGGATTCCAATAAATGGTGGTCCGGAGGTCGGCAATCTTTGAATTAATTTTCGGATCATCATAATTTGGTGAGTAGAACTCACGCCCTTTGTAATAACCTTTCGGATTATAGCCTGCAATTCCCGGAGCGTAATTTTTGTAGGTTCTATTACTATCTCCTCGTTTGGTGGTTATTATAAGTACACCACCACCACCACGGCTTCCGTAAATAGCAGTATTTGCACCGCTTTTTAATATTTCAATGGTTTCTACATCGTTTGGATTTATGGATGAAAGAAATTCTGGTTCCAAAAAGGCCCCATCCAGAATTAATTGCATTGGAATTGGGCCAGAGAGAGAATACATACTTCTCATGGAGTAGACTATGCCATTATTCACCATGATTCCTGCAATTCTACCCTGAATACACTGAACAATAGTAAAACAATTTTGAAGCTGTTCAGCCTTAATTATGGCATCGGCTCTGCCCGCTCCATTTAAATTGGATGAGTTTTTTGCTTCTACTTTTGTATCAACTACCTTAACCTCATCTAGAAGGATATTCCTAACAATCATTCCGTTTCTTTTAAGATCATCATATTGAGCACGGCTATTCTTAAGGTAGGCAAACATCGATTTATTTACATTAACCTCGAGCATGGCCTCATTCTTATTTTTTGTTACTAGCTGCGCCGGTATTCGGTCAAGATATATCTCTACATTTTTCTTATCTCTTTCATTCCGGGCCTGAACTATGAATTTTGTGCTATCATTGAAATAGAGATTGTCAAATCGAAACAATCCATTCCTATCTGTTAGCGTATCTAACAAAATTGACGTTCCTGAAGATGAAAATAGCGTAACCTTGCCGCCAATAACAGGTTTTCCATTTAGTGAAGTTACTTTTCCGCTAACCTGCATGCTTTTTTCCGGGCCATATACTAATGTTGGATAGTTGTTTGACAAGATATTTTTCCATTCAAAGCGACGCCATCCTTGTGTTAATAACAGATTGTCGAGCTGTCTTACTTTAGCTTCAGTCGTATCGGTGAAATAGTAATTGGCTTGTTCAATAAAACCCTTCAAGTCTGAACTCAGTAGTAAATTCGAAATAATACTCGTTTCACTTGCCTCATCAACCGGAACTTTTGTTTCATCAACTATTGCAATTGAAAAACTACCAAGTGTAGGTTTGCCTTTAGGATCACTAACATCTAGCATGAGCTTTACTTTTTCTCTTTTTTGGAACTCAGCCTTATCAGTACGTAGATTTATTTTAAGAAAATCAGAGTGATTGATGAATACTAGGCGCTCTGCAACTGGCTCATTTTTAGGAGAAAACAGGGTTAACTGAAGAATCCCTGTTGGGAAACGTGATTTGGGAATAGACGCGTTGAAAGTTCGGCTATTCATCTTGTTCTTTGATACAAATTGTACTTGTCCGTTTGTTTGTGCTACTAGTGTAAGTTCTGAATCTGGTTGATCCAGTTCTGTTGTAGAAATTTTTATTTTGAGTTCATTGGGGTCTGTATTATCGGCTGTTAATACATAGCCCTGTGTTTTAACCGTTGGCAGAGGAATGGCTTTTTCTGAGCCATCTTTAAAGGTGATATATGCAGTATAGGTGCTTGATGCGCTTGGTTTTATTTTAAAAGAACCCATACCTGCATGTTCCGATTGGAATTCGTTCATCCTGACATTATTTTGGTCGGCAATGTATCCGCTTACAGCAATTCCAAGTCCATCAGATCCAAGTGCTTTAAAGGCAACCCGGGTACTGATGCCATTGATCATGTCGCCACCTTCAGGAAAAAATTTCACATCGGTTTCGTTTGAAGTGGATTTAACCGGAAAATTTTTACTGGCACTGATTTTCTCATCCAGGCGGATTGTAGTCAAGATCTTTCCTGATTTCAATATAAATGGCTGATTATTGACAAAGCTGATTAGTAAATTACCTTTCGAATCGGTTATGCCATTTCCTTTCAGGATGGTTCTGAAATCTAATACCACCTGATAAGTAACCTCCTTATTGATCAAAGGCTTACCAGCCATATCGGCATAGTTTAAACTCGCCATTACTTTTTGCCCTTTTACATCTTTACTGTAGGTATAATCTGCCTGAGTTATTACGCTATTAGCAATAGAATTACCAACAGTAAAGGTTTTATCAAAGAAGTACTCTTCATCAAAATTTCGCATCCAGTTAGTATAGGCCCTAATTCTATAATTTCCCTCTTTTAAAGAGTCGGTAAGTGAAAAATCACCCCAGGCAAGCCCCATTTCTAAAGGCAATACTATTGATTGCTTCACAGAATCTTTATCATTGATTAGTTCAACATATAGAATTTTGCTTAGGTCTGATAGCTCATTCTCTTCAGCAGTTACTACATAGGCCTTGAACCATATATTATCGCCAATTGCATAATATGGCTTATCCATATGAAGGTGAATTTTTTCCTGTGGATACTGTAACCGATATTTTTCAATCTGCTGGATTATTTTTTTCAAAGGTTCATCATCTCTGACAAATCCCAGTACCAGTATAGATGCAATGACAAAAAATAGTAGAATAACGTATTTTTTCATAGTGTTCTTTAGAGACAGTTAGCAAGATAATTTCGAAAGGTATGAGCTTCGGGGTAAAACATGATGAACAGTTTTAGGAATCGACTGATAATTAAAGTACTAAGCCTCAATTTATTAAAAATTGAGGCTCAACTATGTAATATATACGAATTATTTGACAGTTAGATTTTAGAATGCATTCTTCCACATCATGCTTTCTACAGGCTTGGTAGTTTTATTATTGTATTTAGCATTTGCCTTGGTATTGTACATGGTTTCTACATCTCCTTCAACAACAAAGTAGATCAATTGACCAATAGGCATTCCAGCATAAATCTTTACAGGTTGGGCACATGAAATTTCCAGAGTCCAGGTATTGCAAAACCCTACATCGCCCTTTCCTGCAGTAGCATGGATATCAATTCCTAGGCGGCCGGTACTAGATTTTCCTTCCAGAAAAGGCACATGCCTATGAGTTTCCGTATATTCTAAGGTTACTCCTAGGTAAAGTGTGTTTGGCTGAAGTACAAAACCATCTTTTGGTATTTCGAAATGATCAATTTCATTGTGTGCTTTTGAATCTAATACCCTGTTTCTGTACGTTGCCAGATATTTGCCCAGGTGAACATCATACGAATTTGTGCCTAAACAATCTTTTTTGAAGGGTTCAATGATAATATTCCCTTTTTCAATTTCTTCTAGTATAATTTTATCAGAAAGTATCATAAATAAGCTTAAGATTTGGACTAAATTATGATTTATTTGAGATAGTTTTACAGGTATTTTATATTTTAAAATGGCTCTTGCTTATCATAAAGAAATTGACCCCTTTACATCTTTCGCAATTTGGAAGATTGAAGAATCTGCAGATGAACTTTTTGCTCAATTGCAGTTAAAAGAGCATGAAAAAACATATCTTGATGGTTTGGCTAATGGCAAGAGAAATATGCATTGGTTGAGCACCCGTGTCTTACTTCGCAGAATGATGGACACTGATCAGTACATTGATTGTAGAGTTGACTCAAGCGGCAAGCCATACCTCAGTAATTTTCCTCATTATATTTCTCTTAGTCATTCGTATGATTATGCCGCAGTCATGGTGAGTAAGAACAAAGCAGTAGGAATTGATATTGAATTGATTAAAGACAAGATTGAACGTATTGCCAATAAGTTTTTAAGTGCAAAGGAACTAGAATTCATCCAGGAACAAGAAAGGATTGAGCAGTTATATGTCTGCTGGTGCGCAAAGGAGGCTATTTATAAGCTTCATGGAAAAAAAAATGTGAGTTTTGTAGAGAATATTGATTTAAAGCCATTTCATTACAGTGGAAATGGATCATTTGCTGCAAATCTGGATGTTGGGTCTATTCATAAGGAGTTCAAGGTTCATTATGAAAAATTTGATGAATATATGATCGGGTTTGTTTCAGACGATAATAATGAAGAATAAGAAGGTAATTTTTCAGGATTGGGGTTTGCTTGATTATCAGCAGGCTTGGGATAGGCAGGAGCAGGTTTTTTCGGAGACGGTTCAGGCAAAAACACAGAATAGAAATAACAACACCACTGATCCGGTTAAAAACCATCTCATTTTCGTTGAACACCCGCATGTTTATACACTTGGTAAAAGTGGCAAGCCTGAAAATTTGCTGCTTGATGAGGCGGGGCTGAAGAGAAAAAATGCTTCTTATTATAAAATTAATCGGGGTGGTGATATAACCTATCATGGTCCTGGGCAACTGGTAGGATATCCGATTCTCGATCTTGATAATTTTTTTACGGATATACATCTGTATCTGCGTACTCTGGAGGAGGCTGTGATACGTACACTTGCCGATTATGGGATAAAAGGTGGCAGGTATGAAGGGTATACAGGAGTTTGGCTTGATGCGGATAATGAGCGTGCTAGAAAGATTTGCGCAATGGGAGTGAGGTGTAGCCGCTGGGTTACTATGCACGGACTTGCATTTAATGTTAATACAGATCTGTCTTATTTTAAAAACATTGTTCCCTGTGGAATCGATGACAAAGACGTTACTTCAATGGAACGGGAACTGAGATTCAAGCTGGATATGGATGAAGTAAAGCAAAAATTAAAAGCGCACATTGCTCAACTTTTTGAAATGGAAATTCTTTGATCTTGAGACTAGTAGTATGCAGATAACAGATAATTACAGTATTGGGTATTGAGTATTGGGTATTGAGTATTGCGTATTGAGATAAATTCTGCTTAACCTTAACTTCCTACCTCAGATAACTGATAACTGATAACTGATAACAGACAACTGATAACCACAGTATTGGGTATTGAGATAAATTCTGCTTCACTTCAGACTTCATACCTCAGATAACTGATAACTGATAACAGATAACAGACAACAGATAACAGACAACAGACAACTGAATCAAGAACCAGGAACAAAGAACTAAGACTGTGTAGAGCTAATTGAAATTCTCTGCTTTTTTCAGACCTCCTACTTCCTACCTCCGACTTCAGACCTCCGACTTCATACCTCATACTTCCTGCCTCCGACCTCCTACCTCAGACCTCCTACCTCAGATAACTGATAACTGACAACAGACAACTGATAACAGACAACAGACAACAGACAACTGATAACTGACCTAATAAAACAACAAAGCCCCGAAATTAATCCGAGGCTTTGTCATGTATTGGGTTAATGATATTACATCATTCCGCCCATACCACCGCCGCCGCCCATTGGAGGCATATGGCCACCGCCTTTGTCCTCTTCAGGCTCATCAGCTAAAACCACTTCAGTAGTTAATAACATCGATGCAATTGATGCTGCATTTTCTAATGCAATACGACCAACCTTTGTAGGGTCAATAACACCAGCACCGATAAGGTTTTCATAAACATCTGTACGTGCATTGTATCCGAAGTCTTCTTTACCTTCTTTTACTTTTTGAACCACGATAGATCCTTCAATACCTGCATTCTGACAGATTTGACGTAATGGTTCTTCGATGGCACGTCTAATGATTGCAATACCTGTATTCTCATCTTCATTAGAGCCTTTAAGGTTAGCTAATGCTTCGATTGCACGAATGAAAGCAACACCACCACCAGCAACGATACCTTCTTCAACCGCAGCACGGGTTGCATGTAAAGCATCATCAACTCTGTCTTTTTTCTCTTTCATTTCAACTTCAGTAGCAGCACCAACATAAAGTACAGCAACACCACCAGAAAGTTTAGCTAAACGCTCTTGTAGTTTTTCCTTATCGTAATCAGAAGTTGTAGTTTCAACTTGTGCTTTGATTTGATTAACACGAGCTTTGATATCAGCAGATTTTCCAGCACCGTTAATTACGATGGTATTATCTTTATCAACTACTACTTTTTCTGCCTGACCTAAGTAAGTAAGATCTGCATTCTCTAATTTATAACCTCTTTCTTCAGAGATAACTGTTCCACCTGTAAGAATAGCGATATCTTCAAGCATTGCTTTACGACGATCACCAAATCCAGGAGCTTTAACTGCAGCAACTTTCAGTGAACCACGGATCTTATTCACAACAAGAGTTGCTAAAGCTTCACCATCAAGATCTTCAGCAATGATCAGTAATGGCTTACCGGTTTGAACTTGCTTTTCAAGTACCGGAAGTAATTCTTTCATAGAAGAGATTTTCTTATCGTAGATAAGAATATATGGGTTTTCCAACTCAACTTCCATTTTATCAGCATTGGTAACAAAGTATGGAGATAAGTAACCACGGTCAAATTGCATACCTTCAACTGTTTTCATTTCAGTTTCAGTACCTTTTGCTTCTTCAACAGTAATTACACCATCTTTACCAACTTTAGCCATTGCATCAGCAATCAGAGTTCCGATTATTTCATCATTGTTTGCTGAAATAGAAGCAACTTGTTTGATCTTTTTGTTGTCTTCACCAACAGACTGAGATTGTTTCTTTAGATTGGCAACTACAGCGGTAACTGCTTTGTCGATACCACGCTTTAGATCCATTGGATTTGCACCAGCAGCAACGTTCTTAATACCTGCTGTAACAATTGCTTGAGCCAAAACCGTTGCAGTAGTAGTACCATCACCAGCCTGATCAGCTGTTTTTGATGCAACTTCTTTAACCATTTGAGCACCCATATTTTCAAGGGCGTCTTTTAATTCAATTTCTTTGGCAACGGTAACACCATCTTTAGTGATTGCTGGCGAACCAAATTTCTTATCAATAATTACGTTACGTCCTTTTGGTCCAAGAGTTACTTTTACTGCATTGGCAAGGATATCCACGCCTCTTTTCAGAGCATCACGTGCTTCAACGTTGTATTTAACTTGTTTTGACATGTTTAAAGATTTTAAATGCTAGAGCTAATTCAAAATAGATGTTTGGATTAGGCTCCTGGGTTTCAATTTATTAGATTTTGGTTAAGAGGTCTGAAGTCTGTAGTCTGTAGTCTGAGGTATGATTTTCCGACCTCTGATTTCCGACTCCCGGATTCCTTCTTCCTTATAATGTTGCGAAAATATCAGATTCACGCATGATAAGATATTCTTTACCATCATGAGTAATCTCGGTACCAGCATACTTTCCGTATAATACCACATCGCCTACTTTATAAGCCATAGGGATCAAATTACCGGTTTGTTCCGCATATTTACCCGGACCAACGGCTACAACAGTTCCTTTTTGAGGTTTTTCTTTTGCAGTATCAGGAATATAAAGTCCTGAGGCTGTTTTTTCTTCAGCTGGAGCAGCTTCTATAACTACCCGGTCTGCGCTAGGTTTGATATTTAATGCCATATTGTTGTTATGTATTTAATTAATTAAATTTTTCTTCCTTATTGAAGTCACTAATTATGCCAAATGATTTTTGGTCAGAATTCTTGTCAAATTTTCATTAATAGAAACTTTGAACTACTTTATTCAATCATTTTCGGTGTCAAGCTGTCAGTTGAATGTCAGCCTATTCCAAAAAAAAAGTCACCCACGATTAGGTGACTTTTACTATTGATTTCTTATTAATTTTTTTTTGCAGTGTCTACCGGAAGTGAAAGATTTGATGGAGCAGCAACCGGTGCAGTAGGTTTATTGATCTGATTTTGAATTTCATTTTTTTCTTGATCAACAACTCCTCCGCGGGGTACAACAACATTAACCATCAAAGCTAAAACCATCAATGTTACCGCAAGAACCCATGTTCCCTTTTCAAGAAAATCACCTGTTCTCTGAACTCCCATGATATTGTTAGAACCTGCAAAACCTGATGATAGGCCGCCGCCTTTCGGATTTTGGATCAGAATGATCACCACTAGCAGAAAACAAACAATGATTGCCAGAATAATAATTGTATATAACATAGTAATTAATTTACGTTCTTTTCTAATTCAAGAATTTGGTCGGCAAAGTACGTGCTTTTTTCCGGAAATTTCAAACTTAATTTTTTGTAGGTATCGATCGCTTTTTGAAACAACATTTGATCGGTGTAGATCTGAGCCAATGTTTCTGAAACCAAGTCATTTGGATCCTCGGCACTTTTACGGGCTTTATTCTCGGTATCTAATTTTTGTGAATTGGGTGGTTTAATCTGCGGTTCTTCTTTAATGAACTTATCCAGGATCGAGTCTTCTTTCCGCCTAACCTGAAACGGGACAGTTTTTGGCGCATTCTCTATCGCCTCAAGAGGTGATTGCAAATGGAATATATTTTCAATGATTTGACTACTTAACTGATCAACTGAATTTCTTTTGATGTTCTGTGTAGTATCCAGTTTAAATTCTACAAATGGCTGATAGGTTTCGGAATGCTCATTTCTTGTTTTGTTAAGCCACCATAAAAATGAATAGGGCATTTTATCATCATTGTATTTTGATACATTCTGATCCGTTTCCTTGAATTGGGCAGTCTTTATCAGAGATTCTGTAACCGGTACATATACCGTATCAACGATTTCGATTTCTTCGGTTTTGCTTTCAACTTCTGGCTCTGCCTGTATTTCTGCTTCCTGATTTGTTGGTATGGTTTGTGCTTCGGTTCTGCCTACTTGCTGAACCTCTGCATTGATTTCTTGTTCCTCAATTAACTGAACAGAATTAGTATTGCTTTCTTCCTGAATAATCTCTTCACTGTTGAACTCTACATCAATACGTTCTTCAACTTGGCTTTCATCCTGTGGCTGGATTTGTTCTGTTAATGAACGTTCTTCAAATTCTAGTTCCTCAATAAGTGTATCAGTGTGCTCGATTCCTTTAATATCTGTAGCTATTGGAGGCTTACTTTTTAATTTTTCAGGGGTGTTAAGTGCTGTGTATAAAACCGTTCTGTCAGGAATCAGTAATGCCGTTCTTGTAAAATTGGCTGTATTTTCTGACAAATCTTGAGCAGCTGTAGCGCCTGAATAGATAATATGAAGCAGCTGGCAATATGGAAATTTTTCAAGTGCAGATAGTAATTCTTTAGGTTCAGCCAAGCTTGTTGCCGATGGATCTGCAACATATTCTGAAAATAATTTGATGTCAAAATTCTGGTTATTTACCTCTTCCACTTTTACTCATTTTTTGAAAGCTAAATATTTTTTACCAATTGGCAAAAGCCTTGTTAAAAATATCCTCAGTTAGCTGCCGATTGATCAATGTTAATAATTTTTGTTCCTGCGTTTGTATTGGCCCCTGGTTAAGACTGAATTCCTGAAATGCCTGAAAACTTTGTTCAAAATTCAATTCTGGATTTAGGCTATTCGTGTATTTTACGCTGACTGTAACTGTAACCCTATTTAATCCTGCTCGATCATTACCCTGAATAGCTACCGGTCTGATTGTGTAATCGGTAATCCTGCCCTCTAAATTAGCATCTCCATCAACTCTTACAATACTCAGTCTGGATTGATTACGAATCCTTTCTTTTAATGCTTCAGTGAATTGCTGACTTAAATAAGGAACTACCAAAGCAGAGTTATTCTCGAAAAACTGCACAGAGATCGTTTTCATTTCTGCAGGAATCGAAGCGCCTGAAAATGAATAAGTTCCACACGACTGAAAAACCAGGATGCTCGACAGAACAATAAGACACTTAATTTTTAAAATAAACTTATACATAGTTAAAGATGTGCTTATAATTCCAATTCTTTTATTTTACGATACAGAGTACGCTCAGATATTCCAAGTTCCTGTGCTGCTAGTTTCCTTTTACCCTTATGTTTTTTCAGGGCCTTTTTAATTAGGTCAGATTCTTTATCCACCAAAGATAATGACTCTTCCACTTCTTCGGCTTCATCCATCATATCGTACGACTTATCAGTATTGGGCTGATGAATGACCAATTGATGCGGATCTGATGGAATGTTACTATCTCCCGGAATTTCAATATCACGGTAAAGCTGATTAATCACATTTTGGTTTGATTGTATACTTGAAGTATTCCCTCCGTTTTGTATGATTTCTGCAACTAGTTTTTTAAGATCTGTCATGTCCTTTTTCATATCGAAAAGAACCTTGTAGAGGATATCGCGTTCCGAAAAATCATCTTTGTTTTGGCTCTGAATTCGCATCGGAAGGGTATTTCCAGCCTCTTTAGGGATGTAGTTTTGTAAGTGCTCTGCTGTTAAATTTCTTTCCTTCTCTAGTACGGCAATTTGCTCGGCAATATTTTTTAGCTGACGAACATTTCCTGGCCAGTTATAATGCATTAAGATCTGCTGTGCACTTTGATCTAGTACTACTGTAGGGCTTCTGTATTTATCCGTGAAATCGGCAACGAACTTCCTGAATAATAAATTGATATCCTCTTTACGTTCTCTTAGCGCTGGTATTTTCAATGGAACAGTGTTCAAGCGATAGTAAAGATCTTCCCTGAATTTGCCGGCACTTACAGCATCAAAAACATCCTTATTGGTAGCTGCTATTACACGCACATTTGTTTTCTGTACTTTTGAAGAACCTACTCGAATGTATTCTCCGGTTTCTAATACTCGTAACAACCTGGCCTGTGTACCGATTGGTAATTCTGCAACTTCATCTAAAAATATTGTGCCCCCATCTACCACTTCAAAATATCCCTTTCGGGCATCATGGGCACCGGTAAATGATCCTTTTTCATGGCCGAATAATTCTGAATCGATGGTTCCTTCTGGTATCGCGCCACAGTTTACCGCGATAAACGGACCATGTTTACGTGCACTTAATGAATGAATAATATGTGAGAATACCTCTTTACCGCTTCCGCTTTCGCCTGTGATTAGTACCGAAATATCTGTAGGTGCTACTTGTCTGGCAATATCAATAGCCCTGTTGAGTAAAGGTGAACTGCCAATTATTCCAAATCGATTTTTTATATCCTGAACATCCATATTCTAATCCTTCTAGATGCGAATGATGATTGACCATCATTTACATTGTTTTTTATTAATTAATAATTTGACCAATTAGCGTAGCCGGCGTGCAACGAACTATCGATACATTAACGTAATCGCCTTGCTTATTGTTTTCATTGACTGGGAAAACAACGGTGATGTTATGTTCAGTTTTACCTGAAAAATCCTGATCAGATTTTTTCGAAAAGCCATCAATCAGTACGCGATGTATTTTGCCAATGTGCTGCTCCAGCCGATATAATGAACAGGCCTGCTGCATTTTCAGAATCTCATTAAAACGACGTGTTTTAACATCCTCAGGTATATCATCTTCAAAACGTTTGGCTGCAAGCGTACCCGGACGCTCCGAATAGGTGTACATATATGCAAAATCAAATTTTACATAATCCATCAAACTTAATGTATCCTGATGTTCTGCTTCTGTTTCAGTACAAAAACCGATGATCATATCCGTTGAAATGGAGCATTCAGGGATCAGACGCCTGATGGTATCGATCCGTTCAAGATACCATTCTCGGGTATAGGTTCGGTTCATCAGTTCAAGTACCCGTGAATTTCCTGATTGTACTGGCAGATGGATATGATTACAGATATTATCATACTTATTCATGGTATGTAATACCTCATTGGTGATATCTTTTGGATGAGATGTAGAAAAACGAACACGTAATAGCGGATCAATTTGAGCAACACACTCCAAAAGGCCTGCAAAATTTAGACGGTCTTCCCATTTATATGAATCCACATTCTGACCCAAAAGTGTTACTTCACGATAGCCCTCTTCAAATAACTCTTTAGCTTCTCTGACAATTGACTCTGGATCTCTGCTTCGTTCTCTTCCCCTTGTAAATGGAACTACACAGAATGAGCACATATTATCACATCCACGCATGATGGAAACAAAAGCAGAAATACCATTACTATTTAACCGAACCGGACTAATATCCGCATAGGTTTCTTCACGGGATAGAAGAACATTTACAGCACGCACTCCTTCGTCAACTTGCGAGAGTAAATTGGGTAGATCTCGGTATGAGTCTGGTCCGATAACGATATCAACTAGTTTTTCTTCCTCTAAAAACTTAGATTTTAGGCGCTCAGCCATACATCCCAATACACCGATTGTCATTCCGGGACTTTTCTTTTTTGCTGCGCTGAACTCGCGGAGCCTGTTTCTTACTCTTTGTTCAGCATTATCACGTATAGAACAGGTATTGATAAATATTACATCTGCCTCTTTATACTGAGCAGTGGTTTCGAACCCCATATCCAGCATCAAAGATGCAACGATCTCACTGTCAGCAAAATTCATTGCACAGCCGTAACTCTCGATATAAAGTTTGCGTCCGGTATATTGTTTTGGCCTTTCAATTAGTAAGGCTTCACCCTGACGGGATTCATCGTGTAAGGCAATTTCTGATGAATCTTGCAAGTTTAAGGGGCGGTTAGACATTTGAATTTTAATTAGCGTACAAAAATACGTAAATTTCTATTGAATGACAATTTGTCAGGCATACTTTTTTATGTTAATTCCACTATTTTTATTTTGCGCTGACATATCCTACAGATATTTATTGGTATTAATTGTATAAGTTTAAATTCTAGACAGATATATGACTGAAATAACGAGTTATGCCTTTATCCGGAAATGGGTCTTGATTGGATTTTTAACTCTAATCATAGTGATTTCAGGTTTGGCCATATATTTAAATTATTACTGGAAACCTATTATTACAGAAAGAATAAAGGAAGCCATTCACCAATCTACGGATGGTTTGTATCGTGTTCATTTCGACAATGTGAGGATCAATTTTGTTACAGGGAGAATGAATATTCTCAATATTCGTTTTACACCGGATACCCTGGTGTACAACAAAATGAAAAGGGACAGTATTGCTCCCCGGCATTTGTATACAGTTGCTGTTGCTGAACTTATCCTGAAAAGAATCCAGCCCTGGAAGGTTTATTTTGACAGGGATCTGGAAATGGGGTCAATAGAGATCGATCGTCCTAGTTTGGAGCTTAATTTTACTGATTTAAAGAATAATAACGGCGCTTTGAACGGAAATAGGCGTACAGCCTACCAGCGATTAGCTCCTTATTTGAGATCGGTTAAGATTGGGAATATTATTTTCAAAAATGCCAACCTTAACTATATTGATAATAGCTTGAACAGCAAAAATGTAACTGCCCTAAAAAGCATCTACATTAAAATTAGTGATCTTCTTATTGATTCTGCATCCCAATTTGATAAGTCGCGTTTGTATTATACCCGAGATATATATGCAGAATTCATGGATTACAATACGATCACATTAGACAAAAACTATAGCGTTCAAATTAAGGAATTTAGAGCTTCAACTGCTGGTGCTTATGTTCGAATGAATGGCATTCGGGTGGTTCCGCGTTTTGGTGAAATGGAGTTTTCGCGAAGATTTAAATTTCTTAAACCCCGATACACCTTCAATATTGAAGATTTGCAGCTCAATAAGGTTGATTATGAACTTCTGAATACAGACCGACGAATTTCTGCTTCCTCATTGAGCTTAAACAAGGCTAATTTGTCCATTTTCCTAAACAGACAGTTTCCTGATTCAATAAGGAATAAGGGAGTAAATTTTCCTCAATTAGCTTTGCAGCGTTTTAAGATAAATACTACAGTCGATTCAGTTTTATTGCAGAATTCTAGAGTAGATTATTCGGAGTATAATCCAAATTCTCTACGCAAAGGAAAAGTTACTTTCAGCCAAATAAATGGAACCATAACTAATGTAACGAACGATTCGATTAGCCTGATCAAAAACAAATACAGTGACGTGAAACTTACTTCGCTCCTGATGGATCGGGGTAGACTAGATGTAACTATGAAATTTAATTTGAATGATTCAGGTGGAGCATTTGCATTTGATGGCCGACTGGGTAATATTGATGCTGCAATGCTTAATTCTGCAATTAGGCCTCTATCTCTTATTGAGGTCAAATCTGGGTTTATTGATAAAATGATATTCAAAGGAACCGGCAGTTTAAAAGGTGTTAGAGGTAAACTGACCTGCTATTATAAGGATCTTAAGATAGCACTGCTCGAAATGACTGGTGAAACAATCAGACTAAAAAGAAAAGGAATTGCTTCGATCTTTGCAAATATTCTGATTATAAAAGATGATAATCCATCTCCAGGGGCACCTGTTCGAACATCTAATTTTATATTTAACCGTCCACAGCATTCTTCCTTCTTTAATATGATATGGAAAGGCTTTGCTCAAGCTTTACTCGAGACCATCGGTTTTGATTCTAGAACACAAAATGAGATCAAAGTCAGATTGCGAAAAATGGAAAACGAACGTATCGCCAGAGATGGACGTAGAGACGATAGGTTGAGGAAAAGAGATGCACGTAGGAGTAATAGAAATTGAGGCAATTATTACTTTGGATTTTTTCTTGTAAATGAGTGTCTCTAAGATTATTAGAATTCCGAATATTCGGCAAAATTAAGCTCCATTAATAGTTTTTTTAAACAAAAAAAGCTGCTTAATAGTTAGCAGCTTTATGATAATTACATTACTATTTTTTAGTGTCCTACCATGTAATTCCAGCCAAATTCGTCGGCTGATCTACCGTAGCGTAAGTTATTTAGCGTATTCAAAACTTTGTTTGAAAATACACGCTGCGCAGGATCCGGAAGGGTATAAAGCGCTCCATTGTATCCAATTTCAGCAATATGTGCAATGGTTGCAGCAGTTCCTACTCCAAAGGCATCAGAAATGCGGCCTTCTTTTATTCCGGCTATGATTTCATCCACAGAAATTCTGCGTTCTTCAATGTTTAAATTCCAATTTCTGGCCAATGTAAGAACGGTATCACGGGTTACGCCTTTCAGAATTGTATCCCTTGTTGAAGGAGTAATTAATGTCCCATCCATCAAAAACATCACATTAGCAGCTCCTAACTCTTCAATGTATGCATGTTCACGCGAATCAGTCCAGATTAACTGATCAAAGCCTTCTTGAGTAGCTTTTAAGTTGGGCAGCATCGAGCCACCATAATTGCCGGCAGCTTTTGCAAAACCAAAACCTCCATCACAGGCTCTTGAATAATGGGTCTCAATTTTAACTTTTAGGTTCTTCGAAAAATAAGGGCCTACGGGTCCGGTTAAAACCATGTATTTATAACTCGTTGATGGAGTAACTCCAAGGAATGGATCAGTAGCAAACATGAATGGTCTGATATACAAGGAATGATTTTCTTTTCCTGGAACCCAGTCTCTGTCAATGTCTATCAATGTTGCAATACTTTGTAAAAATGTTTGCACAGGTAGCTCTGGCATACACAAACGTTGCGCAGAAAGATTGAATCGCTCGCCGTTTTTATCCGGACGAAAGATTGAAACCTTGCCATTAGCATGTTTATAGGCCTTAATGCCTTCAAAAAATGTTTGTCCGTAATGGAGTGCTGATATCGCCGGATTGATACCGATCTCTCCGAAGGGAAGGATCTGGAAGTTTTTCCATTCGCCATCGCTGTAATCTGCCATGAACATATGATCGGAAAAAGTCTTTCCGAATGGCAAATTATCGAAATCGGTTTCAGCTAATCGTGATTTAGCAGTTTTCGTTATAGAGATATTAAGTTTATCAGACACCTTGGTATTGTTTAGAATTTTTGCGCAATTTAATGATTTTTGTTCGAAAACAGTACTGAAACCTCCTTTTTTAGCCCGTTTTTTAAGCTTTCCCCTTTCAGCTTTCTACTTATAACTTATAACCTACAACTTATAACTTTTACCTTTTACCTTTCTCCTTTCAGCTTTACACTTACTACCTAAAACTTACTACTTAAAACCTACTACTTTAATAAAGAATCCTAAACTTAATCGTATGATTGATCTGTTTCAAAGCTTTCAATACTTTTTTATCATATTCATCACTCACATCGGTAATTACATAACCAATGCTTGGGTTGGTCATAAGATACTGTCCTACAATATTAATGTGATGGTCGGCGAATACTTTGTTGATTTGAGCCATAATACCCGGCATATTTTTGTGAATATGTATCAGGCGATGTGCCCCTTTAATACGTGGAAGCTGCAGATTCGGAAAATTTGCACTCACAAAGGTATGACCATGATTAATAAAATTAATCATTCTTTTGGCTATAAATTCGGGGTTTCTAGGGCTGTTCTTTGGGTCATCAAAAATCACAATACCCATATCGGTACACAGCCCGTGCGAAAGCTTCGATTCACTTTTACCCAGATAGCCGATGGTTTTTAATTTTACCGCGCGTTCCAGTTTTTCGCGGTCTAGTATTTCGCCATTGGCTAGTAGCATCATGCCTACATCGGCTACATATTTTTCTTCAAAACTTGACTTATGACGGATAGAAAATCCATCTTTCTTTAATGCTTGGACAGCCAGTTCAGGAACATCTCCAATCACCAAGCAAAGGATTCTATTTTTGGGATAAGAAATAGCTCTTGGAAGGTTATTGACATACAAAAATTCATCAAAACTTGGCGTAACATGATCAGCCTTTTCAGCAACAGTTTTACGTTCAATATTTTCGGTAAAGGCGTAAAATTTCTTGATCATCCCAAATTCTTTAAGCTGGAAATCTGAATGCCCGTCGCCTATACCATAAATATCGCCCTTAAGATTCAGCTCCTTCAACAAGGTCACTTTTCCTCCTTCATTTGAAAGCGGGTTTTGTTCATCATACCCGATGATCTTATCTTGATCATCAAAAATAAAGGTATTGGCGTAAATGTTTTCTTTTAGGATATGATAGGGAAGAACAACTGGAATAATAAATTCTTTAAATCCACCAGATACAATCAGGGCTGATGCTGAATGTTTCTTGAAGAATGTTTTATTTCTAGAGAAAGAAGATGACACCTTTTTTTTAAGTACGGATATTAATTGCTTTAGATGGTCGCGGTTTGCTTCTAATAGTCGTACCCTGCCAGTTAGGCTTTCACGGAAAGACATTTTACCCTCCATCGCTAAATTGGTTAGATCTTCAATTTTTTGGTAGATCGTTTCCCTGTCGGGATGATTTTGTAATGAGATACGGGCTAATTCATCAAGTGCCTCCACTTGCGTAAATGTACTGTCGAAATCTATGATGTAAAACTGCTTCAATGGATTATTGTTTTGAATATTATTGTTGTTGAAAATCATGGCAAATTTCGCCGATAGAGTCTTTTATGGATTTAAATTCCAAATTTAAGGTCTTTTTAATTTTATTATTCGAATACTTTCGTTTTTTAAAGGCACTGTTTGCTGTATCTTTTGTCAAATTGAATTTTTTGCCTGTAAAAGCACTAACAATTTGTGTTCCCATATAGGCTAATTGCATCATCCAAGGTTTTAGGGCAATTTCTGGAGGATTTTTTTTAAAATTCAAGGCAATTTCAGTAAAAAGATCGTGATAGCTCCAGTTCTCGGCGTTAATTATGAAACGTTCATCAGAAATATCTGAATCCATTAATAAGATCATGGCTTTTGCGACATCTTCAACATGAACATAGCCAAAACTTCCTCCTGGATAGTATTTCAATCCCTTTTGAATGCTTTCAAATAAGGCACCGCTACCTTGTTTACCCGCATTTTTTCCAATAATGATCGATGGATTCACAATTATGGTATTCAAGCCTTCGGCAGTGGCTCTGAAAACTTCCATTTCACTCTCATATTTTGAGATCGAATAGGCGCTGCGATCAGGAGAATATTCCCATTGATCTTTTTCGGTGATGAATTCGTCTTTGTTATTTTCGCCCAATGCTGCTACCGAACTAACATGTAAGAAGCGGGAAATATTTTTTTCAATGGAAGCATTGAGCAAATTTACTGTGCCTTCCACATTTATCTTGTTCATTTTTTTCTTATCGGCAGGGTCAAAAGATATAAATGCAGCACAATGATAAACCTTACTGATACCTTCCATGGCATCGTTCAGTGCAAAATAATCTAGGATATCGGCTTTAAACCATTCAATTTTTTTTTCGTTTTTGAGCAATGCCGGTATCACGGATGTATCACGCATGATTGCCCTGACCTGTTCACCTTTGAGAAGCAATTGTCTGATTAATTCTGAGCCTAAAAACCCGGTAGCACCGGTAACTAAAATCATCCGGATGAATTTTTTTAAATGCTTTCAAAAGTAACTGAATAAACTGATATTTGCTTTGAGAATACTCAAAAACTAATAATCTTCAGTTTTCCCAAAACATGTTTAAATTGGGGAGTTGAAGATCATTATATTTATCAATTAACAGGTGCAAAATAAATTATGTCATTATCCGATTTTCTAAGTCCTGTTGATTTTAATAGCCTAAGCCCTGAAGATGGTTTTTATACCAGTCATTTAGGCTCAAAAATTGAGGTCTACCAAACTGATTTTCCCGATCTGGATGATAATCAATTTGATGTGGCCCTAATTGGAGTTCTGGAAGATCGTAATTCAATAAATAATAAGGGAACAGCTAAAGCTCCAGATTTGTTCAGAAAGAAATTTTATGAACTGAATGAAGGTAACTATGTTACCCGTATTGTTGACCTTGGAAATATAAAGGCGGGAAATCAGGTTTCAGATACCTATGTGGCCTTAAAGCTAGTGGTTGCCGAACTGATCAGGAAAAATATTTTGCCCATTATTATTGGCGGAGGTCAGGACCTTACCTATCCGCAATTCATGGCTTATGAGGAACTGGAGCAAAAAGTAGACCTGTTGGTTGTTGATTCCCATTTTGATTTGGATGAAAATCTAGACGATACGATTGAGACCAACTCAGTATCCTACCTCAATAAAATATTTCTACACCAGCCTAACTACCTGTTTAACTTTAGCAATATCGGTTATCAAACCTTTTTTGTTAATCAGGAAAGTTTGAAAGTGATGGATAAATTTTACTTTGACGTTCACCGCCTAGGTGATTTTACAAATAGTGTGAGTACAGCAGAGCCAATTATCCGCAATGCGAATATGATCAGCTTTGATATTTCAGCGATCAGGTCTTCAGATGCAGCCGGAAATGGTAATGCAAGTCCCAATGGTTTTTATGGGGAGGATGCCTGTCAGATTGCTCGATATTCCGGAATGAATGATAAATTGTCGTCTATCGGATTTTATGAATACAATCCTGAACATGACCCCAAGGGGCAAACTGCTATGCTGCTTTCACAAATAGTATGGTATTTTATTGATGGGTTTTATAATCGGAAAAATGAATTTCCGATGCTTCCAAAATCACGATACATTACGTTCCGCACCAGCCTGAAAGATGGTTCGCATGAGCTTGTGTTTGTGAAGAGTAAGAAATCTGACCGTTGGTGGATGCAGGTTCCTTATCCTACAGGATCATCTAGGAATGCAAGGCATCATTTGGTACCCTGCAGCTATGAAGATTATCAGCTGGCAAATGCTGGCGAAATGCCAGATTTATGGTTGAGGACGTATCAGAAATTGATTTAAGTTATAAGTTATAAGTTATAAGTTATAAGTTATAAGTTATAGGTTATAAGTAATTATACATCATACTTCATACCTCTTACCTCATACCTCAGCTAACAGCTAACAGATAACAGACAACAGATAACTGACAACAGATAACTGACAACAGACAACCCCTAATATGCTTCTACTCGGAATTGACCTCGGCACCTCATCCATTAAAGTTTCAGTTATTGATTCTGCTACACAGCGGTGTCTTTGCACTGTACAATATCCTGACACCGAAACAATAATTATTGCGGAGCAAGCGGGTTGGGCAGAGCAGTCGCCTGAGTTATGGTGGGAAAATATACAACAGGCGATTCTTAAAGCTCATGCTTTAAAAGTGTATGATCCTGCTGATATTGGAGCTATTGGAATTGCTTATCAGATGCACGGGTTAGTACTGGTTGATAAGCAGCAAAAGGTAGTTAGGAATTCTATTATTTGGTGTGATAGCAGAGCAGTGGAAATTGGAAATGAAGCATTTAAGGCTATTGGCAAAGAAAAATGCCTTTCAGACCTGTTAAACTCACCCGGTAATTTTACAGCTTCTAAATTGGCATGGGTCAAGCAAAATGAACCTGTTATTTTTGAGCAAATACATAAGGTGATGCTTCCTGGCGATTTTATAGCAATGAAGCTCACAGGCGAGATTAGTACCAGTATTTCTGCACTTTCTGAAGGTATTTTCTGGGATTTCAAGAACGAAGAACTTTCAAAAGATGTTTTTGGATATTACGGATTTGATACCGCTATCATTCCCAAGATCTTGCCAGTATTTTCTGAACATGGCAAGCTGGATAAGGCTATTGCCGCTAAACTTTTTCTCGCTACAGATACTGTTGTTACGTATAAATCAGGCGATCAGCCAAATAATGCGCTATCTCTGAATGTCTTAAAGCCCGGAGAGGTTGCTGCAAATGGTGGTACTTCGGGAGTTATTTATGGTGTTTCTGATAAGCTGACCTATGATGAGCAGTCAAGGATAAACACCTTTGCGCATGTGAATTATACCTTGCAGCAAAAACGTCTTGGGGTTTTACTGTGTATCAACGGAACAGGAATTTTGAACCGCTGGGTTAAAGATGTGGTGGCATCGGGGCTAAGCTACGATACTATGAATTTGGAAGCTGCTAAAATTCCGGTAGGAAGTCAGGGTTTGAGGATACTTCCTTTTGGAAATGGAGCAGAGCGTATGTTGAATAATCGAAATATAGGCGCTCATTTTCATCATATCGATTTCAATCTTCATAGTCGTTCGCACATTTTCAGGGCCGTTCAGGAAGGAATTGCATTTGCTTTCCGCTATGGTTTGGATATCATGCGTGGAAATGGGATGAACCCCAGTATGATTCGTGCCGGACATGCGAATATGTTTTCTAGTGAATTTTTTATACAAGCTTTTGTTAATTCTTGCGGGGTACCTCTTGAGCTGCATAGCAATGAAGGCAGCATTGGTGCGGCCATTGGCGCCGGTATTGGAAAAGGAGAATTTACTACAGAAAATGCATTCAGCAATGTGAGGGCTTTGAAGGTTGTAGAACCGAAAAAGGATTCAGAATACGAGACTGTTTATCAAGAGTGGAAGGCCCTGTTAGAGAAGCATTTGTAGTGTTTTCTAGTTTTATTAGAGCACACTCGGCACGCCTGCGCTAGCACTTTTACTGCTATCTGCCTTCCTTCTTAGTATAATGATAATCTGCAAATCGTATAAATTGCTTCCAGTCGTATACCGTCAAATCATGCTTTCCTTCGCGGTTATGATAGGCCATCGGCGATTCAATAATGGGTATGTTCAATTCTGGCTGAACCTTTGGTAGCGTTGACTTTAAGCCATATAATCCATAAACTTCTTCTGCATTTTTTAGAGATAAATAGGTTCCTTTTGGATCTGCCCAAAGATCTTCGGATGCGTTTGTTGCATACACCGGCCTTGGAGCGATTAAAGATATTAGCATATGCTGATCTACAGGAAGTTGATCTTCATGCTCATTGTATTTTTTATAATTGGTATTAAACCAATGAGGGAAAGAAGTATTAATCACTTTTATTCGTTCACCAAATTGCCTTCTTGCTAGCGCAGCACCCGAGTTTCCGGAACAGTTACTGATGCAGAGCGCAAATCGTTGATCGTTAGCTGCCGCCCATAAAGATGCTTTTCCACCCCGCGAATGTCCGGTTATGGCTACTCGTTTTTTATCTAGCTGAGGGTCTGTTTCAAAATAATCCATCACCCTGCTTGCTCCCCATGCCCATGCACCAATTGCTCGCATTCCATTATCTGCATTCAGCAGTTCAGGATACAATTGCAATGCCCCATTCATGAAAGATAGTTTGTTATCTGGTGCCAGGTCATTCACTTGAAAGGCTGCAATGGCATAGCCCCCTTCAATCAATACCTCTGCTGGCCAAAATTCGCTTATTACTGTTCTGCTAGGATCTGTATTCTCTTTTGGCCGGTTATTGATCAGTAAAAATACAGGTGCAGGTCCGGTTTTATGATTTGGAATAAATAGGGTCAGGTTAATTTTCACGCTTTTATTCTGGTTGAAAACTTCAATCAGCACTTCCTTCAAGTGTGCTTTCCCGCTCATGCTCTTCTTATTCTCATTAATTAAAGAGTAAGTTATTCTATCATATTTGAGAGGCATCTGTCCGTAAATATTTTCTGCAAAAAGATTCAGTATCTCTGGGCGTCGGGTTTTTCCCCAAGATTTAGCTGATGTTACTTTCTTCCCACTGCTTGTTTTTAAAGCCGGTGGCAATGTATATTCAGGCACTTTCAACTCATCATAATTTGTAGATGCTGGCCTTTGTGCATGGAGTTGGATTGCAATACAAGATAACAGGAGCAGGGATAGGATGCTTTTCATTATGGATTTTTTTTGTTGGACTAAATATACGTCATGCAATCTCGTTTTAACGTATAGAATGGTAGTGATTTTTTTGGAATTAAAAAGCACACGCGGCACGCGTGCGCTAGCGTTGCGGCATGACTCTTTCAACGCACACACAATTTTTCAACTAATCCTATTCTTTAACAATTCAAAAAATTCTATAAATTACGAAACCAAAATAGAGGTCTTATCAATTCGCGGTTTGCGGGGTTGATCTTAATAGTTGAACCAAACATACGAACATGTCAAACATCATTACAGGAGATAAAGAATTTTTCAAAGGTATTGGCCAGATTGCATATGAAGGCCCTGAATCAGATAATCCATTAGCATTTCGCTGGTACGATGAGAACCGAATAGTAGCTGGAAAAACTATGAAGGAAACGTTGCGCTTTGCCTGTGCTTACTGGCATTCTTTTGTAGGCAACGGAGCAGATCCTTTTGGCGAACCAACCCATATCTTTCCGTGGGATGCAAAAACCGATGCAGTAGAGCGTGCTAAGGATAAAATGGACGCCGCTTTTGAATTCATAACCAAAATGAATCTTCCGTTCTATTGTTTCCACGATGTGGATGTGGTGGATTATGGAAATGATATAGCAGAAAATGAAAGGCGACTGCAGGCAATAACAGCTTATGCCAAACAAAAGCAGGAAGCCAGTGGCGTAAAATTACTTTGGGGAACAGCCAACCTTTTCTCACATCGCCGGTACATGAATGGAGCTTCTACTAATCCTGATTTTCATGTCTTGAGTCATGCAGGGGCACAAGTTAAGGCAGCTTTAGATGCTACTATCAGTCTAGGTGGTGAAAACTACGTTTTTTGGGGTGGCAGAGAAGGGTATATGAGTTTGCTGAATACCAATATGAAGCGCGAGCAAGAGCATCTAGCCCAATTCCTGCATATGGCAAAAGATTATGCGCGCAAGCATGGTTTTAAAGGCACCTTCTTCATTGAACCTAAACCATGCGAGCCAAGTAAGCACCAGTACGATTATGATGCAGCAACTGTGATCGCTTTTCTTCGTCAGTTCAATTTGATGGACGATTTTAAATTGAATATTGAAGTGAACCATGCCACGCTTGCAGGACATACCTTTCAGCATGAGTTGCAGGTAAGTGCCGATGCAGGTTTATTAGGATCTATGGATGCTAACCGTGGCGATTACCAGAACGGATGGGATACAGATCAGTTTCCGAATAATATCAATGAACTGACCGAGGCCATGCTTGTGATCATTGAGGCCGGTGGCTTTCAGGGTGGAGGTATTAACTTCGATGCCAAGATTCGAAGAAACTCAACCGATCCTGCCGACTTATTTTATGCCCATATTGGTGGTATGGATAATTTTGCACGTGCATTGATTGCCGCAGATAATATTCTTAATAAATCGGATTATAAAAAAGTTAGAACAGCGCGCTATGCATCATTTGATTCCGGAAAAGGAAAAGACTTTGAAGCTGGTAAATTGAGCCTAGAAGATCTTAGAGCCTATGCCATTGAAAATGGAGAGCCTGAAGTGAAAAGCGGAAAGCAGGAGTATCTAGAAAATGTGGTGAATAGGTTTATTTAGTATTAATGAGCCATATTCCTTTCCAAACCATTGACTGGTCTGGTATTGAAAAAACCGAACATAAGGGAGAAACAGGAACCTCCTTTTGGCAAACGATACAGTTTCCCGGATTGCGTATTCGCCTGTTAGAGTATTCGGAAGGGTATTTGGCCGACCACTGGTGTCAAAAGGGACATATTGTGCATTGTTTGGAAGGAGAGTTCGATTCTGAGCTGATTAGTGGTGAGCGGCTAAGCCTGAAAAAAGGAGAAACGTATGTCGTATCGGATGAACTAAGCTCACATCGCTCTGTGACTGAAAGTGGCGTTAAACTGCTCATCGTAGATGGTGATTTTTTGAGCTTGGATTAAAATAATTTACAGATAACTTCCTTTAACTCTAAAATCTGTCTTTGCATTTATTGAATCATTCAAGCCTGAATTTTACCGTTTACTAAATTAGTATATCCTTTTAAAGATTTTCTTTCGCCCTTTGCTAAGCTATTATAAGATTTATTGAGGAAATAGTTTGTTTCCTTAATAAGAAACTTTTAACTTTGAATAATGATTTTCAGAAGTCAAAATTTGACATTGAATTTTTGGAAGGAGCAGTTGAATTTCTTGAACATTTGGATGAGAAGGTAAGGGATAAGGTAATTTACAATATCACGAAGGCAAGATATTCAACTGATAAGGAGCTTTTTAAAAAGCTAAACGGAGATATTTGGGAGTTTAGAACTTATTATAAGAGTGCTCATTACAGAGTTTTTGCATTTTGGGACAAGCGTTCGGAAGCTGAAACTTTAATTATTGCTACCCACGGTTTAATTAAGAAATCAGGAAAAACACCTCAAGCTGATCTGGATAAAGCAACCCGCCTTAGAAAATTATATTTGACACTCAATGTGCCCTAAAAATGAGCAATAAAAAATTGAAGACTTTTTCTCTGAAAGAAATAACCGATCAACATATTGGTGTAGTTGGAACATCAAAGCGCGAAATTTTCGATAATGAATTACGACTTGATTTGCTTGGCGAAGCCATCAGGCAAGCACGTCTAGACCGGAAACTTACGCAGCAAGAATTGGGAAGAATTGTTGGTGTTCAAAAGGCTCAGATTTCCAAGCTGGAAAATAGTCTTACTGATGCCAGGGTTGAAACAATCCTCAAAGTCTTCAAAGCCCTTAACGCAAAGATTAGTTTTAGTGTTGAAATGAATAGCTAATGATTACAAAATGCCATTTAAGCATATAGGTATACTTAAGATAAAATTGGAGAAATCTTAGAAGAACCACCACCTTTAATTCTCCTGGCATTGGTGGAAACTAGGTTTCTAAAGAATTCAATTTTACTTTTGCTAGCACATCGCATATACTTCTCAAAACTCATCGAATAAGTTCATTATGTCTCATTTAATGAAAATTACCAATCGGCTAAAGGCTGAATTTCGTTAAGACACCTGTTCCGTCCTCAATCTCAACCACATAGGCTAGCATTTCAGTACCTGTTTTGGCATGGTAAGTATCACCAACTTTTTTAATAAGTGCTTCAACCGCTTCAGAATTTACTAGGTTAATGGTACAGCCTCCAAAACCACCGCCCATCATGCGGGCGCCGATCACATTTTGATCATTTTTAACCAAGTCAACCAAAAAATCTAGTTCCTGGCAACTCACCTCATATAAATCTTTTAATCCGGTATGAGTTTCAAACATGCGTTTACCAAAGGCTGCCATGTTATTGTTTTTTAGATCATTACAAGAATTTAGTAATCTTTTGATTTCTCCAACAATAAAGCTGCATCGCTTATAAACAATCTCGCTAACCGGTTTTACAAATTCCAATAACATTTCTTCTGAGGCATCCCGTAAACTCAACACTTCTGGATGAACAGTTTGGATCAATTTTACCCCTGCTTCGCATTGCTCTCTACGTTCATTATAAGCCGATGAGGCAAGAGAATGCTTTACACGGGTATCGAACAACACGATTTTAAGCTTATCGGAATGAAAAGGAACATAGGCATATTCCAGACTGCGGCAATCTAGTTGGATGAGTTGATTTTTTTTACCAAACATGCTGGCAAACTGATCCATGATACCACATTTTACCCCAACAAATTCATTTTCAGCAGCTTGCGCCAATCTGACCAAATCCAATTTTTCATAAGAAAGATTGAAAATATGGTTTAATCCATAGGCCGTTGCACATTCAAGTGCAGCCGATGATGACAGGCCGGCACCAGGTGGAATATCTCCACCAAAAACAATATTAAAACCTTGCTGAATTTGATGCTTTTTTTGAATCTGCTCCACTACTCCTAAAAGGTAGTCGGGCCATAATTTACCTGAGGTTTTTATTGTTTTGATATCGCATTCAAAATCATCTTGAAAGTCTAGCGAGTGTATTTTTATTAATCCATCATTACGCTTTTGTATGCCCAGGTAAATGGCTTTATTGATCGCTGCCGGTAGAACGAATCCCATATTGTAATCAGTATGTTCACCAATCAGGTTGATTCTGCCTGGTGAACGAATGATTAGGGCTTCCTGCCCAAATAGTTGCTGAAATTTGCTGCGAATTGTACTTGGATAATTGGAAATATCGTGAATCATTTTTTCTGTGCTGTTCTTTTCCAAACATCCTGATTTATTTGGAGTTTTTTATAGATGGGCTTTTAATTTTTGTAGGATTGGTTTTGAAATGAATCATGTACTATTGGATTACCACCATTAATTTTTATTAGAAAACTTCAAATAATGCAAGGAATAAAAGATTCTAGATTTTAGCTCTCAAACATTAAATTAAGAATATTGACTCCATCAAGCAATAGTTCCTATTTTAAGCGTTTATTTTATCTAATTTTGCCAAACACCTTTAGGAGCAAATGAATGAGATACATAGCTAAAATTTTTTCATTTTTCTTGTTGATAAGTCCGGTTTGGTGTTTTGCACAGCAAAATACGTATACCATCAACGGAATAGTAAATAGGCCTGAAATAAAAACCCTTTATTTTACGCAAACCACATTTTATAATACTAACCCGAAGGCAAGTGCTCAAAAAATTGATGTATTAGATGGTAAATTCAGCATAAAAGGGCTGATCGATGAACCCGTGCCTGCATTTCTATCACTATTTGAAGATTATAAGAAAATGGGTACTCAGCCCAAAGAGTTTATCCTTGATAAGGGCCTAATTTCTGTTGAAATTACATCCGATCTCGCTTCTGCTGTAGTAAAAGGTTCAAAAGCTCAAGATGATCTCTTTCAATACAATATCGAACAGGCTCCGTATTCTGCAAAGATAAATGACATCAACAAAGAGGCCCAAAGGCTATCAACCAGTGGAATAGCAGCTGATTCTATTGGTCGACTATTCCGTATACCTTTCCGTGATGCAAGCAAAGCATTGGCAGATTTTCAACGAAAATTCGTTCAAAAGAACTCCTCTGCCTTTATTTCCTTATTGCTGATTCCAAATATTGCCGGATCTACCAATAATTATATTGAGGCCGACAGTCTACTTTCGGGACTTAATGATAATATTGAATCAAGCGCTACCGCAAAAGCGATTCGGGAATACCTAATTAGTCAGAAAAAAACCTCAGTAGGTGCACTGGCTCCAGATTTTAGACTCGCTGATACCTCAGGAAAGAAGATTGCATTGTCTGATTTCAAAGGGAAATATGTACTCCTTGATTTTTGGGCTGCTTGGTGTGGGCCTTGCAGGCAAGAAAACCCTAATGTAGTTCAGGCTTTCAAAACCTATAATAATGCTGGGTTTACGGTCTTTGGCGTTTCTCTCGATAAGGAAAAAAAGAGCTGGTTAAAGGCTATTCATGATGATAATTTACAATGGCAGCATGTTTCCGATCTCAAATTCTGGGGTAGTGAAGCCGCCATATTGTATGGGATTACTAGTATTCCACGTAATTTTTTACTAGATCCCAGCGGTAAAATCATTGGACGCGATCTGCGCGGGCAAGATCTTTTGGATAAACTGGAAAAGCTATTTCCAGCAAATAAAAAAAAGTAATATCTAAGAAATTTCCATCAAGTCGACGCCAATATCCGGACGAAAATAACGGCCGTCAAAGTAAATTCTTCCTGCATCAGCAGTAGCATTCTGAACAGCATCAAATAGGTTATCCTGAAGTGAGGTGATGGCAATAACCCTGCCTCCATTGGTTTTGATCACCCCATTATCAAGTTCTGTTCCGGCATGAAAAGCAATGGAATGTCTCAAATTTTCAATGCCAGTGATGGTTTTTCCTTTTGCATATTCACCCGGATATCCTCCGGCAACTATCATGACTGTTGCAGCAGTTTTTGAGGATATCTTTAATTCTTTTTCAGCTAAATTTTCATTGGCAACACCCAGAAAAAGATCGATCAGGTCGCTTTCAATTCTTGGGATCACACTTTCGGTCTCCGGATCACCCATTCGCACATTGTATTCAATCACGTAAGGTTCTCTTCCTTGAGGAGTATCTGTGGCCATCAGGCCTATAAAAATGAATCCTTTATAAGGAATATGATCTTTTTTCAATCCCTCAATCGTAGGAATAATCACCCGATCTTCAACTTTTTTCATGAATTCGGCATTCGCAAATGAAACAGGTGAAATTGATCCCATTCCGCCAGTATTCAAGCCTGTATCGCCCTCTCCAATACGTTTATAGTCTTTGGCTTCAGGCAATATCTTATAACTTATACCATCTGTTAACACAAAAACAGAAAGTTCAATTCCGGTTAAAAACTCTTCAATAACCACGGTGCTGCTGGCTTCTCCGAATTTAGCATCGTAAATCATCGCTTTTAATTCTTTTTTTGCATCATCAAGGCTTTCGCAAATCAATACACCTTTTCCGGCGGCTAAGCCATCAGCCTTTAAAACGATTGGAAGTTTTTGAGTTTCCAAATAGGATAGGCCTTCTTCCAGATTTTCTTTATTGAATGATCTGAAGGCTGCAGTTGGGATACCATGCCGGATCATAAACTGCTTTGAAAAATCTTTACTTCCTTCTAGTTGGGCACCCTGCATTTGGGGGCCAATAACCGGGATATGTTTCAGATTTTTGTGATTAAGAAAAAAATCATGAATTCCTTTGACCAGAGGTTCTTCAGGTCCAACTACCACCATTTGAACCTGATTTTTTAGTACAAATTCAGCAATGCCTTCAAAATTTGTTGGTTTTAGGTCTACATTTTTACCATAAGCCGATGTTCCAGCATTTCCGGGTGCAATATAAAGTTGAGATAAAAGACTGCTTTGTGCCATTTTTGAGGCAAAAGCACTTTCACGCCCACCCGAGCCGAGTATTAGGATATTCATTCTGTAAAGATAGGCTGAATTAGCAAATGAGCAAGGAAATTGTCAATTTCTAAGGGATGTCTTTTGATCACTAATAAAATGCATTTTTCTAAAATAAAAACAACTATTTTTAAGTTAAGAAACACGCCAAGGCTGTAAGTCTATAACAGTTTTATAAAGACAGTTTTTTCAGTTAGTTTGAGTTAAATTTCTTATAAATACGTTTAATAACACCCCTGTTTGAATAGATTTTTAATAGTTTTCATCCTTCATGTTATCCAAGTTTTGAATTTAAAATTTAACATAATGAACTGTTTTAGAAGGTGTAAATATTTGTTTCTATTTCCTCTTATAGGGTTTTTTCAGCAGTGTACCCACATAAGTAATTTAAAGTCAGGAAATAAACAAGTTGATTCAGCGTATTATACTCTTGATGATTTTAAATCTCTTGATAAAATCGATGCCCATTTTCATATCAATTCTGATGCAGATACAATTTTTGTAAATCAGGCAGAACTGGATAATTTCCGTATCCTGAATTTGAATGTATATAAGGATAAGGGTAAACCGATTGAAGAGCAGCAAGAATTTTCAATCAAGATGATCAAAGCTTTTCCTGGCCGCGTGGCCTGGGTCACTGCCTTTTCACTTGAAAATTTTAACAATGATGGCTGGCAGCAAGAGGCAATTTCCGATATAAAAAATTCAGTATCCAAAGGGGCTATTGGCGTTAAAGTATGGAAGAACATTGGGTTTTTCTTGAAGGATAAAAATGGCAAGTTGGTTATGATTGATAACCCTCGATTTGACCCCATACTCGATTACATGGCTAAAAATCAAATCCCATTAATTGGTCACTTAGGAGAGCACAAAAATTCCTGGTTGCCTTTAGAAAAAATGACTGTAAATGGAAATAGAGACTATGCCCGTGCACATCCTGAAGAGCATATGTACTTGCATCCTGAACGTCCATCCTATGAAGATTACATCAATGCTAGGGATAATATGCTTGCTAAACATCCGGATTTGATATTTATAGGCGCCCATCTCGGAAGCTTGGAGTGGAGTGTTGATGAACTAGCAAAACGCCTTGATAAATATCCGAATATGGCTGTAGACATGGCCGAACGTATTTCTCATCTTCAATATCAGACATTAACTGAATGGCAAAAAGTACATGACTTTTTCATAAAATATCAGGATAGGATCATTTATGGAACGGATCTTAGAAGAGGCGCCATGGACATTGTAAATAATGGAATAACAGATTCTGAAGGAATCAAAAAACATTCGCATGAAGTTTGGATGCGTCACTGGAAGTTTTTTACTACAGATCAAAAGATGCGTGTCCCAAAAGTTGATGGTGAATTTAGAGGGCTAAAATTACCCCGTGAAGTGGTAAATAAGCTATATCGCAAGAATGCTGAAAAATGGTTTTCCCGGCTTAAGAAAGAATAAGATAAGTCAACTAAGAATAGAAAGCAACATTAATTAGACCATGTTCTCTTAATCAGAAAATCCTGTGCCCTCATAATCTTTAATTCCTAATTAATAATCGTAATTTTGCACTCCAATGGTGCCATTATGGCTAATTATTAGCTGTGGCGTAGTTGTTGTATATTTTGATTTTATTATTTCGCATTTATATGTTAGCACTTATTAGTAAGCTTTTCGGTAGCAAATCAAACCGTGATATAAAGTTGATTCAGCCTTTAGTTGAAAAAACCAAAGAAGAATACGCTAAATTATCTGCTTTAAGCAATGATGAATTGAGGCAAAAAACCCTCGATTTTAAAGTCCGCATTAAAGAATACCTTGCCGAAATTGATGTAGAAATTGCTGAGGTAAAGGCTAAAGCTGAATCTGAAGATCTTCCGATCAATGAGAAAACCGCTTTATACGATCAGTTGGATAAACTTCAGAAAGATCGCGATGCTGAACTTGAAAAAGTGCTAATCGAAATTTTGCCCGAAGCCTTTGCTGTAATGAAGGATACCGCTCGCCGTTTCACTGAAAATAAAACGATTGAGGTAAGCGCAACACAGGCCGACCGTGAACTAGCTGCCCGCAAGAAGAATGTGGTAATTAATGGCGATAAAGCTACGCACCATAATACATGGCTTGCTGCAGGTACCGAAGTAACCTGGAACATGGTTCATTATGATGTGCAGCTGATTGGTGGTATTGTATTACACCAAGGTAAGATTGCCGAAATGGCAACTGGTGAGGGTAAAACTCTTGTTGGTACTTTACCGGCCTACCTAAATGCATTATCAGGGCAGGGTGTTCACATTGTAACCGTAAATGATTACCTGGCTCGTCGTGACTCTGAATGGAACGGACCGCTATTTGAATTTCATGGTTTAACGGTTGACTGTATTGATAAGCATCAGCCAAATTCTGAAGAAAGACGTAAAGCCTACCTGGCCGATATCACATTTGGTACCAATAATGAATTTGGTTTCGACTACCTGCGTGACAATATGACATTGAATCCGGAAAGTTTGGTTCAACGTAAATTGCATTTTGCCATGGTAGATGAGGTGGATTCGGTTTTGATCGATGATGCAAGAACTCCATTGATTATTTCTGGTCCGATTCCTCGAGGCGATGAGCATGAATTTTATGATCTGAAACCACGTATTGAGCGATTGGTCACTGCGCAGAAAAATTTCATAAACGGTGTTCTAAATGAGGCCAAAAAATCAATTAACGAAGGGCAGGGTGGTCCGCAGGAAGGTGGTTTAGCCTTATTAAGAGCTTATCGTGGTTTGCCAAAAAGTAAGGCGCTGATCAAATTTTTGAGTGAGCCTGGTATGAAGCAAGTGCTTACAAAATCAGAGCACTATTACATGGAAAACCAAAACAAGGAGATGCCAAAGGTAGATTCTGAGCTTTTCTTTGTGATTGATGAAAAAAATAACCAGGTTGAATTAACTGAAAAAGGTATCGAGCTGATCACTAGCTCTGGCGAAGATCAGAATTTCTTTGTGATGCCTGATGTAGGTACTGAAATTGCTGAGCTCGAAAAATCAAACCTTTCAACAGAACAGAAGGTAGAAATCAAAGATGCGCTGATGCGCGATTTCTCAATCAAATCTGAACGTATACATTCTGTTAATCAGCTGTTAAAAGCATATACTCTTTTTGAAATTGATGTGGAATACATTGTTGACGAGGGTAAAATTAAATTGGTTGATGAGCAAACAGGCCGTATCATGGATGGACGCCGTTATTCTGACGGATTACATCAGGCGATTGAGGCTAAAGAAAATGTGAAGGTAGAGGATGCCACACAAACCTATGCCACAATCACTTTGCAGAATTTCTTTAGAATGTATCACAAGCTTTGTGGTATGACAGGTACTGCAGTAACAGAGGCTGGCGAGTTATGGCAGATCTATAAACTTGATGTAGTTGAAATTCCTACCAATGTTACAGCTAAGCGCAAGGATGAGGAAGACATGGTTTACCGCACTGTTCGTGAAAAATACAATGCTGTTGCTGATGAAATTACCAGATTAACACAAGCTGGCCGACCAGTATTGGTGGGTACAACTTCAGTTGAAATCTCGGAGCTACTGAGCAGAATGCTTAAACTAAGAGGCATCAAACATAATGTACTGAATGCAAAACTTCACCAAAAAGAAGCAGATATCGTTGCAGAAGCAGGGCAGGCAGGAACAGTAACCATAGCAACCAATATGGCGGGTCGTGGTACAGACATCAAGCTTGGTTCAGGTGTGAAAGAAGCGGGTGGTTTGGCAATTGTAGGTACTGAGCGTCATGAATCTCGTCGTGTCGACAGACAGTTGCGTGGTCGTGCCGGTCGTCAGGGTGACCCGGGTTCAAGTCAGTTCTTCGTTTCATTAGAAGATAACCTAATGCGTTTATTCGGATCAGAGCGTATCTCCAATATTATGCTGAGAATGGGTATTGAAGAAGGCGAAGTAATTCAGCACTCAATGATCACCAAATCTATTGAGCGTGCACAACGTAAAGTAGAAGAGAACAATTTTGGTGTTCGTAAGCGATTGCTGGAGTATGATGATGTGATGAACTCTCAGCGTTCGGTAATCTATGCAAAACGTAAAAATGCGTTGTTTGGAGAGCGTCTGGATGTGGATCTGAATAATACCATTTTTGATGTGGTGGAAGACATTTGCACAGAATACAAAGAGCAAGGTAATTTTGAAGGCTTTGAGATGGAGATCATCCGTATTTTCTTGGTAGATCCAGAAATGACTGAAAAGCAATTTGCTGAGACCAATATTCATAATCTTACAGACAGGATCTTTGAAAAGGTTGAGAGTTTCTATCACCGTAAACTGGAAGCAATTGCCCAGCAAACTTTCCCAGTACTTCGAGACGTGTTAAAAGAGCGTGGCGATCAGATTGAAAATATAGTAGTTCCATTCTCTGATGGTGTTCGCTCGGTACAGGTAGCTGCCAATCTTAAAAAAGCAGTGGATAGTAAAGGCCATGATGTGTTCAAAGCCTTCGAAAAAACCGTTGTTTTGGCACTTATCGATGATGCCTGGAAAGAGCACTTACGTGAGATGGATGAGCTGAAGCAATCTGTTCAGAATGCCGTTTATGAGCAGAAAGATCCATTGATCGTGTATAAAATGGAAGCATTTAATATGTTCAAACAAATGCTTGCTACAGTAAATAAAGATATTGTCAGCTTCCTGTTTAAAGGAAATATACCATCGCAAGACCCTAGTCAAGTTCGTGAAGCTCGTCCTCAACAGCGCCAGGATTTGAGTAAGTTAAAGGTGTCAAAACCTGAACTAGGGCAAACGGCAGGTGGCATGCCGGTAGATGATACTAGGGAATTGCAAAAATCTCAGCCTATTCGCGTTGAAAATAAGATCGGAAGAAATGACCCTTGTCCTTGCGGTAGCGGTAAGAAGTATAAGAACTGTCATGGTGTTGGAGTAGAATAGGCTAATGGGCTGGAAAAGTTTTATCGGATTTTTGTTTCTTATCGTTTGTATCTCTAGCGTTTCAGCTCAGGAGATAGGAACGCTGAAGGTCACAAAAGATCCACAGATTGATAGCCTGATTGCTAAACGTTTGACTCTGAGCAAGGATAACAGATCTGGGAGTAGTATTGAAGTATCCGGTTTCAGGGTACAGATATTTTCAGGTTTGGAGCGCCAACAGGCTTATGCAGAGCATACAAAATTTAAAGTACGCTTTCCAGCATACAAAATTTATATTAGTTATGTACAGCCAAATTACAGGGTTAGAGTTGGTGATTTCCGAACTCGGCTCGAAGCTGAAAAATTTATGAATGAACTAAAGAGGTATTATTCGTCTATGTTCATTTTCTCTGAAATGATAATTCTTCAATAATGTTAAAAGATAAAATTACCAACCTAGCCAATCAGATTCATAGCGATGTTGTAGCTAACCGCCGTCATTTGCATGCTAATCCTGAACTTTCATTTCACGAATACGAGACTGCTGCCTTTGTAGCCCAAAAGCTGGATGAACTTGGTATTGAATACAAGAAAATGGCAAATACCGGATTGGTAGCCTTGATCAAAGGAGCAAAGCAATCGGATGCGGTAGTGGCTCTTAGGGCCGATATGGATGCACTTCCAATCGTTGAAGCAAATGATGTGGTGTATAAGTCGAAAAATCCGGGGGTTATGCATGCCTGCGGACATGATGTGCACACTTCATCACTTCTGGGAACAGCAAAAATCTTGACTGAGCTGAAGAATGAATTTGGCGGAACAGTAAAATTGATATTTCAACCAGCCGAAGAGAAATTACCTGGTGGTGCAAACATGATGATTAAAGAAGGTGTCTTAGAAAATCCAAAACCCAATGCAGTGCTTGGTCAGCATGTAATGCCACTGATTGAATCAGGTAAGGTTGGTTTCCGCTCCGGAAAATATATGGCCTCTACAGATGAAATCTATGTAACTGTGCATGGCAAGGGTGGTCATGGGGCTCAGCCTCAGCAGAATATAGACCCTGTGTTGATTACCTCCCATATTATCATTGCATTACAGCAGATCATTAGTCGTGTGGCTGATCCTAAAACTCCTTCTGTTTTATCATTTGGTAAAGTGATTGCCAATGGTGCAACCAATGTAATTCCCAATGAAGTTTATCTAGAAGGTACTTTCCGCACTATGGATGAAGAATGGAGAGCTAAGGCACATGAAAAAATGAAAAAAATGGCCGAAGGTATTGCCGAAGCAATGGGTGGGAGCTGTGATTTTAATATTGTTCGTGGATATCCATTCCTGATCAATGAAGAAGTGCTTACTGCTGATGCTCGTGCCTATGCCGAAGACTATTTAGGAAAAGAAAACGTTCTTGATCTGGATATTTGGATGGCTGCTGAAGACTTTGCCTATTATTCGCAGGTTTCTGATGCATGTTTCTACCGATTAGGAACTGGAAATATTTCACGCGGAATCACATCTTCAGTACATACCCCAACGTTTGATGTGGATGAAGATTCACTTAGATTAAGCACTGGTTTAATGACCTACATTGCCCTGAAGCAGTTAGGAAATTAAGTAGCTGCCGGTTTAGTCAAAGAGGTAAAATTTATGATAAAGAGACTATATTTTATTCTGAGCCTAATGAGCATTTGCAGCGTTAGTTTTGCTCAGCAGATTCCTCGTTTCAACCCCGATACTGTACTTACTGTCACCATTGATTCGGCGATAACAGTTACTTCAACACGTTTAACAGTTGAAAGTTTTATCAATGAAATTATCAATGATACCAGCTTCTATGAGGCCTTCCGCAACATGAAGAGGTATACATTCACGGCCGAAAACAGAGTTTTTACGTATGATAAGAAGAATGCAGTAGAGGGCAAGATTTACCGTAAAATTTATCACAATAATGATGGGCCTTATAAAATGCAATTCCTTGAAAAGAAGGATGAAGGAAAGGTCTTTAAAAATAATGGGAAATTTTCACTCTATACCGTAGAGATGTTTGACTACATTTTTATGAATGCCTATAACTCAGATTTTGTTCCTTCAGCACCCATAACCGGAGCCAAAGGAGAAAGTAATGAGTCGTATAAAGATAAATTGAAGACCTTGATTTTTAGTCCTGGGCGGCCAATTAAGGGAGTTCCTTTTATTGGTAGTAAGACTCGGATCTTTACTCCAAACATGAGGCAGTACTATGACTACTCCTTTTATAGAGGAACCTACCTCGATTCAATCCCGGTATACCGATTTAAAGTTAAAATGAAGCCTGATCTTTCCAATTGGACCAAAGATGGATTGATGATCAAGGAATTAACCACGATCTTTGATATGCGTAATTTTCAGATCCTTGGTCGTTATGTAGATATGAAATATGATAATCTAGCCTTCGAATTTGATGTGCAGATGAATATTGAATTAGGTTATTTTGGCTCAGATCAGACCCTGTTACCTACCAAGATTACTTATCAGGGCAATTGGGATATCCCTTTTAAAAGAGAGGAAAGAGCCAGTTTTTTAATCCTGCATAAGGGTTATAAATAAGTTAAGGTTTACTTATATCGGATCATAAATCTTTCTGTTTGGATTTATATTTCAGGTATGAAGCATTTTTATAGTTTGAACGGGTAGACTTGAGATTTTTTTCTGATTTATTAGCCTTTCAATTTTCAGAACAAAAAAATCACTAATTTTAAATTCCAAATAAATAGTTTGATTCCTAAAGAGACCGTAGACAAGATCATTGAAACATCCCGTATAGAGGAAGTTGTAGGTGATTTTGTGTCCTTGAAAAAGCGCGGTACCAGTATGATTGGTCTCTGTCCTTTTCATAATGAAAAGACTCCTTCTTTTCATGTATCAGTAGGGAAAGGCATATTTAAGTGTTTTGGATGTGGCCAAGGTGGCGATTCTGTTCGTTTTATTATGGAACATGAAAAGGCCACCTACCCTGAGGCACTTCGCTACCTAGCCAATAAATATAGTATTGAGATTGAGGAGGTTGAAAATTCTCCTGAAGAGCAGGCTGTAAACGATCGGCGAGAAAGTTTATACATCGTTTCCGGCTGGGCCGCTAAATTTTTCCATCAGCAAATGATGGAAACAGATGAAGGAAAAAGTATCGGACTCAGCTATTTTAAGGAGAGAGGTTTCCGTGATGATATTATTAAAAAGTTTGAATTAGGCTATTCGCCGGATATTTGGGATGCATTAACCCAGCAAGGATTAAAGGAAGGATATAATATTCAATTCCTGGAAGATACCGGTTTAACCATCCGCAAGGATAATGAAAAATTATACGATCGTTTTCGTGGCAGAGTCATGTTCCCGATTCATAGTTTTACCGGAAGAGTTATTGGTTTTGGCGGCCGTACCTTAAAGACAGACAAGGCTGTTCCTAAATATGTTAATTCGCCAGAAAGCGATATTTATCATAAGTCGAATGTGCTGTATGGATTGTTCTTCGCTAAAAAATCAATGCGCGATGAAGACAATTGCTACTTGGTAGAAGGTTATGCCGATGTTTTGTCGGTCCATCAGGCTGGGGTAGAAAATGTGGTTGCTTCATCAGGCACATCATTAACTATTGAGCAGATTCGAATGATTGGTCGGTTCACAAAAAATATTACCATTCTGTATGATGGGGATGAAGCCGGAATAAAAGCTTCGTTAAGAGGGCTGGATATGATCCTAGAAGAGGGATTGAACGTAAAGGTGGTCAATTTCCCAGATAGCCATGACCCTGATTCGTATGTGCAAGAATTTGGGAGTGCTGCCTTTAAAACTCATATTGAACAGAATAAAAAGGATTTTATTTTATACAAGACCGGAATTCTGTTAAAGGATGCCGGAAATGATCCAATCAAAAGGGCTGGAATTATCCGCGAGGTAGTTGAAAGTATTGCCAAGATTCCTGATGGTATCAAAGCCTCAGTTTTTGTTCGGGAGTGCAGTTCCCTGCTGCAGATTGAAGAGCGGGTTCTTATTTCAGAATTAAATAAGATTCGTTTAGGAAAGATAAAAAAGGACACCAATAGCTATACACCTCAAAACAATCCGGATACCATTCCTATTTCCATTGAGCCTGAACTTGCCGGAATATCCGACACCGATGAAAAGCAGGAACGAGAAATAATTCGTCTTTTATTGAACTATGGGCATGAATTAGTGCATTGGGATGATATTACCGATACCTATATTGCACCCTACATTATTGCCAATCTGGCCGATGTCAATTTCGAAAATGTCTTATGTGCCAGAATCATTGATGAATATAAAAAGCAGCTCGAAAACGGTGCCTTACCTTCAGAACAGGATTTTATTAAACATACAGATCATGAGATTGCCGACCTTGCCATAGCAATGGTGTCATCGCCCTATATTTTAAGTGATAACTGGTATGCAAAAAGGAAGATCTATGTGAGGAATGAGAGTACAAATTTGAGATTAACAATTCTAGGAGGAATTTTTCATTTAAAGAAGCGTAAGGTTGACCGTATTCTTAAGAAAATTCGTGATGATATTCAGGCTGAGACTGATAGTGATAATCAGACCATACTGATGCGGCATTATATGCAGGTGAAAGAAGTTGAAAAGGGGATTTCCAATTTTCTGGGTTCCGTGATTCTCAAATAATGGCCGTTCATAATATCTTAGGCAGGGATGGTGAAAAGCTGGCAAAGGGATATCTAGAAGAATTAGGGTTTGAGATTCTAGAAGAGAACTGGGTGTTTAAAAAGTCGGAGATTGATCTGATTGTCTATAAAAACTCTACTATTATCTTTGTTGAGGTAAAAACACGAAGAAATAACTCTTTTGCAGAACCTGAAGACTTTGTAAGTCCTGATAAACAAAAACATCTGGTGCTTGCTGCTGAAGAGTACATTCATTTAATGAGCCATCAGCATGAAATAAGATTTGATATAATTTCAGTTTTGTTTGATAATTTTGGCAATCCTGTTATTAACCATATTGAAGATGCGTTTTGGCCATAAGATTGGCTAAATACTTTAAAAATGCAATCATGCGAAATAAATTAATTTGTCTTTCTCTAGGTTCTATTTTCTTGTTTGCGAATTGCTCGAATGAACCTAAAGAAAACACCAGTTCTGCATCTAGTTGGATCAGTCCAGAGGCAGGGACTTCAGTAAACCTTGGTGATTCAGTAAATCTGGAGCTTAGTTTGAATGCTAAGGCAGATTCTATTGTGTATTTTGCTGATGGAGTCAAATTGCAGAAGTTGGTAGGTGAAAAGCCTGTTAGTGTACCAACTAATCAACTTCCACTGGGAATTAAGTCAATAACCGCGAAAATTTACCGTGGAAATGCCGAGCCAGAAGAGATTAGTACTAATATTGTCGTAAAATCTACGCTGGTACCCCAAAAATTCAATTTTACTGTTCAGCAAACCTTGAAGCATGATACCAGTTCATATACTCAGGGTTTAGAATTTCATAACGGATTTCTATATGAAAGCGATGGTTTGTTGGGTGAGTCAAGTATGCGAAAAACCGATCCTGCTACAGGCAAAATTTTGCAGATTACCAAGGTTAGAGATGAGCTGTTTTCTGAGGGGATAACCATTGTTGGCGATAAAATCTTGATGCTGACGTATCAAAACAATCTGAACCTTGAATTTGATTTGAATTCGTTTAAATTACTTCGTGAATTTCAGGGCCAGTATCAGAGAGAAGGCTGGGGCTTGTGCAATGATGGTAAAGTTATTTACAGCACCAATGGCAGCAATTCAATTTTTATTCTGAATAAGGATACGTATATGCAGGAAGGTTCTATTGAGGTTTACGATGACAATGGGCCGGTTAATGAGCTGAATGAGCTTGAATTTATTAATGGTAGAATTTTTGCGAATATTTATAATTCCAATCGCATCGTTATGATCGACCCTGTAAATGGTCAGGTTACCGGCGAGCTTGATCTTACCAATCTTTATCCAGATTCAGACAGAACCATGAAAGATTTTGATGGATTTGTACTGAATGGAATTGCTTGGGATAGCAAAGGCAAACGCCTATTTGTAACCGGCAAGAAATGGGATAAACTGTTTCAGATTAAACTGAGCCCGCAGTAGGATTGCCCTTTACCCTTTCAGCTTTGAGCTTTCAGCTTTCCCCTTTCCTTTCCCTCCAAACCTTATACTGATTGATCAAGCCATTAGTTGAAGCATCATGCCCAGTAACCGCTTGTTCATCTTTCAACTCTGGCAAAATACGCCCTGCCAGTTGCTTGCCTAGCTCAACACCCCACTGATCGAAACTAAAAATGTTCCATATTATACCCTGAACAAATATTTTATGTTCGTAAATCGCGATAAGCGAACCTAAAGTATGGGGTGTGATTTTTTTTATCAGTATCGAATTGGTAGGCCTATTACCTTCAAAAACCTTGAATGGCGCCAGGTTTTTTATTTCATCTTCAGTATTTCCGGCAGCTTTCAGCTCAGCCACAACCTGATCTTTACTTTTGCCATTCATTAAAGCTTCAGTCTGAGCAAAGAAATTAGATAAGAGTAACTGATGATGATTTCCAATTGGATTATGGCTCTGAGCGGGTGCTATAAAATCACAAGGAATAAGTTTAGTGCCTTGATGTATGAGTTGAAAGAAAGCATGTTGTCCGTTAGTGCCTGGCTCACCCCAAATCACTGAACCAGTTTGATAGTGGATAGCCATACCATTGCGGTCAGTTGATTTTCCATTACTTTCCATATCTCCCTGCTGGAAATAGGCAGCAAAGCGATGCATATACTGATCATATGGTAAAATCGCATGACTTTCAGCACCAAAAAAATTGCTGTACCAAACACCTAGAAGTGCCAGCGTTACCGGAATATTTTTATCAAAGTCTGTATTTCTGAAATGCTCATCGGCATCATGTGCACCATCCAATAAAGCCTTAAAATTGGAATATCCGATACCGCAGGCTATGCTGAGTCCGATGGCACTCCAAAGCGAATATCTTCCACCAACCCAATCCCAGAATTCAAACATATTAGCCGTATCAATCCCGAATTTTGAAACTTCTTGCTCATTAGTTGAGATGGCCACAAAATGTTTGGCCACATCTTCTTCTGCGGCGCTACCTTTTAGAAACCAGTTGCGAGCAGAATAGGCATTAGCCATAGTCTCCTGGGTAGTAAATGTCTTGGAGGCAATCATGAATAAGGTAGTTTCCGGATCAAGTTCTTTAAGTGTTTCTACGATATGAGAGCCATCCACATTTGAAACGAAGTGTAATTTTATATGATTCCTGTAGGCTTTTAGTGCTTCAGTTACCATAACGGGTCCTAGATCCGAGCCGCCAATGCCAATATTCACAATATGAGTAATTGCTTTGCCCGTATAACCTTTCCATTGCCCGCCAATCACCCGGTCAGAAAACAGTTCCATTTTAGTTAAAACTCGATGAATATCAGCTAATATATCTTTACCCTCCAGATTAAAACCCGAATGGTTTGGGTTACGTAATGCGGTATGTAAAACTGCCCTTCCTTCAGTTTCATTTATCTTTTCACCTCTGAACATAGCTTCAATGGCTTGTTTCAACTCACATTCTTTGGCTAGCTTCAATAATAGCTCATGGGTCTCTGAATTGATTCTATTCTTAGAGTAATCGAGTAAAATATCTCCGAAGGTGATTGAAAATTGTTTAAATCGTGTATTATCCTTGAATAGATCGATTATTTTCTCCTTTTTGATCCTGTTGAAATGGTCAGAAAGGGCTTTGAATGTATCTGTTGAAGTTAAATTATGGCGGGGAAGCATAAATTTCGATAATAGGTTAAAGAAAAATCAATTTAATTGTAAAATTAGACTTAATATCTATTAATTTGAATAAAATTCCAATTAGCCAAATACCTACCAATGAAGAAATTACTAAGCATTCTGCTCATGGGCTATTGTATTCCCCTGTTTGCACAAACCAAGGCCGATGATATTAAAACATTTACCTTAAATAACGGAATGAAATTCCTAGTCGCTGAAGACAATTCAATTCCCAATGCCAATATGTACTTGTTCTATAAGGTAGGTTCCCGAAATGAACATCCTGGTATCACAGGCTTATCTCACTTCTTTGAGCATATGATGTTTAATGGAGCAAAGAAATACGGGCCTAAAATGTTTGACCAAACCATGGAATTTAATGGTGGAGCTAATAATGCATACACTACACAAAATGTTACGGTTTATACAGATTGGTTTCCAGTAAATTCGATGGAGACTATTTTTGACCTCGAGTCAGATCGTATTGCCAGCTTGAATATAGATTCTAAAATGGTGGAAAGTGAGCGCGGTGTAGTTCTTTCCGAGCGCAGTACTGGTCTTGAAAATTCTCCATGGAATATGTTAAGTGATGCATTGAATGCAAGCGCATTTCAGGAGCATCCATATCACTGGACGGTAATTGGTTATGAGACGGATATAAAAAATTGGACAAAAGAAGATCTTGAAAAATATTTCAAGACTTATTATGCCCCCAATAACTGTGTGGTAGTAATTTCAGGAAATGTAAAGGTTGATGAAGTTAAGAAAATGGCAGAGAAATACATGGCTCCAATACCTGCAAATGCACCTCCCAAGGCGGTTCATCTGGTTGAGCCTCCACAAACAGGAGAGCGCAGGGTAAGCATTCAGAAGGAAGTTCCAAGTCCTTATTTAATGATTGGCTACCATACGCCCGAAGCCACAAATAAGGATTATTATTCATTAAGTATTTTGAACGCCGTACTTAGTAGCGGAAATTCATCAAGACTGTATTCAGAATTGATTGATAAAAAGCAGCTGGCAAATATGGTTGGATCTGATTTCAGCGAAAGTTTCGATCCTAACCTGTTTAATATATATGCTATTGCAGCAAAAGGAGTAAAGGAAGTAGATATAGAATCAGCCATTTATGCAGAGATTGATAAAATAAAAAAAGATGGAATCACTGAAAATGAACTTCAAAAAATCAAGAATCAGAAGCTGGTCGAGTTTTATGCTCAGATTGAGACAATCAATGGAAAGTCGAATAATATTGGGACGTATGAATTGTTTTTTGGTGATTACCGAAAGATGTTCGATGCGCCTGCTGAATATTCAAAGGTAAGTATTGAGGATGTGAAGCGTGTGGCAAGCCAATATTTTAATAAGTCAAATCGTACTGTTGGTATTTTGAAATCGAACGTAGAAGAATAAGGAAATGAAGAAATTAATAAGAAATATCTCAGCTGTTCTGATTGCATTGGTACTTTGTAGCCCGGCAATTGCCCAAAAAACACCCTTGGCATTTAAAGTGCCCGTTTATGAAAAGTTTACTTTACCCAATGGATTAACCGTTTACTTAATGGAACAGCATGAAGTTCCGTTGATCAGTGTTTCTGCCATTGTTTCTGCTGGAGCTATCTATGATGCTGAGAAATCTGGTCTGGCAAGTTTAACCGCCGCAGGTTTACAATATGGTACCAAATCGTATTCAAAAACCAAAATTGAGGAGGATCTTGACTTTATAGGAGCAGATCTGAATACCTTTGCAAGTAAAGAATCAGCAACAATTACTTCAAAATTTGCAGCTAAGGATGCTGAAAAAGTTCTCCCAATTCTTAAAGAAGTGATGCTGGATCCAGTATTTGATAAAGACGAATTTGAAAAGGAGAGAAAGCGTGTTCTTTCAAATCTTGAGCAGGCAAAGTTAAGCCCCAGAAATGTGATCAATGCCTACTGGGATAAATTCATCTATGGTGCCCATGTATATGCAAATGCTGTAAATGGAAGTCCAGCTACTGTTGGGAAATTCAATGTGGATGATTTAAAGACCTTTTACAAAAATAATTATGGTCCGCAAGGTTCTGCAATTGCTATTGTTGGTGATTTCAATACAAAAGTGATGAAAGCACGTATAACTAGCCTGTTTGGTGCATGGAAAAGGACCGGTCTTCCGCAGAGCAACCTTGCTGCTCAGGCTGTTAGTATACCCCAAACGGCCCGGGTACTTCTGGTGAATAAAGAAGACGCTCGCGAAACTACTTTTTTAATTGGAGGAATGGGAATTCGTCGCGATAACCCCGATTTTGTGGCTATTGAAGTGGTTAATACCGTTTTTGGTGGTCGCTTTACTTCCTGGTTAAATGATGAGCTTCGGGTTAATTCCGGGCTTACCTATGGAGCCAGAAGTAGTTTCTCACCTTTAAAAAACTCTGGTACCTTCTCCATTTCAACTTTTACAGCCGTAAAAACTACGCTTCCAACAGTTGAAAAAACCTTGCATGTGCTGGATAGTTTGCATGCAACAGGTTTTGACGAAAAGACACTGGCTTCGGCAAAGAATTATGTTAAAGGGCAGTTTCCGCCGCGTTATGAAACTGCCGGGCAATTAGCTGGTTTATTGACTCAGATGTTTTGGTATGGCTTTAATGAGTCGTTCATTAATAATTTTCAGAGCAATGTTGATGGACTTACGTTGGCCAGGTCAAAAGAGATCATCACTAAATATTTTCCAAAAGATAAGCTTCAATTTTTATTGATTGGTAAATCAGAAGATATTAGGAGTATTGCAGCAAAGTATGGTCCTGTTATAGAAAAGGATATTAAGGCCGACGGATTTTAAGATTTATAGGCTGACAAAATTCAATATCCTGTCAGCTTTTACTCAATTGATGAGTAATTTTTTTCTATTTTTGCATTATGACCAAAGAAAATATTCAGGATTTAAGAGACAGAATAACGTCTCTGAGGAGGCATCTTTGACATCGACAAGAAGTTAGATGATCTCAAAAATGAACAGGATATTGCCCTGAGACCCGATTTCTGGGATGACCCTAAGGAGGCCGAAAAAGCATTACATTCAATAAACACTAAGAAAAAATGGACCGATGAGTTCCAACTTGCGGAAGCATCCGTTGAAGATGTTACTGTCATGCTCGATTTTTTCCAATCTGGAGATGCCACAGAATCTGAACTAAAGGAGCAATTTGATATTACAGTTAAAAAGATAGAAGAGCTAGAGTTCAAAAATATGCTCAGTTCTGAAGAAGATCAGCTGAATGCGGTGATGCAAATTACTGCCGGGGCTGGAGGTACCGAAAGTTGCGACTGGGCAGCTATGCTACTCAGAATGTATGTTATGTGGGGCGAAAAGCATGGATTTAAGGTTAGTGAACAAGATTATCAAGAAGGCGATGTAGCTGGAATCAAGACTGTAACCATACAATTTGAAGGTAATTTTGCCTATGGGTATTTAAAAGGCGAGAATGGTGTTCATAGGTTGGTTAGAATTTCACCTTTTGATTCGAATGCAAAGCGACATACCTCATTTGCTTCAGTGTATGTGTACCCATTGGTAGATGATACCATTGAGATTTATGTTAACCCGGCAGATATTGAATTTGAAACCTTCCGCTCTGGCGGTGCTGGAGGTCAGAATGTGAATAAGGTAGAAACCGCCGTTCGTTTATATCATAAACCATCTGGGATTATCATTAAAAATCAGGAATCACGTTCTCAGCTTCAGAATAAAGAGAATGCTATCCGACTATTAAAATCGCAGCTTTATGAGGCAGAAATGCGTAAGCGTCAAGAAGCTTCAGCAACCATTGAGGGAAATAAGAAGAAGATAGAATGGGGTTCACAGATTCGGAATTATGTGCTACATCCATATAAACTGGTGAAAGATCTGCGCACAAATTATGAAACATCTAATGCTCAGGCAGTTCTTGATGGCGATCTAGATGAATTTTTGAAGGCTTATTTGATGGAATTTTAGTTAGATCCAAGTATCAAGAACCAAGATCCAAGACAAAAGAACAAGGAGTAAAGAGTAAAGAACAAAGAACCAAGAGCAAAGAACCAAGACAATTCAGTGCTAATTTGAAATTTATTCTATTTCCCAAAATCTGATAACTGATTTTGAGTAGTGAGTAGTGAGTATAGCGTATTGAGATATAGATTCTGCTTCAGACAACAGACAACTGATAACAGACAACAGATTTTGAGTATTGAGATATAGATTCTGCTTCAGACAACAGACAACTGATAACAGACAACAGATTTTGAGTATTGAGTAGTGAGTATAGAGTATTGGGATATAGATTCTGCTTCAGACCTCATACTTCATACCTCAGACAACAGATAACAGACAACTGCCTTTCTCCTTTCAGCTTTCCCCTTTCAGCTTCCCCCTTTCAGCTTTAAACTTATAACCTATTACCTATTACCTATAACCTATTACTTATAACCTATAACCTATTACCTATAACCTTCCCCCCTCCCTTATCTCGGTTCCGGAAAAATCCCCAGCATCTCTTGAACTTCAGCAACTTTCTCTACTGATGATAGCTTTTCATAAGCACTGATGAGGTTTCGAAGTACCCGCTGAATAATCTCAACATTACTGCAAGGCTCATAGAAATGATGCTGAGGTTTGAGATTAAGTTGTTTTAAGAATCCATCCACATCTTTTCTTCCAAAAAGAAAACCTTTATTAAATGCATTAATATAAAATAAGATGCGATTTTCGAAATCGTTTTCCGAATTAATGTTATGTTCTGCTGGTTCTTCATCCACATAGGCCAGCACAAAATGCTGCGGTAGGTTAACCCCATAGATGGGAATATCGAGTTTTTGCGCAATAATCGAATAGATTACTGCCAGTAGGATCTGATTTCCTTTTCTACTTTCCAATACCTGACTTAGGTATGAATTCTGAGGATCCTGATGGTTGCTAGTATTGCCTGAAAATCCATGAGTTTCATAGATTACATGATTGATTATCTTCACCTTTTCAACCGCACTCATTTCATAAATCAACTGCATCCAGATATCCCTTTTAATATCTTCGATCTGATTGATTATCTTCTGTTCATCTAGGTCTGGGTATTGATATTTATTGATGATTAGCATTCCCTGCAAAAGGTCGTATGATCCTGAGATATACCAAAGTTCGAGTTCTCGTTTTACATTACTAAACTGGATCTTGTGTACCAGATTTTCAATCCTCTCTTGAAGCATTGCATCTAAAGAATGTGACCAGGCATTTTCCAGATAGCCAATCACCTCATTGCCAATAGACAAGAGCTTTTCTTCCACGTGACTGGATATTTCAACATCCGGGTCATCGAGCAATTTTATAAGAGATTGTACTTCTTTTTCGTTCATTTGTGATTACAAATTTACGCAAAAATGTGCTTGTTCTTATGAGGTTTTGGCTATAAGCTTCTTCTATCTCAAATCTCATATTTCAGATCTCACATCTGAAAACTATCTTTAGCCCCATGATAAATCTCCAAGTGGCGGTTGATTTCCTTAAATATCGATTGAAAGCCAAAACGCGGCATGGCGTACATTCACCCTTTGCCTACCGTCTGGTTGATCAAGTTATTTATGATTTTCATGCCAAAAAGGTTTATTCTGACATTGAGAAATTACGGTCTGAATTATTCCTTGATGTGCGCAGTATACCTATCACTGATCTTGGAGTTGGTTCACTTCTTAACCAGAATAAACAAAAGAAGATTAGCACATTTGCCAGGAATAGTTTAAAGCCTGCCAGGCTAGATCAGCTCATTCATCGCCTTGTTTTAGATGTAAATCCGTCAACTATTATTGAATTGGGTAATTGCTTAGGTATTACCACAGCATACCTTGCAAAAGCAGCGCCAAATGCTCAGATTATTAGTTTAGAGAGGTATCCTGAAACAGCAGAAATTACGCATGAAAATCTTGATAAGCTCAATATTCAAAATTTAGAACTCCTTGTTGGGAATTTTGATGAGTTGTTTCCAGAAGTCATTAAAGATATTACTGAACTTGATTTCGTATTAATAAATGGCAAACATCCTAAAGAAGCTATTCTGAACTATTTTAGGTGGTGTTTACCAAAGCTAAGCGAGGAATCAATACTGATAGTTGATAATATTTACAGGAGTCAGGACATGAAAGATGCCTGGGAACAAATTAAAGCACATCCAGAAGTCAGTGTAACTTTTGATCTTTTTCAAATCGGACTGGTATTCGTCAGAAAAGCACAGGCAAAAGAAGATTTTGTTATTCGGTTTTAAGGTGAGTTATCAGTTATCTGTTATCTGTTATCAGTTATCAGTTATCAGGATGGGTACGATAGCCAGACAACAGACAACACCCCTTCCCTTCCTTCCTACCTCAGACCTCCTACCTCATACTTCATACTTCATACTTCATACCTCAGTCAACAGACAACAGACAACAGACAACAGACAACACACTTCTTACCTCAGTCAACAGACAACAGACAACAGACAACACACTTCTTACCTCAGTCAACAGACAACAGACAACACACTTCTTACCTCACTCCACATACCCCAACCCATACAACGCTTTCCCACTTCTGGTACCTAAGTGTTTTTCGTTTTCAACCACTAACTCACCATTCACAACTACATATTTAAACCCTTTAGAGTAAGCATGTGGTTTTTGAAAGGTAGCCATGTCGGTTACTTCTGATTCGCTGAATATCACGATATCAGCAGCGTAATTTGCGAGTAACAGGCCTCTATCATTTAACCCGAATTTTTGTGCAGCTAATGAGGTCATCCTCCGAATAGCATCCTCCATGGAAAGTACGTTTTCATCTCTGACATATTTGCCTAAAACCCTTGCATTAGAACCATATCCACGTGGATGTGGCATTCCGCGCCCTGGTACAGGAACACCAGCATCAGCACCAAACATACTGAATGGATATTGCATGATATTTTTCACATCGGCTTCATTCATGCTATTATAGACCATTTGGGCACCTCCTTTTTCAACCATATCCATAATGGTCTCGGCTTCAAATTTAACTTTTGCCCTTCTTCCCATCAGTTTATTAATTTCAGAGATATTCTTTCCATTGTAAGTGGTGTCTGAAGGATAGTTGGCAACAACTGCATAGCTGTAATTAGGAAATTTATAGCTGGCTAACTGCTGCAACATTTCTTTTTTGATCTGAGCTCTTACAAGCGGGTTGTTCAAACGTACCTTCATGCTATCGTTTCCGCCTGCAAACGCCCAGTCTGGTAATCGTATTCCCAGATTCGTGCTGCTTGCGGTGTATGGATATTGATCGATCGTAACATCCCAACCGTCAAGGCGCGCCTGTTTTACTAAGCCAAGGGTAATGTTTGATTTGCCCCAATTTGATTTACCACCTATCTTAAAGTGAGAGATCTGTACAGGAATATTTGCTTCTTTACCAATATTTATTGCCTCATTAATAGCATCAACTGCTTTATTTTCCTCATTCCGGATATGAGATGCGTAAACACCCTTATACTTTCCTGCTGCCCTAGCCAGTCCGCTAACCTCTTCCGTTTTGGCGAATGTACCTGGGATATAGATTAATCCTGTAGACAAACCAACAGCACCTTGTTTCATTGCTTGTTCTACCAGACTTTCCATCTTTTTCTGTTCCAGATTTGTGGGAGTTCTGTTATCTCTGTTCATGACTTGTGCTCGAACGGTATTATGCCCGAATAGAGTGGCAACATTAATAGAAGGCCTGATTGTATTGATTTCTTGAAAAAAAGAGCCAATATTTTCAGCCGACCCTCCACAATTGCCAGTAATAACTGTTGTTACGCCATCAAAAATATAGTTATTAGCTGTGGGAGTTTCAGTAATACCCCCTTCAATATGCCCATGAACATCAATAAAACCAGGTGCCACGATCAAGCCTTTGGCATCAATGGTCTTTTTGGCCTGCATATCAGCTATATGTCCGGTTTTGATAATTCTGCCATTTTTTATTGCCAAATCACCATAATACCAGGAATTTCCTGTACCGTCATAAATTTTTCCATTTCGAATAAGCAGGTCTGCTATTGTTTGTCCATTTACAACAAATGAGCAAAAAAATATAGAACCCAATAGAAATATTGTTTTCATGTTCTTAGTGTTAAAAATCAAGCAAAAAATGCACGGTTTGTTCAAATTATTTACTGCGGTTTATAAAAATGTATTTAAGGCTAATACTCCAAATAATCCCATAATGCCTACAATGGTTTCCATGATGCTCCATGTTTTAAATGTATCTTTTATGCTTAATCCAAAATATTCTTTAAAAATCCAGAACCCGGTATCATTTACATGAGAACACATTAAGCTACCGGCACCAATAGAAAGTACCATTAATTCAGGATTAACTTGCATAGGTCCAATCAATGGTTGTACAATTCCTGCTGCCGTTAATCCTGCAACTGTTGCAGAGCCCACCGCTATTCTAAGCAGCGTTGCAATTAGCCATCCGAGTAAAAGCGGCGATAAGGTGGAGCCTTTAAAAAAGCCAACTATGGCATCACCTGTTCCACTATCCAATAATATCTGTTTAAATGCACCACCAGCTGCAATTAGCATGAGTATTGTTGTAACGGCATTTAAGGATAAAGCTGATTTATCCATTAACGTTTTCATTTTTATTCCTCTAGCAATACCCAAAACAAAGATGGCTATCAACAAGGCAAGTAACATGGCAATGCCGGGATCGCCAATAAACTGCAGGGTTTTTGTAATAGAAGATGTAGTAGGCAATAATAAAGTACTTGCAGTAGCAAAACCCATTAAAATAACCGGGATCAGTGCTACGATAACACTGGTATTGAACCCAGGCATTTCATTGTCTTCAAAATGTTTGATATTAAAAATTTCTTTAGGTGGGTTGGCTTTGATTTTTTTAACAAACTCAGGAAAAATTAATCCGGCCATAATTATTGCAGGAATAGATATCAGGGTTCCATACAATAATGTTTTCCCAATATCTGCTTTAAAAATAATAGCAATGGTGCTTGGTCCTGGATGCGGGGGTAAAAAACCATGGGTTACAGAAAGTGCGCTGGTTAATGCAATGCCTAAATAAACCAGAGGCTGTCCAGTATTTAGCGCCACAGAAAATACCAAGGGTATTAATATGATAAAACCTGCATTATAAAACATGGCAATGCCTACTACGAAGCCAGTTAAAGCCATTGCAATTTTTATTCGTTTTACTCCAAATAAATTTACTAGGCCAATACTTATTCTTTGGGCGGCCCCTGTTTCAGAAAGTACACTTCCGAATAAAACGCCAAAACCTAAAATTAATAAGGTAGACCCAAGTGTACTCCCAATACCATTACTGATAGATTTTACAATAGTGGATAATACCATAGAATTGCACAATCCTACAAACAGCGTTGAGAGAATCAATGCAGTAAAGGCATTTAATTTTACCACCATTATGAGTAGTAAAAGCAGCAGTATGGAAGAACAGAGGATTAGTATTGGTATCACAATTTTAGGTATTAGTAAAATTAATGTGTTTGTATCAAACTATTCAGCTCCGATTTTTCGTTAAATTAATCTTTAATGGCCTGATAAGTTAAGGCTCTGAACTTTTCAACAACCTCATTATGTGTTCTTGCCTGCAATTGTCTAAAAAACAGGTAAACCATTTTTTCTTTTGGATCTACCCAATAGGATGTTGCAAATGCTCCTCCCCAATTAAATGTGCCAACTTGGGCGGGAGCACTTCCGCTATTTTGATCAGTAACTACTCCGAATCCTAGTCCAAAGGTTCCACCTGAATAGGGGATACCTTCAATTTGATTAGTTGTCATCATTCTCACTGTATTGCGGCCTAATAATCTTTTATTATTGTAAACACCATTATTCAGCAGCATTTGAAGAAAAATGCTATAATCATAAATGGTAGAACTTAATCCGGCACCGCCAGAATAATAGGTATGTGGAACGAGCGGATAATTGGAAGTTGCAGGACTGTTTAACATTCCTGCATTTGCTTTTACTAATTTTCCTTGAGGTGTTTCAGTATATAGATTTACTAAACGATTAGCTTTGCTTGCAGGGACATTGAAATAGGTATCCTTCATGCCCAGTGGCTCGAAAATTCGGGTTTTAAAAAATTCATCAAGACTTACACCAGAAATTATTTCTACCAAGCAACCCAACACGTCGGTATTCAAACCATAGGTAAATTTTTCGCCCGGTTGGTGCATCAAAGGTAATTCACCAAGTTTGGTCATTGCCGAAAGCAATGTTCTGTCTTTGACACCCAAACCTGCAGTGATATTGTTTTTAGCATAGATTGCATTGGCCTCTTGTGAGCCTATTTGCGCATAACCAAGGCCTGAGGTATGAGTTAAAAGATCCTTTATGGTAACTTCTCTTTTTGCAGGAACTGTAGTGTAGCTGGTATCTGCAGGGTTAAAGTTTAGCATGACACTTTGCTTCTTGAATGAAGGGATATACAATGAAACTGGATCAGTAAGTAATAATTTTCCCTCATCAAAAAGCATCATAATTGCAACGCTAGTGATTGCCTTGGTTTGTGAGGCAATTCTGAAAATGCCTTCTTTCTGAAGAGGCGCTTTTGTATCAAGGTCATTAAACCCGATAGCCTTATGGTAAGCAATCTTTCCATCGCGGATAATCAAAGCTGTTGCTCCATTCATATATCCTTTCTCTACCCAATCATTCATTGCAATATCCAGGCGCTTTAAATGTTCGGCAGAGAATCCAGCCGCTTCTGGACCTGTATTGCTGATTGTTTGACCTACTGTTTGAATAATGACAGAGCCGAAAAGAATAAAAAACAAAATGTACTTCTTCATGATTATTTATTTTTATTGTTTATAAATATATAAATATTGGTTCATTGAAAAATTGTCAATAAATCCCAACTAATTTTTATTGGTTGGGATTATTTAATCTTGGTAAACTCTGTTGCCGGATCTCCAAAAGGTCGTGTGCTGATTCGGTCTATATCTCCTTTATCATTAGTTAAAAAGCTGATCCGCAAATCGGGATAGCCATCTCCCTCATCCATGGTTATAAACTGATCATAATGCCAATGATGAAGCATTTTATTAATACTTCTATAGCTGATTTGGAGCATGTTTTTATTCAGGCTGATTGTGATTTGTCCATATACCGGATGATTGTAAGTGCCAGTATAAGCCTCTGCCTGATGTGAAGTTAATGTATTTCTTATCTGAGAGGCATTAATTTCATCAACATTCTTTTTATTTTTTTCTTCTGCTTCTAGGTAGTCTTTTCTGTAACGCTCACTCCAATTGGTAATTTCTCGATCTTTTAATATATCGATGATTGGGAGGTTCATGACTGATCTGAGTGATCCAGCAGGCATGAAATTATGAACAATAAAGAGCGCAATACTATCTTTTGGTAAATAGGTCATGTTGGAATAAAAACCATCGATTGATCCCGTATGGCTAACTATTTTTGTGCCCTTATAAGTTTGAAGAATACGACCAAGTGCATAAATGGAATTAGAAAGCTCGTCATAGCGACCTCTTTTATCGGCTATTGCATTTGGAACCATTGTTTCGGCAATGGCTTGGGCCGCAATAACCTGTTTACCATTAAATTTACCTCCATTCACCTGAGTGATTAGCCATTTACTCATGTCTGTCATGCTGGAATAGATATTTCCTGCTGGAGCTAAAGATTCTGACTGTGATATAAAGGTTCTTGCAGTAATTTTCTTGCTGCTTTCGTCTTCAAAATAGGAGAGCGAATGGTTTTTTGGTTTTTCTCCAATACCAGTAAATCCACTATCATTCATTCCTAATGGTCTAAAAATACGGTCAGAGACATTATTTTCCCAACTTTTATTAGTTACGGCTTCTATTGCAATACCCGCACTGGTATACATGATATTATTGTAAATATATCCTTCACGAAATCCCAAACTGGGTTTCATGTAAGCAACTTTTTCAATTAGTTCTGCTCTTTTGAAAGATGCATTTATCCAAATCCCATCGTACGCCGGAAGACCGGTACGATGGCTGAGCATATCCCTAAGAGTGACTTTTTCATTTAATTCAGAATTAAAAAAATTAATATTGGATATATATTTTTTAACTGGTATATCCAAATCTAATTTGCCTTCAAATGCTAACTGAGTAGCTAAAGTTGAAGTAAATAATTTACTGTTTGAAGCGATAGGGAATAGGGTGCTGCTGCTCACCGGAATTTTATTTTCTAGATCACTGAATCCATATCCCTTGCTATAAATAACTTGGTCTTTATGAACAATCACCAGTGCTAAACCGGGGATATTCCAATCGGCTAACAAGCCATTCACGTAATTATCAATTTTCAGAAATTTTTTCTGTTCAGTCTTGTTCTGTGCAATTGACAGTACAGGAAATAAGAGTAAAAAAATTAATTTTTTCATTGTGATTGAATAATTTATTGCGATTAGTTGATTAGTAGTTCTTCGGGCAAAACCGGGTTACTCAGTAATTTTCCAAATACATCCCAGCGTTTTTTAGGATCAATTGCATTTGATTCAATATACTTCCTGACAAGATCTTGCCCATAATTATAATTGATTACATAACTTCTGTATTTTTTAATAAAGCTGATTGATTTGAGGGCTGTTTCTTTGTTGTAAAGACAATAGTTCATCAGCCATTCCAATGCCTGTTTATCAGTCATTGTTTGATTGACGATACCTCTGGCAGCTTCATTTCTGGCATAGTTAAGTTTACCTCTAATGGCTAAAGCATGGAAGTAGTTAGTAATGTAGGCCGTATCAAGTTTGGCAAGTGGAAGCAGTATTTCTTTTGCAAATTTGACTTTTCTATTGCCAGGGAATACCAGGTTGATACCATAATTGGCGCTACCTTCAGCTATAAAAGACTGCGGACTAAACAAGGGATAAAGCGAAATTTCAACCCAGCCTTTATCTTGATAAAGATTTTTTTCTAATAGCATATTGTAAACATGATGCCCCGGGTAGCTTTCATGGCTCCCCACATCAATTGCTCTTTCAATAAAGATTCGGGTATCGGTATTGATCTGGATTACACTGGTGTAATTGCCTTTATACCAGTTATAACCGCTCCAAGGCTTATCTTTTACATATTCTATGGTGAATGTTTCAGTTTCAGGCAAACGATAATAGGCTTTAGTGCTTTTTCTTGCTTCGGCTATGGTGGTTTTAAAAATGGTATCCAGTTTATTTTCAGGAATGATGAAGCGGTTAGCAAGATTTTGGAATCTGTCCTGAACACTTCCATTGCCTGGCAATAATTTGTTTAGAGAGTCGAGCAAAAGTTTATAATGTTCTTCTGTATATATAGGGGCAGAAATGCCGAAGAGCTCTTTAGATTCTTCATCAAACGTTTTGAATTCACCTGAATAGATTCGAATACGCCTATCGAATGCTAAAAGTTGCTGCAACATCCATCTGGTTCTGACTTTATTGGTATCACTTAGTTTTTGGGTACTATTTTTCAAACTATTTCTTAGTTCTGTAACTAGATTAAGGAGACTGTCTTTTGGAAAGATATCTGATTTAGAACTGGCTGGTTTCAGAGAATCCGGACCATAATAAGCATCTACAAAATCGGCATCGTATTGGCCGATGGTCAGACCAAGGCGCACATAGTTTTCTGCCAGAGAGTTGATTTGCTGAGTCTCAGATTTCTGTTCCTTTTTAGCACAGGATAGTAAAAACAGGAGGGTAAAAGATAGTAATACACTATAAATTTTTGGCATAAACTAAATTTATTGATGAATGAGGGTTTTCCTGTATGCAAATTAATAAAATTCTCTTCCCTTATTAAAAAGACTCTCCTAAACTTAAATAAAACCCACTTTGTCTTTTTTCTCCCGGGTTCTTTTCTCCAATTCCGTAATCCATTCTGATACTCAAGCCCTTTTCAATGTCAAAGAAATATCTAAATCCGCCACCCAGGTTGGGTTTAAAATCTTTCAGACTAAAATCTCTACGTGTAAAAGCTGTTCCTGTTCCGGCAAAACCAACAATTCCGAAGCGGGGGTGGAATCTCAATCGGATTTCAGATTGCAAGGCCAATAAATTTTCGTCACGGTAACGCCCTAAATAATAACCTCTCATCATCTCATCGCCTCCAAGTTGTGGCAAAAGGTAAAAAGGAGTATTTTCACCATTCAGCGATTGATATTGAGCATTGAAGGCAATTGTTGTTTTTTTATTGACCGATTGAAAATTTCGTAGGTCTATTTTAAAAAGGCTACCACCAAAATTATCGCCCCCGAAAATATCTGGAGCATAAGAGTAATTCATCCGTGCAAAAGTTCCATTGGTAGTATAGGTATTGGAGTTTCTGCTATCAATTATCTGTGTGAATCCGATATATAATACTTTCCCGCCGTCTTTATCGAAAATAGAAGGATCTGTACTGAAAATACCGCCGATAGCCTTATCGCTGAACTGATAACTTTCAAAGGCAATATTTAACCCCGTGTACCTTGTATTGCCAAATCGTTTTTCAATTCCTCCATTCAGCTTAAAAAGTTTCTGAGTGATTGGGTCTACATTCAACTCAAAGGTTGAATTTCCAATACCGTAAAAATTAAATGGGAAATTTTTATAGCGGATCTCACCGGTATAATGGTATTTATTCTGTGCCGACCAGATATCCGATTTGAGTTGAAAACTTGATTGTTTTTTGGTTGTAAAAGTTGCTAATCCACTAATTCTCGACGTGCGGGTAAGGGTGTCTTTGCGGTCGGTGTAAAAAGAATACAGGCTTAAGCCACCAAACTCTACCCCAGTTTCTTGTGAATAGCCAATTACTGGAAGTGGAAGAAAACTACTGGAACGAACAGTGTCGGCATCACTTGAGAAGAGTTTTTTAATCAACTTCATTTGACTAAATCCATTGCTGCTGAGCAATAGAAGCAATGTTAATACCGGTAGTTTCTTTAGCAGATCTTTATTCATAAAGGCCGCTAAGTTAACTATTGTTTAGATAGGGTGCTGCGCATATCTTTTAGGTTATATCAAAAAATCAAATGGGTTTTAAACTCCTATTTTTTTTCCCGAATAGCCTTAAATTCAGATCCTTCTTTCCATTGTGGCATCTTTTCTTCAAATGCCAATTTTTTACCTACCTGGAAAAGTAGTTTGATATCATCAATACCACCTTCGAATGTCCATTTTGCCGGATCATATTCATCTGATGGACGGTGGTAATGCTTCTCGGTATATTCATCTTTTGCTTTTTGACCATATCCCGGTTCTTTTCCAATAACATCTACTCCTTTAGAGGTATAAAGTGCAGGTATACCTGCTTTGGCAAAATTAAAATGGTCGGATCGGTAGTAATATCCTGCTTCTGGATGTGTTTCATTTGAAATTATGCGTCCAGCTTTTTCGGCTGCTTCCTTTAAATATTCTTCTAGCTCTGATTGACCCTGCCCAACAATGATGATATCTTTTGTTTTTTCAAACGGGTTCACCCCATCAATATTAATGTTCGCTACAGTTTTTATTGCAGGATAAATTGGGTTTTGAGCGTAATATGCAGATCCCCACAGACCTTGTTCCTCTGCTGTAACAGCTAATAAAATGATTGTTCTTTCAGGCTGTACTTTCAGGCTTTTAAAAGCTCTGGCCAGTTCAATGAGGCTTGCAGTACCACTGGCATTGTCAAATGCGCCATTATAGATTGAGTCGGCGGTTTCATCTGGAGAGCCAATACCTAGATGATCCCAGTGCGAAGTGTAAATAATTACTTCATCCGGACGTTTGCTTCCGGTTATTTTGCCGATTACGTTAATCGATTTATTGAAGGTGGTTTTTACCTCCAAACTGGTACTCAATTTCAGATCAAGAGCAACAGCTTTAAAACCTCTCTTATCTGCCTGAGCAAAAAAACTCGTTGAATCTTGCCCTGCTGCTGCAATTAGTTTCTTTGCTGCAGGTAGCGAAAGCCATCCATTGATATCGGTATAGGAATTATTTTTTCCACGGTCGTCAAGCCTTAGTTTTGAAGCATTCCAACTATTCTGTACTACTTTGAATGGATAACTTGCACCTTCTGTAGTGTGAACAATCAAACATGCTTTGGCACCTTGCCTTGCCGCTTCCTCAAATTTATAAGTCCAGCGTCCGTAATAGGTCATGCTCTTGCCTTTGAATAGTGTGGAATCTCCAGTTGCGAAACCTGGGTCATTGACCATTACCATGACTACCTTTCCTTTAACATCCAAACCGGCATAATCATTCCAGTTATGCTCTGGGGCATTCACACCATATCCTGCAAATACCACTTCAGTATTCTCCAAACTTACTTTATCTGTTATTTTATCTGTCCAGATTACATAGTCTTCTAGGCCCTTTAGCATAAAGCTCCCTTTTGAGTTGTTAACCTGCATTTGTGGTGAAGCCGTGGTTTTAATATTAACCATAGGCACCTCTTGGATGTAACTGTCTCCATTTCCAGGTTCAAGTCCATTTTCTTTGAATTTTTTTTGCAAATAGGCAATGGTTTTTGTCTCGCCCTGAGTAAATGGCTTGCGGCCTTGAAGCGAGTCATCGGATAGCTCGGCCACATGCAGTCTTAAACTATCGGCGCTGAATGCTAATAGACCATCTTCTTCACTTATATTGGGATTATTTTTAATGCAGGCACCAAGAAATACGACACCGGCAAGTAGATAATATGTTAGATTTTTGATCATAATTGATGGGTTTGAATTTATAAATATAAGTAGTGGTCCTAATAATAGGAAATTAATGTATCTCTTCCCTTAGATCTTATTCAGATGCATCTCATAAAACATTCGCCTATCTGATGGAATTATTTATTTTTGCCAATAAAATTATAATATGAGCGTAGAAAGAGGACCAATTTCCCAATTTATAGAAAAAAATTATCTCCATTTCAATTCCGCTGCATTGGTAGATGCGGCAAAAGGCTATGAAACCTATCTTGATGAAGGGGGTAAAATGATGATTACTTTAGCCGGTGCCATGAGTACAGCTGAACTTGGTATTTCACTAGCTGAAATGATCCGCCAAGATAAAGTTTCAATCATATCATGTACGGGCGCTAACCTGGAAGAGGATATCATGAATCTGGTTGCACATTCACATTATAAGCGGGTGCCAAATTACAGAGATCTTAGCCCTCAGGATGAATGGGATCTTCTAGAGAACCACTATAACCGTGTTACTGATACCTGTATACCCGAAGAAGAAGCATTCAGAAGATTACAAAAGCATATTTATAAATTATGGAAAGATGCGGATGATTCTGGTGAGCGCTATTTTCCGCATGAATTTATGTATAAAATGCTTTTGAGCGGGGTATTGGAACAGTACTATGAAATTGATCCAAAAAATTCTTGGATGCTTGCCGCTGCTGAAAAGAATTTGCCAATTGTTGTTCCTGGATGGGAAGATTCAACAATGGGGAATATTTTTGCCTCTTATGTGATGAAGAAAGAATTGAATGCTTCAACAATGAAGAGTGGCATTGAGTACATGGGCTGGTTAGCTGACTGGTATATTGCAAATTCAGGTGGTAAAGGAGTGGGCTTTTTCCAGATCGGAGGGGGCATTGCTGGCGATTTTCCTATTTGTGTGGTACCGATGCTATATCAGGATATGGAAATGCAAAACATTCCATTTTGGGGCTATTTCTGCCAGATATCAGATTCTACTACTTCTTTTGGTTCCTATTCAGGGGCAGTTCCAAATGAGAAGATTACCTGGGGTAAATTAGATATACATACGCCTAAATTTATTGTTGAATCTGATGCAACTATCGTTGCGCCACTCATTTTTGCCTGGATTTTGAAGCAATAGTATTTACAGTTATTAAATGCAAATGCCTCAAGAGTGCAAAAAATGATAATTTTTGTAAAATCATTTCTTGGAGTGATTAGGCGTAGTTTTTTGATATAATTTAGAATGATTATAAATTGATAAAATAGGTCATGATAATGTCATCCATAAATGAATAAACTATACTTTTGTCCTCAGAAAAATGTTGATAACACAGAACAATCAACTTTTTAATTATACGTTTCAAATTTTAAGAATAAATACTCAATATGAGAAGCATCTCATTGTTTTTTAGAAGTGTTACAAAATCACTGATACTGGTTTCTTTCCTAAGTATGGCTGCTGCTAATTCAGCTAGCGCACAGGATGCAGCAGCAGGGGCAGCGATTTTTAAACAAAAATGTACCGCTTGCCATGGCATTGAAAAGGCGGTAGTAGGTCCGGCCCTAAAGGGTATAGACACAAAGTACGACGAAGCTTTTTTGTTGAAGTGGATCAAGAATGCACCTGCATTTATTGCTTCTGGTGATGCACTAGCGGTAAAAGCATCTGAGTACTCTCCGGCAATGATGTCAGCCTTTCCTGAATTGTCAGATGATGATATCAAGAACATAATCGCTTATGTGAAGGTTGGAGATCCAAAACCGGCAGCAGATCCAAATGCAGCTCAGGCTGGTACGGGAGGCGCAGCATCTTCAGTTGGCGTGAGTAACTTCATGTTATTTGGACTTTTAGCTGTAATTATCATTGCATTTCTTGTGGTTTTGGTTCTAAACAAAGTTATTCAGACTTTAGAACGCGTTATGCTCCAGAAAAAGGGCCTAGCTGTTGAAGAGGAAGATGCTGTTGATAAAGATCGCTTCGCAGGATTAAAAAAATTATCTAAAAACAAAAAATTCATTCTTTTCATCGTTCTTCTTAGTGTAATTTTTCTAGGCTCGGCCGGATGGAAAGGCATGTGGGATACAGGAGTTCATACAGGTTACCAACCAGTTCAGCCCATTAAATTTTCGCATCAGCTTCATGCTGGAGTAAATAAGATTGACTGCCAGTACTGCCACTCTGGTGCATTTTCATCTAAGAATGCTTCAATTCCATCATTAAATGTTTGTATGAACTGTCATAACTATGTGACGGCTTCAGAGAAATATGCAGGAAAGACCTCTCCTGAGATTATGAAAATTTATACTGCTCTTGACTATAATCAAGATACTAAACAGTATGGTGAAAATACCAAGCCGGTAGAGTGGATCAGAATCCATAATTTACCTGACTTGGCCTATTTCAACCACTCTCAGCACGTTTCAGTTGCAGGTATTGAATGTCAAAAGTGTCACGGACCAATTCAAACCATGGAAGAAGTTTATCAATACTCTCCATTGACCATGAAATGGTGTATCAATTGCCACAGAGAGACTGAAGTTAATCACAAGGATAATCCTTATTATGATAAGCTGATTGCTGCTCATGACAAATTGAAAAAAGGTGAAAAAGTTACAGCTGCTGTCTTAGGCGGTTTGGAATGTAGCAAATGTCACTACTAAGTTTAATAAATTTTAAGATAACATACGTATACAGTTATATAGCTTAAATGGAAAGCAATAAAAAATACTGGAAAGGTTTAGAAGAGCTGCAGAACACTAAAGATTTTGCTGAAAAGAGCAAAAACGAGTTCGCTGAACCGCTTCCAATGGAAGAAGTTCTGAATGAGGCAGGTTTAGGTACCGTAGCCCCGCGACGCGATTTTTTAAAAGCACTTGGATTTGGTTTGGGTGCAGTAACCCTTGCTGCTTGTCAGAAAGTTCCGGTTCATAAATCAATTCCTTACCTGGTAAAACCTGAAGAAATTGTACCTGGTATTCCTAATTACTACACTTCTACCTTTAATGGTCATAGTGTTCTTGTTAAAACACGAGAAGGCCGTCCAATCAAAATAGAAGGAAATCCTGATTGTATGCTAAGCAAAGGTAGTTTAGATGCAAAGGGCCAGGCTTCAGTGCTCGATCTTTATGATGTTTCAAAACTTAAAGGTCCGGTTTTGAATGATGCTGATGCCACTTGGGATAACATTGATAAATTTGTCAAGCAGGAATTATTAACGGTGAAAACAGGGGGTAAGAAGATCCGTATCGTTTCTTCCACTGTCAATAGTCCTTCAACTAAAGCCGCTATTGCTGACTTTGCCGCTCAATATCCAAACACAAAACATATTCAGGTAGATGCTGTTTCGTATACAGGAATTATAAAGGCTAACGAAAATAGTTTCGGAAAAGCGGTTCTTCCAAGATATCGTTTTGATAAAGCTGATCTGATTGTAAGTTTCGGAGCAGATTTTCTTGGCACCTGGATCTCTCCATTAGAGTTCAGTCGCCAGTATGTTTCAAAGAGAAATAATACTGCCTTAGAAGGCAAAAAAATGTCTCGTCATATTCAGTTTGAAACTGGAATGAGCTTAACGGGTTCAAATGCAGATGCACGTCTTCCATTAAAGCCATCTGAAGAAGGTATTGCTCTACTTAATTTATATGCTGCCTTGGGTGGTGTTTTATCAGGTACTAAGTCTCTTGCCAATAATCCGAATGCTGAAAAAGCAATCGCGCTTGCTGCAAAAGAGCTTTTAGCTGCTAAGGGTGCATCACTTGTTGTAAGTGGATCAAATGATGTTTCAATTCAAATAGTGGTGAATGCCATCAATGCTTTATTGGGCAGTTATGGCACAACCATTGATCTTGATAATCCATCATACCAGTTTGCTGGAAATGATGCAGAGTTTGTGGAGTTCGTCAATGAAATGAATCGTGGTGAAGTAGATGCAGTTTTCTTCTTAAACAGTAATCCTGCCTATGAGTTTAATGATGCTAAAGCATTTACGGATGCTTTGAGTAAGGTTAAATTACGTGTTTCTTTTGCCGACCGTAAAGATGAAACATCCTCATTATGTCAGGTAATAGCTCCAAATCACCATTATTTAGAGTCATGGGGCGATTCAAATCCTGTAGAAGGTTATTATACTATTATTCAGCCTGCAATCAATCCTGTTTATAATTCACGTAATGCTGAGCAGGGATTATTGATCTGGTCTGAAAACCCAGTTACTGATTACTATCAGTACATTCAAAATAACTGGTCTAAATCAGTTCTTGCACAATCAGGAACAACGTGGAAAGAGCTTTTGCAAAAAGGTTCAGTTACTCTTGCGGCAAAATCTGCAGGTGTTTATTCTTTCTCACGTGAATTAAATTCAGTTGTTCAGACCATTATCGCTGAAAGCAGCAGTCTTGCCAAAGGTGGCGAGAATGGAATAGAGCTTCATATTTATCAAAATGTTGCTATCGGCGACGGTAAGGCAGCAAATAATCCATGGTTACAGGAGTTGCCAGATCCGGTTTCAAAAGTAACGTGGGATAATTATGCCGCTATTAATCCAAAGTTTGCTGAAAAATTGGGTATCGCTGAATTAGATCTTGTTGAGATAAAAACAGATAAATATAGTGTAACTCTACCGGTATTAATTCAGCCGGGCCAGGCTACTGGAACTGTTTCAGTAGCTTTAGGTTATGGAAGAGTTAAGGCTGGAAAGGCTGGCTCAGAAGTTGGAAAAAATGCTTATCCATTCCTTCGTCTTGTAAACGCAACCCTGCAGATATCAACTTCTGCAAGTATAAGCAAGGCTTCAGGCACTTATGAACTGGCTCAAACACAGACTCACCATACCATTGAAGGTAGAAACATTGTTCGTGAAACAACTTTGAAAAACTTCCTAAAAGATCCAACTGCAGGTACAGGGCATGCTCATGTGAATAAGTACGATCTTTGGAATGAATATGAACAGCCGGGTCACAATTGGGTAATGGCAATCGATTTGAATGCCTGTACTGGTTGTGGTGCATGTATTGTTGCTTGTAATGCTGAAAACAATATTCCTGTTGTAGGTCGTGATGAGGTTCGTCGTCGTCGTGAAATGCACTGGATACGTATTGACCGTTATTATTCAATCAATGATGGTGATAATAGAATAACTAAAGAAGAAGAAATAGATAAGCTTGAGAATTTGGATAACGTATCTGTTGTACATCAGCCAATGATGTGTCAGCATTGTGATCATGCTCCATGCGAAACTGTTTGTCCTGTTCTAGCAACTGTACACTCATCAGAAGGTCTGAATCAAATGGCGTACAATCGTTGTATTGGAACACGTTATTGTGCGAACAACTGTCCGTATAAAGTGCGTCGATTCAACTGGTTTAACTATTGGAATGATTCTCGTTTTGATAACTACATGAACAATGAGTTTACACAACTAGTATTAAACCCTGATGTTACTACCCGTTCTAGAGGTGTAATGGAAAAATGTTCCATGTGCGTACAACGTATTCAGGCTGGTAAGCTTGCTGCGAAATTAGATAAGCGCAAGTTGAAAGATGGCGATATTAAAGTTGCATGTCAGCAAACTTGCCCAACAAATGCAATCATCTTTGGTGATGGCAATGATCCGGAATCTGAAGTGTCAAAAGCATTAAAGAGCGAACGTACCTATTATGTTCTGGAAGAGATCAATGTCAAGCCAGGCGTTGGATATCAAACAAAAGTTAGAAATACTGTAGAGGTTTAATACAAGAAATTTAATAAAGATATGTCATCTCATCACGAGTCTATACTTAGAGAACCCTTAGTAACCGGTCAGAACATTACCTATTCCAAGGTCACCGAAGATATATTGGTTCCCGTAGAAAACAAACCAAATAAAGCCTGGTGGATTGGCTTTATAGTATCTGCCATGGGTGCAGGTCTATGGATATTCTCAGTAAGCTGGACCTTCTGGTTTGGTGTTGGAGAATGGGGGTTAAATAAAACTGTAGGTTGGGCCTGGGATATTACAGGTTTCGTATGGTGGGTAGGTATTGGACATGCCGGAACTTTGATATCGGCCGTTTTACTCCTGTTCCGTCAAAACTGGCGAAACTCAATCAATCGTTCAGCAGAGGCAATGACCATTTTTGCTGTTATCTGTGCGGCTTCATATATTATTTCACACATGGGTCGGCCTTGGTTGTTTCATTGGGCACTTCCATTACCGAATCAATATGGTTCATTGTGGGTGAACTTTAACTCTCCATTAGTTTGGGACGTATTCGCAATTTCTACCTATTTCTCGGTTTCTTTAGTGTTCTGGTATACGGGTTTACTTCCTGATATCGCTACTATCCGTGACCGTGCAATTGGTACACGCCGTCGTATTTATTCCATTCTTTCTTTTGGATGGAATGGTTCAGTTAAAACATGGCAGCGTTTTGAATTGGTATCGCTGATACTTGCGGGTGTTTCTACACCACTTGTACTTTCGGTACACACAATCGTATCCATGGACTTTGCAACATCAGTTATTCCGGGATGGCATACTACGATCTTCCCTCCATACTTTGTTGCTGGAGCGATCTTTTCAGGATTTGCGATGGTTCAAACTTTATTGTTAGTAACGCGTAAAGTAATGAACTTTGAAAACTACATTACCATGTTCCATATTGAATCAATGAATAAGATCATTATTCTTACTGGTTCAATAGTAGGTGTAGCTTATTTAACTGAATTATTTATTGCCTGGTACTCAGGAGTTGAATATGAGCAATATGCATTTTTAAACAGGGTTAGCGGACCATACTGGTGGGCGTACTGGATCATGATGACCTGTAACGTTATTTCTCCGCAATTATTCTGGTTCAAAAAGGTGCGTACAAGTATTGCGCTGTCTTGGTTATTATCAATTGTGGTAAATATTGGTATGTGGTTCGAGCGTTTTGTCATTATCGTAACCTCCTTGCACCGTGATTACCTTCCATCAAGTTGGGTAATGTTCTATCCTAGCTGGGTAGATGTGGGCATATTTATTGGTTCAATTGGATTGTTCTTTACCTTATTTCTTTTATTTCTTAGGGTATTGCCAGCAATTGCAATGGCAGAGGTGAAACTCTTACTTAAGAGCTCAAGTGATCAGGCAAAACAAAAGCTAATTGCTGAGAAGTCTGTAGATAAAGGACAGGCAGAATATTACATTGAATCTTTAGAGAAATATGATAGTATTTCACCTAAAGTTGCTGAATACGAAAAAGTTTAACGATGAGTAATATAAAATACATTTTAGGTCATTTTGCGGATCCGGATGATATGATGCACGGAATAGACAAGCTTCAGGAAAACAACATCAGTGTTTATGATGTGTTCACTCCGATGCCTATTCACGGTATTGAAGATAAGCTTGGGATCAGACGGTCACGCTTAGGTAAGGTGGCATTTGGTTTCGGTTTAACCGGAACAATTACTGCGATTTCAATGATTACCTATATGCTGGTTATTGATTGGCCAATGAATATCGGGGGAAAACCACATTTTGCTTTTCCTGATTTTGTACCGATCATGTTTGAATTAACAGTATTGTTTGCGGCATTCGGAATGGTTGGCACTTACTTTTTTGTAAACCACCTGGCGCCAGGGCGCGCACCTAGAGTAATGGATCTACGTGCAACCAATGACAGATTCGTTGTTGCCATTGATGCAAAAGCAAATCCTTCCCATGATAAAATTGATGACATTTTAAAAAAAGCCGGTGCTGTTGAAGTTAAGCACAACGAAAGGAAATATGTTAGTTATGAATAAGCTCCTAATAATTTGTACCGCTTTTTTAACTGTTGCAGCTGCTTCAGTTATTTCTTCTTGTTCAGATAATAGAAGTACGGGATTAGAATATGCACGGAATATGTATGAACCGATTGCTTACAATCCGGATCAGCCAAACAAGAATTTTAAAGACGGAAAGACTGCGCAAAATCCTCCTGCTGGAACAATGCCTGTTGGATTTGATAAAAATGATGCTTACCCAAATACGCTTGAAGGATACCAGGCTGCAAGTGCGTCATTATCAAACCCATTACCGGTTAGTGTTCCAACATTAGAGCAAGGAAAAACACTCTATCTAAACATGTGCTCTCATTGCCATGGTTTAGAAGGAAAAGGTGATGGATCAATTGTTAAACTAGGTAAATTTCCAGGACCTCCTTCTTATTCTACAGGAAACTCTTCAAGAGGCGGTTCTATGAAAGACCTTACTGATGGTAAGATCTACCATACTATTACACACGGTGTTAACCTTATGGGTCCACACAAATCTCAATTATCCCCTGAGCAAAGGTGGAAAATTGTTATGTACGTTCACGAATTACAAAAATTACAATAGTCAATTGCTAAAACCAGATGGGAAATCATAATCATACTCATAATTTCACTGAACAATTCACATTTTCGGGAAAATTAAAAACCTGGACCTTACTAGCGATAGTGGTTGGAATTCTTACTATAGCCTTCGGTTTTATTACCGGACAGCAGGAACGTACTTTTGCCAACTTGCTTTTAATGGCTTATTACACTACTTGTGTTTGTGCAACCGGTTTGTTCTTTATTGCTTTGCAATATGTTGCGCAGGCCGGATGGGCAACTGGATTGATCCGAATTCCGCAAGCAATGTCAAGAGTGCTACCTATTGCATCTTTAGTCCTTATTGTTGTTTGTGCTGCAGGTCTTATGACACACAATTTATATCATCACTGGAATGCCGAAGGTTTAACAGATCCAGCAAGCCCTAGTTATGATAAACTTATTGCCGGAAAAGCAGCATTTTTGAATGTTCCATTCTTTTTAACAAGACTTGTTCTGTTTCTGGGAGCATATAGTTACTTTGCTTGGTTATTTGCTAAATATGCGCAGCGTGAAGAGTTAGAAGGCGGATTGGTTTTCTATGATAAGAGTTTTAAGTGGTCGGCAATTTTCTTGATCATTTTTGGATTTACAACTCCTATTTGGGCTTTTGATACCATTATGTCATTAGAAGCTCACTGGTTTTCCACGATGTTTGGATGGTATAATTTTGCGGCTATGTGGGTTAGTGGTTTATGTGTGATTACACTGATTGTAATCTTAATGAAGAAATCTGGATACCTATCATGGGTTAATGAGAATCATTTACATGATCTTGGTAAATTCATTTTCGCATTCTCTATATTCTGGACCTACATCTGGTTTTCGCAGTTCCTTCTTATTTACTATGCTAACATACCTGAAGAAACAGTTTATTTTTATAAGCGTTGGGAACCTGAATACCTTCCATGGTTCTGGTTGAATATCATAATTAACTTTGTAGCTCCAATTTTAATTTTGATGGCCAGAGATTCTAAGCGTCAAATGAATAGACTAATGTTCGTATGTATCATGCTGTTGTGTGGGCATTGGCTAGATTATTATATGATGATCATGCCTGGAACAGTAGAATCGCATAGAGGATTTGGAATAATTGAAATTGGAATTGCAATAGGTTTTGTTGGGTTTTTTACATTCCTTTTGCTAAGTCAATTAACGAAAAGATCATTGGTGTCAACTAATCATCCTTTCTTAGAAGAGAGTATCAACCACCAGATTTAAACACAGTTCTTAATAGCAAAAAGAAAATACTACGAATAAAATGAGGTTAAGAGAAATTTTTAATATCAGAACTGCAGCTGCATTGCTCGTCATATGCACTATTACCCTAATGGCTAATACATTATTTGCCCAGGAGGTTCAGGACTCTACAGTTAGTTCAACAACAGCTGCAATAGATACTGCTGCTAAGTCTGCTTTATCCGAATTGTCGCCATCTAATGTGCCATTGATCAGCACTGCTGTTGATACTGTTGCTCGTTATAAAAACATGCAACCACTAGAAGTAACTAAAGATTATTCTGAAGCTTATCGTTCAGGCTCTTATTACCTAATGATGTTTTTCCTTCTTTGCATTTTTATTGCAATCATTGGAAAAATTTTGAAGGTTTATGAAATAAGCCGTGAGATGCAAGGTCAAAAGTCTAAGATTGATAGCAGAAGAATAAATGGTGTCTTACTCGGCATAGCTTTAATTGTTGGAATTTACGGTGTTTACTGGTCTTATTCGGTTCAGGGCCCTATGAGTATGCATGAGTCTGCATCTGTTCATGGTTTGGATATTGATTATATGTTCAATATAACCTTGATATTAACTACAATTGTATTTATTCTAACACACATAGCGCTATTTGGATTTTCATTTAAGTACAGAGGATCTGAAAATAGAAAGGCATACTTCTATCCTCACAATAATTCATTGGAAAGAATTTGGACAATTATACCAGCTATTGTTTTAACTGTGCTTGTATTATTAGGATTCTTTACCTGGAGAGGCATTACTAATGTTTCTCCTGAAGATCAGAAGAAAGCAATCAATATTGAGATTACAGGTGAGCAGTTTAAATGGAGTTTAAGATATGCTGGAGCCGATAATCAAATTGGTACGCGTAATTATAAACTAACTACACCTACTAACGGACTCGGAATTGATTTTAAAGATCAAAAAAGCTGGGATGATAAGCTTGTAAGTGAGATAGTTATTCCAGTAAATAAGCCAGTCCGATTCACAATTGGCTCTAAAGACGTACTTCATAGTTTTTATCTTCCTGACTTTAGAGTACAAATGAATGCTGTTCCGGGAATGCCTACTTACTTCCAGTTTACACCACGTTTAACAACTGCTGAGGTAAGAGTAGAAAGAAATAATCCGGAATATAACTACGTTTTACTTTGTGCTAAAATTTGCGGTGCAGGACATTATAACATGCAAGCAAAAGTTACTGTGGTTTCTGAGGCTGAGTACGCTACATGGTTAGCTAAACAGGCTCTTTACTACAATGATGATGTTAAAAAAGAACTTCAGATGGTTAACAAAAAATCTGCTGATGAAAACAATAAAATTGCTTTAAATACTAATACTATTATAAAATAATTATGGCAAGCTCTGCAACACACGATTCAGCTGTACTTCACCAACATGATGATCACAGTCATGACCATGGACATCATAAAGAAACATTTATAACAAAATATATCTTTAGTCAGGATCATAAAATGATTGCCAAGCAATTTCTGATAACAGGAATTATTATGGCTGTAGTAGCAATGGTATTATCAATTCTGTTCAGACTACAATTAGCTTGGCCAGATAAAAGCTTCCCATTACTCGAAACATTCCTTGGAGAAAAATGGGCAGAAGGAGGGCGAATAAAACCAGACTTTTACCTAGCCATAGTTACCATTCATGGTACAATCATGGTATTCTTTGTATTAACTGCCGGGCTTAGCGGAACGTTTAGTAATCTTCTAATTCCATTGCAGTTGGGCGCCAGAGATATGGCTTCACCATTCATTAACATGCTTTCATACTGGCTATTCTTTTTAGCTTGTGTTATTATGATGGCTTCATTCTTTGTTGAAAGCGGACCTGCTAGTGCTGGTTGGACGGTATATCCTCCATTGTCTGCTTTGCCTAAAGCCATCAGTGGTTCTGGTACTGGAATGACTTTATGGCTTATAAGTATGGTAGCCTTTGTTGCATCGGCCTTAATTGGAGCGCTTAACTATATTTCAACAATTCTGAATATGCGTACCAAAGGTATGGATATGTGGAAAATGCCTTTAACTATCTGGGCATTCTTCTTAACTGCAATTGTAGGGGTATTATCTTTCCCTGTATTAGTATCAGCTGTTGTTTTGTTAATATTTGACCGTAGCTTTGGTACAAGTTTTTATCTTTCTGACATTGTTGTAGCAGGCCAAATTCTGCCTAATCAAGGTGGTAGTCCTGTATTATGGCAACACTTATTTTGGTTCCTTGGCCATCCTGAAGTTTATATCGTGATTATGCCAGCATTGGGGCTTACCTCAGAGGTAATTGCTACAAATTCAAGGAAACCTATATTTGGTTACCATGCCATGGTTTATTCTTTGATAGGTATTACAGTTCTTTCATTCATTGTATGGGGTCATCATATGTTTATTACAGGTATGAATCCATTCCTTGGAGGAGTATTCATGATCACAACCCTGATCATTGCAGTTCCTTCAGCAGTAAAGACATTCAATTACCTGGCTACTATTTGGAGAGGTAACCTGAGATTTACTCCTGCTATGTTATTTGCAATTGGTTTAGTATCCTTCTTTATCTCAGGAGGTTTAACCGGTATATTTCTAGGAAACGCAGCTCTTGATATAAACCTTCACGACACCTATTTTGTAGTAGCTCACTTTCACCTAGTAATGGGTTGTGCTGCAATTTTCGGAATGCTTTGCGGTGTTTACCACTGGTATCCAAGAATGTTTGGGCGTATGATGGATGAGCGTTTAGGATTCCTTCATTTTTGGTTAACTTTTATTGGTGCCTACTTGGTATTCTTCCCAATGCACTTTATGGGCCTTGATGGTGTTCCTCGTCGTTACTATGCATTTACTGAATTTGCATTTATGCAGGAATGGTTAACCGTGAATGTTTTCATTACCTGGGCTGCAATTATTTCGGCCCTTGCACAGGTTGCTTTCTTATGGAACTTCTTTTACTCTATGTTTTATGGTAAGAAATCACCACAAAATCCATGGGATTCAAACACTTTAGAATGGACCGCTCCGGTAGAACATTTACATGGAAACTGGTCTGGAGAAATTCCTTCAGTTTACCGTTGGCCATATGATTATAGCAAGCCTGGACATCATACAGACTTTATCCCTCAAACTACACCTTTCTCTGAAACAATGAGCTCTAATCTTCTACATGATTTCGAAGATAATCCTGAGGCTGAACGTATACAGGAGGAATGGGAAAAGAATAATGCTAAGAAGCCAAAAGCTAAGGAGCAAGTTTAAATAATAGACCTATCAATAATATAAACAGGCAGTATTCAGGTACTGCCTGTTTAATTAAAGGATGTTCCGTATTTGCATTTTGAAGAAAAAACTAGTCTGCTTTTCTATAATCAGCCTAGCTTTTTTCATCTAAAAATGTATTGTTAATTCAATATCATTATTCTTTAGTATACATGATATAAGCTTTGGAAATACCATTTAAAATATATTTCCTTAGTATTTTTACAGCCAATCTGCCAGAGCTAGTTTTTATAGATTAGTAAATCAGGCAATTAAATTTTATGAAATAGAACATAGAGTGAGGAATTTCATATCCGATTTCAATAAGTTAATAAAATTAAGACTTACGATGACAGTGGTGTTCTCTGCGTCAATCTGTTTTCTTATGGGAAGCAGGTTTCAAGGAGATATTAACTGGTTCAATTGGATGATTCTTACGATTGGAGGTTTTCTGGTAACAGGTGCCGCCAATGGGTTTAACGAAATTATTGAAAAGGATCTGGATAAGTTGATGAAACGAACAATGGATCGCCCCATTCCTTCGGGTAAAATGACAACCGGACAGGCTTTGGTTCTTAGTCTTGTTATGGGTATTACAGGGACATTAATGTTGGTTAAACTTAATTTTCCAACAGGTGTATTATCAGTATTGTCGATATTTTTATACGCTTTTGTGTATACACCTATGAAAAGAAAATCGCCAATTGCTGTTTTTATTGGTGCTTTTCCTGGTGCTTTTCCTCCATTGATTGGTTATTTTGCATCATTTAATGAACCACGTATTTCATGGATACCTATAATACTTTTCCTTATTCAGTTTGTATGGCAATTCCCTCATTTTTGGGCTATTGCCTGGGTACTTGATGAAGATTATAAGCGGGCTGGATTTAGATTATTGCCTACAACTAAACAAGATACAACCAGTGCCATTATTACGCTGCTTACAACCATTATTCTGGTGCCGGTTAGTTTGATGCCAACGGTATACCTGATGCCAGATGGTCAGGCATTTGCTGGCAATTTTTATTTGGTAATCGCGCTGCTTGCAGGCTTTTACTTTTTTTGGAAGGCTATTTTATTGTATAAAAACAAAGATGTTTTATCAGCAAAAAATTTGATGTATACATCTTTTATATACCTGCCTTTGTTGCAGCTTACTTTATTATTTGACTTTATAGCAAAATAGAATACTATGGAAATTAAAAATGTACAGGTAGAGGATAGGCAGAACTTTAAAGCAAGAAAATTTTTAATGTGGCTGTTTATTATCTCTTCATTTATGATGTTTGCTGCTTTAACCAGCGGTTTTATTGTCTATACCGAAGGCAACGTGGAGCGAGGAATTAAAGTTTTACTTCCTAAAGCATTTATGTATAGTTCTGTTATCATAGTTTTGAGTAGTCTGACTATGCATATAGCCTATCTCTCTGCAAAAAAATTACAATTTGGCAGGCAAAAGCTTTTTATTGGACTTACCATTGCGCTTGCATTTTGTTTTTTTTACAGTCAATATTCAGCATGGCAAGTATTGTATGAATCAGGAGCGTATTTTGTAAACTATAATGCCTCCCAGTCATTTATTTACGTATTTTCTGGTGCTCATTTGTTACATATTGTTGCTGGTATATGTATGTTGATTTATGCTCTAATAGGCAAAATTCGCAACATTCCTCAGGTACGTAATATATTTCGCATGGAAGTGACATCCATTTTTTGGCATTTTATAGATATCCTATGGATTTATCTATATGTTTTCTTACTTTTGAATCAATAATAAATCAATATACCATAGTTTAAATGAGTGCTACTGTTTCAAAACTAGATGAATTAAAAACTGACGCCTGGAGTGGCGGAAAGTCGCCTTTTGCCGTAGAATATGGAAAACTGATGATGTGGTTTTTCCTCCTGTCAGATGCTTTTACATTTTCTGCTTTTCTAATTTATTATGGAGCTCAACGCTTTAGTAAAATTAGCTGGCCAGATCCCGATGTAGTGTTTCAATCTATACCGGGTATTGCAGATCATGGTTTTCCGCTTGTTTTTGTGGGTATCATGACATTTATCCTCATTATGAGCTCGGTAACTATGGTTCTTGCTGTTGAGGCAGGACATCGTAATTCTAAGAAAGAGGTAGTTTGGTGGATGGTTGCCACTATTATAGGTGGGTTCATGTTCCTGGGTTGCCAGGCTTTAGAATGGTCGCACTTGCATCACGAAGGTTATTGGTGGGGAAGTTTCCCAGCCTCTTATGTCGGTACTGATACGATTGGCGCACTACAATTTGCCAATCTGTTTTTCACGATAACGGGCTTTCATGGTTTCCACGTATTTACCGGAGTTTTAATTAACATTATTATTCTTCTAATGGTAATATTCAATGTCTTCCAGAAAAGTGGAAGCTACCTAATGGTTGAAAAAGTAGGTTTGTACTGGCACTTTGTAGACCTTGTTTGGGTATTTGTATTTACATTCTTTTATTTAGTTTAATCCTGATAATCCATATATAATGTCAGCAGAACACACACACGATGAGCATGCAGAGCATGAGGGAATGACCAAGAAAAAGATCTGGCAGGTCTTTTTTTATCTTTTAGGAATAACAGCAGTTGAATTCTTCATAGCGCTTTATATGATACCTAAGGGTTTGATAGGGCACGGAATTGGCAATTTTGCTTATATAGCTCTTACTCTTGTAAAAGCATTCTATATTGTTGCATACTTTATGCACCTTAAATTTGAAAAATTTGCATTGAAAACTGGAATTACAGTTTCATTAATATTCATTATTTACTTTATTGTTTTGATGTTAATTGAAGGTTCTTACCAGTTTGTTCAAATGAATTAATGAGTTTACCCTCATTTCCCATTAAAAAAATCCTGGTTCTGCTAATTTTATTGGCAGTACCAGGCACTTTATATTATTTACTAAAGGAAAAAGGGCAGAATCGATATCGCCCTCTTCCTATTTATGGTACCAAGCAGGTAGCAAAAACATTCCACATTAAACGTCGCAAACAGATTCCAGATACTATTTATCACGTAGTACGCGACTTTAAATTTCTAAACCAAAATTCAGACTCTGTTAAATTTCCGGCCGACAGCAATCAAATTACGGTCGTTAATTTCTTCTATACCCGTTGTCCTGTTTTTTGTTTGGGAATGAATAAGGAAATGGCCCGTGTTGCAAAAACTTTTAATAACAATAGATTGATGCGTTTTATTTCGATTAGCGTAGATCCTGAAAATGATAGTCCATCTGTACTTGCTAAATATAGCAAGCCATTTGTTGCCGAAAATAAAAAGTGGGATTTCCTGACAGGCGATAAAACCTTAATATATGCTATTGCCAAGCAAGATTTCTTGGTAGATGCAATTCAGGATACTTCTAATAAGCTCAATATAATTCATAGCCCAATGTTAATCCTACTTGATCCGCAAAAACGAATCAGAGGCTATTATGATTCTAGTAGGGGGCAGGATCAAGTTAACTTGCTAATTGATGAAATTAAAGTGCTAATTACTGAAGAATTACGAAATATCAAGGATCGATAAATTCTATATAAAACACATCAGAATGAATAATAAATTTATTTCCAAGCTCATTACAGGAATCTCTATTTTTGTTTTAATTGTTGTAGTCATATTACAGAGTAATGTGCTCAATATTTTTCCTGATAAATCTCTAATTCCAGCTTGGGTACTTTTTCTTCCTAAGTTTAATGCCATAATTAATGGTACTTGCAGTATCCTTCTTCTACTATCCCTTTATTTTATTAAAAGAAAAGATATAGCAACTCATAAAAAACTAAACATTTTAACTTTTATTTTTTCCTCACTTTTTTTAGTCTCTTATATCATTTTTCATGCTACCGGTATTAAAACTACCTACGGTGGAGAGGGGTTTATCCGTTCTGTTTATTATTTCATTCTTATAACTCACATTATTCTTGCAGCTGTGGTTTTACCTCTGGTATTGTTTAGTTTTCAAAAGGGACTTCAAATGCAGGTTGAAGCACATAAAAAACTAGTTCGTTTTACATTCCCTATTTGGTTATATGTTACTGTTACTGGGGTAATTGTTTATCTGATGATATCCCCTTATTATACGTTCTAAATAATTGTCTGATTAGCGTCAGAGATTAATTTTAAACCGATCAATCTCTCTCATAAATGTGTTTACTATTCGATTTACCATATCTTTGTAGTATGAAAACTTTGAGAATAATTCTTTGTGGCTTTATTTTAACGGTTACTTCATTGAGCTCACTCGATGCTTCTGCACAATGTTCTATGTGCACGCTAAATGCAGAGAATTCGGTGCAAAATGGGAATTCAGAAGGTAAGGGTCTAAATAATGGCATTCTCTATCTTCTAGCTGCACCCTATTTGGCTATTGCTGGAGTAGGATTTCTTTGGTATAAAAAATATAGGCGCAAAAATGTGACTATGAATATTAAGGACAGTAAAATTAATTTGAATTAAGCTTACTCTTCTTTAGTTTATAAGGCTTTCCAAATTTCATCATCTATGGCAAAAACATCACAATTAGAAGCTATAGTGAAGGCAAAATGTCCGCGATGCAGAAGGGGCAAGATATTTGCCGGGTCATTATATGGTTTGAATCTTCAGAATACAAATGAGAATTGCTCTCATTGCGGTATGCGGTTTGAAGTTGAACCCGGGTTTTTTTATGGTGCCATGTATGTTAGCTATGCCTTTGTTGTTGGAGAAATGTTAAATGTTGGCTTAATTACTTACTTGATTACAGGCAATGATAAATCACCTTGGTTATATATCACAACCATATTGCTCACCATTTTAGCGCTTACTCCAATTAATTACCGCTATTCAAGGGTACTTCTGCTTCATTTACTAACACCTAAAATTAAGTATTACCCTGAATACGATACGGATGATAAAATCGGACACGTTTAAGTTTTTAAATGATCTTGCGGCTAATAATAATCGCGATTGGTTTCAACTTAATAAGAGCAGGCATGATGATGCACGCTTAAATGTGCTCGAATTTGCGGGTAAGGTTATATTAGGCCTATCCAAATTTGACCATACAATACCATCCTCGTTAGATCCAAAGGACTGTGTTATGAGAATATACAGAGATATTCGTTTCAGCAAGGTAAAAACTCCTTACAAAACTAATTTTGGTGCCGGTTTTTCACAAAATGGCAAGAAATTTAGTGGGGCAGGATACTATCTGCATATTCAACCTGAAGCATCTTTCATTGCCGGAGGATGCTGGATGCCTGAAGCTGATCTCTTAAAAGCAATCCGGCAAGAGATTGATTATAATGGAAGCGACTTTCGGGCAATCATTGAAGACCCCTCATTCATGAAGTATTATGGGAGCCTCGAATCGGAGTATAAGCTAAAAACATGCCCCAAAGGCTATGATCAAGATCATCCGGAAATCGAATTCCTAAAACTTAAGAGTTTTACATTTAGTCATAAGCTTAATCATACAGAACTCATCCATTCGGGTTCTGTTGAACAAGTTGTAAATGGATTTGCAAAATTGAACCCTTTTATAGCATTTTTGAGAAATGCTATTGCATAGACCTATTGATATGAGAAAATTATTAATCCCTGCCTTTGCTTTGTATTTTATTAGCCTATTAACTTCTTGTGTTGTCATGTCGCCAAAGAAGTTAAATACATTATTAGCACAGAAAGACTCATTATCGTTGGGTTGGGAAGCAGCAAGAATAAAGATAAACTCTTTAGAGGGCGAGATTGTTAGTTTAAGATCTGACACTGCTATACTTCAGGCCAAGATCACAGAACTCGGAGCAAAGATTTCTAATCTTGAAAAAAAGCTAAAAGGACTTGATGACAGTTATACTTCCTTACGTTCTAATTCATCTTCTGAAATTCGGAAGCTTGCAGATGATTTAAGTAAGCGGGAAGCGCGTTTAAAGGAAGTTGAAGATATTTTACGCAAAAGAGATGAAGCAACAAATGCGCTTAAAAATAAGTTGCAAAAGGCATTGCTAGGATTTCAACAAAGTGGTTTAAGCGTGGATATCAGAAATGGAAAAGTATACGTTTCTCTTACAGATAAGCTATTGTTTAGTAGTGGCAGCATCATCATTGATGAAAAGGGAAAGCTGGCCTTGCAGGAACTTGCTAAGGTCTTAAAAACTCAGCCAGAAATAAATATTTCTGTTGAGGGCCATACCGACAACCAGCGTGTGGTGAATCTTGGACAGATTAAAGATAACTGGGACCTAAGCGTACTTAGAGCAACCTCAGTTGTTAGATTCTTGACAGAAACTGAAAAGATAGAAAGTAATAGAATAACAGCTACTGGTAAGGGAGAGTATCAGCCGATTGAGGTGGGTAATGCTGCAGATATCAGAAGTCGTAACCGGCGGATAGAGATTGTGCTTTCTCCTAAACTAGACGAACTTTACAATCTTATTAAGTAGCGTTGAATAAACTCTTTGTTTATTTTCTGAGTATTGCTCCGGTTTTTTTACAAAGAAAGATCTTTAAATAAGGGTAGAATCTGATCCTTTTCTGATAAGATCACTTCGTCTTGTGATATTCCCCAGTTTATGTTCAAATTGGGATCATTCCAAAGTACCCCAAACTCAGCTGATTTATTATAAAGTCCTGAAACTTTGTAACTAAAAATGGTATTATCTTCGAGAGTGACAAAGCCATGTAAAAATCCCGGCGGCACCCAAAACATCTGCTTAGTTTCTCCGTTTAGCTCAACGGTTAAATGTTCTCCATAGGTTTCCGAATCCTTTCTGATATCAACAACAACATCAATGACTCTTCCCTGAATTACACGAACAAGTTTTCCTTGGGCATGAGGAGCTGCTTGAGCATGCAAGCCTCTTAAGGTTCCTTTTTGGGATAGTGACTGATTATCTTGCACAAAATCTACATCTATACCAGCTTCTGTAAAGCTTTTTTTATTATAGCTTTCAAAAAAATAACCTCGATCGTCTTTCCAGATCTTTGGCTCAATTAATAAAAGTCCTTTTATTTTTGTAGTTAATATGTTCATTGATTATCGATAAATTCCATTACCGTTGGGAATAGTACAAGTTTATTATTGAATTGCTCAGGCATATTGGCCTGAATCATGTGCTCATGTTTTTGTCTGAACTCATTCAGGTTTTCTAAAGAATCAGAAATGTATTGAACACAATAGGTAACACCTTCGTTTGGTGAATCCAATACATTAAGCAGGCGGTTAGAAACAAAACATCCTGTATTCATCACATCCTGAATCTGTTTCGTCTTCATCCAGTGCAACCATTCATTATGAATCTCCTCATCCAAAATTATGGTTAAATTAAATAATATCATGTTGCGAATATAGGAATAGGGATTTATAAATTAAGTTTTTGCCTTTATCCGAGCTTATCGCCTCTCAGTTTACGGAAACGTTTTCTTGCCTCTATCACATATAAACTGCCAGGAAAATCGGTAATTATTTTTTGAAATAATTCAATTGCTTTATCCGGTTGATTTAATTTTGTTTCATAAAGATCGGCTAGAATAAATACCGCATCATCACCCCAAAGTTCTGTTGGATAATTCTCAATTATTCCCATTAGCTGTTCGATTGCTTGGTTGAACTCATTGTTCTTGATATAGATCTTTGATTTTGCCATGAAAACATCATCAGCAAGTAAATTTCCCGGATAAAGAACAGGTATACTATCCAGTATGGTTAACGCTTTATTGGGTTGGTTTTTAAAAATCATAAGATCCGCATAGGCATATTTTCTGAGTGCTGCAGTATCTGTTTCGTTTTGTAGATTATCTGAAATAAGTAGGTTAAGGTTTAGTGCATCATTTGCAATTAACTGTGAAGTTGAACTTTTCAATACATTGAGTTGTGCCTTTGCCCAAATAAAATCTGCCTGATAATAAGCTAATTTTGCATTCTTATACCTTGCCTCTTGCCCCAATGGCTCATTTGCATAAGCTTTTTCAAGTTGGCCATATAAAAGAGTTGCTTCCCAAACCTCGCCTGTGAGGATGTAAATATCGCCAAGATCCGACTTTATTTGTCCGATAATTTGTGAAGGCAAGCCATTTATTTCCATTAATTTTTCCAGTTGCTGTGCTGCAATAGCTGGTTTTTCGAGATAATATGCCTGTAAATTAGCTAGTTGACGTATTGCAAATACTGTTCCTTGGCTTGTTCCAAATTCGTTTATAAGAGCGTTGAAATCATTTTCTAAATTGATCAGATTTTCTTTACTGAACTTGATAGAAGTTAATTGCTTTGTTTTTACATTAAGGAGCTCAATTTTAGCGGGTATATAATAGTTATTGTTAACACCTTTTGATACCAAATAGTTTAATGATTCAATGGCTTGATCGAATGCTTGGTTGGATATTAGTAAACGAGAAAGGTCAAAGACCCTGTTTCCATCTTCTTTAAGTCGGCGATCTAAAGCAAATGTTTGCCTTAAGGCCATATCAAAATCTTTTTGCTGGATATATTGCCAGGTTAAAAATTCTGTCATGACGATACTTTGCGGCTCCTTTTGAAGCCGGCGTAAGATCGATGTTCTTAGCTGATTAAAATCCTCGCTTCCCTCTAGAATATTTCCAAGAACACTTTGTGCCTGTGGCAATGCCTCAGGATTTGTGCTCAGAAGATTTATATATTCCTGAATGAGATTTGGCTTGTCTTTACGGAACCGGTACAGGCTTAGGAGGTCGTAATTAAAAGCATTCTCATTATTGAGAAGCTTCCTTCCGGTCATAAATGCTTTAATCGAAAAATCATAAGCTTCAGCGCGATAGAGGGTTATTGCGAGCTCTTTGATAGCAAACTCATTGGCGGGCATAGTCCTTATCAACGTATTAAACCATTCTAATGCTTTTTCCTGATCACCCTTTTCTTGATAAATACGGCCAATATCAACTGAATAGGTAAAATTGTCTGGATTACTTTTAAGTAAGCTTCGAGATAGTTTTTCAGCCTCATTAAATTGTTTAAGTTTTAACAGGCTGTTGAAGTAGGGGTCGTAAAAGCTTGTATTTTTTGTTCTATTGAAGAGCTTTTCATACAGTATGCCCGCCTTCTCAAAGTCTCCAGATTGAAAATATTGCATAGCCAGGGCCTCTTCCGAACTTAGCTGGGCTTTGAGTCCTAAAGAGGAAATTATCAGAATAAGTAAAAAGATTATTCTAATCATGATTTAATGGATATACTTATATTTTCTGAATCCTTAAAGTTAAGGGAATTGCAATTAAATTGGAATGAAAGTCTGAATTAAAGTTCGGGCTCGTTAGCTCATGATAGTGTAATAAATAGGCCATGTAGTTTAAATGTTACGATGGGTTTTTTATGATTATAATGTAAATCAGTACATTGAAACATTAGTTACAAAACGTAAAACGACCAATTGTTCGTTGTAACATTTATCAGTATTTTCTGCAATGAATAGGTTATTAAATTTTTTTTGATCGAAATTTGAATAAATAGTATTGGATAATGCAGGTATTTAGAAATTACTTTTTCTTATTTGTTTTGCTAACTCTGGTGTCCTGCTCATTTGAAGGAACAGTTGAGCGAATTCCGATTGAAAATTTTTTCAGTGCGCCTATTAAAACATCTTTTCTGGTATCACCTGATGGGAAATTTATTTCCTATCTAAAACCCGACAATAATCGCATTCACATTTACGTAGAAACCTGGGATGGGAAAAATACCATCCAATTAACATGTGATAGTAACCGCAGTATTTCGAATTATTTTTGGGCAAGTAACAATGAGATTCTTTATTTGAAAAGTGGTGCTGAAGATAAAGATGCCGGATTATTTGCAGTAAAAATTGATGGAACAAATAAAAGAGAGCTATTGCCTTTTAATTATGCCAAAATCAGGTTAATAACCACAGGGCGCACTTTTGATGATCAGGTATTGGTTGCGCTTAACAGGCGTGATTCTACGGTATTTGATGCCTACAGGTTAAATATTCAATCCGGTAAATTATCCTTATTACTTGAGAATCCAGGAAATATAACCAAGTGGTATTCTGATCCTTCCGGTAAATTACGTATGGCAATAGCAAGTGATGGGGTTAATGAAACACTACTCTATCGTGATAGTGAAAATAAAAAATTCAGTCCGGTTTTGACTAATAATTTCAAAACCAGCATTTTGCCTGTAGCATTTAGCGCTAACAATAGTTGTATCTATGCTTTGTCAAATAAGAATCGGGATAAGATGGCTTTAGTTGAATTGGATTGTAAAACAGGAAAGGAGCATCGAACAATTTACAGCAACCCTGATGTGGATGTTTCTGAAGCAACTTATTCAGTCAATAAAGGTAAACTAACTTATGTGGGTTATGAAACTTGGAAAAAGGAACGTCATTATTTAGATGAATCTGTAAAAAGCATGTTCAATGAGCTTGAAAAGTTACTGCCAAATACAGAGATTAAAGTGAGCAGCGCTGACTCGGCAGAAAAAAAATTCATCGTCCGTACCTACACTGATCATAATCCAGGATCATTTTATCAATACACCATTAAAGAAAATAAACTGGTTAAGTTAAGTGATGTTAACCCATCATTGCGGGTGGAGGATATGGCCGAAATGAAGCCTATAAGCTTTAGGACACGAGATTCCCTTCTTGTAAATGGCTATTTAACGCTTCCTAAAGGTAGGACAAAGAAAAACCTTCCAGTGGTTGTGATGCCTCATGGAGGTCCTGATTCAAGAAATAGCTGGGGCTATAATTCAGAGGTGCAATTTCTTGCAAACAGGGGATATGCTGTGTTTCAGGTTAATTTTAGAGGCTCTAAGGGTTATGGCAAGAAATTTTGGACTGCTGGTTTTAAAGAATGGGGTGGAAAGATGCAGGATGATATTACTGATGGAGTTGGTTGGCTTATCTCAGAAAATATAGCTGATCCTTCTCGTATCGCCATTTATGGTTCAAGTTTTGGGGGTTTCTCAGCCCTCCATGGCTTGATTACACAACCTGAACTATATCGATGCGGGGCATCACATTCAGGATTTACCAATTTATTTACTTACCTCAAAGATATACCACCCTACTTCAGGCCTTATCAACAAATGTTTTATGAAACCGTTGGGAATCCTGAAACAGATGCCGACTACTTTAGGGAGGTGTCTCCTGTTTTTCACACTGATCGAATAAAGGTTCCTGTTTTAATTGCCCAGGGTGCCAAAGATCCAAGAGTGAATATGAACGAAACTAATCAATTTGTAAAGGAACTCAAGAAGAAAAATGTTCCTGTTACTTATATTTTAAAAGAAGACGAAGGTCATTTTTTTAGAAACATTGATAATAGACTTGAGTTTTATAAAGAACTTGAACTGTTTCTTGATAAAAATCTAAGCCGTAAGTAACGGGATGAAGGAAAATCAGCAAACTTATCGTAAAAATTTTTCCCTGGTTATAATTTTCCTGATTCTAATTACAACTGCGCTTGCTGGAGCATTATTTCTAGCCTATAAACTTACAAGCAAGTATGTAGAGAATGAATTTGCTTCTCAGAAAATTGAGGTCTTGGAAGAGACTATTAAACCTTATAATGATTTTTTTCAAAATAAGATTCCTGAAATTTCATTTTATCAGGGGTTTTTGGATTCGGCACAGGCAGCAAAATACATTGACAAAATTTTTACCAAATTCAACTTTGTAGATCGTGTTGTTTTTTATGATGCAGCAATTAGTAATCATACTATTCCAGATGAAATAAGGGTTAATAATTTTTCTTTAGGCCCTAAAGCGGTATATCAGTTTGCCAGGAATCTTGATCAAGATTCGATAGTATTATTTAAAAAAAATAAGGCAAGTAGCATTTTTTCTTTAAAAACAGGTGATGAATTCAATAAAATGGCGATTAAATTCAGTGGTTTTATTGAGTCGGCAGACACGACCCGTGCTCTCAGCGATTCTGATCGATTTAATGTGTTTTACAGCATAATGTCTCAAAGAATCACCTACCTGAATATCCCCAGAAGGGAGGAGTTAAAGATCTACAAAGACCTGATGACAACCCAGCAAAAGTTCTCACCGGTTTACGAATTGGATATGTTCTCTTTCTATCTGGATCCGCTAAAGTTAAAAATTAAGAATACTAGACCTGAGTTATATCAATCTATAACTATTAAACAGCTGGTTTATGAGTCACTTGAAAATAATTCAGATATCATCAGTAATGACCTTCCTTTATCTGGGCCTTTTTCTGATTATAAATTGTATTTCAGTTCTAGTAAAAGTTTTTTGCAGATGGAGATTAATACCAGGTTCATGCCAATTGCCGGTGGATTATTTGTTTCCTATTTCATTCTGGTTTTAATTGCCTATTTAATATTTAGAAATCTAAATATAAACAGTAAGCTATTTAAGCTTCAATATGATTTTATAAATAATCTGACCCATGAGTTTAAAACTCCGGTTAGTGTGATCAAGATTGCAGGTAACAATATTAGGAGCGCTTCAACACTCTCAGAAAAAGAACGACTGCATTATGGAAAGATATTAGATGAGGAAGCCGATAAACTTAATGACCTGATGAATAAGTTGCTTTCGTTCACCCAAATAGAGAATAAGGCAATCAAAATTAACCCAGAAAACATAAATTTGGAGGTGTTCTGCCAAAATTTAATTGATAGTTACCAATTGAAGTATCCTATCTTTGATATCAGCTGTGCTATTAAAGATGTTGAATATTTTAAATCTGATCCGGTGTTATTGGGTAGCATTTTTCAAAACCTGATTGACAATGCTTATAAATACTCAAGACCCGAAAATAAAATTTTAAAGATCAGTATTGTTAAAGTTAAAAAACAGCTTGTTTTCAAATTTTCAGATCAAGGGATTGGTATTCCAGCCAAGGATATAAATAACATATTTGAAAAGTTTTTCAGAGTGCAAAATGAATATAACCAGCAGGGCAGTGTGGGCTTAGGTTTGGCATTCTGTAAAGAACTGGTTAAATTTATGAGCGGATCAATAGCGGTGGTGAGTGTTGTTGGAAAGGGATCTGAGTTTACAATAGAATTGCCTTACGATATATAATTATGCAAAAAGAAATCAAGATTGCCGTTATTGAGGATGATGAGAATTTAAGATTCCTGGTAGTACATCGGCTGCAGGCCGAGGGCTATAAAATAGTGGAAGCTTCAGACGGGCAAATTGCAGAGGAGTTGATCATGACAGAACAGCCGGATATTGTACTGCTTGACTGGATGTTGCCTACCAAACAAGGTTCTGAGATTTGTCAGAATGTTCGAAAGCTAGGTTTTGATAATTTGATTATCATGGTTACTGCCAAGTCGCAGGATATTGATAAAATTGATGCCTACAGTTTTGGAGTTTCAGATTATGTAACCAAACCATTTAACATGGACGTACTGGTAGCTTTAATTGACAACAAGGTTAAATTTGTAATTAATAACGAAAAATCAGAAGTTTTTAAGTTCGGCAATATGGAACATCATCCGAACACGCATTCATTATTGCGCGAAAATAAAAAGATTGAGCTTACCATTCTGGAAAACAGGATTCTACTTTATTTTTTAAAAAATGCCAATCAAGTTATCAATCGTGATGAGTTAATGATGGTTGTTTGGGGTTACAACTCTGATGTGAACACTCGAACGTTAGATATGCATATTGTGCGCTTGCGTAAAAAAATTGAAAGTAATCCGGATAGGCCCCATTTTATGCAAACTGTTCGTGGAGTAGGCTATAAATTTGTGATTGATTAAACCTCCCTTTTAGAATACAGGCGGGCAGGGCGTGATGCGATTATTGCCTATTTGGCTTATACTATAATTTGACGAGTTTCTTTTCAAACATCATCCGCCAATCTTCAGTCAGTTCCTTCAAATTAACTAAGCGTTGTATCCATTCCTTATTTTCGCTATCGTGATAGCGTACATAGTTCACATCCATGACAGATATCTTTTCAGGGTGTGAACTCAGGTAGACCAATTGGTCAGTTTTTTTAACAAAGCCCGGTTGGATTGTTCTTAGGTAATAGCCGGTAAGCCCTGATGTTTGAAGATGCACTGGAAATTCTTTATAGTTATACCTGATGCCAATCATATAGCATGGTCCGCGTGGTTCTGATACTTCTACTATGGCCTCGCCTAATTGATATCGGTCGCCGATATAAACATGGCGCTCATGCGCATTTTCTCCTTTTAAGGTCAGGTTTTCGCCAAATGCTCCCTGTTTTAGGTCGAATCCCAGCTCATTTTTCCATTTCTCAAAATGGTCGGCATTATAGCAGCATATTGCTTTATCGTTTCCTCCGTGGTGTTTAGTATTCTTGACCATGTCGCCTAAAAAACCTGTAAGTTCTAATTCAATCCCTTCAGTTTGTATGGCTATTTTTCTAAATGCTGTCATCGCTTTTTGATGATCTGATAACAAAAGCTCAGCTTTGCCAAGAATGTTTATGGAAATAATATCAATGTTTTTCATAATGGAATAGTACTAAAAATGAGTAGCATAATTAATTGGAGTATCATTGTTCCATCCAGTAAAAGAAAATAATAATATTCATTTTTCTTCCATTTCGATTTGAAAATAAGCCAGCCTGACAATAGGATGGTTAGGCTAAGTGCAAAGAAATTTCCGTCAATCTTTTTAGTAAAGTTAAACAATAATAACAGGTAGCTTGCTAGTAATACCTGGCATATCAGTAATGAATTTTTTTCACCAAAAATTACGGGAATGGTTTTCAACTGGTTGCTTTTATCTTGAAAAATATCTCGTATATCAAATGGAACAGCAATAGCTGCAATGAAGAATAATCGCTTTAAAAATAATAGTATCGTTTCATTTAGTGTAATTGTTGAAGAATTATTCCCTGCTATTTCAAAGATTGGGAGTAGCACACAACTTGCTGCCCAAACCATAGCAATAATAAAAAGCTTTACTCCGGGAATATTGCGAAGGCTAAATCGCGTATCATCAATAGAAAAAATGGGCAGGTTATAAGCAATAGATATAAGACCCAATCCAATTAGAAGTATGTTGGAAGAAGTATTTAAAAAAAAGCTTAATGGGATTATTGCAATCGATGAAATGATGGTCAGGGTGATCATTAGCCGATAATGTGAAAATATCCATCTAACTCTTTGGAATCTCGAAATCTCTGGTTTTTCAGGTTTTGAAAGCAGTATACTAAAATTGTAGAGAGCCAGGGTAGAGCAGAATAAAAGACCTAATACACACGTATCTGGTTTGGCCTCTACAAGCCAGTAAGTAACCAAACCCTGAGATACTGCACATAAAGCAATAAAAATATTGCTATACAATAAAAAATCTAGTGCTTGCCTGAGGTATTTGTTCATCGATTGAACCCGTAATCAGATCATGAACTACTCTGACGTAGTTCAAATATCGTTATTTCAGGTAACATTCCTACACGACCAGGATAGCCCAAGAAGCCATATCCAACGTTCACATATAATTGCTGAGCGCCTTCTTGATAAAGTCCAGCCCATTCTTTATAAACATATTTTGCAGGGCTCCACTGAAATTTTTCGGTAACAATCCCGAATTGCATTCCATGCGTGTGTCCGCTAAACATGGCATCAATCTGTGGATATTCAGGAAGTATCTGTGCCCTCCAATGCGATGGATCATGCGATAAAAGTAGTTTAACCGGAACATCATCTGTGTTTATAATCGCCTTATCCATTTGCCCGTATTTTGCGAATCGGCCAACCCCCCAATTTTCAATACCTAGAACTGCAATTTCTTCACCTTCTATTTTTATTCTCCTGTTTTCGTTTAGCAGAAGATCCCATCCCATGTTTTTATGAGTTACCTTAAGATCAGCTAGGTTTTTAGATTTGGCAGTTGAGTTTCCCTTTCCAAAAAAATAATCTCCATAGTCATGATTCCCAAGAACTGAATACACTCCAAGGGGAGCTTTTACTTTTGAGAAAATATCCTGATAATCTCTCATCTCTGATGCCAAATTATTCACCAAATCACCAGTAAAAAAAATAAGTTCAGGTTTCTCTTTAAGTAACATTTCTACACCACCCAATACGGCCTTTTTATCATAAAAGCTTCCTGAGTGAATGTCAGAAAGCTGGCCCAAAGTAATTCCATCAAAAGCTTTTGGAAGGTTTGGTAAAAAAATTGTTTTTCGTTTAATACGATAATCGTAGGCACTAGAAACAACACCATAGGTTAAGGATGCTAATGGAAATGCGGCAACAAGCGTTCCTGCCTTGATTATAAATTCTGATCTTGGAATGTTTTCCTGATTGGTACTATCCACACTGTTTTCATCTCGCGGTTTGCTTTTAAGCTTTCTTTTGATCCAGATCAAGCTCCTGCGCAGGTCGTCAGTAATTAAAAACGGAAGAACGAATATTTTAGATACGAAGGTTAGAAAGAAAACAACCAAAATAATGGATCGGAGAAGGAATTTGATGTTAAAAAATATACTGATAAATACTCCAATGAACAGTAACAAGGTATACCCCCACCAAATATAAGTGAATGATAAGTATTTGTTATTCTTCCACTTCCAGCTTACTGATCGAACAGCCCTGTAAATATAAATATCAATAAAGATCAACAGTATGCTGATCACTATTAATCCTAAAATTCGATTTCCCATTAATTAGTAATTTTTATTCCGTGATCAGGAGATATTAATATCGTCCCTTATCATCATTATAATCCTCGTCTTCATCATCTTCAAATTCCTGACTAAACAAGCTGTTAAACATGTCTGCAAAGCTGAACCCTTTATCTAGAAATGATTTGTTGATTAAGGAGAATTCAGCTAGCCCATGAAGTAGGAATTCCATGAGTAATACTTTCTGATTATCACTTAGACGCGGATGGAATTGTTTTATTACATTTTTTAGTCCTGGAACTGATTCTAATGATTTTTTATACTCCCCTAATGATAGATCATCAATAAGGCTAATGGTATTCCCTGCAGCAAACCAGCTAATAATATCAGCGTATGGATTGATCGATTTTGCCTTTTTTAACTTTTCTGGATCAGGGAAATAGGTGATCATAAGCGTTTTTATTGCTTTGCCTAATAGGATATTGGCAACCTTGCTTGGACCTTCCAGCTCACCTTCATAAACAAGTTCGATTTTTCCGGTTATTGCAGGAATCACTCCCAAGAAATCTGATATCCTGACAAAGGTATTTTCTTCACCGTTCAGTAGCATTCTTCTTTCTGCATTGCTGATCAGATTTTCATAGGCAGAAATGGTAAGCCTTGCCGAAACCCCTGATTTTTTGTCTATATATTCAGAATCACGGGCTTCAAATGCAATTTGTTCAACCAAATCTTTTACCAATCCATCAGCTTCAATACTTGTGCGCTGCGAAGGAGTGATTTTGGCTTCCTGTTGCGTAATTTTCCTTGAAATATCTATGCTTCGCGGGTAATGGGTTAATATTTGGCTTTCTATTCTGTCTTTTAGAGGGGTTACAATTGATCCTCTGTTTGTATAATCTTCAGGATTCGCTGTAAAAACGAACTGAATATCTAAAGGTAGCCTAAGTTTAAACCCTCTAATCTGTATATCTTTTTCTTGCAGAATGTTAAATAAAGCAACCTGAATACGCGCCTGAAGATCAGGAAGTTCATTGATCACGAAAATTCCTCTATGCGCACGAGGGATCAATCCGAAATGGATCACACGCTCATCTGAATAGGTTAATTTTAATGTTGCAGCTTTGATCGGGTCAACATCGCCAATGAGATCGGCCACGGTAACATCGGGGGTCGCCAGTTTTTCTGTGTATCGTTCCGAACGATGAAGCCATGCTACTGGTGTGTCTTCTCCTTTAATTTCTAAAATATGATGTCCAAACCAAGAAATAGGATTTAAAGGATCCTCAAATAGTTCGGAACCTTCAATATAGGGTACATATTCATCTAATAAATTAATCATTAATCGTGCAATACGTGTTTTTGCCTGCCCTCGTAAGCCTAGAAGCAAAATATTATGCTGAGATAAAATGGCAGTTTGTAGGTCAGGAATAACGGTATCCTCATAGCCAATGATGCCTTCTAAAACGGTGTTTTTATTTTTAAGCTCCTTGATTAGGTTTTCGCGCAGTTCTTCTTTAACCGAACGGGAAACATATCCAGATTCACGGAGTTCTTTGAGCGTATTTATCTTAAGCAAATTCATAAATCGAAATTCTATCTAATTGTTCTTCTTCTGTTCTTAATGTAATCTTCAAAAATATATTCTCCCAGTCCTTTAAGTGAACTGTAAAATGCCCTTCCTCCGTTTATTTCAGTAAACTGCCTTACAAACTGCTGTAAATAAGGATCTTGTGCAATCATGAAAGTGGTTATGGGTATATTAAGTCGTTTGCATTGGGCAGCCATGTTTAAGGTTTTATTAACCACCTTGCGGTCTAATCCCACACTGTTCTTATAGTATTTGTTACCTTCTTTTAAACAGGTAGGTTTACCATCGGTGATCATGAATATTTGTTTATTATGAGTTTTTCTTCTCCTTAATAAATCGACGGCAAGTTCTAAACCTGCATAAGTATTGGTATAATATGGCCCTACCTGTAAATAGGGTAGTTCTTTTATAGTTATGGTCCAGGCATCATTGCCGAATACAACAATATCTAAGGTGTCTTTTGGATATTTAGTTCTGATTAGTTCTGCGAGTGCCATCGCTACTTTTTTTGCAGGAGTAATTCTATCTTCTCCGTATAAAATCATCGAATGAGAAATATCAATCATCAATACTGTAGAAGTAATGGTTTTAAAGTCTTTTTCTTCAACTTCAAGATCTCTTTCAGTCATTGAAAAATCACCAATGCCATGATTGATCTGCGCATTGTGTATCGATGCGGTCATGTCAATTTGGTCAACACTGTCGCCAAATTGATACGCTCTTCTGTCTGCATTTTTCTCTTCACCGATGCCTGAAATATTAGTGTTGTGGCCTCCCTTTCCCGATTTTTTTAACTGTCCAAAAATTTCTTCGAGTGCAGATTTTCTGATACTTTGTTCAGTTTTTGACGTTATTTTAAAACCTCCGGGGTTTTTGTCGTCATCACCCAAATAGCCTTTCTTCTTGAGGTCATCAATAAAATCGCCCATTCCGTACTCATCGTTAGTGAGTTTGTACTGTTTGTCAAGTTCATTTAACCAGGCAATCGCTTCATTCGCATCGCCTGCAGTGTAATTGAGCAGCTCCAGAAATAGCTTCAATAGTTCATCAAAGCCCCCTTTTGGAAGCTCATTCGGAATAAATTTTGAAAATGCATGTCCCCGCATCCGATCTGATTGCTTTGATTTTTGAAAGGTTAAAGTTAAAGGTTTAAACGGCTATTAATGTTAAGGATGTGTCAAATAAAGGATTGTGCAGATTTTGCTTGAACACTCTATTTTCAGATACTTTAAAAATGTTCTCTTAAAACTTTATTTTTAGGCATGAAAAAACTAGTTATCTCCTCGTTATTCTTAGTGTTTGCTATCAATTTGTATGCTCAAAGGAGCCAAAATGACTTAATTCTTAAACTACTAGAAGACCAAAGACAGGCATGGAACAGAGGAGACTTAAATGAATATATGCAAGGTTATAATCAGTCAGATTCATTGCTTTTTGTTGGAAAAAACGGACCTCAATATGGTTGGAATAATACCCTTGAAAATTATAAAAAGAGTTATCCTAACCAATCGGCTATGGGTTATTTAAGTTTTGATATAAAAGAAATTAAAATGATAGCCACAGATTATGCATTTGTACTTGGAGCCTGGCATTTAAAGAGAGAAAAGGATGAACCCAAGGGGTTTTTCACCTTACTTGTGAAAAAGATCAAAGGCCATTGGAAGGTAATTTCTGATCATTCAAGTTAATGGATCAGGTAACCTTGGCTTTACGTACAATTTTAGAGAATAGGCCTGGCAGAAATCTTTTTAGCAGTACGGCGTATTTTTCTTTTCCGCCTACATAAACTTCTTCTTTTTCTGCTTGAATAGCCTTTATTATTTCTAAGGCACATAGCTCTGCTGGCATGCCATTGGCTTGGGCATCATCCATACTATTTTGTTTTGTTCCATCTGCGGTTAAAGCATTGATGGTGACATTGGTTTTAATGAAACCTGGGCAAATAATACTAATCTTTATTTTAGGGTCTATTTCTGTTCTTAATGAATCGAAATAGCCATGTAGAGCATGCTTAGAGGCCGAGTATGCCGAACGAAATTTTGTTCCGAATTTCCCAACCAGACTACTGATTACAACAATATGACCGGTATTATTGGATAACATAAATGGTAAAATACTCTGGGTAAGTGCTACAGTTCCCCAAAAATTGATGTTCATAATCCTTTGTGCAACATTCAGATCAGTTTCTAGCGCAAGTGAACGCTGGCTAACACCTCCAGAATGGATAATTAGATCAACTCTATTAAATATTTTGATTGCAGAAGCAGTCACTTCTTTTAAGGAATCGGTGTTTTCAAGGTCGAGTGGAAGTATATGTATATCAAGTTGATTGATCTTGCATTTACTTTTTACCACATATAAAGACTCTCTGTTTCTGGATGAGAGGATGAGTTTGGCTCCTAGTTCATTAAGTTTATAAGCTAGTGCTTCACCTATTCCGCTTGATGCACCTGTTATCCAAATAACTTTGTTCCTGATATCCATAGAATTTAGGTATTTATAAATAGTTCTGAGGCAATATGGTCAGCAAAGAGTTTCCCATCTGTTGTTAAAGTTACGATCTGATCATTTAAATTAATCCAATTTTTATCGGCAAAAGGTTCCAAACCATTTCTTACTTCTTTTGAATAGTCAGAGCCAAAGTGTTCAGTAATTTTTTGTAAACTCATTCCCTTACTTGTGCGCAATGAAGTCATTATATATTCATTGATGCGGTTTTCGGTACTCAACACTTCCATTTCTGCCGGTATTTTTTTCAGCTGTATCTGGTCAATGTATTTGGAATTATTTGAAACATTCCATTGCCGGCTTTCACCATTGAACGAATGTGCTGAAGGCCCTATGCCCAGATATGACACCCCTTCCCAATAGTTTGAATTATGCTTAGAGTACAAACCCGGTTTTGCGAAGTTTGAAATTTCGTAATGTTCGAAACCTGCTTCTGTAAGTTGTTCCATTAGAATAAGAAACTGAGTAGTGCTTTGGCCTTCATCCATTGGCTTTTGCTCGCCTTTTTTAATAAACGATGACAAGGCTGTTGCAGGTTCTACCGTCATGGAATAAGAAGAAATATGAGGTATATCTAATTCAATGAGCTGCTGAATATTATGTTCCCATTTGGGTTTGCTAAGCAGTGGAAACCCATAGATCAGATCAGCTGTAATATTTTCAAAACCTGCATCCTGAACTCTTTTGATGGAGCCTTGGGCTTCACGAGCGGTATGGGCTCTATTCATCCATTTTAGGTCTTCTTCAAAAAATGATTGTATACCAATGCTGAAACGATTGATCAGGGTTTGCCGAAATTCTCTCACTTTTTGAGGATTCAGGTCATCTGGATTTGCTTCTAGGGTAATTTCAGCTTGAGGAGAAACTTCATACAGGTCAGTTATTGCTCCAATTAGGATTTGTATCTCATCGGCGCTGAGTAATGATGGTGTACCGCCGCCAAAATAAATCGTTTCTATCGTTTCTCCGGCTAAATAATTTTTTCTTAAGTCTATTTCTTGACTTAATGCCTGGAGCATTTGGTCTTTGTACTGTGGCGATGTGCTGAAATGGAAATCGCAATAGTGACAGGCTTTTTTACAGAAAGGGATGTGGAGATAAATTCCGGCCATGGTGCAAATCTACAACAAATACCGGCAGAGCCAATTAATTGCAATAGCTAGGAATTTCTAACTCTTTCGGCTAATTTTTCTCTTCGATACTTAGCCATATTAATCAGGAACACACTTCCCAGGATAATGAAAAGCCCTGCGATCTGGATACCAGTAATTTTTTCATTTGCAAAAAATACTCCAAGAAGCACAGCTACAACAGGGTTTACATACGAGTGTGTACTAACCTGCATGGCAGTTCGTACCTGTAGTAACCATACATACGCGCTAAAGCCAGCGATAGAACCCATGCTTACCAGATAAGCAAGTGCGAACCATGAATCGGACGGCACTTCTCGCCATTGAAATGAACTGAATTCATCGCGAATGAAAATACCTGGAATAAAGGCAATTCCTGCAGCCATAATTTGCCAGGTTGTTGAAACAATGATCGGCCCTTCTGCAGATCTGTATTTTGAATAGAGTGACCCCCCTGCCCAGGTAATGGCAGCAAATAGCAATAGTATCATACTGCTCATTTTTACAGGAGTGCTTTCTGGTACTGAAAAAATCTGTGAAATTTGTTCACTAAAGAGTAAAATCACCCCTGCCAGTCCAATAAGCATTCCGGCAATAATCGATTTACTTTTGAAATTTTCAGACCATTTAGGTTTGTCAAGTAATACAAACCATAAAGGTGCAGATGAAACTGTAATGGCAACCATGGCACTTGGCATGCTTTGTTCCACCCAAATAACAATTCCGGTTCCAAAAAACAGAAGTAATATCCCACTGAAAGCTGCGTGTTTGATGCCCTTGATACCAACTAGTTTTTCGCCTTTTATAATACACCATATTGCCATGATCAAGCCTGCTAAAATAAAACGAAAGGCACCCAAAATAAATGGCGGAAACCCCTTTACGGCAATCTGAATAAATAAATAGGTTGAGCCCCAAACAAGATAAACAATTGCAAATGCAAGAATTACCAGTATTGGTGATGCGGATTTGGTTTCTGAGGCAGACATTTATTTTTTAGGGATTAATAGTTGCTGTTCTTCTTTAGTGGTTTCAAGAACAATACTGGTTTTAGAGATCGTAATATCAGGAATTTTACTCAAGTTGTTTCGCATCATTTCTAAAAGAGATGCTGAATCAGCTGTGCGTATTTTTACAAGAAAAGAATGATCGCCTGCAATTTGATGAACTTCTTGTACCCCTGCAATTTTTGCAAGTTCAATGCCAGTATCTTTGTTTCCTATTCCTTTGTTAACCTGAATGTAAACAAAAGCAATAAGGGTTTGATTTAATGCAGCCGGATTTAGCCGGGTTGTATAGTGTAGTATAATTTTCTTTTGTTCTAATTTTTTGACCCTCTCGAACACTGCAGATGGGGCCATATTTAAAACGCGCGCAATATCAACATTGGATATCCTCGAATTTTCCTGCATTAGGCTTAGAATTTCGAGATCAATTTTATCAGATAAGTACTCTTTATGATGCATTGTTCTTTAAAACTAATAAAAATAGAATAATATTCAAATTTATATTTAATTTAAAGAATAATATTCTTTTTTATCCATTCTATATAGAATTTCCATTTTCTTTTAAAAATCAATTCATTGTGATATCAATAATTGTATTCAAATTTTTAATTCAAAAAGATTTTAGGAAACAAAAATAAAAAAGTGGAAATTTGAGAGAATGGAGTTTTTCGGTTTTATGGATTTTAGCCAAGGATGATTAAGCGATTTTTCGGTTTAATACTGATAGTATTCTTAATTAATCCATTTGTTTTTGCTCAGAGTGACAGCAGCAGATCAAATTTCAGGAAGCTGAATGTTCCGGAGTACAACAGACCCCTGGATTCAGTTACTGTGGCGCAGAGGCAAAACTTTACAGATTCAGTAAACGCTTTTAAAGATTCCCTTTCTACTGTTTGGATAAAGGCACCTGATCCTGGTAGGCCTAATCGTTTTTTGGATAGCCTTATTTCACTCTATAAAGTTGACAATCTTGATTTTCATTCCTGGGCAGGTAAATTTCAAAAGAAATCTGTCAGGCATGACGCAGGTATCCCAAGGCCATTCAGAGAAACCTGGGTCATTGCAGTAGTTTTATTTCTTGTTTTATTTTTTGCGGTAATCAGGTTCTTTTTTCCTTCAGAGCTAAACACTATCGTATATGCCTTTTATAGTAATCAGGCTTTAGGTAAGGTTAATAAGGAAGATACTTTATTTAGTTCTTGGCCATTTATATTTCTCTATCTTTTATTTGGTTTGACCACTGGCCTATACCTTTATTTATCTGGGAAATATTTAGAAATTTCTTATCCAGCTCAAGGATTTGAATTGTTTATTTACTTATCGGCGGTAGTTGTTGGCTTGTTCACACTAAAAATCATAGTCTTGCGGATATTGGGATTTCTATTCGATGTAAAGCGTTTGGTCAGAGAGTACGTATCTGTTTTATACCTTAGCTATTTCAATGCCGCTATTCTATTTCTACCCGTAATAATTGCTTTTAGCTTAACAAGTTATCGATTTGCAATTATTTACAGCTATATTGGATTAGCAATGATCATACTAATTTTCCTCCTCCAGTTTCTTCGGGCGGGGGCTAATATTTTATCTAATTACAAGTTTCCTAAAGTTTATTTAATTATTTATCTTTGTGCCCTCGAATTCTGTCCTTTAATAATCTTATTTAAAGCACTTGGGTATTAAGCCCCATGACAAATATGCAAGTATCTTCAACCGAGAAACCAAGGAAAGTAAAAAGCATCCTGGTTACCTTACCAAAGCCGGATTCCGAAAAGTCGCCATATTTTGATTTGGCAAAAAAATATAATCTAAAAATTGATTTTAGGTCTTTTATTCATGTTGAGGGTGTCCCTGCAAAAGAATTTAGGAAAGAAAAAATCAATTTGGCAGATTTTACAGCTGTTATTTTTACCAGCAAAAATTCAGCCGACCATTTCTTCAGAATTTGTGAAGAAGTGCGCTTTGATGTACCTGCCGATATGAAATACTTTTGTATTTCAGAAACGATTGCGCTTTACCTTCAAAAATACATTCAATATAGAAAGAGAAAAATATTTTTTGGGAAACAAACTGCTGCCGAGCTTGCAGAGGTCCTGAAAAAGCATACAACTGAGAAATTTCTATACCCATGCTCTGACGTTGCAGCTGAAGAAACTCAAAAATTCCTGAATGATAACGGGTATGATTTTAAAACTGCCGTGTTATTCCATACGGTTTGCAGTGATCTATCAGATTTAGCAGAGGTGTTTTATGATGTGATTGCATTCTTTAGTCCAAGCAGCATTCATTCTTTATTTATCAATTTTCCTGATTTTAAACAAAATTTTACCCGTATTGCTGCCTTTGGAGCTAGTACACACAAAGCAGTTCTTGAGCATGAATTAGTTATGAATATACCTGCACCAACACCTGAAGCGCCGAGTATGACGATGGCGTTAGAGCAATATATTAAACAGGTTAATAAGTAAAAATCAGATCCAATGAAGAATTTAACAAAATTTATTTTGAAATTTTGCTGATCTTTTAATGAATTGGAATGTATCGTAAAAATAGTTTGCCGCATCCAAAATAGATGCTTTATTTTGCCGTTATAATAATTATTTAATTGCGTTTTAAGCTTGCTTTTATAAGAAATGTTCTGTTTGAACGCAGTTGGATTATTTTTATCGTATATACTATTATGTAATTTTATTATATTCGAACTTATTTTTTTAAGGGAATGCTAAACTGGGATTGTTTAAAATGAGAAAAATATACTTTATCGCTCTTGCAGCTTTGGTCATAATGGGAACTAGCTGTGGTAAAGGTGGAAGCAATGGGGAATTGGTTGGTGTTGCAACTAAGAAGTTTAAAAACAATGAGGTTCCATATGGCATGGTTTACATTCCTGCCGGGAGCTTTATTATGGGTCAGACTGATCAAGATGTAACTTTTGCGCAAATTTCACAGAACAAGCAGGTTACTGTTCAGGCTTTTTACATGGATGAAACTGAGATTAGCAATAAAGAATACCGTCAGTTTGTAAACTGGGTTCGTGATTCAATTGCTATTTCTACTTATCTTCAGGATGATCAGTATTATCTTAAACCAAAAGGACAGGTAGACCCGAATGATGCAGGTAAAAAATATATCGACTGGAAGAAAGTTGGTAACGGAAGTGCTATATGGGGTGGAAAGAAAGGTAAAGGTACATCAGCAAACGGAGCGAAATTACAGGCCATGTATTACCAAGGAGATGATAGGGTTTTTGATCGGAATGAAATTGATGTGAGAATGCTTAAATATAATTTCGCCATCATGAATTTAAGAGATGCAGCCAATAGCCGAAAAAATCTAACCTCAAAGCGTTCTGATTTCATTCTAAGAGATACTGTTGGAGTTTATCCGGATACATTAGTATGGTTGTCTGACTTTGCTTATGCACAGAACGAGCCAATGGTTAAGGGATATTTTTCACATCCTGCCTATGCAAATTATCCTGTAGTGGGTGTAAACTGGCGTCAGGCACGTGCTTTTACAGTTTGGAGAACTCGTTTTAATGAATCGTATAAAGATAGTCGCCGCCTTCCAAAGAGAGCCGATTATGAACTTCCTACAGAGGCAGAATTTGAATATGCTGCACGTGGTGGTAGGGTTGGTACAACTTTCCCATGGGGTGGCCCATACATAAGAAATGCAAAAGGTTGTTTGATGGCTAACTTTAAGCCAGGCCGTGGTAATTATATTGATGATGGTGGATCATTCACTGTTAACGTAAAAGCGTATTATCCGAATGATTATGGTTTGTATAATATGGCGGGGAATGTTGCAGAATGGACTTCATCTGCATTTGACGAGTCATCATCAGCATTCACCCATGAGTTAAACCCAACATTTAGCTATGAATCTAAATCAGATGATCCTGAAGTTTTGAAACGTAAAGTTGTTCGCGGTGGTTCATGGAAAGATATAGGTTACTTCCTGCAAAATTCAGCAAGTAGCTTTGAATATCAGGATACTTCAAAATCTTATATCGGATTTCGTTGCATCACAAAATATCAGGGTCGTGACATCAAAGACAGGCGCTAAAATTTAAATTTTCCTTAAATTATTCTTAACTAGTATTATGGCTCAAAAGAAAAAATTCAAACTAGGTCTTAACTCCTTAATTTCCTGGGGTGCTTCCATTGTAATCATTGGTTTGATGTTCAAGATTTTGCATTGGAAGGGTGGCGAATATATGATTGCAATAGGTTTGATAACCGAAGCAATTTTATTTTTTGTTTTGGGTTTTCAGTCAGAACCCGTAGATCCAGATTGGACAAAGGTATATCCCGAACTTGAAGAGGATTTTCAAGGAGAAGTTTCCCGTTCAAGCGGAACTGGTTCAAAATCGTCAACTGCTGCACTAGATCAAATGCTAACAGAAGCTAAAATTGGTCCTGAACTTATCGAAAGTCTTGGGCTCGGTTTACGCACATTTGGAGATAAGGTATCTGCAATATCAGGCATAGCCGATACTGCAAGTGCTACAACTGAACTAGCTTCAAAAGTAAAAACTGCTTCTGGAAGTTTTGATAATCTAAATCAAGCGTTTGAAAATGCTACATCTAGCCTAAGAGAAATGGCTAATACAAATATTGATTCAAAGGCTTATCACGATCAGATAAACGCACTAGCTAAAAATATTTCTGCATTAAATGCAGTTTATGAATTAGAATTGCAAGATTCTAGCGCTCATTTAAAGTCGATGAATAAATTCTATCAGAATCTTTCATTGACCATGCAAAATTTCAATGAATCGATGGAAGATTCTAAACAGTTCAAAGAGGAAGTAAGTAAGTTAGCTAAGAACCTATCATCCCTAAATGCTATTTATGGAAATATGTTGTCAGCAATGAATCAGCCTAATAGATCTTAACTGTTGTATAAGTATTATAAATCTAAAATTTTTAAATAAAATTGCATGGCTGGAGGTAAACAAACCCCAAGGCAGAAAATGATTGGAATACTGTACCTTGTTTTATTAGGTTTAGTAGCGCTGAATGTCAGTGATTCAATTTTAGAAGCTTTCAAAAATTTAACAGATAGTCTTAACGCTTCAACCCAAAATGTTCAAAGCGGTGTTGAAGCAACCTATGCTTCATTTGAGGCCACTAAGCTCAAAGATGAACCTGTTAGGGCTAAACCTATTTATGATAAGGCTAAACTGGCTAGTTCATACACCAATGAACTAGACATCTATGTAGCAGATTTGAAAAAGCTTTTTGAACAAGAAGGTGGAGGTTACGATGAGTCAACTGGAGACATCAGCAAGAGAGATAATCTTGATATTTCTCCTCGCTTAATGATCAATGATAATCGTGCTTCTAAGCTTAAGAAAAAGATAAACGATACCCGTAGTAAATTACTTGGACTTCTTGATGAAAAAGAGCGAAAAAGCGTCAGCTTTTCATTAGAAGCTAAAGATCCCCCAAGTCGTGGTGGTATTACAAGAAGTTGGGAACAGTCTAATTTTGGAGATGGTATTCCGCTCACAGCTGCAATTACAGCATTAGCAAAAATACAGGCAGATACTAAGAATGCCGAATCTGAAGTGGTGAAACGGATTCTTGGCAAAATGGATATTGCAGTTGTCAATCTGGATCAATTTTCAGCTGTGGCAGTTGCTCCAACATCCTATTTAATTATGGGTCAGCCTTATACTGCTGAAGTTTTCTTGACTGCATCCGATTCAAAATCTAGTCCGGATATTACAGTTGGAGGGTCTAGACTTCAAATAAAAGAAGGTAAAGGTACCTATACTGTTAATACGGGTAAAGAAGGTATTTTTAGCTGGACAGGTACTGTTCGTGTAAAGCAAACAGATGGTTCTATAAAAACTTATACCACTCCGGAACAAAAATATCAGGTAGCCCGACCGTCTGTGGTAGTTTCACCTGACAAGATGAATGTGTTTTATGTAGGAGTGCCTAACCCTGTTTCTGTATCTGCACCGGGTATTCCTAAAGAGAATTTATCTGTAACAATCAGCGGTGGTTCTATTTCTGGGTCTAATGGTAAGTATACGGTTAATGTTACTTCGCCAGGCTCTGTTGCTAAAGTAAATGTCTCAGCAACTATTAATGGTAAAGTTCAAAATATTGGCATTAGTGATTTTCGTGTTAAGCGTATACCTGATCCAAAAGCGAAATTTGCCGGTAAAACAGGTGGAAGCCTGAGTTCTGTTATAATAAAATCACAAGCATCAATTTTTGCTATCCTTGATCAATTTGATTTTGATGCTAAATTTGATGTAACCAGATTTAGTTTGGTTATTGCCAGGCCACGTGCAGACGTTGTAGTGCTACAAGCTACAGGGAATACTTTTAGCCCGCAAATGCGTGCTGCAATTGCCGCGGTAACTCCTGGAACCCGTGTAATTTTTGATGATATTGTTGCTGTGGGTCCTGATGGGACTCAAAGGCAGCTTGATCCAATGGCCTTTAAAGCGAATTAATTGGTATGAAAAAGATAATTTTTGCCTTGATCCTTATAGCTGGTACTCTGCGTCTGAGTGCACAGGCTCCAAATTTAACTAATAGTACAAAGCCAAAAGCAGCTGAGAGGCCACTTGATGGGTTTTATCAAAAAACAAATATCCTGAACTCCAGGGTATCTCCGTATGCAGGTTTAAGAGAATCTGATGTGATGTTCAGTAAGCGTGTATGGAGAGAAATTGATCTTCGCGATAAGGTGAATATGATTTTTGCATCTCCTAAGGCTAGGTTAATTACTATTCTTACAGATGCGATTCAGGCGGGTGAGCTTACTGCATATGATGCAAGCAGTACAAAAAATGATGTCAATGGCGACGAGTTTTCTGCTGTTTTGAAACCAGAGGATGCTATGGCAAGATTTGCGGATAGTGTATTGGTTCCTACTTTTGATAAAGATGGAAATCAGACGGGTACAGTGGTTAAAGCTGGCGAGTTCAATCCGGATAGTATCATTAAATTCCGTATTAAAGAAGACTGGATCTTTGATAAGCAACGATCTGTATTTGAGCCAAGAATTGTAGGAATTGCTCCGATGGTTCGAATTTCTGCAGCTGGTCAAGCATTTGATGAGCAGCCTGCTTTTTGGATCTATTTTCCTGAAGCTCGTCATCTTTTAGTTACTAAAGCAGTTGTTAATCGAAGTAATGATGCAACAGGCCTGAGTTATGACGATATTTTTATTAAGCGTATATTTTCAAGTTATATTGTGAAAGAATCTAATACCGAAGATCTTCGGATTAAAGATTATGCCTTGGGAATTGAACGCCTTTATGAGTCGGAGCGGATAAAGAAAGCATTGATGGACTTTGAACATGATCTTTGGTCATTCTAATCATACCTTATTAAACTAGTTTAAAAGCCGGCAAAATTTATTTTTTGTCGGCTTTATTGTTTGAAGTAGTTTAAAAGCGAAACTGCCTGACTCTTATTTAATACTGCTAGTAATTCTACTTCTTTCGATTCACGTATTTTCTTTACTGATTTGAAATGCCTTAATAGCTTCTCTGCAGTTGTTCTTCCAATACCGGGCACTCGTTCTAGTTCAGATTCTAAAGTTGCCTTATTTCGTATCTTTCTGTGGAATGTAATACCAAAGCGGTGTGCTTCATCCCTAAGTTGTTGAATGATCTTTAAGGTTTCTGATTTTTTATCCAAATACATTGGATATTGGTCTCCGGGATAATACAATTCTTCAAGGCGTTTGGCAATTCCAATTATTGTAACATCCTTCTCTATTCCTAATTTTTTCAAACTTTTTATGGCAGAAGAAAGTTGTCCTTTACCACCATCAATAATAATTAGTTGTGGAAGTGTTTCTTTTTCATCCAGCATTCGTCGGTATCTTCTGAATACAGCTTCCTCCATCGTTGCAAAATCATCGGGGCCTTCAACTGTTTTAACATTAAAGTGCCGATAATCTTTCTTCGAAGGCTTTGTATCCTTAAAAACTACTATCGCTGATACCGGAAATTTGCCCTGAAAATTTGAATTGTCAAAACATTCAATATGTCTGGGTAATTGATTGAGGCGCAAATCTTTTTTCATCTGCTCCAGCAAACGGTCGGTTCTTAATTCAGGATTTAATTTTTCGTACTGATCCAGTTTTTCGCGTTTAAAAAATATCACATTCTTCTGTGATAGTTCCAGTAATTTTTTCTTCTCGCCTAGCTTAGGTACTATAAATTTTATTCCAGAGTCTGGAAGATCCACATCAAAGGGAACGATGATTTCTTTCGAATGGCTATCGAATCTAGTTCTGAATTCGGTAATGGCTATGCTCAAAAGTTCCTCGTCGGTTTCATCCAATCGTTTTTTCATCTCCAGGGTTTGGGTTTGAATAACGGTACCATTCATTACTTTTAGAAAATTGACAAATGCATGTTTTTCGTCTGTTGCAATGCTGAAAACGTCAACATCGGTAATAGATGAATTAACAATGGTTGATTTACTCTGGTAAAGCGCCAGAAGATCATATTTAGACTTAAGTCTATGTGACAGCTCAAAATTTAGCTCTGCAACTGAAGCATCAAGTTGATTTCTTAGTCTTTTGATCACCGCACCTGTTTTTCCATTTAGGATGTCCTTTATTTCTGAAATGCTCTGATCATAATCTTCCTCTTTTTGAAAAGCCTGGCAAGGACCCTTGCAATTACCTATCTGATATTCAAGGCATACCCTAAATTTTCCGGCATTTATATTTTCAAGTGAAAGAGGTAAACTACAAGTTCTTAAAGGATATATTTCTTTGATCATCCCAAGTATGGTATGCATCATGCCAACAGAAGCATAGGGGCCAAAATAGGTTGATCCGTCTTTTATGATCTTTCTTGTCCAGAATATACGCGGAAATTTTTCATTCTTTATGATGATCCAGGGATATGTTTTATCATCCTTTAACAAGATATTATACCTTGGCTGATGTTTTTTTATCAGACTATTTTCCAATAACCAGGCATCAATTTCAGTATCAACAATAGTAAAAGTTACTTTTTTAACCTTACTTACTAAAACTCTAGTTTTTGCATTTATTCGATAATTATCTTTATTAAAATAGGAAGAAACCCTATTCTTTAGATTTTTTGCCTTTCCAATGTAAATTAATTCTTCAGATTCAGACCAAAACTGATATACCCCAGGTTTCTGGGGTATATTTTTTAAGTCAGATCGGTAATCAAATTTTTTCATTAGGGTGTTTAATCAGATAAGGGCTAGGCTTGCTGCTAAAAACCAAGCTTTTTATCCACTTCAGATTCGCCAGCTTGCTGCTGTGTATAGGCTCCGCAGTCAATTGTAGTTGCAATGCCTCCCTTGGGTAGCGGAAAATCACCTTTGGTATATTTTAACGTAGGATCCGCATAAACCTTTTGCATATAGAGCGCAAATATTGGAAGTGCAGTATTGGCACCTTCTCCAAAATTTGTTGAACTGAAATGAATCGCTCTGTCTTCGGCACCTGTCCACACTCCCGTTACCAATTCGGGAGTAATTCCCATGAACCAGCCATCTGAATTATTTTGTGTAGTTCCAGTTTTTCCACCAATTGGGTTTGTTAGTTTGTATTTCCATCCTAGTCTTACTCCTGTACCTTCTTTAACAACAGCTTTAAGCATATCCGTCATTACATAAGCAGTTTGTTCATCTAGTACAACTTTAACCTTTGGTCGACGTTCGTAAATAACGTTTCCGTTCTTGTCCTCAATGCGCAATAGGTAGATTGGTTCTGTCCATACTCCGTGGTTTACGAAGACAGAATAAGCCCCAACCATATCATATACTGATGCATCAAATGAACCCAGGCAAATTGATGGAACCGCAGGAACATCGCTTGTTATTCCCATATTTTTTGTAAGAGTAGCAACTGCAGTTTGGCCTACCTGTTTCATCATGTAGGCGGTTACATAGTTTTGAGAATTTGCCAGTGCCTTTTTTAGGGTGAGGTTGCCAGGTATTGGATTATATGCTTTTGGAGTCCAGACCGTGCCATCGCCAGCATCTATACTTATAGGTTCATTTGCAACGGTATAGCAAGGAGAGAAACCACCATTACCAATGGCAACGGCATAAGTAAAAGGCTTGGCAGTAGAACCTACCTGTCTGGTGCCCATTTTTACCTGATCGTATTTGAAATGGGTGAAGTTAGTTCCTCCTACCCATGCCCTAATATAGCCGGTTTGAGGCTCCATTGACATAAGGGCATTGCGTAGCATCAGTTTATAGTATTTGATAGAATCAAGTGGCCGCATGAGTGTATCTATTTCTCCTCGCCAGCTGAAAACACTCATGCGAGCTGGTGTCTTGAAATTTTCTAGGATCTCCTCTTCCGTTTTACCTTCTGCTTTTAACTGCTGATATCTGTCTGAGCGGCGCATTCCCTGATCAATAAGACTTTTGGCCTCTTTGAAATTAAACGGATCGCGGCCATTCCATGAATTATTGAACTGTACTTGCAGTGTTTTAAGATATTCTTGCTGCGATTGTTCAGCATAATTTTGCATATGTGAATTCAAGGTGGTGTAGATCTTTAAACCGTCTCTATCAAGATCATACGGTGTACCATCAGCTTTGTAAATAGAGTTCTCTTCAAGGGTTAGTTGAATATCTTTCTTTAATACAGCCCTGAAGTAGGGTGCTGAACCTTCGTTATGATCGGAAGGATTAAATACAAGTTTTAAGGGTATTGTTTTTAACCGTTCTTCTTCAGCATCACTTATGTAATTTGCCTTACTCATATTTTCTATGACTGTATTTCTGCGTAGAAGTGCTCTTTCAGGATTGCGATAGGGGTTATAGAGTGAAGGTCCTTTTAGCATTCCAATCAAAATTGCGGCCTGTTCAGGCTCAAGTTTGTCGGGAGTAGTACTGAAATATGTTCTGGCGGCAGATTTGATCCCAAATGTATTGTATGATCCAAAATCTACAGTATTTAGGTACATTGTAATGATCTCTTCTTTAGTATACTGACGCTCAAGTTTAACCGCAACGATAAGTTCCTGAGATTTTTGAACAAGTCGTTTGATGAAATTTTTTGAACGACCTTCTTTAGAAAATAGATTTAATGCAAGTTGTTGTGTAATTGTGCTTGCCCCTTGCCTTTTTCCTATTAGGTTATAGAATATGACAGTGAAGGTTCGTTTAAAATCAATGCCGGAGTGGTTGTAAAAACGAATATCTTCTGTTGCAATTAAGGCATTGATAACATTTGGTGAAATTTCATCATAACGCACATTGGAACGGTTTTGTACATAGTAAGTCCCTAATACGACATTGTCATCTGAAATCACCTCTGACGCCTGATTGCTTTTGGGATTTTCCAATGTCCTTAGATCAGGTAGCCTGCCAAAAAGACCCAGTCCGATGCTGAATATAAGGATTGCTCCAAACGCAATAATTCCAATGATCCATTTCCAAAACCGGATGGTATATCGATTTAATTCCTGCTGCGTTAATTGGGTATTCATAAATTCTTATTGTTAATAGTTCTTTTTATAAAATTCAACATAACGGTCAAGTGTTTCTTTATCGCTGATCTTATCTAGATTCTGTTTATTTATAAAAAAGGTACTGTATTTAGCACTAGGTATTTTCATAATATCCCTAATCAGAGGATTGATTTGATTAAAGTAATTTTTTGCTGCCTCTAAACCTAAAAGAGGGCCAACAAATATCAGTTGATTTTGGTTAGTAATAGATTTTAATTGATGTTTAATAACAGTGCTGGGTAAGTTCACCCTATTAAATTGCCCAATACCAAATCGCGATGAGCTTAAATTAACCGAGGGGTCTGCAACATTGACAACAAAATAAAAGTCAGCAGATTCTTCAAGGTCAAAAAACGTAGTTGCTATTGGAATCTCAGGCTTTATGTCCTCCTTTTTTGCTTCAAAAACCACTGCTTTTTCAGGCACAGCCGCTGCACTAGTTGTACTGGCAGCAGTTTTCTGTACCGTATTTTGCTTTACATCTGCAACTTGTTCTAAAACTGGTTCTTCAATAAACGTATCTTCCTTTGAATCATTATCAAGCAAAGCAAAAACACGACTCGACATGCTGGTTCTATTCGAATCAATATAGGCCAGATGCAGCTTAACTAGAGGAACAATAAATTGATCATCTGGGTTAGATGTTACCATATTTTTAAAGGCAATTTCAAGCCGATCAAGTTTTTGCAAGTGCCCGAGTGCAAGTGATGCTAAATAAGCTAACTGAACTGATAATTTTTTAGCACTTGATTGCAATTTTTGCTGTTCAACCCTTTTCAATACATCAGCATAATTCTTGCTTGTATATAAATTATACACTTCATTATAAAAGCGGTTGAAGGCCAGCTCCTGTTCATCAGCTTTCTGGCTATATTCAGGATCAATAATAATTTTTGCAAATGGAGATTCAGGGTATTTATCCAGCAGAATATTTTTGTATTCATCAGATCGTTTTGCATTTACATTGCGATATAGTCTGTACAAATTATAATATACAGCGAGTTGATTTGAGTTTTCTGGGAATCGTTTAAGCAATTGTTCATATGTTTTTACTGCTTCTGCCGTATCTGCAGATACTTCTCGATAATAATTGCCGATATCATACATCGCAGAAGAGATTTTTTGGTTGGATGCCAGTTTCATCTCATTACTAAGCGGTATAGATTCAGTTAATTTCTTTTGCAATGAATCTAGGTTCGCTGCATCATCTGCAATTTTTGATTGTTGAAAAGGATCTTTATCGGAAGTTTGAAACGAGTTTGTCCCATTAGAAATATCACTCGTAGTTTTCTGACTTCTTCTCCAGTTATCTTCTAATTTCCGGGTGCCCCATCTCTTTTTAAAATCTGCAAGACCTTGATTTAAGGCAATAGAATTATTGAAATAAAATTTACTGTCGCCACTGGTACTACTGATTTGATTGCTAGAAAATCCACCTGATTGACTGTTGGCTATTCTTGTTTGCACTTTCAGTGCTTCAAGTTTGACCAAGGAAATAACTTTGTTAGTTCTGTCAGATTCAGGCAACCCAGCAAGCATTTGCAAGGTGTCTTCACGGGCAATGATAGATAAACGATCGGCCAGAAGTTCCAGATTATCTGCTTTCTTTTTTAAAAATGCATAGTCGGGGTAACTGCTTGGGAGTGCTAACAGTGTGCTATCGTAATAAGCTTTTGACTTAACGTAATCGGTTTGATTAAAATAGATCTCTGCTAGCTTAAGGTAGCTGAGGCCTTTTTGAGTACCATTTTTTGTACTTTTTGAAATGGCGTAATTGTAATTTTCAATAGCTTTATCAATACTGTTGGCATCGGCATAACTATTAGCCATCTGGAAGTAGATCTGATCGTTAAAATCGCTATTTTTATCATCTTTTAGCATTGCGGCAATCTGCTTAATCAGGCTACTGGTATCGCCACTCAACTTATTTCTCAAATTAATTGAACTGAGTTTTGCGTTAAATGCCATGTCGAATGGGGCATTGCTTTTTAAAACCTTGGTATAATTCAAATATGAATCCTTTTGAAGGTCATTAATTTCCTGAAGTTGGGCTATAAGGTAGGTCCACCGTATTTTACTTTGTTTGTTTACTGCTGATTTTATTGCCTTTTCAAGTAGCGTGATAGCTTCTGCATCCTCTTTGGCATAAATGTGAAGTTGTGCCCGAATTGCATAAACATCTGCTACTGATTTTTTTTCTGAGCCGATATATCTAAGAGCTGAATCAATCGATGCTTCAGCTTCTTCTAACCTATTAGAGGCTATAAGAGATCTTGTTTTCCATGCCAATGATGCCTGTTTGAGCTCTTTTTCTTTAGGATAGTTTAAGTAAACATAATTAAAGTATTCAACGGCATTGTAAAAGTTGGATTTTAGATGATTGGCTTTCCCAATTAAAAAGTAAGCGTTATCTACATATTTACTTAATGATTTCTGATTTGCGATGGTATTAGCCTTTAGTATTGCATCATCTAGTTTTTTTAATTCAGACTGAGAAATACTTTCATTCGGTTCCTTATAAACTGATATCACCCGATCGTAGTTGTCTGCATAAGCTAATTGTATATTTTGCTCGCTTTCATTAATCAGTACTTTAGCATTGTATAAAATATTGTAATGAGCGGTTAGGTTCTGCATACCACGGCTGGCCACAGTTTCTTTTTGCGAACTGCAAGACGACAAGCCGAGGCAAAAAGTGCAGCTTAATAATAAATAACGAAGTATAACTTGAATAGTTGATCTCAAATTAATCAGGCTTGAATTAGTATAACAGAATCCTTGCAAAGATATT
>NZ_JBIKSU010000061.1:0-11889 GCF_044348475.1 Daejeonella sp. | reverse complement strand
AAGGAATTATCCAATTTCTGTCCTAAAAAGTATGCTGTTTATCATTCCTATTCCTATGAATTTACACTGATTTCAAAAACTAGGATGAAAATACTATCTTATTACTATCCAGAACATTATGATGAGGTCTGTTTTGGGATGGCTGAACGGAAAAAGATCATTAATGCAGTTTCTGCTATTGATTTGCTTGCACTAAAAGATGGATTCGTTCATTAATTAAATAAAAATTATAAGCTTTATGATCGATGGAATAAACTTTATTACAGATGAGAGGGGGAATATTAAATCTATTCTGCTCGATCTCAAACAATTTAAAAAGGATAATGTGAGTGCAATTTCTATTTTAAATTCACTTTCTGATCTGCAGCAATTGATCAATGATGCTGAGGTAGAAAAAGAGCCTCCCAACACCTGGGAGTTAGCCAAAGAGAAATTAAAGGGATTGAAAACTTGAAATTTTTGTTTTTTAAACATGTCCTGATTATTTTCAAATAGAAAACCAGCTTATTAACAATCGTTCTGTGCTGTAATCGATACATTTTTAAATTGTTGAAAATAGCTTTATTTGGGATAGCTTTAATTTTCCTAATTTAGCAGAATCATTAAGATAGCCAATGAGTACAACATTTGATTTTGAAAAGCCTATTGCAGATTTGCTATTGCAGATTGAAAAGGTTAAGCAGGTCTCTGAAAAGACAAAGGTAGATATGGGTGCAACCATTGCCGAGCTAGAAGCAAAGCTTGATTTCACCAGACATGAAGTTTATTCTAATCTTACTGGATGGCAAAATGTTCAGATATCCAGGCATCCTGATAGACCTTATACCCTGTCCTATATAGAAATGATCTGCGATGATTTCATAGAAATGCATGGTGATCGTACTGTAAAAGATGACAAAGCTATTGTTGGTGGTTTTGCGAGTATTGGTGGACAAACCGTGATGGTCATTGGTCATCAAAAAGGGGTGAATACCAAGATGCGTCAATACCGTAATTTTGGGATGTCTAATCCGGAAGGTTATCGTAAGGCATTGAGGTTAATGAAACTTGCCGAAAAATTCAATAAACCGGTCATTACATTTATAGATACTCCTGGGGCATATCCCGGACTTGAAGCTGAAGAGCGTGGTCAGGGTGAAGCCATTGCAAGGAATTTGCTTGAAATGTCTGTTCTGAAAGTTCCAATACTTTGTTTCATTGTTGGCGAAGGTGCATCAGGCGGAGCTTTGGGGATTGGAATCGGCGACCGTGTATATATGCTTGAACATACCTGGTATTCTGTTATTTCACCAGAGTCTTGTTCATCTATTTTATGGAGAAGCTGGGACTTTAAAGAGAAAGCTGCGGATTGCTTAAAATTGACAGCTAACGATATGTATGCAAATAAGCTGATCGATGGAATAATTAAAGAGCCTCTCGGTGGCGCTCATCATAATCCTGAGCAAATGGCAAAGACCATCCAGACTAAGATCGTAGATGACCTTAAATTGCTTCTTAAACAGGATATAGACCAAGTTATAGCAGATAGAATCGAAAAATTCTGCGCAATGGGTGTTGTAGTAGAATCTTGATTAGATTTTCAGACCTGATAGACATTAATAGTCCCGAATATTACTTTAATAGTAGTATTCGGGACTTTATATTTTATGGGAAATAAGTGTATTTATTCTATTTCTTCCATTCAAATGTAGCAGGGCTTAATCCTCGCTGATATTTTCCAAAACCAAACATGGTTGGATTGTACTGGCCAACTAGTTGAACGTTATTTCGTTCCGGAATTTGTTGTTCCAAACCAGTTCCCCAATAACAGGCATTCACAACTAATCTGCGTAGGTCTTCACTTAAAAGATCTACTGAAGATCCCATTGTTGTTGTAAATATCTTTGCCTTTTTACCACTTGCTGAGTTATAGCTCCTGATCCATGCAACGGGCATGACCGACTTTTCAAAACTCAAGGGTGATGTTGGGGTCATTCCCATTGTGGTTTGGCCAAATATCAAAACCTGAGCATCATTGGGTAGCCCCACAATGCCGTATACATCAGTTGGTGTCCAGATATCTTTTACTCCGAACAAAATTGGATGCTCTTTCACAAGGCCATTAACGAGTGCCCGCGTGCCTTCTTTAGCATGTACGCCATGGTGATTAATCCATGTTTCACCAAGCACCTGCTTTCCATAACCACCTTCCCAGCCTTTTACTTTACTGTTATAGCTGTATTTGGCATATGGGTTTTGTTTATTACGTGAATAGCTGAATGCATGTGTTGAAGTTCGCAAGGCTACAATTGGTTTCCCAGCATTTGTGTAATCTATAATATGTTTCATTTGTTCGTCGGGCAATTCCCTGAAGCGTAATAACATAACCATCAGGTCTGCTGTCTTAAGGTGCTCCAATCCTGGAATATTGGTTTGTAAATCCGGATTGATTTCATTAGTATTTGGATCTAGAGCAAATAAAACAGTGCACTTAAAGCCATGACGCTCTGCCAGAATCTTTGCTAGCATGGGTAAGCCTTCCTCTGAACGATATTCTTCATCGCCACTTACAAATACAATATGCTTGCCTTTTCCAGGGCCTTCATTTCCTTGATATACAACCCATTGTGGGCTTTTTTGAGCAATTGCTGATCCCACATTAATGAATAAAACCATTAGGATTGCAAACAGTCTGTATGTTTTTTTGTTCTTCATTTTTTTTAAATTAACCAATCTGCTGGTACTCAAATTGAAAGTTCAACTCGGGTAGAATCTGATTAGGATTTATTTTTCTAAAGGATGTTGTTTTAGTAATTCTTCAGGTGAATAAAAACCGGTTTTATCCTGAACAGAAGCGCGTGTAGCTTTTACCTTTTCTGCCGAGATAGCCGAAGCTTTATTGCCAAATGAATTTCGCACATAGGTCAATACTGCTGCAACTTCATCGTCATTGAGCATTCCTGCAAAAGGAGTCATTGGTACCTGTCCTGGGTATTTTTTACCAAGAACATCAATCGGGCCATAAAGGCCTTTTAAAACCAATTTGATTAAACGTTCTTCACTTCCAGTAACCCATGTTGTGCCTGCAAGAGGGGGAAAACCCGAGCTTTCTAAACCTTTTCCATTACTTTGATGACAGGTATTGCAATATCCATCTCGGGCATAAATGGCTTTTCCTTTTACAAATAGATCGCGCTCATTCCCTTTCAGATCAGTTAAAATGGGTTCTTCTTTTTTTACAATGCGTTCAGATCCATTGAGGTGTGCAAGAGCGGTTTCATAGGCAGGCACCATCCATTCATCAAGAGGATGTTTACTAGCTTCCGTTAAAATGGCAAGACCTTTATTTTTTTCTAGCCAGGATGCGGTTACAATGGCTTCTAACCTAACTCTGCCATGAACATCTTTGGCAGCCTGAACAAGTAAGTTTGGCTGATCGGCTACCTGATGGCCTGTATAACGTAAAACTCGTATAGCAGCAGCACGAGCTCTATAATCTTTTGCCTGAAGCAGTTGACGAAGTATTTTTTGGTCAACCTTATTTAAGCCCCAACTTACCCATAATGCTTCCAGCAAATGGTGCTCATATCGAGGATCTTTTTTATCAAGTTTTGCTGCCCAAGGTGTAATGGCGGCAAGAACCTGTGAAACCTGCCTGCCGCGAAGTTCACGTCGTGTTCTATAGCGGGTACGATATTCAGGAAGTTTCAAGTTATCTAAAAGTTCATTGATACTTGCGCCTGCAACTTTAGCTGGTTTAACCAATGGTCTAGATGGATAGGTGATGCGGTAAATTCGTCCATGAGAATGATCGCGAAGTGGGTCACGAACATTATGTTGCATATGGCCAATCAGTACATTATGCCAATCTACAACATAGAGTGATCCATCGGGGGCAAATTCCATATCTACAGGACGAAAATTTCTGTCTTTAGATACCAGCAGATCTTGACGATGTTTACTTGCAAAGCCTGTTCCCTTATCTTCCATTGTATGTTCTTTAGTTCCTAAAAAACCAATGGTATTATTAATGAGCATATCACCTTGTACCTCATCCGGGAAATGGCGACTCGATATAAATTCAAGCCCTGAGGTAGGGCGTACCCGATGTTTATCTTCAATTAGGTTTGTTGATTTATGAGTGGCTACACCATATCTTGGCTTAATAGAACCAGGCATCATCCAAAGAACATCAGGACCCGAGGTTTCGGCAAAGAAATTTTGTCCCCATTCATCAAAAGCAATTCCCCATGGATTTGGAATAGAAAGCTGGGCTGTGCGCTCTAACTGACGGCGGGCAGGATTGTATCTATAAAAACCGCCATTGGTTGCTCGAACTGGTCCATAAGAGGTTTCTACGTTGGTATGCAAAAAGACACCTTCACCCATATAAATTGCACCAGAAGGATCAGCAGTATAGGCATGGTGTGCATGGTGTGTGTCATGATCATCAAATCCACTTAATAAAATTTCTTTTGAATCAGCTTTATCATCTCCATTAGTATCTTTATAAAGTACCAGGTTCGTTCCCTGAGAAACATAAACCCCTTCAGGTGCAATTTCGAAACCTACAGGTAAATGAATTCCATCTAGAAAAGTGGTTTGCTTATCGGCCTTCCCATCATTATTGGTATCTTCCAGAATGATGATCTTATCATTAGGCCTTTTATCGCCGGGCTGCCAATGTGGGTAAGTGGGCATCGTAGCTACCCAAAGCCTGCCTTTATTATCAAAGGATAACTGAACAGGATTCTCAATGTCTTTAAATTCAACTTCAGAAGCAAAAAGATCAATTTTATATCCTGGAGGCAAATTGAATTTATCTAAGGCATCTTGGCCATACAGGTACTCAAGACTGCCGTTTTTCTCGGGATTAAAATTCGTTGCTATCTTAGGAAGCGCTGAGGTATTTTTATCAGCTGCATCCAGGTCCATTTTTTTGCCTTTATTCGCCATCCAGATTGCCTGGTCTCTTATGAGTGTCAATTCTCTGATCTTCTTTATCTCTGCAGGGTAATTATCTTGCCCAAATGGATTATAACGACGGCCATAAACATGAACACCATTGGGGATTTTGACGTCATTATGCCACATCCAATTTTTTTCCATAACGGCATCGTGCACTAATTTCCGCTTGGCTTCCATGGCAGGTGTTACTTTTGATTTGCCAAAGATTCCATCGGCCAAAAGAGGACCAAATTTAGCATATGCAGCATCTGTAAGTTGAGAACCATCAATAGTTTGAGCTTTCTCATTGGTATCATACCATTGTTTTGTGGGCGTAAAAACATTTAAATAATGAACCTTGTTTTTTGCAGCAACTTCTTTCATTGCATTTGCATAAAGCTCTAGATTCACATTTTCAGTTTTCCCATTCGGAAGGTCAAACTCTTTCGAAAGATCTTCGAAAGCGATCGGAGACACGATTGCAAGCTGTGGTGCGGATGTTCCGTTATACTTTTGTTTTAAGGTATGTTTGATGAATGCATCTAGTTCGGCTTTATAGTTTTCAAGTCCTTTTGCGCCTTGAAATGACTCATTATATCCAAAAAAAGCAATGATTACATCTGCTTTGTGATTGCTTATCCAGGTATCCGGACTATCATAAAAACCCTCACTATTTGAATTTTTTGCTAATTCGGTTTGAAATTTTTCTGCTCCAGGGAATGCCCAGGGTAAAGCCCGACTAGAGTGCGCCCTGAATCCGGGAGTATCCCCTCCATCACACATATTACGAATGTAAAGCATGCTATCCGGATAACGAAGCTGCATTTCTGTTTCAAAATGACCATAATTCATCATTCTTGAGCCTAAATTATTGCCTATTAATATAATATGGGCCCCCTTTTTTAGCTTAAGGGTGCTTGAGTCTGTTTGCGTAAACTGGAACGCAGACATTAGAATAGCAATAATACCGAGCCCCTTGAGGATTTTTTTGGCAGTTCTTTTTGTATCTGTTTTCATTTTTGAGGGTGTAAATAATTAATGTATGCCAAAAAATATCCAGATCAAACGATGTACTGAAAATTTTATGAACAGTTCTTTATTTTATTAAACTAGATCTTAAAAATTTTAATCCTTTGATCGCAATATCTTCTTGCGAAGGTTCAAATTGTCGCCAAATTGAGGCCGCTTTAGCAATCATTTCGATATCCGGAATAAATGATTCAATAACTACATCGCCATCATAATTAATTTGATGAAGCGCTGAACTAATTTTGTTCCAATTGATTTGATCACCTCCCGGAGTTCCACGGTCTGAACCACATGCATGGAAGTGCCCTAATTTACTGCCTGCATTTAAAATTGCTTGGTAAGGATCTTTTTCTTCAATATTCATATGGTAAGTATCCAGTTGAAGCATCAATGCATCACTATTCACCTGATTAACCATTCTCATTCCTTGTTCACAGGTATTAATAAAATCAGTTTCATACCGGTTTAAAGGTTCAATGGCCATCTTAACATTCAACTGTTCAGCATAATCAGCCAGAGTTTTTAAATGTTTTGCAACTGTTTCCCATTGTTTTGCATAATCTTCTTTACTCACTAATTCTGCCCTTCCAACTCTCGAATATAGAGGGCCTATTAAGGTATCGCAACCCAGGGCAGGCATCATGCTGAGCATACTTTTTAAATAATCAAAGCCGATCTGCTGTTCTTCAGGTGTCCCTCTTAAATCACGGCCCGGACCCATTGCAGCACAAATAGTTCCGCATTTAAGGCCATTTTCGTCCAAAGCTTTTCTGATCACCTGAGGATCAATGTGCGATGGATCTTCAATAGAGATTTCTACAGAATCAAAGCCCCATGCTTTAAACTTTGGAAAAAGGGATACGCTTTCATTAGTAAAGGGAGATGTGAATAGAAATGTATTAATGCCGAATTTCATTTTTGTAAGTTATAGGTAATAAGTTATAGGTTATAAGTTGTAGGTTATAAGTTATAGGTTATAAGTTGTAGGTTATAAGTTATAGGTTATAAGTAATAGGTTATAAGTTATAAGTAATAGGTTGAGTTATTGAATAGTACTCATTTTTACTCTTTTTTCTTTAAAGTACTCATGTACTGAATAATATCTGCTAGTTCTTGTTTTGTCATGGTTTCGTGTAGGCCTTCAGGCATCATTGATTCAGTCATAGCCTTTATCGTTTTAATTTTATTGGTATAGATTTTCTGATTTATACCTCCTGGGAATTTAAGTTCTAGTTCTGTTTTAGTTCTGCTTGAAATAATTCCCATCAGGCTTGATCCATCGTTCATATCAATTTGCCAGGTTTCAAATCCAAAACTAATTCCTGCAGAAGGATTGATAATTGCATCAAACAATGCTTCTTTAGGTAATTTTGAGCCAATTTCTGTCAGCCTGGGGCCAACATCATACCCTTGTTGGCCAACTTGATGACAAACAGTACAGCTTTTTTTGAAAACTGCAGCTCCATTTTTTGTATTTCCTGTTAAAGCAAGTAATTCATTTAATGTGATGGATTGCTTTTGTTTGATATTTTTTATGGATTCCGGTAAAAATGTTAAAGATTCATCAACAACTGCCTTTCGTCTGCTTCCCTTTAAACCAGCAACAAAATACGGAATAAGTTCTACTGGCGCTTTTTTGGAGCGTAAAAGTTCAAGCGCGCGGTCTTCACCTGCTCTACTTTTTCCAATCATTTCTGCAGCGTTTTGCCGTAATTCCATATTCTCGGTATTCTGAAGGCTAATTTTTTCCAAAATGCCTATTGATTCGGTATTCCCTATACTGCCTATTGCATTCAGGATTGAATTAATTTGGTTCTTATCATTACTCAAGATTACTTTATTTATAAGGGCAGTTCCTTTTAGCTCAAGTAATAATCTTGCCGCATCAATACCAATAGGTTCATTAGATTTAGCTATTGCCATAGCTAAAAGGTTTGAATTTTCGCTTTGAAGTTCATATTGTCTAACCAAATCAAGGTAGTCGGCCTGACCAGCGGTAGCCTGAATTACGGCTAATAAAGCTTTTTTTGCATGAGGAGATTGTAGGGTTGCTTTGCTGTCTAAATGATGTAAGGCCAATCTGTTGAATTCAATATTCCCGGTCAAATTGTCCTCAATCATTTTTAAAAGGGTTTTTGATTTTTCGGGCCCAGTTTGAAAGTCAAAAGCTCGGAAATACCTTAATCTTGACTTCATAGCATACTGATTATCAGAAGCTAGTTTTGCAAGAAATGGTAATGCGAGTTCGGTTCGGGAACGCCATATTATATCCCTGCCTGCAGCATTTGCCAATGGGTTTTCATTTTTTTGCAGAAAAGCCTTTAAAAATCGGTCCCATTGTTTGTCTGCACCTATTCCTAGGGCCTCTAAATACCATCTGTCTGTACCATCGTATTGATTGGCAAGTATTGCCCATAACTCAGCGGCTTCATCCAATTTATTATGTCTAAGAGCTATGATACATTCTCTTCTTACTTGTGGATCCTGATCATTCACTAATTTTTTGACTAGTGGAATCATGTCCAATTTTATTTGTCTGGCCGCTCTTAATCCTGTTATCCGTAGATCAGGATTAGCGTCTTTTAACGCTTCATTGATATATTTTTCACCTTTTGGCATTTTTGCCAATACCCAGAATGCTCGGGCACGCATCCTTGGGTTAGCTGCTTTTCTCCATAATTTTTCTAGTTCAGGAACTGCCTCTTTTCCCATCTCATGTAAAGCTATCCAGGCATGCCTTCTTACTGCAAGATTTGGATTCAAGAGTGCATTAATGGCACCGGCAGGGGTAGTGTAATTCTGCTTGGGTATTTTATAAGCAGAAACCTCGGGGGCAATTCTGTATATGCGTCCCCGCTGTAAATCTCCAACCCGATGGCCACCTACTCCCGGATCGTACCAATCAGCAACAATAAGGGAGCCATCAGGAGCAATACTTACATCTGATGGACGGAACCATTGGTCATTTTCTCCTTTTAAGATATTAACTATACTGGCGGTATATCCTGCTCCATTTTTCAAAGTAGGATAGGATCTTACCACATTTGGACCCGGATCAGAGTGGATTATCTGGTTTTGAAAGGGTTTTGGTAGTAAGTTGCCTTCATAGAGTAAAATACCTGTAGGTGAACCAGCTCCGGTCTGTAAAAGATTGGGTACCACCCCAGGATCGTTGAGATGCCAATGACGCAAAGGGATAGAATCTTCTAGATTCGTTCTTTTTGACTGCCAGCTTGCGCCAGTAACCTCATCTTTATAGCCATAATTACCATATTCCATCACATAATTGATTCGGACACCTCGGTTGCCATCATCGTCATTATCACTTTGCCAAATAGTTCCGTAACTATCTACTGCAAGCTCAAAATTATTTCTGAAATTATGCCCAAGGCATTCTACATTTGAGCCATCTGGGTCTGAACGGAAAACCATTCCCTCACGATACTTGCCGGGTCCAATTTCATCACCATCCTGATCTAGAACAACCTTATTGTTTTTATCTTTTAGCGTTTGCCCTGAATTGCCAAAGTTGAAATATAATTTACCATCAGGCCCAAATGTAAAGGAGTGCATTCCATGATCATGTTGTACACCTCCAATCCCTTGAAAAAGTATCTCTTTGCGATCCGCTTTATCATCGCCGTCATCATCATGAAATACCCAAACATATGGACTTTGTGATATAATGATCCGATTTCCTAAAACAGAGATACCCAAAGGAGCATTAATTTCTGGACCCTGGTAAAATACTTTACTTGTTTCGAGACTCCCATCTCCATCCTTATCTTCCAATATTAGGATCCGATCACCTTCAATTTTTGGCTTGTTATTGTTAATTTGGAATCGATAATTATAAGCTTCAGTAACCCAAACTCTACCGCGTTCATCAACATCAATATTAGTTGGGTTAATTAAGGTAGGTTCTGTTGCCATGGTTTGGATTTTTAAACCAGAGCTGATTACAAGGCCTTTCAACGCATTTGAAGATAAACGCTTCTGATTTTCAGTAAGCAAGGTATCGGCCAGGTCATAAACCTGATGTGAACTAGCTGAACTACAAGCCTTTATAAGCATGATAGTTGTTATTATCAACAAAGCCAGTGCTATTGAATACAGGTTTTTTTTCATGCTTAATTTCCTATTAATAATTAGATTTATTGCTTGATCATGATCTTGCGATATTCAACCTTCATTGGAGGGCCAACGTGTACCTGAATACCTAAGACTCCTTTTGATTTACCATTAATCGTATCATTATCAGTAACATCACTCATTAAAACACCATTTATGTAGTGTTTTAAACTATTTCCCTTTGCCACCAAGCGACACGTGTTCCAATCTTCACTTTTTATTTTTTGCAATAATGCATCCTTATCTCCTAAAGACCCACTAACACTGAGATTGGTCCATGCGTTGTTTTTTATTTTTGATTGAACCGATTCTTGCGTATTCTCTGCATTTTGAGCTTTTATCGTTGTTATTTGTCCGCGATAAGCCAAAGTTGTTCTGCCGCGCTCCTCATAATTTTGTCCGGTATAATTATTGGCTCCATCAATATCTAGCTGATATCCTCTAACAGCAAATGGAAGATCTTTTAGTTCTTCACTCCGGTAATTGATTCCACTATTACCTGCCTTACTGATTTTAAACTCTAAAATAAGCTCAAAGTCAGCAGGTGTTCCGCCACGCCAGAGTAAAAAAGAATTACGTTTCAGTAAAGTGCTAGGTGTGATTTCTCCAACAATACTTCCATTCTCTACCCGCCAGTAGGTTAAATCACCTTCCCAACCCTTGAGGCTTTTTCCATCAAATATGGAAACAAATCCTTTTTGAGGGATACCGGTATGCTCAGCCACTTTATAGCTGACAAGGATTAAGGATAGAGACAGAATTCCTGCCATAAATAATCCTTGTAGTGTTTTAATCTTTTTGTACATGATTATCAGCTATAAAATGGATGATATTAGGTTTTGAATTTATTGTATGTTTTATTTTTAGGTTAGATGTTTTTCCAGCTTCTAGATGCGGCAGATTCAATGACAGCCTGACAAACTTTTTGTGTTTCAAGTGCTTCCTGGAACGTAGGCGAGCAGGGCTGTCCTGTTTCCAAACTTTGTAAAAAGTCAGCTACTTGGTGTACAAACGTATGTTCATATCCAATAGAAAGGCCTGGAACCCACCATTTATTCATGTAGGGTTGGTCTCCATCTGTAACATGAATAGAACGCCAGCCACGAACAATTGAATCATCTGCATAATCGAAATATTCTAAGCGGTTTAAGTCATGAAGATCCCAGCGAATAGAAGCATGTTCTCCATTTATTTCAAAGGTGTATAATGCTTTATGCCCGCGTGCATATCTGGTTGATTCAAAAAGACCTAATGAACCATTATTGAAATGGCAATGAAACAGACATGCATCATCAATTTCTACTTTTTCTATTTTGCCTGTTAACTGGTGCATGCGTTCTTTGATGAACGTTTCAGTCATAGCAGAAACATCTTTAATGCCCCCATTTAACCATATTGCGGTGTCAATACAATGTGCCAAAAGATCGCCGGTTACCCCAGATCCTGCAGCATCAATGTCTAAACGCCATAATGCTTCGCCACCTTGAGGCAGATCTGCATTGATTGTCCAGTCTTGAAGAAAATTAGCTCTGTAATGAAAAATCTTTCCCAATTTGCCTGAGTCAATGATTTGCTTGGCTAAAGTAACGGCAGGCACCCGACGATAATTATACCAGACTGTATTCTTGACATCGGCTTTTTCAATGGCTTTGACCATGAGTACTGCCTCATCCAGAGTTCTGGCAAGAGGTTTTTCACAAAGGATCATTTTACCTGCTTCAGCAGCGGCGATAGCAATTTCTGCGTGCATGTTGTTTGGAGCGCAGATATCAATCGCATCAATATCATCGCGGGCAATTAATG
>NZ_JBIKSU010000101.1:0-5747 GCF_044348475.1 Daejeonella sp. | reverse complement strand
CAAATTATTCAACATTTTTAGAAGCAGTTGAACTAATCAAAAATGGATCTGCATTTTCAGTAAATGACTCAAAAGAATTAAATGCCCAAATGGAAATACTTTCAAAGGAGAGCAACCGTATAAAAAGAGGCTTATCTGCCCAAGAATATGTAAGTAGTCATACTGGGGCTACGAAAAGCTTCTTGGATTATATTTACAAGAACGGTTTTAATTGATTTGGCCTTTAACCATGCCTTCTAAAGAATCAATCCATGAAGGATGATCATTTAAGCTTTCTACAAGCTGAACATGTTCACCACCCAATTCCTTAAACTCATCGCCATATTCAACAGAAACCTCGTAAACAGTTTCAAGGCAATCTGCGACAAAGGCAGGACAGAATACCAGTAATCTTTTAACCCCTTTTTTGGCCAATTCTTCAATTACAACACTTGTATAAGGCTGCACCCATGGATCTTTTCCAAGGCGTGATTGAAAGCATACCGAATATTTTTCTTTGGGCAATTCCAATTTTTCAGCGATTAATCGTGCGGTGTCGTGACACTGGGCAGAATAGCAAAATTTATTGTTTTCAGTCAGTACAGAGCAGCAATTTTCAACCTTCTGACAGTGCACCTTAGAATGGTCTGATTTGCGAAGCTGTCTTTGGGGTAAGCCGTGGAAACTAAATAAAATATGATCATAAGTTTCAGGATGATGCTTTCTGCCATTATCAGAAAAAGCCTCAATCATTCGTTCATCATCATGAAATGAATTAATGAATGAAATATTTGGAATGGTTTGCCACTTTCTGACTAGTTTCATTACTTTTTCCAATACAGAGCCTGTACTAGCAGAAGCATAATGAGGGAACATGGGTATCACTTTTATACTGTTAACCTGGGCATCTTTCAACAATTTTAAAGCACTCTCAATAGAAGGGTTTTGATAACGCATGGCCAGCTCAACATGGTAATCATCACCTAAGCGTTGTTGCAAAAGATCTTTTTGCATAATGCTGTAGTGCATCAATGGAGAACCGGTAGTATCAGACCATATTGCCTTGTATAACTTAGCAGATTTTGGTCCGCGGAAAGGAACAATGATTCCCTTTACCAGTATGGCCCGTAAAATAAGGGGAACGTCTATTACCCTCCCATCCATTAAAAATTCTCCGAGATATGTTCTGACATCACTCGTTGAAGGACTGTCAGGAGTACCTAAATTTACCAATAAAACACCTTGCTTACTCATATGTATACTAAAGAATGTCAAAGATAGTCTTACGGATCAGTAGTTGGAAATGCTTCATTCCATTTGACTTAAAAAAAACAATTGTTTTACGAATTTTTCAGTTCCCATAATCTCCACCAAGGTGTTCCGGGCGAATCATGATGCTCAAAGTGGTAACCAAAAAAATAACAGGTGAGAAAAGCAAGAATATGATTTTTTCTTTGTGAACTTGATTGATGCTTATTTGCATGTTCTCCATGATGAGGAAGCCAGGTGCCAAAATAAAATAGTTGGATTGTGCTTAATAGTGAAGGAAGTACCCAAAACAAAAATAAATTGAGCTCAGGTACCCATATTTTTAATAAATTAAAGATCAATGCCATTAGTACTACCTGCCACCAGGTAAGGTATTGTTTAATAAAATTAAGATACCAAATAAAAAAATTTCCTTCCGAGTAATCCGGGTCCTTTTCTGTATGAACATATTGATGATGCTCATGATGTTTGGTGTATAGACTACTAAATGGGAAACAGGCGTACAAGGCAGTACAAATTTGCCCAATTAGCTTATTAAGTTTTGGATTGGAGGATACCGTACTATGCATTGCATCGTGCGCCGTAATAAAGAGTCCGGTATATAAATGCATTTGAACCAGAATCAATGCATAAAGGAGTGGGTTTTTAAAATTAACTTCCCAATTCATCAGGCAAAAAATACTTAGAAACCAGAGGCAGATAATTATAAAAGCAATAATAACCCCTTTTTTTGACTGATTACCTAACATTGGTTGCGCAAATTTCAATATTCTTGCAGAGCAGATTTTACTCTTTCCATTAACCACATTGGAGTAGATGTAGCTCCACATATTCCAACCTTATCTCCAGGAGTAAACATTCCTAAATCTAATTCTTGGTCACTACTAACAAAATAGGTATTCGGATTAAATTGTTTGCAAACCTCAAAAAGAACTTTCCCGTTAGACGATTTCTTGCCAGAAACAAAAACAATTTTATCGTAACCGATGACAAATTTTCTTAAGTCTTCATACCTGTTTGAAACCTGCCTGCAGATTGTGTCATTCGCTTTGATATCGTATCCGCGTTTAATCAGTTCATCTTTTATCTCATAGAACTTATCTGTACTTTTCGTGGTTTGACTATACAGCGTAAATTTTTGTGGAAGATCAACATTGTCAAGCTCTGCAATATCTTGGAATACAAGCGCTTCATTATTGGTTTGCCCTTGCAAGCCGATCACCTCGGCATGCCCATGTTTACCAAAAATTAGCACCTTTTCTTTACTATCGTATGTATTTTTTATTCTGTTCTGCAACTTTAAAACCACTGGGCAAGAGGCATCGATTAGAGTTATATTATTATCAAGTGCCAGACGATAGGTTTCAGGTGCTTCGCCATGGGCGCGAATCAAAACTTTTTCGTTTTTTATGTTCAGAAGATCTTCATGTGAAATAATTTTAAGCCCCTTTAATTTCAAACGGCTTACTTCTTCATCATTGTGAACAATGTCTCCGAGGCAGTAGAGATACCCGTCTTCATCTAGAATCTCTTCAGCCATATCAATTGCATAAACTACTCCAAAACAAAAGCCTGAATCAGTATCGATTGTTATGTCAAGATTATATTTCATTAGCTAAGCTTAATTCTATTTTTTGGCTAGAAAATTTTTCAATTACAAAAATACTAAATAGTTTATCACAAAGCCCAAAAATTCAAGGCTAGAAAAAATCCTACTTGAGCAAATAGTAATACAATTGCGGCTTTGTTTTGTTTTTGAAAGTCTAGCCCTCTAAAAATCCAAAATAACAAGAAAGAAAACAAATACCATCCCAAGTAGTTTTGCAATGGAATTTTACCTCCGGCCCAAGACCAGTAATCGAATCTTATTGCAATGGGCTCAATTAAAAAATCTAGGCTTAAAAGTACCAAAGCGCCTATTAAGCAAAAAATTAAAGCACTCTTTATTTTAAATCGTTCAAGAAAAACACCCGTACAATAGACCAATATTAACCAGTTGACACCGATAAGTAGTGGGGTTGAGAATAGCTTAAAACCTAAGGCTTCGCCATAGGTATATGAACCGAAAATAAGTCCTGAATTGACTCCGATTACCTCTATGAAAAAGCCTGCCAGATATACAATAATTGCAAAGGCCCTCATTTTAAAGGAAAAGTCATTCGTACTAATAACCAGCAGACTAAGCATTAACAATAAATGAAAAGGAACAAGAGCTATGAATAGCTTTTCCAGATCTGAGTTTAAAAAACCATACAAGCCCACCAGGTGAAACATCACGATGAAAATACTACAAATGATAGTTTTGTTCAGTTTCATTGTCTTATTGCTCGTCCTTTCCAGACGATAGTTTTAGTAAAGTGTTTTTTTACAGCGATCACAGAGATAAAAACCATACAAAGTAATTGCAATGGATGAAGAAGCACATTTTGCCATACACTTTGTTTGGCAGAAAGTGATATCATTACCCTGCTTAAAACAATCAAAGATAGGGCAAAGAGACCTAAATCAGGACTCAGAAAAAAGGCAAGTGCAATTGGCCCCATTACAACAAGTAGCAAATAAAGAAAAAGCCCAAACACATTATTATTAAACCCGGCCAGAAAATTCTTACTAAAACCATCAACGGCTTCGCTAAAGCTTTTATACATCCTACAATTTATGAATCCGTTAGCCAGTAAAGCTTCGCCATTATAATCAAGGCTTTTGATCAGTTTCATAATCTCCACATCTTCAACAACCTGATGTTTTACCTGCTCATGCCATTGATTCTCCTTATAATGTTCCGAATCAAACATCATAAATTGTCCACTTGCGGCAGAAAATGACGGATTTTTTGAAAGCCTCACCAATCTGAGAGGTAATAAATTTAATAACACAAAATGCATCAGTGGCACAACCAATCGTTCACCCCAAGTAAGCATGATTTGATCAGTAAATAGGCTTAACAAGCTTAATCTATTCAGTTTCATGCGATGAATAGAATTATTAATCAATCCATCAGAAATGGTTTCATCGGCATCCAGGAAAATCAAGTACTTGCCTTGAGCGGCCTTGGCCAACTGAAAGCAGGCAAAGTTTTTTCCGAGCCAGCCTTTGGGAAGAGGAGCACCTGGCAAAACTTTGAAACGTTCATGCTGATCACAAAATTCCTGACAAACTTGAAATGTTCGATCAGTAGAATTATCATCAAGTATGATAACCTCGTAGTTCTGATAATTTTGTAAGCTGATGGAATGAAGCAAATGCTGTATATCTGCTTCCTCATTGCGTGCAGGTATCAGTATGGAGACGAAATCGTCATACTGCCTAAACGAATTTGTTAGCTTTGGATTCGATAAAAAATTAAACAGAGTAACCGTAAAGCGCAGAACTAAAAAGAAGAAAATCAGATAAATTAGTATCATTCTTAAACGGCAGCCGCGGTTTGATTTTGCCGCGATAATTCATAATGTTTATTAAAGGCGCTTTTAATTAATTGCAAGCTTGTAAACTCAGCCCCTTCCCACTCCTGCAAAAAACAGTTTATGGTAGGCTTACGATTTTCGAAATAATCCGTAAAACTAGCTGCAAATATATACTGGAAAGTTTTTGAAGAAACATTTATCAAATTCATCAGGCCCTTTTCAAATTGTATTTGCTCTACATGACCTGAGTATAGCTTGCCTTGCGGGAAGATGAGTACCAAATTTTCGGGGTCATCTAGTAAATGACCTGCGTATTCGAGTGTTTCAATTATGCTCCTTGAATTCTTTTTTACTGAAAAACTACCCAGGTACTTCATGAACCAAACCTTCTGATAATTTTCCTGGGTAATCATTACATGAAACTTTTTTCTGAAATAAAGACGGTTGATTTGAAAAAGAACAAATCCATCCCACCAGGAAAAGTGATTGGCTATTAACAGAATCGACTTACTCTGATCAATACTGATTTTATTGAAATTCAGTTCTTGAAAATCAGATTTGATGATTCTGTTTATATACCAGGAAAAAAATTTAAAAACTATCCAGTTTTTGCGCGGTTCAAGCATATGTTAAAGTAATCATTTTTTAGCATTTTGAAAATTCGCGGCACATTTGACAAAAACATGTTCTATTTGATCAAACCCTCTACAATTTTTGCTGATAACAAGGCAAGAGGTATCCCACCACCGGGATGCACACTTCCACCTACAAAAAATAAATTTTCAATTTTTGATGAAAAATTTGCGTGTCTTAAAAAAGCGGAGAACTGACTATTGGAGCTGCTACCATAAAGTGACCCCTGATAGGAAAATGTCTTTGAGTCGATGCTTCTTGGATCTAGAATTGCTTGGCAAACGATGAGTTTATTTACATCTAAACCAAGGATCCTGGATAATTTCTCAATGATATTTTTGCGGGCCTCAATGATTAAGGCATCCCAATCCTGCCCTGTATTGGCGGGCACATTGATCATGGTAAACCAGTTTTCGGATCCTAGAGGTGCATCATCTATTTTATTTTTGGAACTTATATTCA
>NZ_JBIKSU010000094.1:0-6156 GCF_044348475.1 Daejeonella sp. | reverse complement strand
CCCAAATTTGTTTAAATTCTTCTCTGTAATTTTCAGTAAAAAAAATATTGTGCATTTCAAGCTCGGGAAAGGCCCTATTGATACCCCAATAAAAGATCAAGGCAGAACTGCTACGTTCTTGTTGTTTAATACGATCGGGAACTTGGAATCCTTTTAACAATTTTTGGTAAGTATACCAGATATCCATATTGGAGATTACCAGGTCTGCAGGATAACTTAGGCCTTTGACCTTTACACCAGCCACCTGATTGTTATTCAATTCTATCTCATCAACATACGTATTGAAATTGAATTTTACACCCAGGTCAATCGCAAGTTTTACCAGTGAACTGGCTATGGAATACATACCCCCGATGGGGAAATAAGCTCCAAAATGTTGTTCAAAATGAGGTATAACATTTAATGTTGCCGGTGCTTTATATGGGTTAGATCCGTTATATGTAGCATAGCGATTAAAAAAACGAATTGTTTTATAATCTTTAAAATTAGCCTCAATGGCTTGATTCATTGACCGAAATGCATCAATTTCGGGAAATCGAAGCATTGACTTGAAGGTCTTCCAGTTAAAATAACTACTGAGCTTATGCAATGATCTTTGAAGGAAGACAGCGTTTGTGATTTCGTAGATGTCTTTACTTTTTTCAAGGAATTTGATAACAGATTCAGCGCTATCCTTCGTTTTTTCAGCTATTTCTTCAGAGAATTTAGTTCGATCTGCAAATGCACTGATGCGCGTACCATCCTCATAGAAATAATTGCAGACAGTTTCGAGCTTTTCATAGTGGAAATAATCTGCTGAATTTTTACCCGCCAGGATAAAAAGTTCATCAACGTATTGCGGCATTGTAAACAAACTTGGGCCTGTATCAAATCGGAAATCACCCAAATTGAGTTCGGAAAGCTTACCGCCTGCTATAGGACCCGCTTCAAATACCTCTACCTGATACCCTTTAATAACCAGACGAATTGCAGAAGCAATACCGGCAATACCTGCACCAATTACAATGGCTTTAGACATAGTACAAAATTACGGTATTTCAATCTCCTTTAAATAAGATCAAAGAAAAATGACGGGATTATTTCAATACGATTTATGTAAACTACTATTTTAAGGTATTAAGAACACTAAACATTTTTTGCCGGACCGTTGAGCTACTCCCCTTATAATTATTGATCATGAATGAAAATACCAATGGAGTTCCATTTGAGCTTATCTGATAGCCAGTATATGCAATTACATCGCTTATGCTTCCACTTTTCATTTTCATATCGTTATAGACCGGCAAACTTTCATAAAATCCAGCAAACCAACTTTCTTTTTTAATTGAATGAAGTACCTGTGCCATTGCCAGTGTGGTGATCCTATTAGCTGGCGACAATCCGCTACCATCATAAATATTCATTGCATCTGGATCAATTCCTTCCTTTTTTGCCCAGAAATTTTTCAGTGCCTTAACGCCATTCGAAGTCGTAATTTCTTTAGCGTCTTTCCAGGCAATAGTTTTAATCAAATGTTCGCCAAAAAGATTGATACTTTTTTGATTGAACCAATAAACAATTTTATCAAGACTTGGAGAAGTGTGTATATCAATGATCTTTGAAGGAGCTTGAAAAAGCTGATTATTCAATGACAGTTCTCTAGCAGTTACAGCATCTTTCCCAACCAAAATACCCGATTGTTTTAATCTATTCAATAATTGATAGGCCAGATGGTATGCTGGATCAGGTACAGAGGCAGCAATTGCTTTTTTGAGATCAATACCATAAGTGCCTCTCAAATATATCACAGTAGAATAAGGTGCAGAATAAGCATAAACATTGTCGCCAGAACCCGGAGCACCAGTCAATACTTCATTCACAATTTTAAGGTAGTTCATTTGTGGTTCTGTACGTATCAGTTCTGCAGGCTCACCTACTCGATTTGCGGGCTTAAAAATTAGGTCAAACTGGTTTTCCCGCCAAGTTAAAGAAGATGGCCCAGCACCGTAATAATTGCCCATATCCTGCCAAGTCCAACCTCCGGGCATCGTTTGAGTGCCAAATAAACGATCATCAGCGATAATTGAACCGGTAATATTTTTAATGCCTGAGCGGGCAATTGCCTCTGTCCATTTCTTAAGAATAAGTTCAGGCCTGGTTTGATCATACCGGTCGCTACCCAAACTTGGATCGCCAGCTCCGGTTATGATCACATCACCATTTAATGTACCATTTGATGAAATTGTTCCATTGTAACCCAGGCTGGTTTCCCAAACAAAATCTTTACCTAACAAATGGTAGGCAGTTGCTGCTGTTATTGTTTTTAAGGTTGAGGCACTGGCTAGACCCACATTTTCATTTTTAGCATAAACAATAGCTCCAGTTTCTGCATTTAATACAGTCATTGAACTTATCCCAAACTTCATTTGAGAATCATTTTCAAAACGCGAATAAGCCATTTCAATTTTCTGCTTTAAGGATTGTGCAGAAAGTGATGAAACAAAGAATAGAAGAAAAAAAGAAAAAATATTTTTCATAGGTTGAAAGCCGATAAATTAGACGAATTACGTTAATCAAGGACCTAAAAATACACTAAATAGTTTTGGGCAAGGAAAGAAATTTACCAATTACACTAGCGGTCCTAATTAGATTAGATGTTGTAAAATTCATGGCTGTTTGGAGGTCAGTAGGCTCATTGCCAATAGGCATAACAATATCAAAATACCTGTTCAGATTCGGATTTTCATTGAGTGGCACGCTACCTGCAATCCCAATAACAGTGATATTGGATTCTTTTGCAAGTTTAGCCACAGCAAAAGGGCCCTTTCCCTGTAAGGTTTGCTCATCGAGACAACCTTCGCCAGTTATAAGAAGGTCGGCATTTTTCAATCTTTTTTCAAAGTCAGTAAGCTCCAGAAAATGTTCAGCTCCATTCACTAATCTGGCATGTAGAAAAGTGAACAATGAAGCCGCTATGCCGCCTGCAGCACCTCCATGAAGAATTTCATTCATATCAATTCCAGTAGATTGAAATGCCAAATCTCTAAGCTTAGTTAAAGCCAGATCCAGAAGTTTTATATCTGAGGGGCTAGCTCCTTTCTGAGGACCAAAAACCACTGCTGACCCCTGTTCACCTAATAATAAATTGTCAACATCACATAAAACTGTAATCTGGCAATTAAAAATACGCGAGTCGAAACCCGATAGATCAATTTGATGGAATCGGGAAATATTGATGGGTAAAGCTGCTAACTCAGCTCCATCAGCATCTCGAAATTTGATGCCAAGAGCACTTAAAATTCCTATACCTCCATCAACAGTTGCCGAACCACCAAGTCCAATAATGATGCGTGATACGTTTCTGTCGAGTGCAAATCGAATCAATTCGCCGGTACCAAAAGAAGAAGCCATTAATGGCAACATTTCATCACTGCGTACTAAGCGAATACCCGATGCATCCGCCATTTCAATTACAGCTGTTTTACCCTGATCAATAATGCCTAAGGGAGCTTTGATCAATCTTCCTAAGGGATCATGAACATCGTATTTATGCCAGATGCCACCACATTTTTCTACGATCAATTGGCCTGTACCATCGCCTCCATCAGCAATTGGAAAGCACTCAGAAGTGCAGGTTGCACCACTCCGCTTTAAACCTTCCTGAATAGCTTCTGCAATCTGATTTGCTGAAAGGCTATGTTTAAAGGCATTAGGAGCAATCAAAATATGCATAATACAGATTGAACTGTGTTTTAATCTTCAACCTCAATGACCATTTCAATTTCTGTGGCCCAATTAGCAGGAAGAGCTGACATACCAACGGCTGAGCGGGCATGTTTACCTTTCTCTCCAAATACTTGTACCATCAAATCAGAAAATGCATTCATCACCTTTGGCTGATCTTTGAATTCGGGAGTAGATTGTACCATTCCCAAAACCTTGACAATTCGCTTTACTTTATTTAAGTCGCCAAGTTCTGCCTTTAAGCTCGAAAGCAATGAAATTGCGGTTAATCGCGCAGCTTGCTGGCCCTGTTCAAGAGTTAGATCGTCTCCAACTCTTCCGGTAACTCTGGTACCGTCAGGTTTATCAGGACCATGCCCGGCTGTAAAAATGAGATTACCAACGCGCACAATCTTTACGTAGCTGGCTAATGGCGCACTTGGCTTAGATAAAACGATGTTGAGGTCAGTAAGCCGCTTATCAAAATCAATAAGTTCAGCTTTTGAGCCCATTTTTTCTTGCGCTTTGGATACATAATTACAGCCAAGTAAAGCAATAGCGATTAGGGATATGACGAAATATTTCTTCATAATTTCAATTTTGGCAAATTTTTAATTAAATCAATTTCTGTAAAAAATTAATGCTGATTTACTAAATCTTTAAGAATAGTAAATCAGCATTAAGAGTAGGAATGTTTGTATTTAGAAAATTATTAATCTTCTACTTCAACGATTATTTCAATTTCAACGGCAATATTACCTGGAAGTGCTGACATACCTACAGCTGAACGAGCATGCTTTCCTTTTTGACCGAAAATATCTACCATCATATCAGAAAATGCATTCATTACTTTAGGTTGATCCTTAAATTCAGGCGTACTTTGTACCATGCCAAGAACTTTTACTATTCTTTTCACTTTACCTAAATCACCGATTTCCTTTTTAAGGCTGGATAATAAAGCAACACCGGTTAAGCGTGCTGCTTCCTGACCTTGCTCTAAGGTAAGATCATCACCTACTCTACCGGTTAAGGGTCCACCTTCTGCTCTGTCTGGTCCGTGACCTGAAGTATAAACCAGATTTCCTACGCGAACTGTTTTTACAAAGTTTGCAGTTGGTACAGATGGTTCTACTAGTTGGATATTTAATTCCTTTAAACGTGCATCAATATCTACAGCAGGTGCTGCTGCAGTTTCATTTTTTGCTGATTCATCTGCCTTAGGACTGCAACTTAATAATGCTACTGAAAGGAGGAATAATACGGAGTACTTTTTCATAATAATTAATTTTGAGTTTTTATTTATTTACAATATTGACTGGATTTCCATTCAGGAATGAAGATAAATTATTTTCTGCAATTCCCATCAATCTACCTCTGGCTTCTTTTGTTGCCCAGGCAATATGAGGGGTAATCATACAGTTTTTTGCTTTAAAAAGAGGATTATCGGCTGAAGGAGGTTCAACCGAAAGAACATCAATGCCGGCGCCCGCAATTACTCCTTCATTCAGGGCATCAGCCAGATCCTGATCCACCATGAGTGGCCCTCTAGAGGTATTCAGAAAAAAGGCCGACTTCTTCATTAACTTCAAGGTGTTTTTGTTGATCATACCTTGGGTATCAGGGAATAAAGGGCAGTGAATGCTAACTACATCTGAATGGGCAAGAAGCTTGTTCAATTCTACCCAAGTAAAATTTTTACGATACGATTGATCAGACTGGCTGCGGGAATATGCCATTACATGCATTCCAAATGCTGCAGCAACATCTGCAACTTTTTGTCCGATCATTCCAAACCCAATAATGCCTATGGTTTTTCCTTCTAGTTCAACCAAGGGATAGTTCCAATAACAAAAATCGGGTGAAGCTGCCCAGTCACCCTTAAAAACTGAATCACTATGACTTTGAACATGTTGGCATAATTCAAGTAAAAGAGCAAATGTCATTTGCACCACTGATGCCGTACCATATCCCGGGATATTAGCAACTGCAATACCTCTTTTTTTGCTATAATCAACATCTACCACATTATACCCAGTTGCTAAAACTCCAATGTATTTAAGATCAGGAAGCTGTTCGAGAATATGTTCTCTAAGCGGCGTCTTATTCGTGAATATGATTTGTGCACCTCTGCATCGTTCCACAATCTGGTTCTCGGGAGTTCTGTCATGCACCTGCAGATCACCAAACTGCTTTAATCCATCCCATGTAAGATCTCCTGGATTTAAGGTATAACCATCTAATACAACTATCTTCATTCTAATTCTATAATTACTTTATACTTTCAGCTTTCCCCTTTTAGCTTTAAGCTTTCAGCTTTGGTCTTTTAGCTTTGGGCTTTCAGCTTACTAAACCCTTGCCCATGCCAAATTCAGCACACGCTTTGCATTTGCAATAACGATATCTGCATCTTCATCTCCAAAAGGCTTGATCTCAAAACTGACCACCGGAGGGGTC
>NZ_JBIKSU010000060.1:0-11936 GCF_044348475.1 Daejeonella sp. | reverse complement strand
CAATACTGATATCTTCTAAGTTGAGGCTTACCAGCTCGAGGCCTAAGGCTGAAGCAACCTGTTTAGCATAAGCTGATTCATCAATTGATTGCTCAGCGAATCCTACATTGAATGCTTTAACTTTTTTTCCGGCCAGCTCATGCATGTAACAGGCTAGCAAGGATGAATCGATACCGCCGCTAAGAAGCAGCCCGATATCAACATTAGAAACAAGCCGGTATTTGATACTTTTTTCAAGTAGTTTATCTATTTCATCGAGTTCAGGAATATCTTTTCGCTGCCCAACATAATCAAACATATTCCAGTAGGTGCTTGATTTTGCTTGATTCTTGTTAAGATCATAACTGAAAAGTTCTCCTGCTTTGATCTGACTAACATTCTTATAAATGGTTTGAGGGCCAGGAATATACTGGAGTGATAAAAAATTGAGCAAGCTTTCCTCATTTATTTCTAGTGGGATAGTTTGGAAGGCATGAAAGAATTTAACTTCTGATGAAAAGATGATCACCTTTTCATTTTCAAAAATGAATAATGGCTTTTTACCAAGTCTGTCGCGGGCAAATACTAGTTCATTAAGTACTCGATCATAAATGACCAATGCAAACATTCCCCGTAGATATTTGCAGAATTCCTTGCCATACTGAGCATAAGCAGCAAGAATTACTTCGGTATCGCTTGCTGTATTAAAGGCATGCCCAAGATTTTGTAAGGATGATCTAAGCTCTTGGTAATTAAATATCTCGCCATTAAAAACAAGCACATACCGTTGATCTGAAGATTGAAAGGGCTGATTTCCATCGGCAGAGAGGTCAATGATCGATAATCTGCGATGGCCAAAGCAGACCCCATTTTCAGACCATATACCTTGATGGTCAGGGCCACGGTATTCCATGTGGTTTAGTGCCTGACCTATCGGTACAATAAATTCTGAATGGAAATCAGGATTGTTTTTTTTTGAGATTACTCCGATGATACCACACATAGTCAGAATAGTAGGGGCTTGATAAAACCTATGTGGTAATCAGTGCTGAGCATTCCTTTATTTTCTGCTTTTGATAACTTTTGCCGGAACACCTCCAACAATACTGTAGGGTGGAATATCTTTAGTTACTACGCTGCCGGCTGCAATAATTGATCCGCGGCCAATGGTTACGCCTGCCAGTATTACTGTGTTTGCGGCTATCCAGCAATCGTCTTCAATTTTCACAAACTCCCTTTTTACTCCCTGTTCTTTGATGGTCAAATCGGGCCTATCAAATAGATGGTTCTCTGCATAAATACTCACCCTGGGCGACATCATCACATTATCTCCAATCTCAATATAACCTGAACAACCGATATACGAATATGGACCAATGCTTGAATTATTGCCTATTTTTAGTCCTTCGCCAATTGCTGAACCGTAAATATTTGTTGGCCGTATGATTGCATGTTTTCCAATAGTTACACGATCGCCAGCTACAATACCTCTATAGGTCATACAGTTTACTTCGGCATAATCTTCTACAATAAAATCGCGCCCTACGCTTAAATGGCGTGCATATCGAATAGATGCTCCCTTGCCTACCATTACCCAGCCTTTTGAGCTTTTAAAGAATAAACGCTCAAACATTCCGCGCATGAAAAAAAATGAAAGCCGGAAAAAGGTTGTCAGGATATCAGCAGTATGCCATTCTGAAGGGAAACGTTCGAGTATAAATTTGTATCGTCGCAGGAATGAAGTTTCTGATTTCATATAGTTTTGACAAGAAGACGTTTATTTTGAGTGCCTTATTATCAGGTTTTCAAAATTTATCTCTACAAATTTAAAAATGTATCCGGATTATAAGTAGGAATTTGGTGTGCTATAATTGGAATAGCTTAATTCATGCTCAATCATATTTTCAATGATCTCATTCAGGCCAAGTTTTGCTTTCCATTGCAGCTCATTATTCGCTTTGCTCGGATCTGCTCGTCCTACCTGAAGATCTGTAGGTCTTCTTAGAACTTCGTCTATCACCACATGCTTTTCCCAATCAAGATCAAGAACTTTAAATGTAGTGTCAATAAATTCTTTCAGGGTATGGCTTTTTCCTGTTGCAATGATGTAATCTTTTGCTTGATCTTTTTGCATCATTAGCCACATGGCTTCTACATAATCTGGTGCCCAGCCCCAATCGCGTTCAATATTGATATTACCCAGACTAATTCTATGCGATTGATTACGATATATTTTACAGGCACCTGAAATAATTTTTTTAGTTACGAAGTGATCCGGTCTTAGCGGAGATTCGTGGTTAAAAAGAATTCCAGTACAGGCAAAAAGGTTGTAGGCTTCGCGGTAGTTATCTATTTGCCAGAATGCTGTTGCTTTTGCAATGGCATACGGACTTCTTGGATGAAAAATAGTGTTTTCGTTTGCAGGAATAAAACTGTCTCCAAAACACTCGCTTGACCCTGCATTATATAATTTAATGGGCAAATTGCTGAATCGGATTGCTTCCAAAAGATTAAGGTTGCCGGTACTTATACTTTCATGAGTTTCATGAGGTTGATCAAAGGATAGTCTGACCGAGCTCTGCCCAGCTAAATTATATACTTCGTCAGGTTTTATTTTGCTGATGCATTCAAGCGTATTACCAAAATCAGTGATATTGATAGAAACCAGGGTAATATCGTCTTTGATCCCAAGGTTAATTAAATTGATGAATGAAGCTGTCTGAGCATCTCTAGAGGCTCCATAAACCCGATACCCCTTGCCCAGTAAGAATTTAGCAAGGTATGAACCATCTTGTCCGGAAACCCCGCATATTAAAGCTTTCTTCACTTATTTAGTTTAAAAGTGTTTATTCTTTACAGAAAAACACCGTAAATGATAAATAATTTACGAAAATGCTAAAATTTATTGACAGCTGATTGAAAAGTTTTAATTAATTCTTGTGTATTTTTTTCCCAGGAGAATAATTTAAGTCTTTTTGTACCTTTTTGGATAAGTTCTTGCCTCAATCCAGGGGTTTCAATAAGTTCTCTTATTTTAAGACTGATGTCTTCAACGTTAAAGGGGTCAAAGCATAAAGTGGCATCACCACCTACTTCAGGAAGGCAGGTGTTATCTGAAACAATTACTGGTATTTGATGATGGAATGCTTCAAGCACTGGAAGCCCAAAGCCTTCATTAATTGACGGAAAAACATACATTTCTGCATATTTATAAAAATAAGCTAGATCGTTATCGCTTGCATAGCCAGTGGTTATGACGTGATCTTTTAATCCCAATCTATGTATAGTTTCATGAATGGCTTCACTATCGTCCATGTCATGTTTTGGACTAGGTTGTCCAACTAATACTAGTGAGTAGTCGGTATGTCCTGCCAGATGAATGAGCTTAAAGGCTTCAATTAGGCGTACTAAATTTTTTCTTTTTTCAAGTGTGCCTACATGTAAAATAAATTTTGAGGAAGGCATTGAAAAACTGGGAACATAGCCTGGTTCAGGTTCGGCAACTGCCATCTTTTTTGGAGCCAGATGAATGGCCTTGATTTTATCCTTATGAATACCTGTAAAATGAGAAATTCTATTTCTGGTATACTCTGTAATAGTTATAATCAGGGGTGCTTTTTTTGCAGCATTTACTCCAATCCACTTGAACAATTTCAGCCAGCTGGAGTTATAATGGCTAGAATACTCGTAAAAAAAAGCATCGTAAAAAACGGGAATGGCTTTAAATCCGGGTGTGAAATAGGGTACAAAATAATCTGTGCAGAACAGGATATCAACATGGTTTATCCTCGCTTTTATTGGAAGAATAACTTGTTTCCAAATAATAAATCGGATGTGTTCAACTAGTTTTAATAGTTTAAAACGTCCGGTATAAACTGCAAATGAGGTATCAAAATAGACGAGGTCACAATCGTAATTGCCGCTTTTAAATTGGTGATATATTTCTTCTAGATATGTTTTGGAACCTGTTTTTGCTATCCTGAGATCACGAATGTCAAGACCAATCCTTAATTTTTGTGTCATAGCAGGATATAAATCATAAGTTCTGCAAAAATAAAATTATTATCAGGATTTGGTTACTGTTAATTTTTTTATTCAGATAGTTTATTAATTGTAGGGGTTTGCTCAGCTATAAATTATCAAGATTCCCCCTTTCCATGTCTTAAGTTTGATCAAGTTGTTTACAGCAAAGAATTTCAAGTAAGTGCTTGGTTATCAATGTCCTTTCTCATGATCATGTTAACAAAAACTCCTGACAGAAACCAGTTTATATAGGTTATGTATGAAAAAGAACCTAGATCTGCTGTAAAAAGAGGCAGAGTTATTCCGACTTTAAGTAGGAATATGCATAAAGCTACCATCTTTTCTTTACCGTCAAGATGCGGGAACCATTTGTAGGAGTAAGCAATTAACGCGAAATGAATGAAGATGTAAAGTAGGACAGCGACAATACCGACCTGTACACCAAGTACAATAAACAGGTTTTCTCCTCCAATTGTAGATCCCAGGCTAGCTGCTACTCTTCCCGACATACCAAGCCCGACTCCAAAAGGATTGCTGATAATTGTTGTCAGGCCTTCAATCCAAGCGATTAAGTGGCCCAATGCTGACTCTTCCTGTAAAGTGATTGTTGATATTAGATAGTCATATAGATCTGTATTCTCCAGGACAATGCCAATATATATAAAGCCAAATGCGATAAGTGCATGGGAGGTGTTTAAAATGTACTTTTTGTGGGTTATTAAAGCATATATATATATTATTGCAAAATAACTAACCGTTGATGATCTGGAAAGGGAGAAAAATAAAGAAATTAAAGTAGCTGCTAAGGCTATTATACCTAGCCAAGTGGGATTAAAATCATTATTTTTCTTCGTAAATAATGCTGCTATGACGCAAATGGAAAGTAAGGTAGCTGAAGCATGTTCCAGAGGATCAGAGAAAAAACTGGCAAATCGCTTGAGCCCACTTGAGGATCGTTGAAAGGTCCATGTCAAACCATAATCACCTTCTTGCTGCTGCCCTAAAAAATCAAATGTATAATCAGAATATCCAGTTAATGATTGAAGGTGCTGGTCAGATGCTGCCTCGTAAATAACTAGAGTTGCTGCTGAAATTGCCACTATCAAAATGAAATGGAAATACTTACTTATCTGCAATGTGCGGGGATCTATCAGACGGCCTGCAAAATAAATCAATGCAAAAAATGAGGTGTTTTTATAAGCTAAAAGCCTATCCATGAACCCGAAATCTCCCAATGGAAGAAAAACATATAGGCCTGTATACAGGAAATATCCTGCTACGCAATAATCAATGACATGAAATCGGATCCTTTCTTTTAATTCCAAGACCAATACTGCCAGCATTGCAAGGATTACTATCTCTTTAAAAGGTTGAAATAATAAAATCAATGACTTATAACCGATCAGATAAAGTATTGAAAGAGTTGTATTATAGACGGATAAACCGAAGATTATAAAAATCATCCCGCCCTGAGGATTTTTATAGAAAATATCCTTTATTGCTATTAAAAAAGCGGAAAAATAAAGAAGCGGAAATATAAACATGCAAGATTTGAATAAAAAACTGGTTTCTGATTTTCCCCTATAAAAGTACATAAATCATTAGGTTGACGGAAATATTTGTCGAAAGCATTTGATTAGACTTTCAATTCCAGCGATTTCCCCTTACTTGAAGAAAATACATTAAGTTTATCTATTTTTGAATTTCAATAAAGAAAAAGTTTTAACAACAATATGCAAGTACCAAAGTCTATACAATGAAATCTAACTCTGGTAAAAAAAATAAATTAAAGTCTTTTCTCGGAGTTCTATTGATTTTTAGTATTTCTATAACTACAGGTTTATTAATTGGTGAAGTGATTGTTAGACTGTTGTATAAAAAGGAGATGGTATTGTTTCCACGATATCATACTGATGTAAAATATGGAGACTTTAAGATTAGGCGGATTAAACCTAATATGACTTTCACTCATACCAGTTTTGATGGCACTTTTCATTTTAAAACCAACAATAAAGGATTTAGAAGTGATAAGGATCTTAATTACAAAAAAGAACCTGGAGAGATCAGGGTTATTGCTTTAGGTGATTCACATACGCAAGGCTATGAGGTGAACCAGGATCAAACCTATTCAAGTGTTTCTGAAAACATGTTAAATAAGAATGGTTTAAAAAGCACAGTTATCAATGCTGGTGTTTCAGGGTTTAGCAGTGCAGAAGAATTAGTCTTTTTGGAAAATGAAGGGTATAAATATAAACCAGATTATGTAGTGGTGGCTTTGTTCGCAAATGATTTTGAAGATAATATGAGATCTGATCTATTTGAAGTCAGGAATGACTCTATAGTAGTTAAAAATCATGAATATATCCCCGGTGTTAGCATTCAGAATAAACTCTATAAATATGGAATATTCAGGTGGTTGGGAGAAAAGTCGTATTTGTATGGCTATGCATTTAACACCGTGTGGGACTTTATTAAAAAACGGAGTCAAAAAGCAGCATCAGGTAAAGATACTGAACTCGCAATTGCAGCTAATCCAAATACTAAATATTCAGAAGAGCTTATGAAAAAGTTGATAAGCCGTTTGCATGCTTACTGTAAAGCAGAGGGAATTAAATTAATTATTATTGATATTCCCCAACTGGATCCTGCTGTCTCTGTCTCATCTTCTATTCCAAAAAATATGCTATCTCATGTAGAAAAAAGTTGCGACACATTGTTTAATTATGATAATATGATCAATGAATACAGCGACAGGTCTTTAATTCACGTTAAACATGGACACAGACATATTTCAGCAAAAACTCATAAGATGATGGGACAAAAGATCAGTGAATATATTTTATCAGATCACAAGGCGGTAAATTGATTTGACTCTCTGTTTCTCAAAATTATTAATCTATAAAACCGAATAATGATAATACTTGGTATTTCCGCATTTTATCACGACTCTGCAGCTGCTATTATAGAGAATGGAGAAGTAATTGCAGCCGCACAGGAAGAACGCTTTACCCGCAAAAAACATGACCCGGATTTTCCTGTAAATGCAGCCCGTTTTTGTCTTGAATATTCAGGTCGTTCAATTAATGATGTAGATGCAATAGTTTTTTATGACAAGCCTTTATTGAAATTTGAGCGATTGTTAGAAACCTACTATGCTTATGCTCCGAAAGGTTTGAAATCATTCATGATGTCGATGCCAGTGTGGCTAAAGGAAAAGTTATTTCTGAAAAAACTGATCTGGGAAGCATTGGATACCATTGAAAAAGTTGACAGGAAAAAAGTGAAACTACTCTTTCCTGAACATCATTTATCTCATGCTGCAAGTGCGTTTTATCCCTCATCATATGAGCGGGCCGCTATCCTGACTATTGATGGTGTAGGCGAATGGGCGACCGCTTCCATTTGTCTTGGAGAAGGTAATAAAATCACTATTTTAAAGGAGCTGGACTTTCCTCATTCCTTGGGATTGCTATATTCTGCTGTTACCTATTTCTGCGGTTTTAAAGTTAATTCAGGAGAGTATAAGCTAATGGGTCTTGCACCTTATGGAAACCATAATTCTGAACAGGTAAAACACTTTGTAAATATTATCAAAACTAATCTTGTTGAACTGAAAGAAGATGGATCAATTTTCCTTAACCAGGATTATTTCAATTATGCAACAGGATTAAGAATGGTATACGATGACAAATGGAAACAACTGTTCGGATTCCCGCGTCGCGATTCAGAATCTTTGCTTGAGCAACATCATTGCGATCTTGCATTGGCAATCCAGCAAGTAACCGAAGAAGTTGTGCTTAACCTTGGCAAAGAAGCTAAAAAGCTAACAAATGCTGATTACCTGTGTATGGCAGGTGGTGTAGCACTTAATTGTGTGGCAAATGGCAAGCTAGATGATGCTAAAATTTTCAAACAGATCTTTATCACACCTGCGGCTGGGGATGCAGGTGGAGCTTTAGGAGCAGCATACGCTGCACATTATATTTATTATGGCAATGAAAGAAAGGTTGATCCTACAAGTCTTGACGGTTTAAAAGGTTCTTATCTGGGCACTGAGCATTCTGATATGGAGATAAATACAGTCGCAAAAAAATATCGAGCTCCATACAAGCAATTTGAGACGGAAGATGCACTTGTGGAAAAGGCTGCCGAATTGATTGCTGATGGTAACATAATTGGCTGGCACCAGGGACGAATGGAATTTGGTCCTAGAGCATTAGGAGCACGTAGTATTATTGCAGACGCACGAAATCCTGAAATGCAGAAAAAACTGAATCTGAAGATTAAATACCGTGAAGGTTTCCGACCGTTTGCGCCTGTAGTACCAATTGAAGATGTTAGCGAATATTTTGAACACGATGATATTTCGCCCTACATGTTGCTTGTAAAACAAGTTAAATTAAACCGACGCATTCCTTATCCTTCAAATTTTTCCGCGAATGAATTGCTTGATAAATTATATTTTCTAAGGAGTGATATTCCTTCGATTACTCATATAGATTATTCTGCACGACTTCAAACTGTCCATAAAGAAACAAATTTGAGGTTTTGGAAACTACTGAATGCATTTAAAAAGATAACAGGTTATTCAGTTATGGTTAATACAAGCTTTAATGTTCGCGGTGAGCCGATTGTTAATACTCCCGAAGATTCATACCGTTGCTTTATGCGAACAGATATGGATTACCTTATAGCTGGTAATTTCATTTTCGATAAAAAAGATCAACCCGAATGGAAGGAAAAAGATGACTGGAGAGAAGAATTCTCCTTAGATTAACAAAAAATTAGTGCACTTTTAAAATAATAATATGGATTTTATTAAAGATTTATGGGAGTTTATGAGAGCCCGGAAAAAATGGTGGTTAGCACCGCTAATCTTTGTTCTGTTATTCATTGGAACATTACTCGTATTGGGCGGAAGTTCGGCAATTGCGCCATTTATTTATACCTTATTTTAAAATTACATGAACAGGGTAAAGCATTTGGAGACCATTTTGGTATTGGTTTTAGCGCTGGGTGTATTTTTCTGGCTAACTCATAATACATACCTGCTGCTTGCTGCTGGTATTCTCGCATTCATAGGAATATTCATTCCTTTTCTTGCCGATAAAATACATTGGGCATGGATGAAACTTGCTCACTTAATGGGTTATGTTATGAGTAAGGTTTTACTTACGCTAGTATACGTTTTGTTATTGTTACCGCTTGCATTTCTTTCAAGAGCTTTTGGCAACAAGAATGGGATACGTCTTAAGTCAGGCGCTCAAAGTTATTTTAAAGATAGAAACTATACCTATACAAAGGAAAGTTTGGAGAATGTGTGGTAAAGCGGGTTCAAAAATTTTAGATTGCATAAACAACGATTTTATTTAGTATGTGTGGTAGAATTACAAATTAAAGATCCTTGGTTGCATTCATTAAACCTCTTATATAAATCAAAAAAAACACTACTTCAGTCGTTCTATAAATGCCTGAGATTAGATTTGCCATCAAGCCAAAAAGTTTTCTTCTGTTTCGATACCTTTATCCAAATATTCTAAACGTCTATAGTTTACGAATAGTGGGTTTCATTCTCACCCTGCTACTGTAAACAATGTGTTTATATTGCTTTTGTTCTTTGGTCAATACTTTTTTCTTGCTGTGTCGCCCGGTGCAATATATTAATCCAAAAAAAGGTGTATTTAAAAGCCTATAGGCGTGTTGCAAAGCCAAATTCACTAATGGGTAAAACATGTAATTCGATATAAATAAGATAAGCAGCTAGTTAGTAGTCAATTACATTAAGACGCATTTTTTCTTCCAAGTTCCAGGCCATCTCCCATACATGTACCGTATCCTTACAAGGCTGAAGTAATGTGATATATGATTTAAAACCGTCTCCGAACAGGATAGCAAGGGAAGTATTGTAAATGGATAAACCGAAAATTAAGTAAAGGACGCCGTAATAGGGCTTTTGGAGAAAATATCTTTTATAACTACAAAATATGCGGTGATATATAGCAGGGCAAAGTATTAACATTTCGGTACATTGATTAAATTACAAATGGCGAATAAATTGACCAAAAATACGAACACACATAAGCTAAATAATGCATATGCGGCACAAAAGGTAAATATTCTTCTATTTTTGTAGGCAATATGGTCCGTATTTATACAAGACTTTTATAAACAATGAATACTAAAAACCTACTAATTGCCGCTCTAGCAAGAAATTGCGAAGATTCTTTGAAGGTTAATATTCCTTTGATTGAGAAACTTAGAGCTCAATTTACTTGGTCTGAGGTTGTGGTAGTAGAAAACGACAGTATTGATGGCACAAAAGATTTATTAAATGACTGGAAAATAAATTGTACTAATGTTACTATAATATCAAACGATTATGGCACTAAAACAATTCCGGATAAAAGTGATTTAATAGCTAATCCATTGACTAGCGTTCAGCGCATTGATAAAATGGTTTCTTTTAGAAACGTTTATTTGGATTATATCAAACAAGTTAAACACCCAATTGATTTAGTTATTGTTATAGATATTGATGTGATTGAAATTTCTTTAACAGGTTTAATGAATGCAATAAATGCTTTTGATCATAACACTGGTGCTATTTTTTCAAATGGCATGAGTGTGATGAAAACTCCTTTTGGTGTGTCAAAAATTTATTATGACATATTTGCGGTGTGGGAGTATCCACAGTTGAATGAGTTTAGTTATTCAACGGAGTCAATACATCAAACATTTAAATCGATTAATCGAAATATTAAAAAATCGCCCTTTTATCAAGTTATTTCTGCTTTTGGTGGTGTTGGCATTTATAATTATCAGGCAATAAAGAATTTACAGTATAAAACTGTTTTGAATCCATTCAATCAAAAAGAAGCCATTTGTGAACACATTCCTTTTAATCAGGAGATTGTTAAACAGGGATTTAATAATTATATAGCCAGAGATTTTCAGGTTGTTTATGAAAAACATAATTGGACTATGATATTAAAGCTAATGTTGTCTTTCAACGCGTTTACTTTTATCTATCCAATCATTCTTAAAATTAAAAAATTATTTTTTTAAAATTGCTATTCTCAGCTCATAGCCGCGGAAGAAAATCATGAATGGAATTAGCTAACTCCTGGCACAGGAAAATTTATATCAATCTTAAACAAATCGTCCACTCACTGAACCTCCGTTCACCTCTCTTCCGCATTGACTGGTGCGGCAATTACAGTCCTAGCCCTCGCAGAACCTTTCATAGCAGCAGGCGCAGCGGTAGCGTTTTGGTTCTTTTTTGCTACAGAAAAAGAACTAAGCCCCCGCGGCTATGAGCGGAATGAAATGATAAAATGCTTGGTGGGTAACACCAAGCATAAGAAAATTTGTTTTTGCCTTTGGCAAAGATTATTTGTGTCTTTTGTCTTGAAACAAAAGGCACCAATGCCGAAGCGCCCTTGCGCTGAGACCACGAAGACCTAAAAAAAAACAATAAAAAATACTGAGTAACTTCAAGAAAGAACGATGCTTCAGCCCTCTAGGCCATACACCTGGCCCGCCGTTCTTTCATCCCACCGCTCGGATATTGTATTTCATTGGGTATTAATTTTCATTAGTCAAAACTTGACAGGGTACAAAGGTGAACGTTAGTGGGGGTTATGAACGCTCACCCACAAACGGCTGCGTACAGGGCTTTGATTTTTGTATTTAGGATGCTTTTAAAACTACCGCCACCGCCCTGTACAATGCCGCGCAAGACGGTTATGAAGGTGTAGCACAATTTTTATTATCCGCCACGCTCGCTCCAAAGGAGTCCTACGGACACAGACCTTTAATAACCGTTGTTCCGCATTGTCCCGATAGCTATCGGGAGGTATCGGCAATTACAGACCCAGCCTTCGCAGAACCTTTCATAGCAGCAGGCGCAGCGGTAGCGTTTATTCGCTGTTTTT
>NZ_JBIKSU010000159.1:0-2917 GCF_044348475.1 Daejeonella sp. | reverse complement strand
ATTGCATCAATTACTTCATCCTGCATCAAAGAACCAGTCATCATGGTTAGAGTAGCTCTTGCATTAATAAATGTACGAATACCTAATTCTTTGAATAAATCTCTTTTAACTGCAGTTGTTGCAACTGCTTTTAGCTCAGCACCTGCTGCACTTTCAACTGATAAAATGCCCCCTGCAAGTGGAAGAACTGATAAACCCTTAAGTAGGTCTCTGCGTTTCATAATTTTATATTATATGATTAAAAAAAACTGATCTGCCTTAAGCAGATCAGCAATAGGTTATTTTTCAGAACCGTGACCAAGGTAGGTTCTCAATTTTTCGCTTTCAAATAAATCAGCGGCTTCCTTCTCAGGTTTTGCAAGTGAGACAACAATACCTACAATAAAAGCAGAAGTCATTGAGACAATGGTTGGATTTTTTAGTGGGAATATTGCCTCAGCATTACCTAAAATATCAACCCATACCGTAGGACTGATAACGATTAAAACTAATGACAGAACGGCCCCAGTTACCATACACCAAACAGCGCCTTTTGTAGTGAACCCTTTCCAAATAATTGACATGAGCAATGCCGGGAAGTTAGCACTCGCTGCAATAGAAAATGCAAGACCAACCATAAATGCAACGTTTTGACCTTTAAATAATAAGCCTAAAGCAACAGCAAGAACACCAAGGAAGATAGTTGCTCTTTTTGCCACTTTCATTTCTCCTTTTTCATCAGAAACACCTTTCTTAATTACGTGCACATAAAGGTCATGTGAGATAGTTGACGCACCTGAAAGAGTTAATCCAGCTACAACAGCTAAAATAGTAGCAAAGGCTACTGATGCAATAAAGCCTAGAAATGCGCTACCACCTGTGTTTTCGGCCAGAAGAAGTGCTGCCATATTTCCGCCTTTATCTAAACTGATGATTGCATCTTTACCTACAAGGGCTAAGGCTGCAAAACCGATAAAGAAGGTAAGAATGTAGAAATAACCGATAAATCCGGTTGCTACAAAAACAGATTTTCTGGCTGCTTTATCATCAGGAACTGTGTAAAAACGCATCAAAATATGAGGCAAGCCAGCAGTACCCAACATCAATGCTAAACCAAGTGATAAGGCATCTAATGGATTAGTAATGAAGCCACCCGGTGCAAGCATATCTGAACCATACTGTGTTTTTACTGACATGAAAAGCTCAGACGGACTGAAATTAAATTTAGAAAGTGCTAATAAAACTAGAATGGTAGCCCCCGATAGCAATAATACTGCCTTAATAATCTGTACCCATGTAGTTGCAAGCATCCCTCCAAAGAGTACATACATAGTCATAACTACACCAACCACTACCACTGCAATTTCATAATTTAATCCGAAAAGAGTTTTGATCAAACTACCTGCTCCCACCATTTGTGCGATCAGATAAAAAGAAATGGTTAATAATGAACCAACTGAAGCAGCGATGCGAATGGGCCTTTGTTTAAGACGAAAAGCTACTACATCGGCAAACGTATATTTTCCAAGATTCCTTAATGGCTCTGCAACGAGAAACATAATCAAAGGCCATCCAACAAGGAAACCAATAGAATAAATAAGACCATCATACCCTTTTGTTGCAACCATACCAGCAATTCCAAGAAAAGAAGCCGCACTCATATAGTCGCCAGCTAGGGCTAATCCGTTTTGAAATCCGGAGATATTTCGACCGGCAGCATAAAATTCTGAACCGGTTTTAGTTTTTTTAGCCGCCCAGTACGTAATGTAAAGGGTAACAGCCACAAATAGGAAAAATATTGCTATTGATACCGGATTTGCAGTACCCAAGGTGGAAGCTGGTCCAGAAGGGCTAATTTGAAGAAGTAAATTCAAAGACATAAGAATATTGAGTAGAGTTAAAATATGTTATAATTTTTTTTTGATTTCATGAACGTCAGAATCATAATAATTATTTGCCCAGTAAACATAGAGCCCAGTTATTAGCCATGAAAAGAATATAATTCCCAATCCTACAACAATTGCAAGATTTATTGAATCGCCTAATGGCATTTTCAGAAAGTCTTTATTGTATGCTATTACAAGCAAAAAACCGATGTAAACAAACAACATAACAAAAGTAAATGAAAGGGAAATGTTCCATCTTGTTTTTACCAGCTTTTTGAACTCGGCACTTTGAAGAATTTCATGTGTTTTTGCACTATCCATAATTAAATAAATTGTTTTTGAGGTTTTTGAAAAAAAATTAATAAACTATCTGCTAAATGAAATAAAAATTGACAATAAAACTGAATTTAACAGTTCATAATTTTATGAAAAAAAAATGAATTATTACACTATCCTGATTAATCTTTTAAAAAAACATGAAATCGTTACGTTTTGTAGGCACTAAATTGGATAAATACACTAAAAAAAATAGAATAGATTAAATTTTCTATCTTATTCTTCTTTATAAGAATAGTTACATTTATCGAAAATTATTTTACTTAACTAGAAGAATCATAATACTCATGAAATTCAATTTGAAATTAATTTGCCTCTGCGTAATTGTATTGTTTAGCGGGCCTGTTTTCTCACAAACATTCAGAACATTTAACAAGCCAGTAGTTTTTGATGAAGAAAGAAAACAACTTTCAATTGAGTACCTAAAAGTTAGGCATGGTATTATTCAGGACTCAGCAACTATAGTACCTAAAATGATCGTTCTACACTGGACTGCCATTCCAACCCTTGAACAATCATTTGATGTGATGAATCCGGCTGTTTTGCCTGGAGCCAGAAAAGGAATTGCCGGAGCAAGCAGCCTGAATGTGGCAGCACAATTCTTGGTTGACCGGGATGGTATGATCTTCAGACAACTTCCTGAAACTGCCTTTGCACGCCATGTTATTGGACTTAATTATTGTGCAATTGGCGTTGAGAATGTAGGTGGCAGTAAT
>NZ_JBIKSU010000059.1:0-11988 GCF_044348475.1 Daejeonella sp. | reverse complement strand
AGATCTAAATTTTAAATTTGTAATTGCTTCAATTGAAATAAAAGGTACAAAGATGGCTGAATTAGAATATAGTGATGATAGTATTCGTTCTCTCGACTGGAAAGAGCATATCAGGCTGCGGCCAGGGATGTATATCGGTAAGCTTGGTGATGGATCGGCCTATGACGATGGTATCTATGTTTTACTAAAGGAAATACTGGATAACTCAATCGATGAATTCGTGATGGGTTCTGGTAAGACTATCGAGATCACAGTTAGTGATAAAAAGGTCTCTATACGTGATTATGGCAGAGGCATTCCACTTGGGAAAGTGATTGATTGCGTTTCTAAGATCAATACCGGAGGTAAATACGATTCAAAAGCATTCCAAAAGTCTGTCGGTTTAAATGGTGTGGGTACTAAGGCTGTAAACGCTTTGTCATCTCATTTCATGGTTCAATCATACCGTGATGGACGAACAAAAAAGGCCGAATTTGAGCAGGGCGTACTCATTAATGATCTTCCTGAAACTGAAACTACTCAACGCAATGGAACAGCAGTAGTTTTTTACGCCGATGAAACCATTTTTAGAAATTATCACTATATCCCCGAATTCGTAGAAAGCATGATATGGAACTATGTGTTCCTTAATTCAGGTTTGACGATTAATTTTAATGGCACTAAATTTTTCTCGGAAAGGGGTCTATATGACTTGCTGACCAGAAATACTGATACTGAGACCCTTCGCTACCCGATCATCCACCTTATTGGAGATGATATTGAAGTTGCCATGACCCATGGGCAACAATATGGTGAAGAATATTATTCGTTTGTGAATGGTCAGCACACCACTCAGGGAGGTACTCATCAGGCGGCTTTTAGGGAGGCAGTAGTTAAAACAATTCGTGAATTTTATAAAAAGGAGTTCGATGCTTCGGATGTCAGAGCTTCAATCGTTTCAGCTATATCGATCAGAGTACAGGAACCTGTGTTTGAATCACAAACTAAAACTAAGCTGGGTTCACAGAATATTGCTCCTGATGGCCCTTCGGTACGTACTTTTATTAACGATTTTATTAAAAAGGCTCTGGATGATTATTTACACAAGCACCCCGCAGATGCCGATTCGCTTTTAAAACGGATACTTCAATCGGAACGAGAGCGTAAAGACATTGCCGGAATCAAAAAATTGGCCAATGAACGGGCAAAAAAAGCATCTCTTCACAATAAAAAATTAAGAGACTGCAAGATACATTTTGAAGATAGCCATGAGCGTAAACAAGATACAACCTTATTTATCACAGAGGGAGACTCAGCAAGTGGTTCCATAACTAAATCGCGTGATGTGATGACCCAGGCTGTATTCAGTTTAAAAGGAAAACCACTCAACTGCTACGGCCTAACTAAGAAAGTGGTGTATGAGAATGAGGAATTCAATCTGTTGCAGCATGCTCTAAATATTGAGGATGGGCTTGATAATTTGCGCTACAATAATATTGTGATTGCTACCGATGCCGACGTGGATGGGATGCATATTCGCTTATTGCTAATGACATTTTTTCTTCAGTTCTTTCCTGATCTGGTAAAAGCAGGACATGTTTCAATTCTTCAAACTCCACTTTTCAGGGTGCGCAATAAAAAGGAAACTATTTATTGTTATAGTGATGAGGAAAGGCAGCGGGCCATCAGGAAATTGGGTAATAAACCCGAAATAACACGATTTAAAGGATTGGGAGAAATATCTCCAGTAGAATTTGAGCTATTTATAGGTAAAGATATTCGTCTAGATCCTGTGATTTTGTCTAAAGAACAAAGCATTAAGAACCTGTTGGAATATTATATGGGAAAAAATACTCCCGATAGGCAGCAACATATCATCAAAAACCTTCGGGTGGAGGTTGATTTTGTTGGCGAAGAAGAGCCTCAAGAAGCAGTGGCCGAATTGTTGACTGATTGATCATGCAAAAAAGAAATATTTCCATTTGCTTTGATGAATATAATTCTATAGATGAACTAACTAGTCAGGATAAAATTCTCTGCATTGAGGCCAAGAAAGCAATGAGCAATTCTCATTCGCCATATTCTGGTTTCAGAGTTGGGGTTGCTGTGCAACTAGAAAGTGGTAGAATTGTTTATGGCAGTAATCAGGAAAATGTGGCCTATCCTTCGGGGCTTTGTGCTGAACGTGTTGCCCTTTTTATGATCGGTACAACTTATCCAGATGATAAGATAGTAAGCATGGCCATCACAGCCCAAACAGATCATTTTTTAATAAAAGAGCCCGTTACTTCTTGTGGTGCTTGCCTTCAGGTTATGGCAGAGTATGAAAAAAAGCAATCTCATCCAATCAATGTTCTATTTTATTGCCTCAATGGAGCAATTATTCGTACAACTGGAATAAAAACGTTGCTTCCATTTGCTTTTGAAGAAACGAGACTGCAAAAATAATCGTAAGTTGTATATCCAGCCAGTTGCCAGCAATGAAACAGATCATGGCCGCCAGGCTAATCGAAGGGTGGAGTTAGTTTTTATGAAGAAGAATTGATAGGGCAATTAACTAACCAAGACATTGATCTTAGTTGTTTTTATCGTAAGATTATTAAGACCTGTTAAAAACTTCCCGCTAACATTTTCCCGCGATAACTTATATTTACAATTCGATAGAACATCAATAACAGGATGAGTGAAGAAATAGAAAATACGGAAGGCGAAAACATAAATACGGAAGGTTTACATAATGTAATATCGCTTTCTGGTTTATATGAAAACTGGTTTTTAGATTATGCATCCTATGTAATCCTAGATCGTGCGGTTCCTCATATTCATGATGGGCTGAAGCCTGTGCAACGCCGTATTTTACATTCGCTAAAAGAAATGGATGATGGCCGCTTCAATAAGGCGGCCAATGTTATTGGTAATACAATGAAGTATCATCCACATGGTGATGCATCGATAGGTGATGCCATGGTTCAGATTGGACAAAAGAATTTGCTGATTGATACACAGGGAAATTGGGGCGACCCAATAACCGGTGATTCTGCTGCAGCTCCCCGTTATATCGAAGCTAGGTTATCCAAATTTGCTATTGAAGTTGTTTTTAATCCGGATACAACTGAATGGCAGAGTAGTTATGACGGAAGAAATAAGGAGCCAGTTACGCTTCCTGTTAAATTTCCTCTTTTGCTTGCGCAGGGTGCCGACGGCATCGCTGTTGGACTGGCAACCAAGATTATGCCTCATAATTTCATGGAACTAATTGATGCTTCTATTGAAGTTTTGAAGGGTAATCGACCAGACCTACTTCCTGATTTTCAAATGGGAGGCATGGCAGATTTCAGTAATTATAGTGAGGGTATGCGTGGTGGAAAGATTAGAGTGCGCGCAAAGATCGTAGAGCGAGATAAAAAAACACTTGCTATAACCGAAATACCATATACAACTACTACCGGCGGGTTAATAGACAGTGTGATCGCTGCTAACGATAAGGGTAAGATCAAGATCAAGAAGATTGAGGATAACACTGCCAAAAATGTAGAGATCATCATTCATCTTGCGCCGGGAATTTCTCCTGATGTGACTATTGATGCGCTTTATGCCTTTACAGATTGCGAAGTTTCAATTTCTCCAAATACCTGTATTATAAAAGGTGATAAGCCTTATTTCATGAGTGTGAATGATATTCTCATTGAAAGTACGCATCATACCAAAAACCTCCTGAAGCTTGAACTTGAAATAAAGCTTGCCGAGTTGAAAGAAAAGATATTTTTCAGTTCATTGCTTAAGATATTTATACAAGAAGGAATGTATAAAAATCATGAGTATGAAAGTTCAGGCAATTTCGAGACAGTGGTAGAAGTGTTAAACAAACTTTTTGAGCCATTCTTTCCGCAGTTTTATCGTGAAATACTTCCTGAAGACTATAAAAAGCTGATCGATAAACCAATGAGTAGCATTACTCGGTTTGATCTTAAGAAATCGGATGAGCAATTGCTTTCGTTAGAGAGTGACATTAAAGAAGTAAATAAGTTTTTGAAACACTTAACAGATTATGCCATTGCCTGGTTTGAAAAGTTGAGAGCTAAATACGGTAACGGTAGAGAGCGTAAAACAGAGATCAGAGCATTTGACAAGGTAGAAGCTTCAAAAGTAGCTTTAGCCAATGTTAAATTGTATATGAATCGTGAAGATGGCTTTATAGGAACGGGATTGCGAAAAGATGAATTTGTATGTGATTGTTCTGATCTGGATGAAGTGATCGTTTTTAGGGAAGATGGAAAGTTTAATGTTTCTAAAGTAGCTGAAAAGACTTTTGTTGGTAAGGGTATAGTGCATGCGCAGGTATTTAAAAAGAGTGATGAGCGTACTGTTTATAATTTGATTTATAAGGATGGTGAAAACGGCACCTCCTATATTAAAAGATTCTCTGTATTAGGCGTTACCCGTGATAAGGAATACGACCTTACTAAGGGTGCAAAGGGCTCAAAAGCATTATACTTTACTGCAAATCCAAATGGAGAGGCTGAAATCGTAACTATTCAGTTAAAACCACATTCCAAACTTAAAAAGTTGCAGTTCGATATTGATTTTGCAGATCATGTAATTAAGGGACGCAGCTCAATGGGAAATATTGTGACTAAGTATCCTGTAAAGAAAGTACTTCTAAAAAGTAAGGGTATCTCCACATTGTCAGGGCGCAAAATTTGGTTTGATGAAATTCTTAAGCGACTTAATGTAGATGGAAGAGGAAAATATCTTGGTGAGTTTGATGGCGATGATCGAATATTGACGGTTAATCAGCAGGGAATTTACGAACTGAGCAGTTTTGACCTAAGCAATCATTTTGACGACCATTTACTATTGATTGAGAAGTATAATCCTGAAAAAATATTTGCATTGATCTATCTTGAAGGGAAATCAGGCAGCCATTATTTGAAGCGATTTGTATTTGAAAACACTTCTATTGGGAAGAAATTGAGTGTGATCAGTGAAGAGTCAGGTTCGAAATTGGTCTTTATTTCAGGACATTCAAAGCCGATGATCAGGCTTGAGGTTGTCAAGGGCAAAACAAAAATTCCGGAAGTTTCTGATATCGATCTAGCTGAAGCTATTGAGGTAAAGGGCATGAAGGCTATGGGTAACAGACTGAGCCCGCATGAAGTAAAAAATATTGAAATTCTCCATTTACCTGTCGAAGAGCAGGAGTATGATGTAGTGGTTGAAGAGGTTCACGATATTGCTTTATCTGTCCAGGAGGCTTCAGAATTGAATCAGGCTACTGCAGTTTCTGTGTCTGTCAGCGATAGTGAAGAAAATGATGATGATACACCTGGATCCGTAAATGAATTAGCTGAAACCTCTGAAATAGATGATTCGGATATAGCGACCAAGTTTGACATTCTACCTGAAGCGCAAATAGACAGTTTTAAGGAAACGGAGAGTGAATCAGCGTCTGAATATTTAGAAGAGGAAACCATTTCTGATCCAGAAATATTGCCCGAAATTCAGATCGAAAGTTCGAAACAATCAGGAAGCTCTGCAAAAGCAAAAAAATCTGATTTGAGCGCTGAGGCTGCTTCTGAAAGAGTTTCAGACGTACAAGATAAAAACGTTAAAGAGCCAGAAAAACCAGTTAAAAAGATTGATTTTGAGATTACTAATCCCGATGATCTTGATATTGATGATAAGGGACAGATAGGCTTGTTCTAATCGTTTTTCATATTACTACCCTTAAGTGTAGCAGAGAAAAGTATTTTTAATCTGAAAATCTATTTCAATTTATCCCAAAAATCGCGGGTAAACTTGGTTAGTTTTGGCTGTATAACGTGCACGCAATAGGCTTTATTCGCGTTATTATTAAAATAGTTTTGATGATAATCTTCGGCTTCATAGAATGTTGATGCTGGGCTTACTTCAGTAACAATTGGTTGCTCAAAGACCATAGCTTTTTGCAGGCTATCGATCATGTTTTCTGCAATAATCTTTTGTTCCTGATTTTCATAAAATACCACTGATCGATATTGTGTTCCCATATCATTGCCCTGCCTGTTTAGGGTAGTAGGGTTGTGTGTTTTAAAAAACACTAATAATAGATCCTCAAAAGTAATTTCTGCAGGATCATAATCGATGCGGATTATTTCTGCATGGCCGGTATTACCCTCGCATATATCTTCATAGGTAGGATTAAGTTTATGGCCGCCCATATAACCAGATACTACCTTAGAAACACCTTTTAAATTCAGAAAAACTGCTTCTGTACACCAAAAACAGCCTCCTCCAACTATTGCCTGATTCATTTTTTTTGATGCAATTTCAAGATTTATTTTGAAAGTATTATAAGCCTATGGTAAACAAAAAGGGGATTTACAAAGTAACATCCCCTTTTTTAGATTTTGATTATTTTTATTGGTATTGTATATAACTTGGGCGTGGCTTAAGTTTCATAAGCTCTGCCGGAGTCATTAAACGGTTGGGAGCTTTTTTGAGGTCATTCTTATAGAATAATTTAAATCCTGTAAACTGTACCGGTTCTGAATAGATAAAGTGACGATGTGTTCCCATCTTTAGTTCGGGCTCACCCCAGCCATCCATGTGCATAACTACTTGAACTTCAGGCCTTAATTTTATACTTTGGTAGTTGGTTACCATCTTTTTTGTAAAACGGTGAATAACGAATATCTTAGGAGGCAGGTTATTGGCTTTTACTAGCTTTGCAAGGTAATCTGATACATAATTGATTTCTGAAGCATCATATGTCCCTATTTTTTTGCCTGGCAAAACTCCACCTTTCATCGAAAATTCAGGATCTATTCCCAGGTGAACATTTGGCATTTTTAGGTATTTTTCAAGACGGGGAAGTTCTTCCCTGATGGTGCTTAATGCTACCTGTATATCAAGAAAAACGATCATTCCTTTTTTCATTCTTGAGATGGTTAATACGGAGTCGATCTGCTTATCAGGCATTCGATTTCGGTATTTGCCATCTTTCCCAGGATCACCAGCTGCAACCACGGCAATATAATGTAAGGCCGGTTGTACCGGTGTTTGAGGATCTGCTTTTTCCCATTTGCTAACTTCAGCATAGAGCATTCGAAGCATTTCTTTTGGTGCATACTCGCCAAGTGCCCCCATTTTTTTAGAATACAGGTTCCCATAATAGGTAACTACTCTTTTATAAGGCAATATTGCTCCTGCTAGAGGATAGGGTTGTTTTTTTACAGGCCATTTGCCGGTAGTATCACCATTGGCAAGTTCTTTAATTTTTTTAGTATAAAGTGCAGTATCTATTGGCTCAGGTGCAGCATCTTCTTCAATATCTGAATCTGAATTGGCAAGTTCTCCATTAGCATTGATCGCTGATTTGTTTCCTGTTTTGCTGTTTGACTCTGAACAGCTAGTGAATAGGATTGTAAAAACAAGAAATGCAATGCTTGTTAGCAGTAATTTGGGTTTTGTCATTATTATTTTTGATTTTGGTATAGAAAGCTTTTTAAATTAACACATACTTCCTTTATTTACAAATATATTTTCTTAAATCTTACAAAACTTTCCAAATACACCCAAAGGCAACTTATATCCTGAACTTGCCTGTAGGTAAAGTTCACCGCTTTCTAGGTTTTGCACGTTCGGAAAAGATGAACGAATCAGATTTTCGACTATAACGGATGAAAAGCCTAGCGAATAGGTGTTCAAAATAAGAAAATGTTCATCTTCATCTAGTAATTTTACGACGTCTTCCATCATCTCCTTGATATTGTCTTCAAGCTTCCATTTTTCGCCATTCGGGCCGTGACCATAAGCCGGTGGATCGAGTATGATGCCATTGTATTTGCGTCCTCTTTTAACTTCGCGTTTAACGAATTTCAGGGCATCCTCAACGGTCCATCGAATATTTTCTAATCCAGACAAGGTCTGATTTTCATTTGCCCAGCTCACTACCTGTTTGATTGAATCGACATGAGTAGTTTCAGCACCTGCAGCACAGGCTGCTAAAGAGGCACCTCCGGTGTAAGCGAATAGATTTAGTATTTTTGGTTGTTCGGTTTTGAAACTTCTGATACACTTAATGATATAGTCCCAGTTGACGGCCTGCTCCGGAAAAATACCCAAATGCTTAAATGAAGTGAGGGCAAGCCTGAACTTTAAAGTGATATCTCCATTTTTATAATTAATATGCCATCTGTCGGGTGTTTTCTGATCTTTTTTGATCCACTCGCCTGATGTTGCTGAACGACCCTTGAACCGGATATGGTGTAATTTAGTCCAGTCGCTTTCTGGAAGTCCTTTTCCCCAAACAGCCTGTGGTTCAGGACGTATTAAGATCACATTCCCAAATCGTTCCAGCTTTTCAAAATCACCGCAATCGATCAGCTCGTAATCTTTCCAGTTTTCGGGGGTTAACAGTTGAATCATCTATTATTTTTTTTGTAAAGCCTGCATGAATTTGCTAGCAAATACAAATTCATTTACTTCAATATTATCGGTTTGAGCAATTTCTTTATTTGATCCTTCCCACCATTTTTTTCCTTCATGAAGGAAGATTATATTTTCACCGATACCCATAACAGAATTCATATCGTGTGTAACAACAATGGTAATGGTTTTATATTCAACAGTTAATTCCTGAATAAGATCGTCTATAACAATGGCTGTTTTAGGGTCAAGGCCAGAATTGGGCTCATCTACAAAAAGATATTTTGGGTTCATGGCTATGGCACGGGCAATACCCACTCTTTTCTTCATCCCACCAGATAGCTCGGCAGGAAATAATTTGTTTTTACCAGCCAGATTTACTCTTTCCAGACAGAAATTGGCGCGTTCTAGTTTTTCCTTGTGATTCTGATCGGTGAACATATTTATTGGAAACATGATATTATCCTCCACATTCATAGAATCAAAAAGAGCTGATCCCTGAAAAAGCATTCCAATCTCGGTACGAATTTCAATTCTTGATTGGAAATTCATGCGTGTAAAATTACGGCTATCGTAAATTACAGATCCTTCTTCAGGCTCATGTAAACCGACCATGCATTTCAATAAAGTTGTTTTTCCTGATCCGGATCCACCGATAATTAGGTTACACATTCCTGCTTTAAATTCTGCTGAAATGCCTTTTAAAACATGATTTTCGCCGAATGTTTTATGTATGTTTTTGACCTCTATCATAGCAATAACTGTGCAACAACGTAATCAGTGAAAAGTATAGCAATACAACTAATCACCACGGCCTTGGTACTTGAGCGTCCAACTTCAAGAGCCCCTCCATTGGTGTAAAAACCCTGATAGGCCGAAACTGAAGTAATGATAAATGCAAATATTACAGATTTAACCATCGAGACTGTAAACGTAAAGGGGATGAAAGTTGTAGTGATTCCATTAATAAAATCTTGTCCTGTAACGGCTCCAGAGGCAGTGCCTGCGATATAGCCCCCAGTGATTGTCAATCCTATAGAGATGATCACTAATAATGGAATCATGGTAACTGCACCAATGATCTTTGGCAGAATCAGGTAGCCAGGACTGTTAATACCCATTATTTCAAGTGCATCGATCTGCTCAGTAACACGCATTGTTCCTATTTGCGATGCAACACTTGACCCAACTTTTCCAGCAAGTACAATAGCAGAAATAGTTGGACTAAGTTCAAGTATTGCTGAGTCACGAACAATCATGCCAATCACGGATTTTGGAATAAAATCACTTACCAACTGAAATGCCGTTTGAACGGTTGTTACAGCACCTAAAAACAAGGATATAATAGCGATTATCCCTAGTGAGCCTATACCTATTGAAACCATTTCATGTAAAATCTCACTTCGGTAAATATTCCATTTTTCAGGTCTGCGGAACACAGCTTTTAGCAATAAAATATATTTACCTAAGGGGTGAAATATCATTTGATAATTGTTTTTTTACAGATTATACAATATTAATATAAAATTATCATCCGCTCGCAGATGATTAATAATTTAGCAAATGTAATCAATTGGCATTATGACTTAAATTACCCCAATTGATTTTCTTAAATTTAACTTATGAATGCTATTGTTACCGGTACAACCAAAGGAATAGGCAGCGCTATTGTCAAGCAACTTGCTGCTCACAATTTCAATATTGTTTTGTGTGCAAGAAACCAACAAGAACTCGATGCGCAACTCGCTGAGCTAAGAGAAGCCTATCCCAAACTTCGTTTTTATGGGATGAAGGCAGACATGGAAAATATGACTGATGTCAAAGAGTTTGCAAAATTCTCATTAAAATGTCTAGGATCTGCCGATGTTTTGGTGAATAATGCCGGTTTATACATTCCATCTGATGTATTGCAGGAAGAAGAGTCATCCCTAGAAAGGCAGATGAAAGTCAATGTTTATGCTCCGCATTATTTAAGTAAATTTATTGCGCAGAGTATGAAATTAAAATCTGCTGGTCATATTTTCAATATTTGCTCAATTGCAAGTGTTAAACCAGTAATTAACGCAGGCTCATACAGTATAAGTAAGGCTGCATTATTAAGTCTGAGCAAAGTATTAAGAGATGCATTAATGCCATTTGGTATCAAGGTTACAGCTATTTTGCCTGGAGCAACACTGACTGATTCATGGGCTGGAACCACCTTGCCCTCCGAAAGGTTTATTGCTCCAGAAGATGTTGCAAGCAGCATCATCAATTGCCTGCAAATGAGCGCAGGAGCAAATGTTGAGGAGATTATAATCAGGCCTTTAAAAGGTGAAATTTAAGATTGAATTTTTTCACCGACATTTCACTGGACTTTACCGAGAACATAGCATAACCTACCTAATTGATGTTCTCAGCATTAGGCTTATATCTTAGTTTTGATCTATCAATTCAAACAAAAAAGAATAATTGATCGTAAAAACTAAAACTAGCTGAATATTTAAACGCTAAGAAAATGGAAAAGAAACTTCAACGCAACCAACAGGATAAAATGATTGCTGGTGTTTGCTCCGGGCTGGCAGATTATTTTGATGTGGATGTAACCTGGGTTAGGATTGCCTTTGTAATAACTGTTATTGCAGGTGCTTCAGGTTTGCTTGCTTACCTAGTACTTTGGATTGCTGTTCCAAAAAAACCTTATCTGCCTAATTATGCAAAGTTTACTACAGATTATAACGTAAATGACCCTGCAAATACATCTAATCCAATGCCGGGAATGTCATATTCAAAACCTAAGAAAAAAGATACGGGTAAGGGACGTTTAATTGTAGGAGTTATTTTTATAGTATTTGGAACATTCTTCCTTCTGAACGAATTTAATTTGATCCCTGATTGGGTTGAGTTTCACAAACTATGGCCATTGATATTAATAGGAATGGGAATTTATACGCTTTCTGGAGCTAAAAATAATGCTAAATGGAAAGATGATTTGGCTCAATTTACCACATTTAGTGAACCCGAAGTAAAGCCTGAAATTCCTGAAAATAAAAGCACTGAAGAAACTAACCCAAATACTGACGATCCTACAAATAAGACTATATGAAAACTGGAAAAATTGTATGGGGAATGATCTATATTTTCATAGGATCGATATTCCTACTGGATAACTTTAACGTAATAGACTTTTATTGGGTTTCTGTATGGCGTTTTTGGCCTGTGATTTTTATTCTGATTGGTATCAATATGCTGCTCAGCAGGTTTGGGAATCAAAAGGCAGTTCCTGCCCTGGTTGCTGCAATTACATTGTTAACCTTAGTGCTAATCGGATATCAGGGTTCTCGTCCCAATAAGGATAGCAAGTGGATCAGCTTCCAATTCGACAATGATGATAGTGAGAATGATTCAACACGAAATGCTCCGAGTTATTTTATAGAGCCTTATGGTGGTGCCAAGAGAGCAGAATTAAGAATTCAGGGTGGAGCTACCAGCTTTAAACTTCAGGATACAACCTCGAGTCTTTTTGAAGCAGATGTTAAAAGACAGTTTGCAAAATATACTCTCACAAAAAGTATCAGCGATTCTGTTGAAGTTTTAAATTTCAGGATGCGCAGCGGAGAA
>NZ_JBIKSU010000157.1:0-3009 GCF_044348475.1 Daejeonella sp. | reverse complement strand
ACCAGTGCATCTATTTTTTTACCATCCTTTTTAACAGTTAATAGTGCTGGTGCATTAGGGAAATCCCAATCCCATATATCATGGTGTATTGCCTGAAAATGCCAAATATATTTTCCAGTAGCTGCATCAAGGGCAAGGATACTGTTCCCGAAAAGATTATCACCTCTACGTCTGCCACCATAGTAATCTGCATTGGCAGTACCTGTAGATGCATATACAATTCCTCTTTTTTCATCCATGCTGAATCCACCCCATGCATTAGCACTTCCTACGAATTTGTATGCTTCGGGGTCTTCCCATGTATCATAACCTTTTTCACCCGGATCAGGTATTGTTTTGAACATCCACTTCATTTTTCCGGTATAAACATCGTAGGCTCTGATATGGCCGGGTGCTGATTCTTCCAATTCTGAAAGGCTGCTTCCCATTATAATCAAGTCTTTGTAGATCATTCCAGCCGAAGTTGCTGTTACCCTTAGGTTGCTGATATCTCGGTGAGTTTCTAGGTTATCATACAACGAAATTCGACCTCCTTTGCCAAAGGTTGGAACGGGTTTGCCAGTAGCACTGTTGATACAAAATAGCGATGATCCTGCCGTATAAAAAATCAGATTTTCATTGTTCTTGCCTTTATGAATGGCAATGCCGCGACATACATTAATTCCATAACTTTCTTTGCCAGCATTTTCTGCCAAAATGGTTGGCATTGGGTCGAATATCCACTTTTCTTTTCCGGTAGCTGCATCTGCGGCAAAGAGTTTCAATTGAGGAGATGTGCCGTATAGTACACCGTTAATTATCAGAGGATTAGTCTGTATCTGACTAGATTTTTCAGCGTCTTTGGTATGGTATATCCAGGCAATTTTTAAATCCTTGACATTGTTCGTATCAATCTGTTCAAGTGGAGAATAACTTTGGCGTTCTTTTCCTCCGGCGTAAACATCCCATTCTTTATTTTTTAATTCATTTTGGCAAGATGTAAACAAGCCTGAAAGTATTAAAGAGCAGATTGTAAAAAAAATCGGGCCTTGTTTTTGCGTAGAAAAAGCAGACATAGTTTGTAAAAAATTAATTTTAATGATTAAATAGAATAAAATTTAATGGCATTATCATGAAACATTTTCTTTTGTTCGTTGTAAGGCCTGTTTTTTACGATCTCTTTTAGAATAGTAACCCATTCTTCAAGTTTGTTGCTTTTGAGACACCAAGGCCAGTCACTTGCGAACATAACCCGGTCTTGACCAAAAATATCTAGACAATGGTTTATTCCCGGAGCCAATGTTTGGGCAGTTTTAGGGTAGCCCGTAGAGGTAGAAATTATACCTGAAATTTTACAAACTACATTTTTATTTTCGGCCACAGTTTTCATGGCAGCAATCCACTCATTGGCATCATGATTCGGTTTGCCACTTATTGTGGATGGATCAAGAAATGCTCTGGGATCTGCATTGCCGCAGTGGTTTACTAGGAATCTTGTACCGGGACATGTCTTGATCAGATTTGCAATTGAAGGTAGCCAGGCTGGCGAAATAGTGAAATCCAAGCTCATATTCAATTTGCCCAAAACTTCTACATTTCTAATCAAAAGAGGATTCTTCATTTCATCAACAGATTTGAATCCATATCTGATACCTTTTATATATTCCGATCCTTTGAATTGTGTGATATAGCCTTCAAAATCAGGGCTCATCAGGTTAGCACTAATAACAGCGGCAACCGTAGGGTTTGATTTATCCTTACACATTTCTATTGCATATAACGCTTCTTCATGACGTTTTGCAACAGGTACTGCCACTTCCATATACACCGCTTTAACCATATTGACATTGCGTGTAGCTTCCAAATAAGCCTTCATGTCATAATTTCCAGGCACCGGAGGTGAGGTCCAGCCTTTGCCAAATCGAACTAGATCGGCAAGGTGCTGATGGGTATCTATAATAGGTATTTTTTTAAATGAAGTTGATGCGTATAAAACTGAGCTTCCTTTGATTGAAGCAATGGCCAGAACAGAAGCTGTAGCCAAAAATTTTTTTCTATTCATTGAAATAGACTGGTTTTTTTTATAGGTATCAATATACAATAAAAATAAATCTGCTGGTACATAAGTTCAAAATTAAAAATCAGTCTAAAGAAAAAAAGCAGATTCCTAGTTAAGAATCTGCTTTCGTAAAATAATACTAGTTGAATTTTTCAGCCCCTTATTTCATCGCCTCAATTACAGCCTTGCCAATATTTCCATTAGGCTCCTGAATATGCAAGAGGCCAGAAATGGTCGGTGCAATATCGGTCATATTATACGTGGCATTTGTTTTTCCTTGTTTAATTCCCCATCCCATAAATACCATTGGAATATGTGTATCTGCAGGGTTCATTGTGCCGTGAGTGGCACCCGTAGATCTTGCTGATGAACCTGAATACCAAGCCGGTTCTAAAACAATTTGAATTACTCCACTACGCTCAGGATGATAGCCATTGATAATCTTTTCTTTGTATACCGCAGGAATTGTAGAGTTTTGAGCGTTGGCAATATCTATGGCGAAAGCAACACCCTCTTGTTTTTTCAGAAATTCAATTGCGATATTTTTTATGGCACCTTCGCTCAGTTTGTTAGCAGCAATAGCTTCATTGTTCAAACTTACTGCGTAATTGCTGAAGCTTAATGCGAGGTCTTTTACTTTAAACTCTGCTTGTAAAACAGAATTTAATTTTTTTAATATCGCTGAACTTTCAAACACGCCTGTGCTGATCTTGTTATCGGCAAGGAATCCAGAATTGTGTTGTACAGCATGATCGGCAGTCAAAAAAACGGTATAATTTCCTTTTCCGACTTTCGTGTCTAGGTGACTGAACAAGGTTGCCAGATCGCGGTCAAGGCGTAAGTAGGTATCTTCTACTTCAATAGAATTCGGACCGAACTGGTGTCCGATATAATCAGGTGAAGAAACACTGATTGCTAGAAAGTCTGTGATCGCATCAGCACCAAGACCTTCATGATCAACTGCTGCTTTT
>NZ_JBIKSU010000156.1:0-3035 GCF_044348475.1 Daejeonella sp. | reverse complement strand
ATGCAGCTACTGGAAAATATATTTGGCATTTTCAGGCAATACACCATGATATATGGGATTGGGATTTCCCTAATGCACCAGCACTATTAACTGTTAAAAAGGATGGTAAAAAAATAGATGCACTGGTACAAACCAGTAAACAAGGCTTTATTTACCTGCTTGACCGAGTTACCGGTAAACCAATATACCCTATTGTAGAAACTCCCGTCACTGCCACTTCAGAGCTAGAAGGAGAGCAACCCTCACCTACCCAACCCATTCCAACAGTGATCCCTGCATTTGCCAGGCAAAGCTTAACAGAAGCAGATCTCAATAAAAATATTCCAGACTCATCTTATCAGGAACTAAAAAAACGTTTTTATAGTTATAAAGGCGGCAAAATGTTTATACCACCCAGTTTACAAGGCACATTGGTATTCCCAGGTCTTACCGGAGGTGGTGAATGGGGTGGTCCGTCAGTTGATCCTGAAAGTGGCATCTTATATATCAACGCAAACGAATTACCCTGGATTGTTACCATTCAAGATAACCGGTTGAAAAAAGTCGAAAATACTGCTCAGGTAAATCTTGAAGCCGGAAAATTATTGTACACTCAAAATTGTAAAGGCTGTCATGGTGCTGACTTAAAAGGTTCTGGCAGCTTCCCCGCTTTGCTTGATCTGAATAAACGATATAATGAGGCCGATTTCAAAAACTTGATCACTTCTGGAAGAAGAATGATGCCGGCATTCAAAAATTTGACTGAAGCAGATAAGACTGCAATTGCATCCTACCTATTAAATATTGAAAGCAAGCAAAAAGAAAAATATATCCCTGTAGTCAAAAAAATTCATCCATTTTACGACCCTCCGTACAGTTTGGCAGGCATCAAGCAATTTCTTACACTAGAAGGTTACCCAGCTATTAATCCGCCATGGGGTACGCTGCAGGCAATAGATCTGAATAATGGAAAGGTTGTTTGGAAAGAAACTCTAGGCGATCATCCCGAGATGAAGGCCAAAGGAATACATTCAGGAACAGAAAATTGGGGAGGATCTGTAGTAACCGCAGGAGGCCTAGTATTTATTGCAGCAACAAGCGATGAAATGTTTAGAGCCTACAATAAAAAGACCGGAAAATTACTGTTTGAAACAAAACTACCTGCAGGCGGCTTTGCTACACCAGCTGTGTACAGTATCAAAGGTAAACAGTATGTTGTAATTGCCTGTGGCGGTGGTAGAATGAAAACCAAAGCATCAGATACTTATGTCGCATTTACCTTGCCAGATTGATGACATTTAATAAAATCGGAGCGAATATCATTTAGAAAAAAACAACCATATAGTATACTACTAAATTTAATAAACACCATTATGCATTTACGTCAATACCTATTTTTAATTATTTTTTTTACTTCATCAAGCCTGGCTTTAGCTCAGAAAGTAACAATTAGCAAAGAAACATTAATTGCCCTTACTCCAAAATGGGAAGGCGAACGTTTTCCTGATGGTAGGCCCAAGGTGTCAGATGAATTAATACAACGCCTAAAATCTGTTACTTTGGAACAGGCATGGTCTGTATTAAAAGGTGAAGGTTATACTCACCAGCTAGAACAGGGATGGGAAAACATACATGCAGGCCAAGTTTTGGTAGGACGCGTACTTAGTGCCCAATACATGCCGCTACGCCCCGAAATTCGTAAAGAATTAGAGAAAGAAGGCGTAAAGGATGGCCGTATTGGCGATATGGTTTCATGGCCAATAGACCTGCTTCAAAAAGGTGATGTGTATGTAGCAGATTCATATGGTAAACACAATGACGGTCCGATCATCGGAGATAACTTGGCAACCTCTATTATCACTAAAACAGGCAATGGCGTAGTATTCAATGGCACTGTACGTGATATGGAAGGCCTACGTACTATTCCAGGATTTACCTCTTTTTTTAGAGGAAGCCACCCCTCCTACCAACAGGAAATGATGATTACAGGAATCAATGTTCCTATTCGTATCGGCCCGGTAACAGTTATTCCAGGAGATATCGTTTTAGGCAAACAAGATGGCGTGATGTTTATTCCACCGCACCTAGTAGAGAAAGTGGTGAAAGCAGGTGAATTGGTACAGTTGAAAGATCAATTTGGCCATCAACGATTAAAAGAGGGTAAATATACCCCGGGGCAGATTGATGGTAAGTGGACACCTGAAATTGATAAAGACTTTGCAGCCTGGTTAGAAACAAAAAATAAAAAATAAATATTCATTTACAAAAACTTACAATCACATGCTGTTGAAAAATAAAACTGGCCTCAAACTAATTTTTTCAATTTTATTGTTCAGTGGGATACTTGACATTCAAGCTCAGGCATTAAAAAATTCTGATTTCTTTAAAAATGCAGTTCTGATCAAAGCCTCTAAAATTGAACCCCATCCAGAGTGGGCAATCATGCAGCGTCATTTAATGAAAACCATTGAGGAAGCAGCACCTCAATACGTCAAAAAATTCACTCAAAAAGATGGAACTCCATACGGGAAAGGCCCCTATGATGATGTTTATGAGATGTTTTTTAATTGGCCGGAAATGTATGCCATGGGTGGAAGTGAGTATCTATTTGAAACCGCACTTAAAAGTTATAATGCTATCACATTAAACGGTTCTGCGTATGTCAAAGATTCAATAGATTATAATCATCAGCTTTATAAAGAATTTCCAAGAAAAGATGATTGGTTTCATATATCAGAAGGTATAACCTTGTTTTACAATCTGGGTTTGGGCGATCCTAAACTTTCTGAAAATGTAAAACGTGCCAAACGATTTGCAGGATTTTACATGAATGAAGATCCTGAAGCACAAAATTTCAATACAGAACACAAAACCATTAAATCTATTTTTACAGGAAGCGAAGGCCCAGCTACTACATCAAGCGCGGTGTATAACTTGCGTTATGGCCATACTTCTCTTGCTCCTGTCTTGGAATACCTTGAACCGGAGTGGCATGAAAAACCTGAACGACAGAAAGAGATACAAGAACTATATGACCAGATCATTACCCGCACCGA
>NZ_JBIKSU010000168.1:0-3077 GCF_044348475.1 Daejeonella sp. | reverse complement strand
TGAACTTCCCTCAAATGCTATTCCGTTGATATTTTTTGAAGCGGCTAATTTAGTGGCGGTGCCTGCATTACCGGTTACACTCCCCGCTATGGGATTAGTCACTATTAAGTTAGCTAAGGTGCCTACGCTCGTTAAACCAGAAGCCGTAACGGTTGATTTCAAGGTAGTGCCTGCTAATGTTTCTGCAGATGCTGCTGTGGCAATCGTTATATCTGAACTTCCATCAAATGCTACACCATTGATGGTTTTTGATGCAGCTAATTTAGTGGCGGTGCCTGCATTACCGGTTATATTTGTTTGAACAACAGCACCCGTTAAAGTAGCTAATTTTATCTTTTCGGCAGTGGTATAATCATTGCTTGATAAGTCTTTGCCATCTACCTTGTCAACCTTGTTAGCTACGTCAGTTTGAATAGCCATCAATTTCCAGGCAGTACCTGTATAAAAATAAAAACCAATAGTTGCTGTGGTTTGATACACTAATAAACCTTCTGCAGGACTCACAATCGCATCTTTTTGCATTGCTGTTAATCGGGTAATTAAAACTCCTTTATTATTTCCTGATGAACTAACTTCTAAGGCTGCTGATGCTGCAGGAGTTTTAGTTCCAATACCAATTTGTGCAAAAGCAGAAACTGAACCTAGCATAAGTAATATGATGAATAGACTGCAAAAAATGAACTTCATTGGAGGATGATTTTTGATTTAATATTTCTCATGGAATTATACTAGTTCATTAGTTAGTTGCATATTTTTTTTTGCAGAATAAGTTATTTATTAGCGTTGATTTTCGAAAATCTTTAATCGAGTCTAAAGACTCTTTATTTTTTGAAAATTTCGTAGAGACGCTACGCTTAAACTACGGGAAGAGGGATATTAATCCTTGATGCAACGCACAGAAAAGCCTCCTGCACGGACAAAATCAGCTATGTATCCATTGCTAGTAATACTAAGCCCGACGCCTTTAGCATACCCAACAAGGCTAGCCGTACCAGTAAAATAGTAGCCGCGTTCATCAACAAGCTTGAGCTCGCCAGAAGCGCCGGAGCGGTAGCCTCCCATGGTCCATTTCAACGGTGAACCAAATGGATTACGATATGGCCAAGTAGCGATTTCTAGATTAAACTCTATTTCGGTTGGCAAGCGGTAACCGCTTGGGCATGGGTTGTTGACACCGCTTAGCCCTTGCCATAAATTATTGTTTTGAGAGCTCCGCCAATCAAGATTAGGAGTAGTGACTTTGATAAATAAAGAGTTGTCAGGTTGATCAATACTTGACAAGACCGTTGTGGTTGCAGAAGCCCTGAATTGATGTCCGTCGGTTCCTCTTCCCCATTGGTATAAATCTCCATAGGATGCTGCATCGGTAATACTTGTGGCTACTTGACTGGCACCTAGGTTACGGTCCATCCAGATTTTACCTGTTGCACTTGTAACGGACCCATAAGCTAACGACCAAGTAGGTTTACCACGTGTGAAAATTAAAGTTGCACCTTCATTTCCTGCTCCCACTTTAACCCAAATATTTCCATTCCAAAACAACATTTGACCAGGTGCATCGGCAGTAGGTAGCCCTCCAGAAGTCCAATTAGACGTTCCATCTCCTGCAGATGTAAGTACTTGGCCATTGCTGCCTGGAATATTAGGATAAGTGACGGCACCTGCTGTTACAGTGCCACTGGTCTTTACATTAAGGACACTTGTATTACCTAATTGAATAGTATGAACAGCAGATACTATAGCACCTGCTCCTATTGCTGTGGCATTGGTTAAGGCTCCTGAAGCAACATCAGCACCATATCCAATGGCAGTATTGGATGAGCCAGTCGTGTTACTATTAAGTGCCTGCGCACCAGTTGCAGTATTGGATGAGCCAGTCGTGTTAGCGAAAAGTGTAGATAAACCAATTGCAGTATTGCTAGCTATACTACCACCACCCTTACCAACGGTTAAGTCATTCACCTTTAAATCATATGCGCCTAAATCAACTGCAGCAATTGCTCCTGTGTAAGGTACACTTACACCAGAAGGTGTAACCCAGGTTGGCACTCCCGCTCCGTTTGAACTTAATAATTGCCCAGAGGTGCCTGTACCAGTATAGGCATGTGCTGTACCTGTTCCATATCCAATACCCCCAGTTGTGGCTACAGCTGTTGAATTTGTTCCACCATTGGCAATAGCTACAATTCCTGTTAATGTTCCTGCAGCTGCTGGTACAGTAATATCTGCACTTCCATCAAATGCTACTCCATTGATATTTTTAGAGGCAGCTAATTTAGTAGCCGTTCCTGCATTACCAATTATGGTGGTTTGATCTCCTGTATTCGTTCCCGTGATTGCAGCTAATTTGGTTTGCTCAGCATTAGTATAGTCGTTACTTGATAAACCTTTACCATCTACCTTGTCTACTTTGCTAGCTACATCAGTTTGAATAGCCATCAACTTCCAGGCAGAACCCGTAAAATAATAAAAGCCTATGGGAGCGGTGGTTTGGTAAATTAATAACCCTTCGGCTGGGCTCACAATCGCATCTTTTTGGCTAGCAGTAACTCTGGGAATTAAGATCCCTTTATTATTGCTTGTTGAACTTACTTCTAAGGCTGCCGATGGTGCAGGAGTTTTAGTTCCAATACCAATTTGTGCAAATGTTGGTACAGAACCTAGCATAAGTAACATGATGATTATATTGTAAAAAATTGACTTCATTGGATGATAATTTTTGATTTAATATTTCTGGTTAGTATTGGTAGTTTTTATATTTTTTTTTGACGCCCAAAAAAAATACACTCTTCATCTGATTGTAAATCTTGCAAACTTGCGATTCAGAGTAAAACGGGATGAATTTATATATTTTCTTTTAAATTAAAAAATATATCATTTATTTATTTATGAGACTAAATTTTTAATTTATTGTTTATATAGAACTTGCATAATTAAAATATTTCATTTTATTTAATTTTAAATTAAATTTTGCCACTACTTACTGTTTTAACCAATCAGTAAGTAGACAGGTTGTGCTGGTTATGCTAGCTTGAGAACAACTACCAATGCAATGAGCACTAATTTTCTTTAGTTTA
>NZ_JBIKSU010000058.1:0-12316 GCF_044348475.1 Daejeonella sp. | reverse complement strand
GTAAACTTAGGCTTGTTTATGAATGCAATCCGATGGCATTTATTATTGAGCAGGCAGGTGGGCGTGCCACAGATGGTTTTTCAAGAATACTTGATAAAGATGTTGACTCTCTACACCAGCGATCTGCAATTTTTATTGGTTCCGAAAATATGGTTCTGAAGGTTGAAGAATTGATGAGAGCGTATTCTCCTCAAAACCAGGAAGAACATGTAGATACAAAACTCGAAAATTTAAGAGTGGTAGGAGGGCTTGACTAAATATTTAATTTTAGTTCTTCCTTTTCAAAAAAAGTATCTGTTAATAAATTTCTTTGTTGGGATGCTTGCACAGCTAATTCATCACATCTTTCATTCTCAGGATGGCCATTATGCCCCTTTACCCAGGTGAATTTAATTTGGTGTAATTTATATACTGCAAGAAACCTTAACCATAGATCTTTATTTTTTTTATCCTTAAATCCTGTTTTAACCCAATTAAAGACCCATTTCTTCTCAACAGAATCAATGATGTATTTTGAGTCGGAGTAAACCATGATTTCCTGCCCAGTTTTTTTTATGCTTTCTACTCCGCTGATTACTGCAAGCAATTCCATTCGGTTATTAGTTGTTTTACGATAACCTTCAGAAAGCTCTTTATAATGATTACCCGAGCGAAGTATCACACCATATCCACCTGGACCTGGATTTCCACTTGATGCTCCATCTGTATATATCTCAATCATTAATCATGCTTTAATGAGCAATTATAGTGATTTTGTTTTTAATCGAATCGAATTTCCAATAACAATCACATCAGAAAATGCCATTGCTAATGCTCCAACCATTGGATTTAAAAAACCAAATGCAGCAAATGGAATTGCCACTACATTATAGAAAAACGCCCAAAAAAGATTTTGTTTAATTGTTAATAAGGTATGTTTTCCAATTTCTAACATGTTTTCTATTGAAGACAAGTCGCTTTTTAAAAGTATCACCTCTGCTGATTGAATCGCTATATGACTAGAATCACTCATAGAAACACCCACATCAGAACTGGTAAGTGCAGGTGCATCATTGATGCCATCGCCAACCATTGCAGTCTTTCCTCTTTTTTTAATTTCGTCAATAATCTCAAGTTTTTGATGAGGCATCGTTTCGGCATAAATTTCATCAATCCCTAATGTGAGGCCAAGCTCTTCGCATTTAATTTTCTGATCTCCGCTTAACAAAATCGGAATAATGTTTAAAGACTTCAATGTCTTAATTAAATGGATTGCCTCCGGCTTAATTTCATCTTCAATGGCAATCCTGGCAACAAGGAGATTATTCATTTTTAGAAATAAGCTATAATGGCCAGGATCTTCATCTGCTTGGAGTATTTGCTTAGAGCCAAATAAATAGGTGTTGCCTTCTGAGTCAGTAGCAGTCATACCTAATCCTTTTTCTTCTGTAACTTTGATAAATATCATTTTGTCAAGTGATTTTAGACTTAGTTCTTTGACCAATGATCGTGCGATTGGATGATTTGAATAGCCTTCAATTCCCGAAATAATTGATTCAGCCTTCTCATTTGAAATTTCAATACAATCGAGAGCCTTAATTTTAAAATTCCCTGTTGTAAGAGTTCCGGTTTTATCAAATACCATGAATTTTAATTTCGCTATTTCTTCAATGGTATTTCCACCTTTTATCAAGATTCCGATTTTAGCAGCTCGCCCTAGCCCCACCATAACTGCAGTAGGAGTGGCTAAGCCCATAGCACAAGGGCAAGAAATAACAAGTACCGCGATTGAGTTGAGCATTGATTTTTGAAAGCTTACATCAAAAGCGTAAAAGGCAAGAAGGAAAGTGATTACTGAAATTCCAACAACTACCGGCACGAAAATAGCGGCAACTTTATCTCCAAGTTTTTGAATACTTGGCTTTGCAGCTTGTGCTTTCTTCATCAATTCAATAATTTGTGAAAGGACAGTATGTTTTCCAGTTTTAGTTACTAATAGTTGGATACTCCCTTTCTCAATCACTGTTCCGCCTATTGCCTGGTCATATTTTGATTTTTCAACCGGCAAGCTTTCACCTGTGAGCATTGCTTCGTTTACAGAAGCTTCACCCCATATTATTTCACCATCAACTGGAATTTTATCTCCTGTATTAATTACCAATATATCACCTGGAAGAATCTCGGATGAATGTATTTCAATAATTTCACCATTCACCATCTTATTCGCTTTTACTTCTTGGAATAGCATAAGATCGCGCACTGCAGATGTAGTTTGTGAAACAGATCTTTTTTCTAATACATTTCCCAATAGTACAAGAGAAATAATGGTTGCAGCAGTTTCATAGAAAAGAAAATCTGGACCCAAATTCTGGAGGGTGCCGTATAAACTATATATAAATGCGGAACTCGATCCAATAAAGATTAATACATCCATATTAGGAACTCCACCTTTTAAAGAATAGTATGCACTTTTCCCAAAATGTAAACATCCTAAAATATATACAGGGCTACATAAAGCTAATTGTATCAAAGGATTATGGAGCCAATGGAATGGAAGAAACATATGAGAGAACAAGGGGATAGTAAACAGCAGACTGAAATAAAATTTATTTTCAACCTTTTCGTAGCCCTTTTCATGGATAGGAATGCTTTCTTCACTAACCTTATATCCTAGGTTTTCAATTTCCTTAATGATTAATTCAATAGAACTGGGTTCAGTTGTTTTAAACTTGACTTCATCATTTGCAAAATCAACATAGATATCTTGCAGTCCTTTTTTCTCTAATAATTTATGTATAGAAAGAGCGCAATTGTTACAGTGCATTCCGCTAACCTGAAGTTCAACCAATTCTTCTTTTTCCATGGATATAGATTTTTCTGACTCAAATTTAACACTTATAAATACTAATTGAATAGGAACATCTCTCTTATATATTTTACATAAGAGCATGGAGGCTAATAGTTCATTAAAAGAAATTAATCAGTTAAAAATATCTCATCTTATTGATACTCAGTATAGAAAATTACTGATAAAAAATTTGCAATATATGCCGAAATGCTTAGTTTTGCAGAAATAAAATGGTGGCTGTAGCTCAGCTGGTTAGAGTATTGGTTTGTGGTGCCGAGGGTCGTGGGTTCGAGCCCCATCAGCCACCCATTTTAGAAAGGTCTTAGTTAAAAAACTAAGGCCTTTTTTTATTTACAGATTTAGGTGAGAATTGCTTTTCAGCTATTTTGAAATAGAATCAGTGATTGGGTAAATAAATCTACACTATTAGGTATATTCTCTACAATTTCGAGATTTATTATTCAATAAAAAGGGTATTATGAGTTTAGGAATGCCCTGGTATAATGGCATGTAATTTGTAATAGGTCAGTGCCTTCAAAGGCATGTTTTTCATAGATAGATGTAGGGTTGAATTCTTGTAATTCAACCCTTTTTTTATGCTCTATTTTATAGATAAATAATAGAATAAGAAAATTGAACAACAAATGAATGAATCAAGAATTTGTCTATTAAATAATGCCGATTGCCATCATTTTATCCATGTTGGGGTTTATACTTCCACCTTTAGGCTCAAGAGTTACAGCAAATGATTGAGCGTCTTTTATGAATTTCATCTTTTTCATTCCGGTACTGTCGTTTTTTGCATCAAAGACACCAAGATCAACCGGTTTTCCATCAACCATTGCCCATAACTGATATTGATGTTCTTGGTCATTTGAAGGCATTCGGAGTGATGACAGATCAATCATTACTTCTTCCTTATCCTCATTTAAGGCAACCAATAAGCTAGCTTGAGGAGCTTTTGCAGATCCTTTTAGCGTAATCAGTTTATATGAAGTTGGGTTTTGATAGAATTGAAGAGCATTTTTAGTATTGATTAGCTCATTTTCTTTAAAATTTACCTGCTTTGAGAATTTTTGATTGACAGATTGCAGAGCAGCAAGCTGAACATACGATTCATTGAGCTTATTGTTTACATTGAGTAATAATGCACTGCTTAAGAAAAGCAGTGTTAATGATGCTGCAAAAGCGTATTTGTAAAATTTTAAAGATTTAAGATAGGGTTCGCCTGTATTTGTTGAAGAATAGATATTTACCTCATGATTTGTATTTACTGCATTCAGAAAATTAGTTTTATTTTTTTTTGATGGCTCAATAGCATTTGATTTGGCATAACTTATCAATGCATGTTCAATTTCTTCTAATTCTTTTCGAACCTCAGGATATTGAATGGCATTATTTTCTACATCAAGCTTTTCTTCCACACTCAAATCTCCCAGAACATATTGTTCTAGTATTCCACTTTCAAGATATGATTTGATGTTTTTCACTTAATTAAATACCTTTCTTAATGTAATAATAGCATTTCTTAACCGTGTTTTTACTGTTCCCAAAGGTATATCTAGCTTTTCTGCAACTTCAACGTGAGTGAATCCTTCAAAATAAACAAGGTCAAGAATAATTTTATGTTCCGGTTTTAGTTTTTCAATTAAATCCTTTAATCCGATTATTTCTGGATTAATTTCAGTGTTTATCTGTTTATCTACTATTAATACGTTATTTTCTATGTCTTCGGTTTTTGTACTATTGCGAAATTCTTTAGATCTTGTTTTATCTATCGCAATATTTCGTGCAACATTTACCATCCAAGTAAATAATCTTCCTTTAGATGAATCATAGGATGAAAAAGAGTTCCAGATTCTAATAAATGTGTCTTGCAGAAGATCTTCTGCTATTTCTTGATGTTTTACAATTCTGAAAATAACTCCATATAAAGATGAAGAATACATATCATACAGTGCTTCTGCTCCATTTTTGTCCTTTTCAAGGATTGCATGAACTAGTTCTGGCTCTGATAAGGTTATTTTAGTTTTCAGTCTCAAAGATTAATTATAGATTTATAAACAGTATGCTTATATAATTATAGATAAATATAGAAACATAAAAATCCTCAGAGGTTGTTTACAGCTTTTTTTACAATCAATTGATTAATTACTTTGGCAATACAACAAAATCAATCACGTGGATAAACCCATTTTTTTGTTCAAGATCAGCCAATGTAACTGTTTATGTATTTCCATTTCAGGTTTGGTTTATTTTTATATACATTCGGGTACGTACACGTGTTTATTATTTTTAACGCTATAAATTTATGATGATGTATAAAAGGATTTTATTGGTTATCACATTTTTGATACCATTTATGGTACATGGTATTTATGCTCAACAATTGCAGAAAACCGTTCCGGATATCTCGGCATTAAAACGGGAAGTAGATCCGTTTATTCAACTGTCTCTTGAACAAGTGAAAGCTTTGGTTCCAACAGCTTCAGGCATCTACTTTATTGGTTGCCCGAACTGTAATGGGGGAGCTCAAGAGATGAATGTGTTAAGCTGGAAACCCGAATTTGGGAATAAGTTGAAATGCAATTATTGTAACATGGTGTTTCCAAATGAGCAATATCCTGAAAATCATGAAAAGGTAATTATAGCTCCAAGTGGTGCTAAACAGGTGTATCGTTATCATCAAAATGCCCAGGGTAATCAATATTTTTATGAAGCAAATAGCTGGTTTGAGCGATGGAAATGGATACAGCAGAACGGCGAAAGATTAGCCAAAATTTATTCTTTGACAAAAGACAATGCTTATGGTGACCGTGCTGCAGTTATTGCAGGTCGATTTGCCCAATTATTTCCTGATTATGCAGTACGATATGATTATCCAAGCGCGGCAAAGAAATTTTTCCCTGCTGATCAAAAATGGCCTTATGAAGGATTGGTTCCTTATCGCGGTGCTAAATGGAATTGGTGGGCCTATGGTGATATCCCAATTCAAATGGCAAACGTCTATGAATTTTTGAAAAATGGATATGACTGGAAGCGAATGGACACTTTTATTGGAACTGAAACAGATAAAAGGATCGTAAAAGATCTGCTTATTTTAGGATATGAATTTACTGCAGCAAATCCTGAATTATATACTAATATGTCGCCCGGAATGTACAGGGATATGGTTCGTCTTGGAAGGATAATTAATAAACCAGAGATGGTTCATGACGGGGTTAATCGATTTATTGAATTTTTGAAACTTGGTTTTTTTGCTGATGGATGGTGGAAAGAAGGAACGGCTTCATACCATGATCAAACAATTGGTGGATTAAAAAGTGTGGCTTCTGCTGCTCATGGATATTCAGATCCTCCAGAATACGTAACAAATCGATTTGACAATCTGGATTTGACCAATAAAATGCCATTTTATACCAAAGCTTTACAGGTGTCTCAAGAAGCTATTTTGCCAAATGGACGAAAGATTCCCATTAACGATACTTGGGCAACCAGAAATGTGAATGCTAAAAATACTGATAATTCTGTTTCGCATTTATGGTCTTCACTTGGAAATGCGGCTTTGGGGAATGGCAAAGGGACTGAGCAAATAGTAGTTAACTTAAACTGGAGCGGTAATTATGGTCATTCTCACTATGATAATGCATCTCTTATTTTATTTGCTAAAGGAGAAGAATTGCTTTCAGATATCGGTTATACCCATTCAAAATATAGGGGATGGACACTTCATACTGCTTCTCACAATACAGTGGTTATAGATCAAAAAGCACAAGATGCTGGATCAATTAAAAATCCTGTTACCGGACACCTTAAATTTTACGATGATAAGAATGAGAATGTAAAAGTGATTGATGTGGATGCCTCTCCGGCATATGCCGTTGCAGGTACATACCGAAGAAGGCTCATTATGGTTCATGCAGCCGAAGGTCGCGATTACGTGATTGATCGTTTTGATGTAGAAGGAGGGAATACCCATGACTGGTTCTTGCACGGAATGTGTGAACAAGAAGGGAAAATGGAAACTAGTATTTCAATTGAAACAAAGGTAAAAACTCTTGTTCCAGATTGGGGAGGTATCAATATTCCTAAAAATCAGTATGATTCAGATATTGAAGGCAAGCGTATTCATGCTTATTCCTATTTAAAAAATATCAAAAGTGGGAAAACCAGTAAACCTTGGACTGCAACATGGCGGTATGAAAAATCAGGATTAAGAACTCATAATTTTCTACCCGCGGGCTCAGAAATATTTACTTTCAGTTCTCCATCAGTAAGACTTGCAGGTGAGAATGATAATAAATTGGATGATTTTATGCGACTGGGTTTAATGCAAAGACATACAGGTGGCAAATCATCTTTTGTGACTGTTCATGAACCATTTAATGAGAAACCATGGATAGAATCAGTCAAGTCTGATGGTGATTCATACCGGGTAAAATACGCTTTAAATGGATTGATGTTTGAAGATCGAATTTCGATAAAAGGCAATCAGGTTGAAGTTGTTTCAGGATCAGGATGGACCTATCAATCTGGAAATGAGCTTTCTGGTAACTTACTTGGAATTATTAATGAAGGAAATAAATGGACTTTGGAATTAGATAGGTTAGTTCCCATGGTAAATTATATACGAATAGATCTACCAAATGGGAGTACACGTTATTATCAAGTTGCCAAGTCATTAGGTAAAACACTTGAATTGGTTGATGATCCTGGTTTTATTATTGAGAAAGATGGTAAATTGAAATTTCTCACCTTTCCACACGATGAATACACAGGTCAACTAAAGTTTACTGTTTTTATTCAAAAGCCATAATTTTTTAGTGGATAGCTAATTATTCAGACTTATTTTATTAAAAATATAGTATCGATACCCACTGATTTTTGAATTAAAATAAATTTTATTTTGCCGTTTTTATGTCATAATTTCGGGTACGTAACCGTATTGTTTTTTAAAGAGTTTTCTAAATGTATATTTGAAATATATAAACACAAAATCGATACAGATTCAATTTTTTATTGATTAATTTGTTTTGATTAATTGGTTTTTTAATAAATGAACCAATTGATTTATTAATCGCAATAAAATTGTTTTTTATTACCATAGCTATTTAAATAAGAAAAGAATGAATACTCGTCTCAAAGCTACACAAGCCTTATTATTATTACCATTTATCCTCTTAGTAACTGATAGCCTGGCGCAACGCTATGCTGGTCCGCTTAGCCCTGAAGAATCTTTAAAAAAATTAAACATTGTCAATGGTTTTTCAGTTCAATTATTTGCATCTGAACCTCATGTTTTTGATCCAGTATCTCTCGAATTTGATGAACAAGGAAATGCTTATGTAATTGAAATGCCCGATTATCCATATGAAGTGGAACCAGGTAAAGGTCATGGACGTATTCGTATACTTAAGGATACAGATGGAGACGGAAAGATAGATCAATCAATAATTTTTGCAGAGAATGTTACTGAAGCTACCAGTATGCTGCCATGGAAAGGTGGACTAATAGTGACAGCAGCACCTAATATAATCTATCTTAAAGACACCAATGGTGATGGCAAGTCAGATTCATCAGAAATTTTATTTTCTGGATTTTTTCAAAATAACTCTGAGGCGCAGGTAACTAGTTTAAAATTAGGCGTTGATAATTGGATTTATGCGAATAACTCAGGTCAAAGTGGAAAAGTAACCCTTAGACAAACTCCAGATGCTGCACCTTTAGAAGTGAGAGGTGCTGATTTTCGTTTTAGAATGGACCGGAATGTTTTTGAGCTGGAAACTGGTCCTGGGCAATTTGGTCAAACGATTGATGACTATGGGCATCGATTTTTTACACAGAATTCAATACACCTACAACAAGCTGTAATTCCATGGAGATATACCCATAGACATGCTTTTCTTCCAACATCGAAATTTAATGTTACTGTTACAGATCATGAAGAGATTATGTTTCAGGAAACTCCACCTCCGTATTGGCGTGCTGAAAGAAGCGCCCGCAGAAATAAAGCATATAAAGAATCGAATCTGAATAGAATTGAATATGCAGAAGATCGTTTTAGCGGAGCTTCAGGTAGTACTGTTTATAATGGTGATGCCATGCCTAAAGAATTCTACGGTAATATTTTTACTTCAGATGTTTCTGGACACGTTGTGCACAGAGATATTCTTAGTCCGAGTGAAACTAGTCCGGTTCTTGTTGCAAAACGTCCTGATAATGAAAAGGATAGAGAATTTATTTATTCTACAGATACCTGGTTCCGTCCAGTAACGTTCTCAGTGGGTCCTGATGGTTATTTATATATTCTTGATTACTATAGGCAACATATTGAAACTCCTGTTTCTATTCCTGATGATCTGAAAGCTGATATGGATTTCATGGCTGGAAGTGATATGGGTAGAATATATCGTGTTTTGCCTGATAACAGTACTTATAAAAATGTATCGGTCAACCTGAAGGATGCATCGAGTGTAAAACTACTTGAATATTTATCTCATGCTAATGGATGGTTTCGTACTCACGCTCAACGTTTACTTCTTGAGCGTCAGGATAAGTCTATTGTTCCAATGGTTAATAAATTAGTTAGTACTAGTACAGATCCAAGAACAAGATTGCATTTACTGTACGTACTTGAAGGGTTAAACTCATTAAATGCATCTGTGATTAGTATAGGATTGCAAGATTCATCTCCAGGAGTACGTGAAAATGCATTAATTTTGGCAGAACGCTATCCAGAAACGCTTCCTTTGGTACTTAAATTAATTAATGACCCTTCAAAAAGAGTAGCACTTCAGGCAGCTTTAAGTTTGGGAGAATTTAAAGGTCAGGAAATAATCTCTGCATTTTCAGAAATCATTCAGAAACAAGGTCAAAATGATTGGTTCAGAAGCGCTGTATTAAGTTCAGAAGCAGGTTCTACGCCAGAGCTTTTAAAAGCACTCGTTCAACAAAATTCGTTTTTTCAAACTGTAGAGCCATGGAAACTTAGTTTCTTGCAAGATCTTTCAAATGTTATAGCTGCCCGACATAATAAAACACAGTTTTTAGCTTACTTAGATATCATGTCTGTTCCAGCAATGAATGGATCAAATTTGCAAGCTTCGGCATTAAAAGGTCTTAAAATGGGCTTAAATAAGAATGAAGCATGGAAAGAAACAGCAGCAAAGCTAAATATGAATTCTGAAGCTGAAATAAAAGCTTCATTTGAATTATTGAGAAAACTGCAATAAAAATTTAGTGCAACCAATAGATATAGTTTCTAATAGTAAAAGATACGAGTCAAATGAAAGATAATAAATATTCAAGAAGAAACTTTTTGCACAAGTATTTGAAGGCAGGTTCAATACTTGCAGGAGCCGGCTTTGTACTTAGTTATACTTCTTTAAGCGCTGTAGCTAAAGAGCTTGTTCAATCGAGTTCATCTAATCAGCAGCCTCCAAAGAAAGCCGTTAAACCTGCTCAGAAAAATCAATGTGATAATCTATCAGGAGTTAGTGCTGAAGAAATAGAAAAGCGAAAAAAACTTGCTTATGTAACTAAAACACCAATACCAGATAGCCATTGCAGTAATTGTACGCTTTATTTGCCTCCAGCCAAGGATAAGCCTTGTGGTGGATGTATGTTGTTTAAAGGGCCAGTACGCCCTGATGGATATTGCGCATATTGGGCACCTATAAATAATTAAGCCTAATCACATCACATTTTTTATTTTTTCATAGGGTATTGTTTTATTAATGAAAAGATCAATTCTTTTATTTTTTATTTTTGGAAGTCTTGCTTCGTGGGGGCAGAGCCCTGATATTCAATATGCTCAAACCTCTAGGCTTAAAGGTAGCTCAGATGCAGTAATTGTAAAAAATGTTCCGCTTGCTCATACCTCTCAAATTTTTTCTTTAGATAAACGAGGTAAATTTGTTTTCAAAGGTGAACTTCAAAAACAGCTTGGACAAATTTTTGGTAATCTTTCTAAAGCCCTAAATGTTGCTGATTCAGGTCTAGAGCAAGTTGTTAAATTAAACATCTACTTAAAAAATACTTCTCAAATTTCTGAAATTCAAACCCAGATCAGCAAACGATTCCAATCTGGCAAACTGCCAGCCGTTAGTTATGTAACTGGCAATTTAAGTTATCCGGATGCTCTTGTTTCTATAGATGCTATTGCTGTTTCTTCCAATTCCTCTGATAATTTTGTAAAATATTTGAATTTTGGGTCTGTACAAGTATCAATTTTGCCGTCTGGTCCGGTTGTTTATGTATCAGGGCAGGCCGCAAAAGGTAATTTAGCTGAATCAACGCTCAATACCCTTAATCAATTACAAGAAACACTTCATTTTCTTGGTCTTGAAAAAAAAGACATTGTTCAGATTAAATCTTTTATTAACCCAATAGCTGATTTGAGTATCGTTCAGAATGTAATGGCAGAGTTTTTTAAGGGTGGTACAATTCCTCCTCTTGTTAATGTAGAGTGGCTAAGTAAAGATCCATTAATTGAAATTGAATTGATTGCATCCTCAAATAGAACATTAAGTAAATCTAATGATCAAATAGATTTCATAACACCAAAGGGCATGGTACATTCTCCTGTTTATACTAAGGTAACCCGAGTAAATTTTGGCAGTAAAGTATATGTTTCAGGTTTGTATGGAAATACTGAGCGAGGTATTAAGTCAGAGTTGATTGATATATTTGATTTTCTCGATTTAATCATGAAGCAATCAGGAAGTGATTTGAAACATCTTTTAAAGGCCACTTATTACGTTAGTAATGATCTTCATAGTGCAGCATTGAATGCGATTCGTCCTCAGTATTATGACCCAAAGCGTCCGCCAGCAGCTTCAAAAGCGATGGTTAAAGATGTTGGGGCAATAAAAGCAGGAGTAGGTATTGATATGATTGGTGTGGTTATTGAGAAATAATTAGTATTGAATAGGTCTTTTTTTACATTTTAATAATTCAATTCAAATTGAAATTTTGATATATAAATCAATTTTAAAATCAATTTAACACTAGATTATTTTTAAACGCTATTGTTTCCTTGAATATATTTTATATTTTCGGGTACGTAAACGTTAATCATTTCATATACAACATTCCATTTCTGAATAGTATAAATTGAAAATATAGAGTCATGAAAAACAAAAATAGTGATCCATCGAGACGTCAATTTTTAAAACAAACATCAGTAGCTGGAATAGGAACGGCATTGACTTTAGGCATTTCTCCATCTCTAATTGCAGCTCAATTGGATCATTCGGCTATGCCCGCTATACTTGGGGGGCCATCAGCATGGAATGCCGCAAAGTGGATTAAATGGCCAATTTGGAATCCTGAAACTGATGAAAAAAGAGTTCTTGAGGTTTTAAGAAGTGGGATATGGTCACGAGCTTCAGTAGTAAATGAATTTGAAGCGCTTTGGGCTAAAACTAATGATGCCAAACGATGCCTTACCGTTAGCAATGGAACCAATGCTTTAATCGTAGCTCTAAA
>NZ_JBIKSU010000155.1:0-3111 GCF_044348475.1 Daejeonella sp. | reverse complement strand
GAAAAGAAGATCGCAAACAGGCTTCGAACTCAAACAGTTGGATATAAGGTTGAAAAAGATGAATTTACGATTGACCTCAAAAACCTATACAAATACATTACTCCCCAGGATCTGAAGTCATTCGGGCTTATTCCTGAATTAATAGGAAGGCTTCCGGTTATTACTCACCTGAACCCATTGGATAGGGATACTTTATTAAGTATTTTAACTGAACCAAGGAATTCTTTAATCAAGCAATATAAAAAGTTGTTTGAATACGAAAACGTGAATCTTGATTTTGAAAAAGATGTCATGGAATTCATTGTAGATAAAGCAATGGAATTTAAGCTTGGAGCTAGAGGTTTAAGGTCTATTTGTGAAGCAATTATGATCGATGCAATGTATGAAACACCCTCTGGTAAAACAGGAAAAGAGTTGTATATCACACTCGATTATGCCAAAGATAAATTTGAAAAATCTGATCTAACAAAACTTAAAGTTGCATAAATGAGCCCCGATTTAATCGGGGTTTTTTGTAAGCTAAAAAAATGAATAATGAATAAGAAACAAGTAATTCAAGTAGAGGAAACAGCATCAGAAAAGAAGACCAATGAAGTTGAGACTCCCGTTAAATCAGGACTTAAAAATAAATCGGATATTGTTGATAATTGGCTGCCCCGCTATACGGGTCGGCCTTTAACCGAGTTCAGTAAATTTATTCTATTAACCAATTTTTCTAGGTACCTCAACCTGTTTTCTGAATGGCATGATCATGCGCCAATCATTGGATTAGATAAACCCATGCAGAGTGTCTCGGCTAATGGGATTACATTGATCAATTTTGGAATGGGTAGCCCCATGGCGGCAACGATGATGGATCTGTTGACTGCTATTCAGCCAAAGGCAGTTTTGTTTTTAGGAAAGTGTGGAGGGCTGAAAAAAAAGAATAAGATTGGTGATCTGATCCTACCAATAGCAGCGATAAGAGGTGAGGGAACGTCTAATGATTATCTTCCTGCAGAAGTTCCTGCATTACCAGCATTTGCTTTGCAAAAGGCAATCTCAACAACCATTCGCGATCATTCTCGTGATTATTGGACTGGAACTGTTTATACGACCAACCGCCGGGTTTGGGAGCATGATAAAAGTTTTAAAAAATATCTAAAAACGTTACGAGCAATGGCGGTTGATATGGAAACTGCAACAATTTTTACAACTGGATTTGCAAATAAAATCCCAACAGGAGCTTTATTATTGGTTTCAGACCAACCCATGATACCCGAGGGAGTGAAAACAGCTGAAAGCGATTCAAATGTTACTGAGCAGTATGTTGAAACACACCTGAGAATAGGTATCGACTCATTAAAACAATTAAAAAATAATGGCTTAACTGTAAAGCATTTGAAATTTTAATGATAATAACTTATTGAGTTTTATAGGATTGCTAAAATTTAAAATGACTCGATTTTTTACCCAATTTCCATTGGTAACTACTAGTTAAAATCTTGATTTTTAAAATATAATATCGTTTATTGGGTATATGCAATATAATAGTTGTATTTCTTTAGCTTTTAGCATTTAATCTATTGTTTCACGCTTTAATCCGTATTTTTGCATTATGTGGTATACTAATATTCTTGAAACCATAGGGAATACTCCTTTGGTTAAATTAAATAACATAACAAAAGATGTTAAAGGAACGGTTTTAGCAAAGATCGAAACAACTAATCCTGGTAACTCAATTAAAGATAGGATGGCTGTGAAAATGATTGAAGATGCAGAGCTTAGTGGTAAGCTTAAACCTGGAGGTACTATTATTGAAGGCACATCCGGAAATACAGGAATGGGTTTGGCGATGGCAGCAATAATAAAAGGCTATAAGTGTATTTTTACTACAACAGATAAACAATCTAAAGAAAAAGTGGATGCTTTACGTGCCTTTGGCGCAGAGGTTATTGTATGTCCTACAAATGTTGATCCTGAAGATCCCAGATCATATTATTCTGTTTCCTCAAGGCTTGAGCGTGAAGTCCCAAATTCATGGAAACCAAATCAATATGATAATCTGTCAAACTCTCTAGCCCATTATGAGCAGACTGGTCCAGAAATTTGGAAACAAACTGAAGGTAAAATCACCCATTTGGTAGTTGGGGTAGGTACCGGTGGAACTATCTCAGGTACTGGTAAATACCTTAAAGAACAAAATCCTGATATTAAAATATGGGGAATTGATACCTATGGCTCTGTATTTAAAAAGTATAAGGAAACAGGCATCATGGACAAAAATGAGATCTATCCTTACATTACAGAAGGAATAGGAGAAGACTTTCTGCCTAAAAATGTTGATTTTAATATAATTGATCGCTTCGAGAAGGTAACAGATAAAGATGCGGCATTGATGACCCGCGATATCGCCAGAAAAGAGGGGATTTTTGCTGGTAATTCTGCAGGATCGGCACTTGCCGGACTAATGCAGTTGAAAGATGAACTCAAGGAAAGTGATGTAGTTGTTATTATTTTTCATGACCATGGTTCTAGATACATGGGCAAAATGTATAATGAGGATTGGTTAAGGGAGCGTGGTTTTCTGGCTGATGAGAAACTAACTGCTAAATCAATCCTCGCAAAACGAGGCAGACAAGAAATTGTTACCATTGATTGTGAGCAGTCAGTTTTGCAGGCAATCAATACTATAAAATCATTGAATATTTCACAGATTCCAGTTACTCAAACAGGAATGATTGTGGGTAAAATAACCGAGAGTGATATATTGAATTCAGTATTAGAAAATCCATCACTTCGCTCTGGTAGTGTTAAGGATATCATGACTTCGTCTTTCCCTTTTGTAGATCTGAATACCACTATTGATAAGATTACTACCATAATTAATAAAGAAAATATGGCGGTTCTAGTTGAAGATCAAAATGGTAATATCGAAATTATCACTCAATATGATATTATTAATGCGATCTCTCTCTGATACTTTATTAGCCTAAATTTTCTTCATAAGCACAATAAAGTATAAAGCCAAAACCAGATAGCATTAATAAATGATAGATTAGAAATCCAAAATCCTTGAAATATAATTCGGCAATAACGGCTAGTAAAAAATAGATAAAAAGTAGAAATTCA
>NZ_JBIKSU010000057.1:0-12685 GCF_044348475.1 Daejeonella sp. | reverse complement strand
ATATCTGCAACACCGTCACCATTGGTATCTTTCAGATAAAATAAATCTGGCGAACAGGTAACAAACACTCCTCCTTTCCAGGGAAGTATCCCATTGGGATAAGTTAAGTCAGTGGCAAATTTAGTTCGCTTATCGTATTTCCCATCACCATTGGTATCTTTTAAAAGTGCGATACGTCCAAGACGAGTGGGTGCTCCTCCTTCTGCAGGATCAGGATATCCACGATCTTCAACCACATACATCTGCCGATCTTCATCGAATACCAAGGCCACAGGATCAATTACTAGAGGTTCAGAAGCGATCAGGTCGATGCGCATTCCGGGCTCAATCTGGAAACTATCCAGCGCTTTTTTCAACCGGGCAGAACGCGGATCGGGTTGAAGAGCAGCTATTGTAAGTGCAAATGCTATAAATAACAAGCCAAAAATCAGATATCGTTTTAAATAAAATAGGTTCATAAACTTGTTAAATTAAATAGTAGTAGAAAATTCCCTAATTAAATATAAATGCTTAATGCATAACACGATAGTACTTTTTCAAAGTAGAAATATACTATTTTATCAACTGCTTAAACCAATAAATTAACATTTTTTTAAATCAATACTTAAAATTTAAGGTTGTTCATTTTTAAGTTTTTTCAGCAGACCAAAAAGAACAGTACTGATTTTGGTAGATGCATCCACCTCCAGATAGCTCGACCGGGCTCTCCATGTTTCATATCCACCTAATTTATGATGGTCTGGAGTAGGCAAATAGCCATTGTAACCATTAGCCAAGGAAGTTGTAAATGTTGGTTTGAAAGGGCTTTTTGCTTTGATATCTAATCCAATTTCAACAAATACTTCACAAGGAAGGGCAGCAATTGCAAGATCTCCCACACGGAAAGCCTGAATAATTAAAGGTACTTGTTTTGGAAAATCCTTGATCAACATCGTCTCGCGGGCATAAATCTCTTCCATTGTATTCATAACCGGTCCATTTGCTTTAGCGATGATCCCTTTTGCGCGCTCAATTTCTTCCATTTTAGGTAATCGTACCCCTAAATTAATTTCTGTTTGTGCAGAACTTAAAGAAATCCAATCCTGATACCGGATAGTTTGAACCGTTTTATAAGCTTCGGCAGCTACAACATTAGCTACCTGACGCATTTTAGCGTATGGCGGCATGGCCGGAGGGGCTTCATTTGCAAACCAATTGATATTATTAATATTACCACTTGTCCCATTAGACAGCATGGCCACAAATGGAGGAAACCCTTCATTATCCGACTCAAGTAATCCTTTCATCCGCTCTGCAAACATTCCAAAGTAATCGGCAGATATTTCACCTGGGCCAGTTCCTCCTACATAATGTAAGGAGTAATTTGCAAGTAAGGCTATCGGTCTGCCTTCCGTACTTTGTACAGATATAATTGGAAGTTCCGGATCTGTAGGACCGGATGGCTCCAGGCGATCTGGATTACCTATACCCGGATTCATCTTTACCTGATCTTCTGTACCAAATGGATTCATTAATGGCTTGCCTGGTTTCATTTTCCAGCGGCGATTAAATACCTGGCTTGGTTCATTACCTACAGCCCAGCCAATTTGTGCAGGCACAAGGTTATTTTTTGCTCTTACTACCGCATCAGCAATTCTTTCCCTAAGGAATTTCAGATATTCCGGATCGGGATCGCTTTGAAAGACCGAACAAGCTGTCCCGCCTGAATGAGTATGAATAGCGGATATCATCATGTTTTCTACAGGAATACCGGTTAATTCATTTGCCCTGAGTTTAGCTGCATCCAATTCCTGCCTATAAATCATACAAAGATCTACAGTAAGTATGGCCAATTTGGTATTTCCATCATCCAATACAATACAGCGAGCATGTGTTTCGTCATGAATTTGTTTGACAGTACCATCCTTCATATTTCCATTAATGGATGTTCCAATTTTCGGGGTGATATTACTAGTAGCAGCACCGGCTCTGAAAATTTTTCGGGAAGCATCCTGGGCATTGGCTGAAAAGGTTGTCATAATCAGCACAATTAGCATCAAAAAATAATTCCTATTGATGGAAAACAAAATTAGATACTGGGATTTAAAAAGGACTGCGGATTTTTTCATTTCTTATAATTTAAAGTTGTGTTTCTGATTTAAAATTCATTACAACTAACAATCTAATGGTAAAATATTGAAATCAAAGTCTCAAGTGCAGCATCAACCAAAGATTCGCCACCTCCTGATCTATACCTCGCACTATTAACCTCATATTGACCTTCAGGGAATGCTTTTTTATTTGGCATATAGCTTATTGTTCCATTTCCAGATTGTTCACTCACGATTGTAAATGGAAAAGGTGAGTTTAGTTTTATACCAAGACCCAGTTCTACAAAAGCATCTCCAGGAAAGCCAACCAGAGCGATTTGATCGCCAAAAGCTATTACAGAAACTTCGGATTCAAGTGCTGAACCGTCATCTGTTAGCGGTACTGTTGTAGTTGAGTTATGCCTCGTATCAAGTCCCCCCTGATATTTTACCAGATCAAGAATTCTCCATGCACTAACTACATCAGCAAATCCGGAGCCTTTTGGCTTTCCAAATTTTGAGATCACATCCTTTGCCCAAATCATTTCAAGCTTTTCAACAACTTTGAAAACCGGCAAATTAACCGCTTGAATTGTAGCTTTTAAGGATGTAATTGGAATTGGACGCAATGAATTGAGGGCATTAAGAACTCGGTCAGCCAGAATAGTTCCAATACGTTCTGACTCGTCAAATCCGCTTAACTGATTAGAATTTGAAACATCAATATGATTGATATTTCCCGAAGTTCCATTTGTAAAAACGGTCACTACTTCTTCGCCTTTTACCTTCCCAATCAAATTTGACATCACGCCGGGAAAATCTGATGAGAAATTATTGCCTCCAACAACTGCAACATGCAGAGCGAAATTAACCAAAATAGCTACAGGCTTCTTATCAAGAGATTCAAAATAAACCATTGACAATGAAGGGTCAATTGGCCCGGCAGGCCTCACTATATTTGGGTTCAATTTTCCGGGATTCGTTTTGAAAGTGCCGTCTTTCATCAAAAAGCGCCGATTGAAACTGATGGAGGTCTCTTGTACATTTCCAATTGAAACATGAACCGGCTGAATTTTTGAAATTGCCGATTTTACACTCTCCAAAATAAGTTCAGGCAGCTTATGAGCAAATTCCTGACTTTTTAACTTTGCTGAGCCTCCCACAACATCCCAAAAAAGGGGGTTCATTTGCGGTCCTGCATGTAGATGAGTAGCATTCAGTATAATATTGTTAACTGCAATCCCTGTTTGTTTATGAATTAATGCTCTGCTCTTCATCACCAGCAAGTGTGGCAAACTGATTACATCAAGGGTAATAAATGCAACCCTTTTTCCAGCCTGTTCAAAAACTAATGTTTTAATATAAAGCTCATCATGCACCCCTTCAGAGACTCTGATACCATAAGAGTCTCCAATTATGCTCCCCTTAGGAGGAGTCATCCCGGTTTTTGCGGCACCAAGCTTAAATTCACCAGTCTGAAATGATGAACTTGCAGATAACAGTATCGATTTCATCAACAGAAGCAAGAAGAAAGTAGATGAAATAAGATATTTTTTTGTCATTTGAACCGGTTTAAAATGTCTTTACGATTGTTGCGCTTTGTCACTTCAATTCCGGCGGTAGGTTACCATATGCCCACGGTGCTTTAAATGGTGGCGGTGGCGGTGGCAACGGCACTTTACCGGGTATCATTTGATTGGCCAATTCAATACCTGTATTGGCAAACTGTCTTCCGGCAGAAACCTCCAGGTTACTGTATGAAGTGAGACGGGTCTCATAACCTCCACCATTAGGGCCTAATGCTTCTTCAGTTGGAACATAACCTGTTATACCATTGGCAAGTTCAACCACAAAAGTGAATGGAAATTTGCTTCCTGCCTTGATATCCAATTGGTACTGAACAAAATATTCTGCAGGATTCGATACGAATACCATCGGGCCAACCTGTATGGCTTGTACTTCAACTTCCACTAATGGTCTGGCTTTTATGATTGCATCCAATACAAGAATCTCTTTTGCAAAAATCCATTCAGTAGTACCCGATTTCTCGGAACCTGCCTTTACCAGTTCCATTGCATTCTGAACTTTTTCAGCAGTTGGGATACGACGCTTAACCGTCCAGACCCGCTGCCTACTATCAAGCGGAATTTCACTTCCTGCACCACGACGAATTAAAAGAAGGGTTTTATAAGCCTCTGCACCCACGCGGCCTCCAACAATATCCCACCATTCTTCAGCCCCTGGATTTTGAAATTTAGTCAGGTTATCAACCTGAGTAATATCCCCACAAGCACCCTGCATAAAAACCACCGGCAATGCTGCATTGCCAGTTGCCCCGCGTATTGTCCTTTCCATGGATCCAATCCAACTAGCTGAAATACCACCCGGACTGGTAGTGGCATGACATGCAAAATTAACCACAGTGCCCAACAAATTCCCTTTTAAATCCCATACACCAACGGTGCCGACCTGCGGATCAATTGGCCCTGCGTAATCAATAATATCAGGATTTCCTGCCCCCGGGTGTGAGTAACTCATTCCGTTCTTCATCCGCATACGACGGTTGTACGAAACTTTATCTTCATGCCCATTCCCAACGGCAAGCTTTGCATCTACACGATTTCCATTTGCAAGCACAACCGCATCAACAATCTGTTTTTTAAGGACTTGTGTATATCCGGGATTAGATACGATAGAGTTATTATTAACAAGATCTTTCACCATTGGTGAGGCTTTGTCAAAATCTCCAGGTTCGCCCATCCCAATCGGCCCAGATGAATGTGAGTGAGATGCGCCAATCATCACATCAGCCGGTAAGATGCCGCAACGCTTCTGAATCTCAGCACGTACTTCCTGTACCAGATGGCGGGTTACAAATAGTAAATCGATCCCAACCAGAGCTACACGCTTCTGTCCATCATCAAATACGACGGCACGAACTTTACAGGGGTCATGAAAGGTCTTATGATAAGCTTTTCCATAATTTCCAGGCGATTCCATACCAATATCCGGTGTAATATCCTGCTCAGCAAATCCAGCTTTAAAAATAGGTGCCGGTTTAGGTCCATCTGCAGCCATAGTTGATAAGGCTACCAAACAGGATGTAATTAGTGTTAGTAAGTTCTTCATTGTTTTACCTGGTTAAAAAGTTTAAGAATTTCAGTTACAATTTTACGGGAAGCAATAGTTTCCACCCTGTTTGTACCTAGCCAGGTTTCATAACCTCCTAACTGATGTTGTTCAGGGGTAGGAAGGTACCCATAACTACCATTTGCTAGTTCAATGGTAAAGGAAGATTTGAAAGGACTTTTTGCTTTGATTTCAAGACCTATTTCGGTAAAAACCTCGAAAGGAATAGCTGCTACACCCAATTCTCCTATACGAAAGGTCTGCATGAGCACATCAATATTCTCAGGCCATCCATTCATTTGTATCGTTCGTTCTGCATAGGTTTTCTCCAGACGGTGTACCGGCGTTTCTGTCTCAGGCTTTGCAATAACCTTTTGAGCATAGGCAAGCATTTCGGGACTAGGTTTGCGAACTTTCAATTTCAGTTCCGACTGCGCCGCACGCAAGGGAACCCAATCTTTGTATTGTATGGTCTGATATACGCGTAGAACTTCGTTAGCAACATCATTGGCAACGATACGCATTTTGGCATAAGGTTCATGCTTTTCTGCCGGACCACGGAAATTGATATTGTTTACATCTCCTGATGTACCATTAGACATAATACCTACAAATGGAGGATCCTGACGATCTCCTTTTAATAATTCCTGAATACGGTCGGCAAATACAGCAAAATAATCTGCTGAAATATGATCCTTGGGTACCCCGCCTACATAATGAAGTGAATAATTGGCAAGTAAACCAATCGGGCGACCTTTAAGGGATTGTACCGAAATGAAGGAAACCTGAGGATCTGTTGACCCTGCCGGTTCAAGCAGCTCCGGATTTTTGATCCCCGGATTCATCTGTACCTGATCCATGCCACCGAATGGATTGACTACCGGATTTTTCATTTTCCATCGGCGGTTAAAAAGGTGCTGTGGCACATTTCCTGCACCCCAACCAATGCGTGCTGGTTCCAGATTATTTACTGCTATGCGCACTCCATCCGCAATCCGGCGGACAAGAAAGCGCTGGTAAGCATCGAGAGGACTTCCGACATTCCATCCACCTCTAATCTCACCAATTCCACTGGCACTGCTGGCAGAATGTGTATGGTCTGAAGATATTAGAATCTGGGCAGTAGGAATTTTTGTTTCTTCAAAGATCAATCGTTTGGCCTCATCAAATACTTCACGAATAATACCCACATTATCTACCACAACAAAAACCAGTTTTGTTGTGCCATCGTCCAAAACAAGGCTACGTGCATGCAATTCGTCGTGGACATAATTTGCAGGAGGTGGAATACCAAAGTTTCCCACTAAACCTGAACCCAGGGGTGGGGTTATGTTTGCAGTTGATGCACCAGCTCGGAAAGTAGTATTCTGAGCAGTAGATAAAAAAGGGAAGAGCAATGAGAGAAAGACTAAACCTTCTCTGATTTTTAGGGCTATTACTATTCTTTTGATGTTATACATATTTAAATGTATTAAAAATCAATCCATCAAAAGAATACTTATTTAATCCGCAAGTGGTTTACATTCAGCGCTTACACCTGCCTTTTAAAAATTATCTTGTTAAACTATTTAATAGTTAATCTTTCTGTCACGCGCAATAATTTTCCAGTTACCTGAAGCTCTACCATTTTCAATAACTGTTGCATGATCGTATAAAGCAACCGTTGGGCAAATATGTATAGGAAGGGCAAATAACACGTCGCCAATCTTATAATTATGCCCCTTACCTACTTCAATAATCATATGTTCCTCATTTTGTCCAATTGGCTTAAGTTCAGGAGCATTTAGAAAGTAGGCACGTTTTAAAAGCTCATTTTCAGAGGCTATAGATTTATGCCCAAGGTCAATACAGATCTTACTTTCATCAGGCAATGAAATAACCCGTGAAAGCACCAGAGCAGCATAGAGAAAGTCTTGTTCAGGCAGCGCATCATGATAACCCTTATCCCAGAAAATAAACGTACCAGGGCTGCATTCCACATTTCTTCTGGTAGAATGAATAGCAAATGTTGGAGAACCACCTGCAATCAGAAGCGGGAAATCATAGCCTTCCTGCTCAATTTGATCACGTAATTGTTCAGCTTCTTTAAAATCGCGGTCACAATGAGCAGCTCTTTCTACTACATCCATATCCCTATTATGACCATCATATGCATGAAAAGCCATAAACTGCAGAGATGGCAAATTCAGAATTTCTTTATAAAGATTATACGCAAGCGCAGGTTTGATACCGGTTCTGTTCATGCCCACATTCAGATCGATACAAACAGGCATTTTGAGTTCTTTATTAGAAGCATAAAAAGATGAGCTTCTGAATAAATCAGAAATCATTTGTGCCGTTTGAACATTATCAACCAAACAAGAGTATTTTGTTTTGGGATAAGCTTCCATCACGTTCAAAAGGCGCAGAAATTTTGCTTTCAAAGGCTGATAGGCTAGTAAAACATCCTTTGCCTCACACATACCCAGCATTTCGGCTTCAGCAATCGTTGCACACTTAAGTTTATTGATGCCTTGACTGATGATCAGTTTTGAGGCTTCGATATTCTTTTGAGTTTTTACATGCGGACGTAGAAGGTTGACAGCGGAAACCGTCTTTTTCAACCGTTTAATATTTTCCAGCACTCGTTCAGGATAAACAACCAATGCCGGTGTATCTACCTCATCAATGTTCTGAAACTGATACCAATTATCATGATTTGTCATGTTATCAAGAATAATTTCTGTTTAAATTTCATGATCAGGCCCAGGCTTTTCTTAAAAAACTTAACCAGTTTTTATAAAAAATATGTTCAATATCTGCACTTGAATAGCCACGTCTGCTCAATATGCCTTTAAGATTCTGAAGATCAGCAATGTCTTCTAGATCATAAGGAGATTGTTCTTTACCATAGGCACCATCTAAATCACTACCAATAGCAATATGATTGATGTTACCAGCAATCTGACATATATGATCATAATGATCAACCACTTTCTCTAGGTTAATTCCTCTTTCTTTAGGATCGTCCACACCACGCACCCAATTATCGGTCAGCATCCAGGTATCAAAAACTCCACCGATAACCGCATCTCTTTCTATCAATACTTTGATCTGATCATCTGTTAACTGCCTTTGGTGATTTACCAGAGCACGACAATTATGATGACTTGCCCAAACAGGTCCTTTAAAAATCGATAATGCTTCTTCAAAACCTTTATCCGTTAAATGCGTTACATCTAGGATCATGTTCAAATTATCCATTTCCTTGACCAGCTCTTTACCTTGTGCGGTCAGCCCATCAGTCATGCCTGTACCCGCCGCATATCTTCCAGGACCATAATGTGCCGGACCACAGGCACGCAAGCCATAGGAATAAGCTTTTTCCAGATAGGAAATATTGACAAAGGAATCTGCACCTTCCAGACTTAAAATATAACCAACCGGCTTAGTATGATCTGGTAATGATTTATCAAACCAAAGGGCCAGATGCTTCTCCATCTGTTCCAAATTGGTGATCTGCACCATCTCGCCCTGATCTTCCATGCTACGGTACCAAGCCAGCTGAGCCTGAGAAATACCCCAAGCAATTTCTGGAGAGTTCCATCCAGGTAAGGCACTTCCCGGTTCTACGTAGCGCGCAATTTGGGTTGCAACCACTAGCCCGATATTACCCTTTCTGAGTTCAGGAAGCGCGACCACACCTTTTGCCCGATCGAGCTTGTCGGTCATTCCTTCTTCGCGGCTGCGTATCTGGTAGACCGTTTTTTTTAAGTCACGATTCCACTCGATTGCATTCATTGCCAGATCAAGGTGGCAGTCAAAAATAAATACAGATTCTTCAGTCATTTTTTTATTCTAAAAAGTAAAAGAAACATTTAAAAGCTAAATTTTCTTTACGTCGCAATTAAAAACCACATAGATACATAGTTTTAGTGTGTTATATGTTAGGGCATAGAACATATAGCCCTGGAAGCCGGGCTTCTAACTATGTGAAATTCCTTTAGAAATCTATATTTCACTCCTATTTAAGCAAAAAGACTATGTGTCTATGTGGTTAACCTATATTAACAATCGAATTGAGTTTCATGCTAAATTTACCGTCCCTGGCGAAATGCGATTGCATCGATCTCCACTTTTATACCATGACCTAAACCAGATTGAACGGTGGTACGGGCAGGCTTAACCTTGGTGAAATAGGATGCATAAACAGCATTATAACGATCAAAATCTTTGATATCACTTAAGTGAACGGTACATTTTACAATATCATCCAATGTAAATCCTGCCGCTTCGCAAATGCGTTTTACATTATGGATAGTTAAATGCGTTTCCTCTTCAATTGTTCCTAAAACGAAAGAACTTGTTGTAAAATCAACGGCAGCCTGTCCGCTCACAAATAACCAGTCGCCTGCTACCATTACCCCTGCAGAATATGCACCTGTACTAAATGTTTTATCTGCCTTATCCGGATGTTGTATTTCTGTCTTTTCCATTTGTTTATTTTTTATTTTTTTTATGATTGATTATTAGGTATTAATTAAATTCTAAGGTTCCGAAAAATTCCGGCCGATGAAAGTCGGGCTCTTCAGTATTGATCATGTTCCAAGCTAAAAAATGTGGCTCAGGGAGATCATCTCCACATTTGTAAAAATTAGCCCGGCATTTTTTGCCTTTCATAGAGCTGAGCTCATGGTATTGAAAAGCTGCAAAGGGTATTGCAAGGCTAAGCTCCCATCCAATGTTTGCATCGTTTGTTGTTGCCGGTTTAATTGAGCTTTGAAACGCAATCGATTTGATCAGATCTGCAGAAGTCATTTCACGATTGGCACGCTGCTCTCCAAAACTTAAAAGACAGGTTCCGGCGCAGTTAAACTCGAAATTATAGTACTCGGGCTCATCCCCAAAAGAAACAAAAAACTCCACACAACTATCCTTATAAACCGGTTGATTAGGCTCGGAATAAATCGCTCTGACATGCTTTTCTTCTACAAAAAACTTGAGGAATACATTGCTGTCTCCATAAGCCATAGCAAAGGCTACCTTGGGTTTATAAGGGAATGCATCCCATGGTGAGTTGTTGATGATCTCCTGATGCACATGATCAAGCTTACTTGAAATCTCGCCAATTTGGATTGAGTCAACTGCATGAATATAGGGCACGTAGAGCTTTTTCATTTTTTAGCTATTGTCACCTTTATCTTCATCATCCTTCATTTTTTCAAGCTTTTGTTTCACAATATCAAAAGGATATTTCATAGCCAGTTTCCTTATATCATAATTGAAATCGGCAAATGTTTCTTCCCAAAGCTTAGATTCTTCTGGTGTGTACTTGTAAAAACCATGGCCATTAGCAACTCCCTTTCCTCCAGCTTTCACGATATCATCGATCAGCTTTGGCATCCCGGTATCATTACAAAGTGTTGGATTTAGATCTTTCATAACATTATGGTAAGCAGGTACTCCGGTAAGGTCCATCCAACCAAAAACGCCTACGAGTGTCATCCAGTATCCGGTGTTATTACGACAAGCTCTGTCTACGTCTTCGACGGTAGCGTACCCGTTTTCAACCAGATAAAAAGCTTCGCGGTACATGGCATACATCAAGCGATTACCAATAAATCCACGGATATCTTTTCTGACCAGGGTAGCTTCTTTATTCCAGTAATTTGAAAGCTCATACAAGTATTCACCTTTTTTAATATCACTCTCATCGCCACAAATCACTTCAAGGAAACGGGTGGTATGAGACGGCTCTGCCCAGTGTAAACCGAAAAAACGGTCGGGGTGCTTGGTCATCTTTTGAAGAATACTGATTGGAATAGCAGAGGTATTACTAGTCATCAATGCATCTTCAGCAATTTCGGCTTCGATCTTAGCATAGACTACTTTTTTGATCTCTTCACTCTCAATAGTACATTCAATAGCAATTTTACAAGGCTTAAGTTGAGCGTAGTCTTCTGTAATGATCAGATTCTTAAAATAGAACTCCGGATCTTCTGTAACCATACCCTCCTCTTTTGCTTTCACAAAATGCTTGCGGATCCGTGATTCTGCGGTAGTCATATCGATACTGATTGGAGCGATAGCTACTACAGGGTGTCCTGCCATCAATAGGCAAGTTGTGATACTGCAGCCCATTAGGCCCAGACCAATAACACCTACCGGAATTTCATTTGTTTTAATTGACATAAACTATAAAAATTTAAAAGATCATTTATTATTGCTAGCTGTTTAAATCAAAGACACCACTTGCCCAGTCTTCACGGACTCATCACAAGCAAAAGCAATTCGTAGACTGTTTACAGCATCTTCTCCATGGGCGGCAAGGTCGAGATTTTCTACAATAGACTTCAAGAAATAACGCTGCTCGCGGTTACAAAGCTCCTGATGATCAGGCTCATCTTCTAGGTTGATCAGAATATCTTTTTTGGCAAATTTCTCATCTTTATCTAGATCGGCATGATGAAACAATATAGATTCTGTTTTAGAATGCGATTCAATCGAAGCTGATTTACCTGCACCACCAGCATCTTTGGCAACAATTGATACTGATCCTTTAGGACCAAATACATCCTTTACAAAATAGGCAGTTTCACTGACCATTGGCCCCCAGCCTGCTTCATACCATCCCACAGAACCATCTTCAAAACGGATCTGTAGCTGGCCATAATTATAGTTATCGGCAGGAATTTCATCGGTTAATCTTGCACCGATTGCATAAACCTGAACCGGCTTAGAGCGTGTCATTTGGCACATTACATCAATGTAATGAACGCCGCAATCCACGATTGGGCTCAGAGAACTCATGAGGTTGCGGTGGAGGGTCCACATAGCTCCATCACTTTGCTGATTCAGGTTCATTCTCATTACCAAAGGTTTACCTAACTGACCAGTAAGTTCAATGAACTTCTCCCATGATGGATGATGACGCAAAATGTATCCAACGACTAATTTTTTATTTGCTTTTTTTGAAGCCGCAACTACACGTTCAGCACCTGCAACTGAATCGGCCACTGGCTTTTCAATGAATACATGACAGCCTGCTTCAAATGCCTTAACGGCAAAACGTTCATGTGTATCCGGATAAGTAGAAATACAAACCGCATCAGGCTTTGTAGCTGCCATTGCTGAATCCATATCATCAAATAATGGGTAATTAGCTCCCATTCGGGCATTCAATACTTCCTTAGATTTACCTCTAGATACCAGTCCTACAATTTCAAATCCAGGAGTGTTATGATAAGCGATGGCGTGAGATGCGCCCATGTTTCCGCAACCTATTACCAGGACGCGTACGGGGTTTAATTGATTTGACATAATTACGATATTAAATTATTACTTAGATCCTGGCAGTAGTAAAACCAAGCCACCATTCATGTTTATATTTTACAAATTACCTTTCTTCAGTTCTTTTACGGCGTAATCGCAAGCTCTTGCTGTGAATGCCATATAAGTTAGGGATGGATTCTGGCAGGCGTTTGAAGTCATGAAAGCGCCATCGGTAA